>JAGCVD010000032.1 GCA_017962545.1 Bacteroidales bacterium
ATGTCTTGTCCGATAGTCAAAACCATTATTTTGGGTGGTTATAGAGACGGTGTTCACCTCTTCCCATTCCGAACAGAGAAGTTAAGCCCGCCCTCGCTGATGATACTGCACTTGTTTGTGGAAAAGTAAGTCGCCGCCCATTTTTTATAAGGAGTTCCAAACGGGACTCCTTTTTTTGTTGTATAGGTTTTGTTGTGTGGGCGGGCATTCATGTCCGCCACCAGTTACACGCGGTACCGCCCCGCGTCCCCCTTCTGCCGCAGCCGCCTTCTGCGTTCCCCCGGCGGCATGTCGTACTCGCGGCGGTACGACTGGTTGAGGTTCAGCGGCGAGCCGATGCCGCTCCTCTTCGCCACCTCCGCCAGCGTCATCCGCGTGTACCGCATCAGGTCGTCCGCCATCCGCATCTGGTACGTCAGGCGGAAATCCTCGCCCGTCATCCCAGTCAGGCAGAACACCAGCCCGTCCAGGTCCTGGTAGCGCAGCCCGCGCTCCTCGCAGAACCGCAGCACCGTCCCCGGCGACCCCGCGTCGAGCCACGCCAGCAGCTCGTCCATCATCCTGATGCCCGACCGCTCCGGCGGCCACTCGATGCTCCGGTAGCGCCCCTCGCCCGTCTGCGGGTCGAACTCGCGCACCTCGCGGAACGGCATCCTGTACAGCCCGTCCAGCGTCAGCTGCGGCTCCCGCTTCAGCGTCCTTATCACCTTCGGCCGCCACCGTTTCAGGTCGCCGTACCATCTGTCCTGCTTCGGTCTTTTCATCGTCGTCAATTTTTTTGCAAAGTTACGAAAGTTGAGCGAAATAGCAAAACTTGTTTTGCTATTTCCGAAATGAAGTAACGTCGGCGTAGCCAAAGATACGCCCAAATTTCCATCCGGCCAAATCTTTTTTCGCCGAAATATTCTCCAACAAAATATAGGGAAAATATCTGTGCATCAAGATATATTCCGTATAAATATATGGAGAACCTCGCATAATAATAATAATAATATTCTCCATATAAATATCGGGAGAATATTGCACAATTACAATATTCTCCCGCTAAATAATAGGAGTATAAAACCACCTATTTCACCCCCGATTCAAACCCGCTTCATGCTTCCGCAAAGCAACATGATAAATCATCAGTGCAATTCCTTCGAATTGTACTGCAGCACATCTTCTATCTATTCTTGTTATTATCTGTAATTAAATGGCGAAAGATTAACAAAGTCCGAACAGCCGTTCTGTTCCATGAAGTAATCAATAATATCACTTCTGTCATAATCGCCAAACGGAGGGAAATATTGATATTTGCCGTTTATCATTCCATATTCGTCAAACATTATGAAATTCAATCCCGACCGTAGTCCCTCGCTTGCGTCGGAGACAGCGACGATTTTCTCACTTCCGTCATTCCCTCTAACTCCAATGAGATGCTCGTCCCTACTGCACTCGTATTTCACGGTACCGAAGCCACTATAAATCTTCTGCGGAAATTCATCAATCAGCACAATGCATTCTCCTTGTTTAACCGCTTGTGGAAGATATGTTGAGTATAGTTGAATCAAATAGATGAATGTAACTATTCCCAAAAAGAAAGGTATGTGACGCAGTAAACTTGTTTGTAGCATGCGTTTGCGATAACTTTTTTCCTCCATAATGCGAGATTTTAGCCGTGCCAAAATAAGCGATGCTATCACACCGATAAGGAATATCACCATGAACCCTATAAGCCATTTATGCAACATTTCTATGGCAATAGCGACACTGCCTTTTATCCATATCAAGAATATCAGCACACGTTTGCTAATCAATACGAGAAGGATTGCCACTGCTGCCAGTATGGCAAACAACACTGCAGACTTCTTTTTTTCCATTTTCATTCTCTATTTCATTTTTGCCCGTGCCTTAGCAATAAATAAAAACAAAGCGTGGCACCGTATACCACTTCTTTGAATAGAGGCCGTAGGAATTGCCATTGTGAGAAGAAGGGAGAACAGTCCACGCTAATACACGCGAACCGTCATACTCATCTGCTCACTTAATAGAAATTTCCTACGTTCCTATTCGCAGTCGGGCATAACGCTTCGACGATTTCCTGCTGAAATCGAATGCAAAAGTACGAAGATTATTCGAATTGACCAAAAATAATTTCCTTCGATGGAAATAACCAAGCGTAGGAAAGCGAGATTTTGAACTGTCACACTGTCACACCGTCACAGGAAAAGTTTTTTTTCAGAAGAATTCGTAAACCGCAATGCACTCGCCGTATCTTTGCGGCGTGATTCCGACGTTACAAGAGCTATTTGAAACGACTGATAAACAATACATTTGACCGACCTTCGACCGACCTTCGACCGACCCTCGCCCCGATTTTTTGCTGAAATGCGGATAAAATAAGGCTGGAACGCCGATGGAGGATTCGGCGAGGAACCCAAGGATGTCCTTTTTGTTTGCGGCATTTTATTTTATGCTTCCGCACCTCTTCTGTGTTGAAAAAAATGTGTATCTTTGCACCGATGAAAAATATCCGCAACTTTTGTATAATTGCTCATATTGACCACGGTAAGAGCACGTTGGCCGACCGCCTGCTGGAGGTGACAAACACCGTCTCGCAGCGCGAAATGCAGGACCAGGTGCTCGACGACATGGAGTTGGAGAAGGAGCGCGGCATCACTATCAAGAGCCACGCCATACAGATGAACTATTCGAGGTCGGAGGTCGGAGGTCGGAGGTCAGAGTATATACTGAACCTTATCGACACACCGGGGCACGTGGACTTCAGCTATGAGGTGAGTCGCGCCATCGCGGCCTGCGAGGGAGCTCTGCTGGTGGTCGACGCCACACAGGGTATACAGGCCCAGACGATAAGCAACCTTTATCTGGCGCTGGAGAACGACCTTGAGATTATCCCGGTGATGAACAAGATTGACCTCGACAGCGCGATGCCGGAAGAGGTAGCCGACGAGATTGTCGACCTGCTGGGCTGCAAGCACGAGGACATCCTGCGCTGCTCGGCGAAGACAGGTATGGGTGTACCCGAGATACTCGACGCCATCGTCGACCGCATCCCCGCCCCCGAGGGCGACCCTAATGCGCCCCTTCAGGCCCTCGTCTTCGACTCGGTGTTCAACCCGTTCCGCGGTATCATCAGCTACTTCCGCATCATGAACGGCACGCTGAAGACGGGCGACCACGTGAAGTTCTACAGCACAGGCAAGGAGTACGACGCCGACGAGGTGGGCGTGCTGCGCCTGAACATGGAGCCCTGCAAGGAGCTCTCGGCCGGCAATGTGGGATATATCATCAGCGGCATCAAGAGCAGCAAGGAGGTGCGCGTGGGCGACACCATCACGCATGTCGACGCTCCCTGCGAGAAGCCCATCGAGGGCTTCGAGGCCGTGAAGCCGATGGTCTTCGCGGGCGTCTATCCCGTCGACACCGACGACTACGAGGAGCTGCGCGCCAGCATAGAGAAGCTGCAGCTCAACGACGCCAGCCTCACCTTTGAACCGGAAAGTTCATTGGCGCTGGGCTTCGGCTTCCGCTGCGGATTCCTCGGCCTGCTACACATGGAGATTGTGCAGGAGCGCCTCACGCGCGAGTTCAACATGGATGTCATCACCACGGTGCCCAACGTGCAGTACAAGGTGAAACTCACCAACGGCAGCGAGATCGACGTCTACAATCCCTCGGGCATGCCCGAACCCAACAATATCGCGGAGGTCTACGAGCCTTACATCCACGCGCAGATTATCACCAAAGCCGACTTCATCGGGCCTGTGATAAAACTCTGCATGGACAAGCGTGGCCAACTGAAGAACCAGAACTACCTCACCACCGACCGCATCGAGATTACTTTCGACTTGCCGCTGGGCGAGGTGGTGTTCGACTTCTACGACAAGCTGAAGAGCATCTCGAAGGGCTACGCCTCGTTCGACTACTATGTGAACGGCTACCAGCCCTCGAAGCTGGTGAAGCTGGAGATACTGCTCAACGGCGACCCTGTGGATGCCCTCAGCACGCTGACCTATGTCGACAACGCCTATCCCATCGGCCGCAAGATGTGCGAGAAACTGAAAGACCTCATCCCGCGTCAGCAGTTCGATGTAGCCATCCAGGCCGCCATCGGCAGCAAGATTATTGCTCGCGAGACGGTGCGTCAGGTGCGCAAGGATGTGACGGCCAAGTGCTACGGTGGCGACATCACGCGTAAGCGCAAGCTGTTGGAGAAGCAGAAAGAGGGTAAGAAACGCATGCGCCAGGTGGGCAACGTCGAGGTGCCGCAGAGCGCCTTCCTGGCAGTCTTGAAATTGGATTAATCATTAAAAAACAGTTATAGTTATGAAGAACATGTTCAAGTATCTGGCCGTGATGGCCATAAGTGTTTCCCTCGTAGGTCTGGTGGCATGCGAGCCCGAGCCTACCACTCCCGAGGACGCCTATTCGTTCCAATATATGGGGAGTACTCTCGAGCCGAACCAGACCGTCACATACAGCCCTTCGATGACTGATATAGCGCAGGACTGGGCCACCACGACCGACTTCTTTGTGGTGAACAATACCGATGCCGACCTGCAGAGTGTGCTGAAGGTGGAGAAGGTGTCGGGTAGCGCGGAGGCCAACACAATAATGTTCTGCTTCGGCGAAGAGTGCATGACTGCCACTTGCCCGTGGACTTCCGATCCATTGACGATAGTGCCCGGTGTGAACGAAAATTTGCCGTTGCACGTGCAGTATTCCCCCAGCAGTATAAACATCGAGACGGTTTACCGCATCACTATTGGCAAAGGCACCTCGTTGGAGAGCCCCCGGTCGGTGCTGCTCAAATTGGGCGGTCTGATAGAATAGATTATTCTTTGAGTGTGCGCTCGTAGCGATACACTTGCCAAAGGTACCATATCAGCAGGGACGCTGCCACCAGAGCCCCTGCTGTTGCATATAGACGTATGGCCAGCAGGAAGTCGGCGGCATGGATGCCCAGAGCGATGGCTGCCCCCCGGAGCGCCAGCAGCACCAGGTAGAATCCGAACTCTGTTCGCTGGGTGGAGAAGACGTTGCTGATGAACATCAGGGAGGTGGAGCTCAGCATCAAGAACACCCAAGGCAGCATCGCCTGTACATAGATGCCACAGCCTGCCCAGCGGCCGCCGAAGCAGAAGGCGAAGACGGGCTCGGCGACGAACCAGGCCAGCACAAACAATGGGATTGCGATGGCGTTAAGGATGAGCAGGAAGCGCGTAATCAGCCGGCTGACACTCTGCCGTTGGCGCACGGCTTCGGCGGTGCGGGCGTAGAGAACTTGCTCGAAGGCCACGTTGAGAATGTTGATGGGGCGGAAAGTGAAGGTCAGCGCCAAAGCGAAGAGACCCACGTCGGCGCGGTCGAAATAGAGCGCCAGCCAGAGGAAAGGCAGGTTGGACGAGAAACTATTGACGAAGTCCTTGGTGGCCACATAGCGCGGGTAGTTGCGATGCTTGCGGGCTACGGATTTCAGTTCGGTATTTGGAATTCGGAGTTCGGAGTTTTTGGGATACCTTAACCGATATACCAAGTTTCCTATGGCGCGGCCAGCCACGGTGCCGATGGGCATTCCGGCTTGCAGGACACCCAGCAGACCCAGCGCTATCTTGATGACGGCTCCCGATGCAGCATTGACGGTCTCCGAGGTGGCCATAGTGCCATAGCGGTGGGCGCGGTTGAACAGGAAGCTATATACGCGTGAGGTGCCGCAGAAGAACACCATGGGAGGGATGAGCAGCACAATCCAGCCCAACTCGTCGAAGTTGCCAGGCAGGGCGCCTGTGAGCCACAATACCAAGGCGATGGTAAGTAACGCGGTCGATACGATGGCGTTGAGCCTCAGCGTGAAATGCGCCATAGCGGAAGCCTCACGGTCGCTGTCGGCCACCACGATAGCCAGTTCATATTTACACGTGCTGAGGATGATAAGCACCTCGATATAGGAGTAGAAGATGGAGTAGAGACCATAGTCTTCGGTGGAGAAGATGCGGGTCAGGGCGAAGTAGGCCACCAGACTGATAATCTGTGCCAATATGTTGCCGCTCAGCAACGTGCTCATCTCGCGGATAATGGTTTTCTGCTTCATAGTTCGCCGAGGTATTTACGTATTACCCACTCTGCCGCCAAGAGCAGGAGGATGAGCGCCAGGATGAGCGGCAGCCTCAAGAACTCGGCATAGCGAGTGTGGGTGTAGATGGTGGGTTTAAGGGTTTTGAGCAGCGAGGTGAGAGGTCGGAGGTCGGAGGCTGAGTATAGGGTTCCGCCGGTGAGAGTGCTCAAGGTGGCCAGCAAGGTGTGGTCGGCACCGAGCCGTTGTTGTTCAAGGTTCATGGCTTCGACGGCGAAAGTTCCTTCGGCCGTCTGGCCGTTGGCGGTGGCGCGGTAATGGTAAAGACCTTCGTCAAGTGGCGGCAAGGTTAGGCTGTAGCCGCCGGCGTCGCGCCGGAAGGTGTAGTCGGCACCCTCAACGGTAAGGGTGACGTCGGCATTGTTGACGGCTTCGTAGTTCTCGTTGTAGAGTACGGCACGCAATACGATGGGCTCGCCTTCGGCGTAGGTCCGCTCGGCCTCCACCTGCAGCCGGTTGCGGTCGATCTGCATGGCGGTGAAGGAGACCAGCTGTCCGACAAGATGGTCCACGTGGTTGTGGCTTTCATGGCTCTGCCAGTCGGCCAGCCGCCAGTGCCATAGACCTTCACCCCATATCCAGGCGCGGCGTTGTTCTCCTTGTGCTGTGGCGGCGACGAGAGGTTGGCGGGTGTCGATGTTGCCCAGCCGGGCGGAGAAGAGTGTCTGAATGTCGGCTGTGAGTCGAGCCTCGCCAAAAGGTGCCGACAATGGCGGTAGGGCTTCGAGGGCGGTGATGTCGGCCTCGTCGAGGGTGAAAAGGGTGAAGTCGGTCTGGTGCAGGGCTGTCACCTCGTTGCTGCGCTGCACTTTGGCGACAATCTCCATGCCGCTGTGCAGGGCATTGAAGCGCGCTAGGTCGGTCTGCAGACCGACGATGGAGATTGTCGGCAACGCATTGGCGTAGGCCACCGAGGGGTGGTTGCGCGAGGGCAGGTTGTGAAGCACCGCCATGCTGACATCGTCGCCGGCTTTCCACTTGCCACTCTCGGCATCCGCCGCCATGACAACCTCGACGGCGTAGTTGGGATTGCTCTCGATGGCGCCTTTAAGCGCCGCCAGGTCGGGGTGTGGCGCGTTGGCGAAGAGGACCACCTTGCGGCGCGAGTCGATGACATCGATGTAGACAGATAGGGTATTGTTGCTCAGTGAGGTCTCTCCCGATACTGGCGCCAGACTGATGGTATAACGCTGTAGTCCTGGAGCATCGGCAGGCAACGAGATGGTGTAGGTGGCGCTGAAGTCGTCGTCGTTGTAGGCAACGGCCTGTGTGTGCAGTAGCTTGCCGTCGTTGTTGTGAATGGAGAGGCGGGTGTTGGCGTCGCGAAGCAGGGTGGCATTGACCGTGACTTCCACGGGGAAGGTGCTGCTGAGCATGGCGATGCGGTTGCAGCGCAGGTTGGCCAGCCAGGCATCGCGTTGCACCGTGGTGTCGCCGAGGGCGATACAATGGATGTGAAACGACAGATGTTCTGCCACCGAGGTGGGGTTGTCGCCTCGGTTGTGCAGGCCGTCGCTGGCCAGCACGAAGGCTGCCACGTCGTCGTTGCGGTAGCGGTCGAGCACCGCACCGATGTCGGTCGACCCCTCGGTGCCGAAGGGTACGTAGCTCACACGACAGGATGCTTCAAGGTCGGCGATGAGTTTCTCGAGCGAGAAACTGGAGTCGGCACTCATCCTCACCGAGCCCGATATGTCCTGCGCCAGCACCACGTGGGGCTTTTGTCGCTCGTTGACGGTCTGCTTCGACATAGGGGCCAACAGCAGGAAAGCGATGGCGCTCACCGACAGGAAGCGCAGCGCAGCCAGTGCCCACCGCCAGCCACGGCAGAAGGTGTTGCGCCCCGCGAAGTAGAGCACCGTGGCGTATGCTGCTCCCGCCAGCAGGCAGAACAATACGAAGTACCAAGGATAGTCGGTGAGTATCAACCTTCGTTATAGTATAGCGTTAAGAATAGGTGTTAAAGGCAGATCGTAGGAGAGACTGAAACTGGGGCAGAAATACGACTCCGAAGAGTAGTTGTAACCGTGGTCGTGATAATATTTTACTCGTGCGGGGTTCCAACCGAAACCGGCGCCAAGGGAGATGCGTTTGTAACAGACGCCGACCTGCATGCTGAAGAAAATGTGGCAAGGCTCTTCGATGTCGACCGATAAGTCCATCTTATGGTCTATATTTCCGAGATTATAGCCCAACTTAAAGTCGGAGAAGACCGACCAACGGTAGCGCGGTGTGCTGAGGCGAGCCTGAACATATATCGGAAGAGCACCGTCGGCTTCTATACGTCCGTCATACCAATTACCATCATAATTGCTCTGATAGTAGCCCCAATAATTTTCCTCAAAAGGGTAGTATGCGATACCGCCGCCCACCATCACATTAGGGGTCAACTGATAGGTGACACCCAAAGCAAGAGGCATGGCGGCTTCGAAATGCAGCATGTAGCCGGTGGGGCGGTACTCGGGGTCGGAGGAACTGGAGCCGAAGCCGCCCTGCTGGCGGTTGGTGGCACCCACCATCTGTGCCTGTGCACCGAGACTCAGTGCTGCGAGGCACACAATAATTACAATACGTTTCATTGCTTATACATTTTTAGAACATTAATACACGACGTAGGTAGGCTACCGGCAGGTTGTAGGAGAGGCTGAGGCTGAACTCCGTTAAGTTAACTTTCTCGCGGACACCCTGACTGTTGGTGACAGTAAACACACCTGGAATCAGCAAAGCACCGGCGCCGAGGCTCAGGTTCTTGTAGCCTATACCGGCCTGCAGTCCTATGTAGATGCGACTGCACTGGGCGCTGTCGGGATAATAGTAGGCCAGGTTGTAGCCCAGCTTGACATCGCTGAACACCGACCATCGGTAGCCCGGCGTACTGCCGCGCAACTCCAGGAAAGGCCCATTGGGGTTCCCTTCTACCTGGAAATGGTTATAGTCCCAATACCCACCTCCATAGGTATAAGAAGAATAATGATAAGTTTCAAAGCTAGAATTCTGATAACTGGTATAGTAGTATCCATAACCCGCGCCCACCATCACGTTGGGCGTCACCTGGTAGCCCACGGCAACAGCCCACGGCGAGCCCGCCTCGAAGTGCAGCACCGCACCCGTGGGACGGTAGACTGGGTCGTTGGTACTAGAAGAGATACTACCGTTCTGGCGGTTCGTGGAGCCCACCATCTGCGCCTGCGCAGCGGCCAGCGTGGCGACGAGCACTAGCATAAACAGAGCCTTTTTCATATCCAATGAATTAATATTTCCGCTGCAAAAATACATAAAAAAATGGATTCTGCACAATTTTCAATCATTTATCCTCGCATCATCCTCGCATTTTAACATTTCAGATGCCTCGGGAATGCGAGTGTAAAGCCATGGGGATTTTTCTTCCTGTAGGTGGTTAGTTTCCGTAAACGAGGGTGGAGAAAAGGCCGGGTCGGAAGCGTTCCTGCGCTACACGCAGCACATCGGCGGCGGTGACTTTGAGGATGTCGGCGGTCATCTCTTCGAGGGTGTCGACGCGGTCGAAACTCAGATAGGCCTTGCCGATGGACTGCATCTCGTCCGAGCCGTCGGCTTGTGCTATGGCCATCTGTGCTGCCATCTGGCCTCGAGCCTGCTTCAGAGTACGCTCGGTCAGCGATGTTGTGGCCAGACGTTCCAGTTCATCGTGTATCAGTTGTAATGTGCGCTCCTCGGCATGGCTGTCGACGCCAGCGTAAATGTAGAACAGGCCGGTGTCGCAGTAGGGGACATACTGCGACTCGATGGTGTAGCAGAAGCCATGGTGTTCTCGAACCGCCATATTGAGGCGCGAGGTCATGGCCGGTCCGCCCAGGATGTTGTTGATTAGCGTGAAGGCTGTCTTGTCGGTACTATAGATACTTGGTGCTTCACAGCCCAGCATGATAAGCGTCTGGTGGTTGTGGCGATGCACACGCTGTTCGAAGGTGCGGAACACAGGACGCACCGTGCGTGGGTTGTCCGACGGGTGGTCGGCATAGCTGCCGAAGTGGCGCTCGCAGAGTTGTACCAAGCGGCCGAAGTCCACATTACCCACCACGCTCACCACCATGCGTGACGGTGTGTAGCATTGGCGCAGACGCTCGCGCAAACGCTCCGACGTGAAGTGGCGCACCGTGCGCTTCGAGCCCAATATCTTGTGTGCGATAGGGTGTCCTTCGTAGACCATCTCCTCGAACTGGTCGCCGATACGCTCGGCAGGGATGTCGTTGTAGGTGTTGATTTCTTCCAGCACCACATCTTTCTCTTTTTCAATCTCGGTCTCGGGGAAGGTGGAGTGGAAAAGCATGTCGGCGAAGAGCTCGAGACAACGCGGCAGATGTTCGGCCAGCGAGGTAGCGTAAACGCAGGTCTCCTCGCGAGTGGTGAAGGCGCTGAGTTCACCTCCCACGCCGTCAATACGGTTCAGGATATGCCATGCACGACGGTGTTCGGTGCCTTTGAAGAGCGTGTGCTCAATGAAGTGCGCTATGCCTTCATCCTCGCCATGCTCGTCGCGCGACCCCACGTTGATGTACACGCCGGAGTAGACCACCCTAGAGGGTGTGTGGGAGAGGATTATTCGGATTCCGTTGCTGAGGGTGTGGTATTGGTACATTGTGATGTTCTAAAGGACAGGAAATAGGTACAGAAGAGGATGCCGGCAAGGGTGTCGAGGGTGTCCTCGGTGAGGAAGCTGATAAGGACGGTGAGCACCCAGGCAAACATCACGGGAGAGAGGTGCGATGAACGATGAGCGACAATAGCTCGGAGGAGGAAGAACAACAGGATGGCGCAACCGAGGATGCCGAAAGCGGCAAGGAAGCCCAGATATTGGCTGTGGGTGCTCTTGCGGGTGTCGGCCAGGCTGGAGTCCATCTCGGTCAGACGTGCATGGAGGGCATCATCGACATCGCCGGTACCGACGCCGAACCACAGATGGTCGTGCACCACGTCGAGGGTGGCGCGCCAGAGTTCAAGGCGTTGGATCATGGTGAAGCCTTGGACGGCATGGGTGTGAACGTAGTATTCCCGCTCGAAGAGCATGACATAGACCATCTTGCGCAGAGGGTTGCCGCCGGCATAGACGGGGTTGGCGATGCCGTGCTCGATATCGTTCACCTGCTTGTCCGTAAGGGCGTTGACCCCAACACTATCCTTGGTGAGCCCCAGCGCGTTGAGATAGCGTACCAGCGTGGGCTGCAAATTGTAGCCTTCGTCGCCGACGCTGTCATAAGGTACTGAGCTTCGTCGCTGCCATTCCGCGCGCAATTCGTCGGTACACAGATAGTTGTTGATGTAGTTTCCGTTCTCGATGATGCCGTCACAATAGTGCTCATAAGCCCTGCCTCCCGCGGTGAGGGTCGGCAACGGTTGACTGGCTTGTGGGATGAGACGGTAATAGGCTTTTACTTCGCGGCCCACAAGGAAAACGACAGCGCCGGCAAGGCAGAACCACAGCACCACCAGCGGCCAGCGGTGGCGGTAGTATACCAGCAGGAGCACCAGCGAGACGACCGCCAAGATGCCGAAGGCGGTATAGGAGTGGATGAGCGCCAGGAATACCAGCATCCAAAGGGTGAGGAGTATGCGGATGATAAGGATGGCCAGAGGATAGCGACCACTGCCGATAGCCCACTGCCGATAGCCCACTAAAAGATAAACCACCATGCAGCAGTTCAGGGCGAAGCGGATGTGGGAGATATAGGGTACGGCGTCACGGTAGGGGAGGTCGGAAATGGTGAGCATGCGCACAAGGGCTATAATGCTGACCACCAGAATAGTGGTGATATATGCCCCCAGTATGAGGTGGCGTGCACGGCCTGTGACGGGCTTAGTGGTAAGCACTACCAAGGGCACCACCAACATCGGCAGCTTGACTTGCAATACATTGAACCCATGGGTGATGTTAGTGGTCCAGAGCATGCCGACGGTGTAGATGATAGAGAACGCCACGATGGCCTGCAGCAGGCGGCACTGGCGCGCCATCTGCCATTTCTCGCGCCAGCGGCCCTCAAATAGCCAATTGACCCCCAACAGCACCCACATCAAGTTGGCCGCCCACACCGAGGTGACCATGCAGCCGCCCAACAGCGTCAGCAGCACGAGGTATATTGTCCTATGAGTCTTTCTCCCTAGCATCCTGTTACGTAACTCCGCATTCTTAATTCTTGACTTTTAACTCCTCCACAGCGCGTTGCACCACAGGGTCGCTCTTTAATGAACCTTCGATGCGCCCTTGGTCGTAGTAGTACCGCGAGAGTATCTCGGACTTCAGCATCTCGCTGATCTCGTCACGGTGTTTCACCATATCGTCTTCTTTCTCCCGTTCTAGGGTGGCCTCCATGGCCTTGAGTTGTTCCTCGATGGCACCGTTGTATTTCTCTTCGGTGGATATCTCGCGCAGCTCCTTGATGACACGCTCGGTGACGGTGGAGTAGGTGAGTCCTTTTTCTTTTAGGTAACGGCAGAAATCGGCATAGAGGTCGTCGCTGACTTCGAAATCGGTGGCGGCGGCAATAGCCTTGTGGCTGCGGTAATACTGTGTGGCATAGTCGAAGATGAGGAACTTCTGTGTCAGCGCGATGGCGATGTTCGACATATACTGGGGCTCTATCTCCACGTCGGGTTCTATTCCGAAGCCGTCGTAGACGGTGCGGCCGCTCTTGGTCTTGAAAGCCGTCTTCAGCGAGTCTGGCACCTTGAGGGCCTTGCCGTTCTCGTCACGGTGGCTGTAGTCGATGGCCTGTATGCAGCGGCCCGAGGGGATGTAGTATTTGCTGACAGTCACTTTCATCTGGCTGTTATAAGCCATGGGCAGTATGTTCTGCACCAGCCCTTTGCCATAGCTGCGCTGACCTATAATAACGGCGCGGTCGAGGTCTTGCAGGCTGCCGCTGACAATCTCGCTGGCCGACGCCGAGCTGCCGTCGATGAGCACCGCCACGGGTATCTCGGTGTCCTCGGGAGCCATACGGGTGTAGCTCTTGAGGTTCTTTGAGGCCACTTTGCCCTTGGTCTCCACCACCAATGTCCCTTTGGGCACCCAGATGTTGACGATGTCGACGGCTTCGTTCATCAATCCGCCGCCGTTGCCACGCAGGTCGAGGATGACGCCTTTCATGGCGGGGTGGTCCTTCTTAAGGTTGACGAAAGCCTCGCGCACATGCTTGGCGGCGTCGGAGGTGAACTCGTCGAGTTTGATATAACCCATGTCGCCCACCATGCCGTAGTAGGGCACGTTGGGCAACTTGATTTCACGGCGTGTGAGGGTGCGGTCGAACTCCTTGCCTTCGCGTTCCAGGCGAAGGGTGACGTTGGTGCCGGCTTGTCCGCGCATGGCGGCGCTGACGTCGGCGGTGGTCTTGCCACGCGTGCTCTGTCCGTCGACAGCCACGATACGGTCGCCAGCCTTCAGCCCAGCTTCGTCGGCAGGAAGTCCTTTATACGGCTCGCTGATGTACACCGAGTCGCCGCGCTGCACGATGAGCGACCCGATGCCGCCGTATTGTCCAAGCAGTTGCATCTTTACGTCCTCCATCTGGCTTTCGGCATAGTAGTTGGTATAGGGGTCGAGCGAGGCCAGCATGGCGTCGATGGCCACTTTGATGGTCTTGCCTGGGTCGACGTCGTCGACATAGTTCAGGTTGAGCTGCTTGTAGACATTGGAGAAAATCTCTAAGTTTTTGGCGATCTCGAATCCTCGGTCATCGCTCTGTGCCTGCAGGGAGCCGAGAAAGACTAGTAAACCTAGGGAGCCAACTAAAAATATCTTTTTCATATCTCTATCATTTTCTTTTCAAAGCCGGCGAGGGTGAGCTCGTCGGGGCTGACGAACCACAGCAGGTCGTTGTGTTGGAACACTGTGTGGCGGTCTGGGTTGACGATACGTCGGCCTCCACGTTCAATGGCAATCACCATGGCATGGTGCTTGGTGGCCAGCGACGAGGTTCCCACAGCTAGGCCGCACAGCGGGCCGCCGGCCTCCACGTGGTAACGGTACATGTGCATCTCGTGGTCCGAGTGGTCGTGCACCAACAGGTCGGCCTCTTTCTCGATGTCGGCGCGTATGGCGCTGACCTGCTCCTCGGTACCTATCACCGTCAGCACATCGGCAGGCATCATGATTTCCGTTTTTTCTGGCATGTCGATGATGGTGTCGCCACGTTCGATGGTGACGATGTTGGCTCCGTAGCGCTGACGCACGTCGGCCTGCACCAGTGTCTTGCCTGCCAAGGGCGAACTGGGCGTCATGCGCAGTCGCTCCATGGCGAATTCGTTCTCCATGCCTGCGGGGATGTGGAAGGCCGCCTGTGCCTGGCGCGAGTTGAAGTTCTTGGTAAAACGCTCCTCAATCTGGCTGTAGAAGCCGTCGGCCTTGCGAGTGAAGAGCACCACAGCCACCACGATGATGGCTATCACCATTAGGAAGCCCGCCGTCACAGCCACATAGCCCGCCACTATCATGCCCACAGAGAACAGCGCTACGAAGTAGCGCAGCAACAATATCGGGATGACCACAGCCAAGCTGAAACGATAGGTATCGATCATCTCCCTGATGCGCTTGCGGCTGACATCCTTCACGGCTACTGCCCACAGGAACGGCGACATCAGTGCCAACGTGCCCAGTAACCCTATCAGGCGGCTCCATATCTGAGGTATATCCAGGTCGGCGAACAGCCGGTCGAGGAAAGGACGCAGGATGCCGACGCTGAGCAACGACAGCGCCGCCAGGATGGCGCCATACAGCAGCGTGTTGGTCAGCTGCTTGCGCACGAATTTCCCAATGGTGGCGCGACTGTCGTCGTCGCCGCCGGAATGATTGCTATACTGGCTCAACCGCTGCATCAGCCGCTCGGGTATCTTGGGCTCCAGCCAGTTGTAGAACGGCGTGGCGCCTTTGATCATATAGGGAGTGACGAAAGTCGTCAGGATGGATACCGACACGATGATGGGGTAGAGGTTCTCGTTGATGACGCCGAAACTCATGCCCAATCCCGCGATGATGAATGAGAACTCACCAATCTGGCAGAAGCAGAAGCCACTTTGCACAGCCATTTTCAGCGGCTTGCCGCTGAGCAGCACGCCGATGGTGGCTGCGGTGCTCTTGAAGAGGATGATGCACAGGGCGACAACCACTATCGGCAGCCAGTACTTGACTAGCACCTCGGGCTTGATGAGCATACCCACCGACACAAAGAAGACGGCGCCGAAGAGGTTCTTCAGCGGCGTCACCAACCGATGTATCACATCGGCCTCAATGGTCTCCGCCAGGATGGCGCCCATCACGAAGGCTCCGAGAGCCGTCGAGAAGCCCGCTTTGGCCGCCAGCACTACCATGCCGAAACACAGGCCCACGGCCACCAGTAGCAGCGTCTCTTCGGTCATATATTTGCGCATCCACCGCAGGAAGGTGGGTATCAGGTAGATGCCGAAGACGAACCACACTATCAGGAAGAACGCAAGCTTCACCATGCTCATCGCCAGTTCGCCGCCGTTGAAGGTCTTGCTGACGCTTATCGTGCTAAGCACCACCAACAACAGCACGGCTATCAAGTCCTCGACCACCAGCACCGCCGTCACCGTCGAGGTGAATTTCTGCTGCTTCAACCTCAAGTCGTCGAAACTCTTGACGATGATGGCCGTCGACGAGATGCTCATCATACATCCCAGGAAAATGCAATCCATATCCTTGAAGCCCAACAAATGGCCCGCCACATTGCCGATGAGGAACATGATGGCCAGCTCGGTGAAAGCTGTGATGGCTCCCGTGGCGCCCACCTTCTTCAACTTCTTGATGCTGAACTCCAAGCCCAAGGCGAACATCAGGAACACGATGCCGATGTCGCTCCACACGTGCACGTCGGTGGGGTCGGTGATAACGGGGAACCACTTGAAATAGGGGCCTATGAAGAAGCCAGCCAGGATGTATCCCAACACCAGCGGCTGTTTCAGCCATTTGAACACCACCGTAATGACGCCGGCCGTGATGAGTATCAGCGCCAGGTCCATGAACAATGCAGGTAGACTTTCCATTCTTTAAAGTTTATGAGTTAAACTGGTACTATGAAGTTGAGTGCTTGTGGCAGGCATTCTGCCTCGAAGTGGTTGCCCGCAATCAGTTCGCCGTCGACGACGATACTGAACTCGCGGTCGGCCTCGAAGCACACGCGGCGGCCGCGGCGATAGTGCACCACATCGGCCATCTCGGGGCTTTCCAAGTGCTCGCCCCGTTGATAGAAGCCTATCAGCTTCGCGAAGCGGGGAATGCTGAGCGAGTCGATGCAGAGTGCCTCCAGCAGGCCGTCGTCGAGCACCGCTCGCGGCGCGCACATATAGCCGCCACCGACATAACGGCCGCAGGCCGCTGAACCCAGCAGCATATCGCCCTCCTGCCACAACTCGCCGTCCACTAGGATGCGGCAAGGATTGTGGCGCGCATGCAACAGACAATGAACAATGCCGGTTACGTAGGCTATTCGTCCTCCGATTAGGGGCCATCGGCGCACGCAGCTCATCGTGCGGCACACCTCGGCCTCGAAGCCGTAGTTGAGCACATTAACGCAGTAGCGCTCGCCCAGACGAATCACATCAACCTTTACCGGCGGCGCCTCGACAAGGGCTTTAATATCGGTAAAATCGACCGACGGCCAATTCTTGATATAATCATTTCCGCTGCCGTAAGGGAGGCAGCCCACGGCCACTTCCTGTGCTCCGCTCTCCATCACACCCGACACTACCTCGTTGAGCGTGCCGTCGCCGCCGCAAGCATAGAAACGCAGCGCCTCACCTTCGCTCTGAAGGCAGCGCTCGGCCACAAACCGCGTTGCGTCGCGCGTTGCCTGGGTGACGTACACTTCGGCGTCTATAGGTATATCTTTCAGTTGTTCAGTTATGTATGTGCTCCGGTCCTTGCTGCCGGCACGGGGGTTGACCACAAAAATATGCTTCATACCAATCCTTCTTCGTACCTCCAATAACGCGCATGGCGGTCGTTTATTGTATGTTTTATAAATAAATTGCAGCCATTTGTCTCCTACCGACCCTCGCCCGACCCTCGCCCGACATACACTATATAACATCCTGTAAAAGTATGAGTTGTGTGGAATTGCGGTGGAGCTTAAAAAGAGTTAAAATATTTTGGTCTTCGGAAGAAAGTTCCGAGCGCATATTTAACAATTTTTTTTCGTACATTTTACATTTTATTTGTATATTTGCAAGTTAAAACCCATAGAAGATGCAGTTTAAAGATATTGTAGGACAGCGAGATGTGATAAACCGACTGACGGAAATCATCGACAGCGGGCGCATCAGTCACGCCCAGTTGCTGCTGGGAGCCGGAGAGGACGGCTGTTTGCAGTTGGCGTTGGCCTACCTGCAGTATCTTTGCTGCGAGCATCGGCAACACAATCACGAGGGCGAGTTGAGGGCCGATTCGTGTGGCGAGTGCCCTAGTTGCAAAAAGATAGCTTCGCTGATGCATCCCGATCTGCATCTTTTCTTCCCCACGGCGACAACGACGCGAGTAACGTCGAACCCCAGATGCGAGGACTTCGCGGCCGACTTCCGCAACTTTGTGTTGGAAAAGAAGGCATTGGGTTCGCTCGACGACTGGTACGCTTACCTGGGTATCGACAACAAGCAAGGCATGTTGCGCGAGGCCGATGCGGCGGCCATCGTGCAGAACTTGGCCATGAAGTCGTATGAGGGCGGCTGGAAGATGGTGGTCATCTGGATGCCCGAAAAGATGAACCTCACGGCGGCCAACGAGTTGTTGAAGTCGCTCGAAGAGCCTTCGGAGGGTTCCATCATCCTGCTGGTGGGCGAGAGCGACGAGCGTCTGCTGCCGACTATCCGTAGCCGTGTGCAGACTTTGCGGGTGAAGAGCGGGGATCGGAAGGTGGAGAGCAACGAGGAGTTCGCCGGTATGCTGGTGGATTGGCTGCGGTTGCTGTTCAAGTTGAAAATGAAGGAGCTGAGCGCCCAGGTCGACAAGATGGCCTCCATGGGCCGTGAGCAACAGAAGCAGTTCCTAGGCTATGCGCTGAACGTTATGCGCGATTGTTTCCTCAAGACCGCCGCAGGGCTGCCGTGCAACCTGAATTCGGGTGACCAGAAATTTGACGCCATGTTCCCCACCATGGTGACTGCTAACAATATAGAGATGATTGATGTGGCTTTCAACGACGCCCTTTTCGCCATCGAGCGCAACGCCTATGGCAAGATAGCGCTGATGGAGCTGTCGTTCCGCATCAGCAAGGCATTAAAGAAACGATAAAAACAAATGGAAGAAAACAAAGATAAAGAGCTGGAGAAGCTACCGCAGGAGCCTATCCTCGACAGCGAGGAGACTGTTGCTTCGGCGGAAGATATAGAGGCTTTCATGCGGGAGCGCCGCAAAGGGCGTGCAGAGAAGAAGACGGTCGTGGAGCGTGAGAACCCTGAAGTGGAAGAGTATATCAGCGAGGAGAGTTCGCTGGACCCCTACCTGGATCCCGACCCCGAGATACCTTGGGTGAAATATGAAGAGCCCGTGTATTTGAGTCGCGGCTGCCGTCAATGCCCCAAGAGCTATGTGCCGGTGAATGCCTGCGAGCGCCAGAGTTGCTCGAAGGTGACGGCTACCAACTGGCTGAGCGGCGTGCGTCAGCCCACCGAACGCCCCTTTGACTGCGTCGAGGTGCGCTTCAAGAACAATCACAAGGACTTCTACCGCCTGCCTGACGGGTTGGAGGTGACGGAAGGCGATGTTGTAGCTGTGGAAGGCCAGCCAGGGCATGACGTGGGTATTGTCTGCCTCACAGGCGAACTATGCCGCCTGCAGATGCGCAAGCACCGCATCAACCCCGAGTCGGAGAACATCAAGAAGGTGTTCCGTCGCGCCAAGGAGAACGACATCGAGCGTTGGGCCGCTTCGTTGCGCGAGGAGCATGCCGCGCTGTTGCGCACCCGCCGTATTGTGCTCGACATGGGGCTTGACATGAAAGTCAACGATGTGGAGTTCCAAGGCGACCACTCGAAGGCCATCTTCTACTATACCGCCGACGAGCGTGTGGACTTCCGCGAGCTAATCAAGGTGCTCGCCGACGAGTTCCACGTGCGTATCGAGATGAAACAGATAGGTGTGCGCCAGGAGGCTGGCAAGGTGGGAGGCTTGGGTACCTGCGGCCGCGAGCTGTGCTGCTCGACATGGCTGACGACTTTCAAGAGCGTCACCACCAGCTCAGCCAAGACGCAACAGATTATGCCCAATCCGCAGAAGCTGGCAGGCCAATGCGGCAAACTGAAGTGCTGTCTCAACTTCGAGTACGAGGTCTATGCCGACGCCTTGAAAAAGTTCCCGCCGGCGGGCCACGCCATACGTTTCCAAAAAGGGTTGGCGTTGTACAAGAAGACCGATGTGTTCCGCGGCATTATGTGGTACGCCTATGAAGGCGAGAACGAACTCATCGCTCTCAAGGCTGAGGATGTGAAGAAGATTATGGAGATGAACCGCCAGCAACAGTACCCCGAGCGGCTGGAGGACTACCAGGTGGAGTTGATGTCGACCACGGCGCTGGCTTCGGAGGCCAACAGCGAAGAGGTGGAGCGCGAGATACAGCGCCTGAGCGAGGGCGGCAACGGTGTTGTGGGACAGGAGGCTGAGGTGAGCGAACGCAAGACGGAGCGCCGTGGCGACCGTCAACGTCGTGAACCCCGCCGTGAGGGCGGCGCACCTCGTGGCGACCGTCCCAAGGAGCGTCCCCAGGGAGGCGACCGCTCCAACCGCGACCGTCAGCAGCAGCCCAAGCGTCAGAATGACAACAATAGCAACAGGCCCCGCCGCGAGGGTGGCGACCGCGAGCGTCGCAGCGGAGGCTCCAACAGAGATCGTAGAAACTGATGAGAAGACTGCCCTTATATTTGATAGCATTGCTGACTATTGTCAGCCTCACGGCTTGCGACGGCAGCGTGTTCTACGACCGCCAGCAGACCGTCGACGAGCACGGCTGGCGTCCCGACGAGGCTGTGGCTTTCGACGTTGAGGTGAAGGATACCACCACGGTGTACAACTTCCTCATGGAGGTGCGTAACAGCATCAGCTATCCCTACGCCAACACTTTCCTCTTCCTCAATACCACCTTTCCCGACGGCAGCATCGCGCAGGACACGCTGGAGTTTCCGCTGGCCGATGTCTCGGGTCGTTGGCTGGGCAAGCGTGCCGGCCGCTACGTCGACGCTCGCTACTATTTCCGCCGCAATGCTCGCTTCCCGATGACCGGAACCTACCGCTTCTCTGTCAGCAACGGCATGCGCGACAGCGCCATCACAGGACTGAAAAACATCGGACTTCGCATAGAGTATTCGGAATAGTCAGGAGTTAAATTTGAATAAGCCTATGAAAAAGAAATCAAGCGATAAACCCCAATACATCAAGACCATGTGGCTCGTCTTCGGCGGGCTCTGGGTCTTCATCTTTTTGTTCTTCACCTTGTTGTCACTTGGATGGCTGGGCTTCATGCCCTCATTCGAGGAGTTGGAGAACCCGCGTAGCCTGCAGGCTTCGGAGGTGATTAGCGATGATGGTGAGGTGCTGGGTTTCATAGGTCTGGAGAACCGTAGCAACGTTACCTACGACCAGATATCGCCCAATCTCATCAACGCCCTTGTCGCCACTGAGGATGTCCGTTTCTACAAGCATTCAGGTATTGACCGTCGCAGCCTCTTCCGCGTGCTTTTCAAGACCGTCATCGGACGACATGGCTCGTCGGGTGGTGGCAGCACCATCACGCAGCAGCTTGCCAAGAACCTCTTCCCTCGCGGCAAACGCTCAAAGATAGGTGTGGTGTTCGTGAAGTTCAAGGAATGGGTTGTGGCTGTCAAATTGGAGCACAACTACTCCAAGCAGGAAATACTGGCCATGTACTTCAACACTGTCGACTTCGGAAGTAACGCCTATGGTATCAAGACGGCCAGCAAGACATTCTTCGACAAGACGCCTGCCGAACTCGACGTCGACGAGGCCGCCCTGCTGGTGGGCCTCCTTAAGGCGCCCTCCTACTACAGCCCCGTGCTCCACCCTGACCGGGCGTTGGCACGTCGCAACACCGTGCTCAAGCAGATGAACAAGTACGACTGCCTCAGCGACGAGGACTATGTCATCTATCACGAGAAGCCCATCGACATGAGCAACTACTCGCCCCAGAGCCACAACGATGGCCTGGCTACTTACCTGCGCGAGTATCTGCGCACCTATATGAAAGACTGGTGCAAGCATCACCGCAAGAAAAACGGCGAATACTATGATGTGCATCGCGACGGTCTGAAAATATACACCACTATCGATTCGCGTATGCAGCGTTATGCCGAGCAGGCCGTACGCAAGCACTTCAGCGAGGAGATACAGCCTGCCTTCGAGCGTGAACTCAAGGCGCGTAATGGCAATCCCTTCTGCGACATCACCAAGGAGCAGCAGGACAAGTTCCTCACCCAAGCCATGAAGAACAGCGACCGCTATCGCGCCCTCAAGGCTGAGGGGCTCAGCCAGAAGGAAATTCGTGCCAAGTTCGACGAGAAAGTCTCTATGCGTGTCTTCAGTTGGAAGGGCAACCGCGACACCGTTATGTCGCCTTGGGATTCGCTGATATACTACAAGAAGTTCCTCAATGCCGGCCTGATGAGTGTTGAGCCGGGTACAGGCTATGTGCGCGCCTATGTCGGTGGCATCAACTACCGCTACTTCAAGTACGACAATGTGCAGAGTCACCGCCAGGTGGGCTCTACCTTCAAGCCTTTCGTCTACACCATGGCGTTGCAGGATCTCGGTATGTATCCCTGCACCGAGGTGCCCAATTCGCAGGTCTGCTTCGAGGTGTGGAACGCCCCCGACTGGTGTCCCAAGAACTCGAGCCATGAACGTGAAGACGAGATGGTGACGCTTAAATGGGCTTTGGCACATTCCATCAACTGGGTGTCGGCCTACCTGATGAAGCAGGGCTCGCCAGAGCAAGTCATCAACATCGCCCGCAAGATGGGCGTACGCAGCCCCATCGACGCTGTACCTGCCATCGCCGTGGGTACCCCCGAGATTACCGTTTATGAGATGGCCGGCGCCATGGCTACCTTCGCCAACAAGGGCGAGTATGTGGAGCCTATCTTCGTCACCCGTATCGAGGACAACAAGGGCATGGTGCTCGAGCGCTTCACGCCGCAACGCAGCGAGGCCCTCGACGAGCAGACGTCCTACATGATGATTGAGCTGATGAAAGGCGTGGTGCAGAGCGGCACAGGTGTGCGCCTCAACTACCGCTACAAGCTCAACGAATATTCTACCGCCATCGCTGGCAAGACGGGTACCACGCAGAACAACTCCGACTGCTGGTTTGTGGGTATCACACCCAAGCTGGCCACGGCGATATGGACTGGCGGCGAGCTGCGCAGCATTCACTTCCGTAATATGAGCTTCGGACAAGGTGCCGCAATGGCTTTGCCTATTTTTGCTTACTACATGCAGAAGGTCTACCAGGACCCCGCCATCAAGTTCTACCGCGGTGACTTCGAGCGTCCTTCGATGCCCATTGAGATGGACTGCGCCAACTTCCAACAGGAGATTGAAAATGAAGGGTTCGACTGGGACTTCTAACCTCCTCGGCATGACCCTCGCGCAGCTGCAGGAACTCTGCGCTGCCGAAGGCTTCCCGCGCTTCACGGCCAAGCAAATCTGCGACTGGCTCTACAAGAAACGTGTTGACAGCATCGACGCCATGACCAACCTCTCGCTGGCTCAGCGGGCGCGTCTGAACGAGGTGGCCCACATCGGCCGCGAGACGCCCGTGCGCTGCCAGGTGAGTAAGGACGGCACCAAGAAGTACCTCTTCCCTGTGTTTGACGGACACTTCATCGAGGCGGTCTATATTCCCGAAGACGATCGTGCCACGCTGTGCGTCTCCTGTCAGGTGGGCTGTAAGATGGGCTGCCGCTTCTGCGTCACAGGCCAACAGGGGTTCCACGGGTCGCTTTCTGCTGGCGACATACTTAATCAACTCTTCAGTATTCCCGAATTTGAAACCCTTACCAACGTGGTCTTCATGGGCATGGGCGAGCCGATGGACAACCTAGACACCGTCCTTGCCGCTACCGAGATAATGACCGCTACATGGGGTCTTGGTTGGAGTCCCAAGCGCATCACCGTCAGCACGGTGGGCATCATCCCGGGGCTGAAGCGCTTTCTCGATGAGAGCCAATGTCACCTGGCTGTGAGCCTGCACAACCCCGTGCCGCAGGAGCGTCTGCAGATGATGCCCGTGCAGAAAGCCTACCCGCTCAACGAGGTGTTGAAACTGCTGCGACAATACGACTGGAGCGGCCAGCGGCGTCTATCGTTCGAATACACCATGTTCCGTGGACTTAACGATGACCAGGCGCACGCCGCCCAATTGGTGGAAGCCTTGAAAGGTCTCGATTGTCGCGTTAATCTGATACGCTTCCACGAATCGGAAGAAGCGCCCTATAAGACTTCTATGCCGTCGACCATCGCGGCATTCCAGAGCTACCTGAACAGAAGCGGCGTCATCTGCACGCTCCGCGCTTCGCGCGGACAGGACATTGACGCCGCCTGTGGCCTCCTGGCCGGTAAAGAGTAACTATACTATTCCGTGGGCATATTGACGGAAACCTCGTCGTGGTAGATGGTGGGGAGGCCGTTGCCGAACGTCATGTAGCCACGCAGGAAGTAGGTAGCACCAGGCTGCAGGTTGTTGAGCAGTACAGCCACTGTACGCGACCCGTCGGAGTTCTCCTCCATGCGCTGTATGGTGGCGTCGGTCTCACCCGTCTCCAGATTGAGAATGTGCTCAAAAGCGTTGTACACGTTGTCCGCAATGGTGGGGTTGGCATTGGTGCCATACACCACGCCGATACCATTGGGATTGTTGTCGAAGTAGCCTGTAACGGTAACAGAGATAGTGGTGCTGTTGACAGGTATGGCTGAATTGATATTAATCCAGTTGGTGTCTTGGTCGCCCGGATTGCCGCCAGATTGTGTCCCTAGGGTATGCCAGTCGCCGTAAATAGGATCGCTGTTGGGTGTGAGTTTCAGCCATGCAACCACATTGTATTGCGTACCTGCATGTAGTCCGCTGATGGTAACTTCGAAGTTGCCGTCCGAATCGGGATAGCCTTTCTCCACGTTGTTGCTCATCGTGGGCGCACCGTCGTATGCGGGACACCATGCAATGCCGCAGGTGTAGTCGGGGAATTGCCCCAGATACTGGTCGACACTGCCTGTGACGTGGGCCGAGACGGTAATCGACGACGATGTGTTCTCGACCATCTCAGGCATGCTGATGCCGAGGTCGCCATGGTCGGGGTCGCCTCCGGGATTGTCACCGTTCGCTTTGGTCATATGGAAACGAATGTCGCCAGTGATGTCGTTGCCGTCGAACTCGATGTAGTTGCCGTGGAAGGCGCACTCCGTCGAGGTGATAGTGTCAATGGTAAAGGAGAACTGGTGCCTGTCAGTAGAAACGTTGATGACGTTGCCATTGATAACCCACGTGAAGTCGTTGTGGTCGGTTTCATCGCCATCATCCATCAATCCTTGTCCGTTATCGTAAAAGGACAACTGCATGTTGGGGGGCGTCATGTCCTGTCCATCAACCGACATCATATCAACCTGCCAGGTGCCTAGGATAAGGGTGCTGTAGTTGTTGTCATTGTTGCCATTGGGACCTACATTCTCGGGGGTGCAGGCGGCAAAGGGCAACATAAGTGCTAATGCACAGAGAACTTTCGATAACTTTTTCATAATAGATTCATTTAAAATGGTTAAAATATTGAATTATACTATTGTTTTTAAATGTGTAAGTTATTGTAAGTTAATACGGTATGTGGGGTATGGCAAATGGGGGTGATAGGTTGGTTTGATAGTGCAAATATACGACTTTTTTTTATGGGAAGAAAAAAATCACAATTGTCTGGCGCCGGCACCGATGATGACGGGGATGGGCTGGCACTCAACGCCGAAGCGGGCGCGATAGGTCGCCTGTACCTCGGCGAGGAAGGTTTCGTACAGTTCGTTGCGTACGAGATTGATGGTGCAGCCGCCGAAGCCGCCACCCATCATGCGAGCACCTGTGACGCCCAGCCTGCGGGCTTCGTTGACGAGGAAATCCAACTCGTCACAGCTCACCTCATAGTCGCGTCTGAGACCCTCATGGGTGAGGTACATCTGGTGTCCCACCGTCTCGTAGTCGCCGCGTCCGAGGGAGTCGCAGACAGACAGCACGCGGTCTACCTCGCCCAGCACATAGTAGGCACGTCGGTAATCCTCGCCGCTGAGCTGCGGTTTCAAGGTTTCTAGTTCCTCCCAAGTGCAGTCGCGTAAAGCCTCGACGCCAGCCAGTGCTGCCACACGCTCGCACGAGGCACGGCGCTCGTTATAGGGCGACCCTACCAGTTCGTGTTTCACGCAACTGTTGACCAATAGCAGACGATAGCCCTCGGGGTGCCAAGGGAAATATTGGAACTCGCCGCTGCGGCAATCGAGACGCATTAGCGCACCCTCACGGCCGTGCATGGAGGCGAACTGGTCCATGATGCCGCATTTTACGCCCACGTATTTGTGCTCCGTAGCCTGTCCAATCTTGGCGAGGGTCATCTTGTCCAGACGGCCGCCAAAGAAGTCGCACAGCGCATTGGCGAAACAGCACTCCAAAGCCGCCGAAGAGCTCATACCGGCACCCAGTGGCACGTCGCCACCATAAACGGCATCGAACCCTTGTACCATTACACCTGCAGCCATTAACTCACGCACCACGCCATAAATGTAACGGAAGTGGGTCACGGCAGGTCCCTCCTCACTCATGATATCAAAGGAGCATTCTTGCTTCAAGTCGGCGGCATAGAGTCGCACCGTCGGCGAGTTGTTGGGTCGCAGCACAGCGGTGATGCCTTGTGTTACAGCTCCGGGGAAGACGAATCCGCCGTTGTAGTCGGTGTGCTCGCCGATAAGGTTGATACGCCCGGGGGCGAAGAAAGCAACGCCCTCGCCACCGAAACGGTTGGCAAAGGCTTGTCGCAGGCTATCTAGGTCTATCATATGCTGAATTGGAAAATGGTGGCGCTGTCAAAGGGTTTGTCCGGCGAGAGGTAGCCTGTCGATTCGGGCCAGCGGTGGTTGGGGGAGTCGGGGTACTGCTGTGTCTCTAGACATACGGCGCTACGCATAGGGTAGCACACGCCACCCTTGCCTTGCACGCCGTTGAGGAAGTTGCCTGTGTAGAGCTGCATGCCTGGGGCAGTGGTGTAGATGGTCAGCTTAATGCCGGTCAGCGGACTGGTCAGCAACGCTGCCGGATAATCCAAACTAGGCTGGTTAAGAACGTAGTTGTGGTCGTAGCCATGTCCGATGTGCAGTTGTTCGTCATCGGCATCAATGTCGCGCCCTATGGGTTTGGCGGTACGGAAATCAAAGGGTGTGCCTTCAACGGGCTGATGTTTCCTCATAGGAATCATCTCTTTGTTGACGGCTGAGTAACGGTCGGCGTCGATGGCCAGCACATGGTTGTGTATGCTACTACTTAGGTCGCCATTAAGGTTGAAGTAGCTGTGGTTGGTCATGTTGATGACCGTCAGCTGGTCGGTCTCGGCATGGTAGTCGAAGCGGAGGGCGTCTTTTTCCGAGAGCGTATAGGTGACAGTCACCTGCACGTTGCCGGGGAAACCCTGGTCGCCGTCGGGACTCACCATGCTTAGAACGAGTCGGTTGTCGGTGGCCTCCACAACATCGTATATACTGTACTGCCATCCCCGTGGTCCTCCATGAAGACAGTTGGAACCGTTGTTCTGCGGCAGCTGGATGATGTCCCAATCCAAGGCTATGCGGCCACCGGCCAAACGGTTGGCATAGCGTCCGATGACGGCGCCGAAATCGGAGAGATGGTTCTCCGGCAGGTAATCTTCGGGGCGGTCAAAGCCCTGCACCACATCGATGCCACCCACTGTCAGGCGCATGATACGGGCGCCCAGATTGGTGATGTCAGCCCGCACGTTGCCGGCCTGCAGCGTGAATACTTGTAACTTTTGCATGGTGTTTGTCTATCGTTGGCGTGGAAAATCGGAATGGGCTTTGAGAAAGTCTTGGTAGTCGTGCATGAGGCTGACGTACATCTCCTTGCGGTCATAGACGTTGTAGTTGGGATGGTACTGTTTGGCTACCACTACGCCGTCGGAGGGCGAGAACCAGATATGCTCGTTATATTGCTCGAGGTCTTTGTATACGTATTCCACAAGGAACTTCACCATGACGCCCTGTCCTCCGACACAGAGGATGATGTCGGCGTCGTAGAGCTTCACCTGCTCGGTCAGCAGGTCGGCATAGTCGCGCAAGTATTTCTGCATGACCAGGTTGCTAGCCGACTTGATGTCGGGCTGCTTCTTGCAGTTGATGCGTGCAATGGGGGCGTTCTCATAGAAGCCCTGCAGGCGTGTCGCATTGTCAGCCTTGCTGAAGGCCATCACCTTGCGGTCGGGGATGTTCATCAGGCCATAGACCCATAGCTCCAGGTTGGGGAAGAAACGTTGCGCCGTGCGGCAGGTGAGACGTGGCGATGGCACACGGCCGCTTTCGCCGCGGATGTCCCAGCCGTCGTCCTCGTTGAGTTCCTTGGTCATCACCAGCAGGCGAAGGCTGGCGTCGCTCCATTGCAGCTCTTCGTCGCCAGGCTTGCAGACCTGGTTGAAGCCGTCAAACCACATATCGCCTCGGTACAGCAGGCCGTCTTTGGTGATTTCGTCGCTCTCATGGAGTTTTTTGGCGCGCTCGGCCCAACGTGTGAAAAGTTGTTCTTCTTTCTGGTGGTACTTCATGGCAGTAGTGGTGTTGATTTGTCGTTGCAAAATTACGAATAAAAAAACATTTCTGCAATAGAAATGGATAATTTAACTATTCTTAAGAATAGAAGAGGACGTTGGAATATCAGTGGGCTATGCTGAAGGTGGCGGCGCTGAGGCGGAGTCCAGGGACGGTGAGCAACGCGTCGGCGCAGGCGGTCAGGGTGGCGCCGGTGGTGAGCACATCGTCGACCAGTAGCACGTGCCGTCCCCTTAGTTGCTCGGGATGGCGTACGTGGAAGGCTCCTTCGACATTGGCGTTGCGGGCGTCGCCCGTCTGCCGGCTTTGTTGGCGCGTGTAGCGGTGGCGCACGACGGCCGTGATGTTCACCTCGCGTGGCATCACCGCGGCGATACCGCGGCAGAGCAGCTCACTCTGGTTGTAGCCGCGATGCAGGCGACGCCACCAGTGCAACGGCACGGGCACCAATATGTCGACGTTGTCGAAACGTCCGCTGCGGAGCAGTTCCAGACCCATCTGCCGTCCCATCATCAGGCAAAGGTCGCTGTTGCCATAGAACTTCATAGCATGTGTCACCTTCTGCACGGTGTTCCCTTTCTGGAAGTGGTAGAGCGACATGGCGGCCTGTAACGGCAGCCGTGCGCCCAGTTGCCGCTCGGCGGCATTGTCGGCTACGGTGCTGTCGCGGGTCTCGTTGAGCGAGGCTATGCAGTCGAGACATAATAGGCGTTCTCCCCTCACAAGTGCTTGTCCACAGGCGGCGCAGGTCGATGGGAAGAGGACTTGGAAAATGGCGGCGAAGGGGTTCATGGATTGTGTGGCAGGAAGAAGCAACTGTCACCGTAGCTGAGGAAGCGGAAGCCATGGTCGAGGGCGTAGCGGTAGCAGTCGCGCCAACGGTCGCCTATCAGGGCGCTGACCAGCAGCAGCAGGGTGCTCTTGGGCTGGTGGAAGTTGGTGATGAGGCCGTCGACGAGGCGGTAGCGGTAGCCGGGGGCTATCATCAGCTGCGTTTCTCCGACCAGCGTGGTGCTGTGTTGTCGGTCGAGGTGGCGCAGCACGTTGCCGAGAGCCTCGGTACGGCTTAAGGAAGGCAAACTATAGGGGTTCCATTGGCCCACCTGCATCGGACTGTCGGGCTGTTCTGCCAGCCGCACACCGTACCAGTAGAGCGATTCGAGTGTGCGTACCGACGTGGTGCCGACGGCCACCAAAGGACGGTCGAGTTGTTGCAGTTTTTCGATAAGCGTACGTCCGATGACGACGTGCTCGGTGTGCATCTCGTGTTCACCGATGGTGTCGGTGCTGACGGGCTTGAAGGTGCCTGCGCCGACATGCAGGGTGACATAGTCGGTCTCGATGCCTTGGTTTTGCAGCTGGCTGATGAGCGCCGGCGTGAAGTGCAGTCCCGCCGTGGGCGCCGCCACGGAGCCGTCGTAGTGGGCGTAGACCGTTTGGTAGCGGGTAGCGTCGTCGGCCTCGGCCTCACGGCCTAGATAGGGTGGCAGGGGGATGACGCCAGCGGCCTCGATGACCTCGGCGAAACTCATACCTCCCGTCCAGCAAAAGTCGACAATCCATGCATTTCCAACAGCCTCGCGTCGCTCAGCAGTAAGGCAGAACTCACCACTTTCCACTCTCCACATTCCACTTAACGCTCCTTCTTTCCACTTCTTATTGTTGCCGATAAAGCAGATCCAAGAGCAACGCTCGCGTTGCTCGAAGGCTTCCGAGACCGCCATATTGTAGGGCTCGAGACAGAAGACCTCTATCAGCGCGCCCGTCTCCTTGTGGAACAGCAGGCGGGCATGGATGACTTTGGTGTCGTTGAACACCAGCAGGCTTCTCTCGGGCAGCATCGACGGCAGGTCGTAGAAATGATGTTCGGTGATGGTGTCACCTTTCAGGCAGAGTAACTTGGAATGGTCGCGCTCGGCCAGCGGATAACGGGCGATACGCTCGTTGGGTAGAGGATAGTCGTAGTCCTCAATACGGAGGCGCTTCAGCTCGTCAAGCATGCTTCTTCTGGGTGAACATGGAGAATACAATATACCACAGGATGATGGCTGAGATGGCAATCCAATCGCGCAAGAGAGCAATGATGACGGCACAAACAATGAGGAAGATGTACTGCACGTTGTTGGTCTTCCATGAAAGGTCCTTGAAGTTGAACTTCAGCGAGAAGAGCGGCAGCTCGGAGACCATCAACACGTCGAGCAGAAGTGAAAGCAACACAACCGCAACTGGCCATTGGCCCACGACAATCCCGTAATGGCTTATGGATAGGCCCACCCACACTAAAGCCTGGCTGGGTACTGGCAAGCCGAGGAAAGAATGGCCTTGGCGAGTGTCGAGGTTGAACTTAGCCAGGCGGTAGGCTGCGAAGAGCGGAATCAGCAGGTAGGAGGCAATCATCCATTGTGAGCCGCTTTCCAATAACGGATAGTAGGTAATATCAAATAGGATTGCAGCAGGAGCCACTCCGCTTGTAACCACGTCGGCCAGCGAATCCAACTCCTTGCCCATTGGCGAGGCAACGCCTAACAGACGTGCCGACATACCATCGAAAAAATCGAAGAATATGCCTAAGCAGATGAGAAATGCCGCCTGTCTTGGGAATCCGTAACCAAGTACAGCTAAAACAGACAACACTCCGCAAGCGAGGTTGCAGAGTGTTATCATGTTAGGTATTTGCCGCTTAATCATTGTAGAGCTTCACGATGAGTTTGAAGTCGGGGTCGTCCCAATACTCACGGAACTCGGTGTCGATGATGGCTTTGCGCTTGTACTCGTAGTCTTCGTCGATGGAGGCCTTGAGGTTCTTGAAGCAGTTCTCTCTGTCACCCAGACGTGCGTAGCACACGGCGCGCAGGTAGTTGACATCCTTGTTCTGGTCGAGGCAGCAGTCGAGTGTGCGGATGGCGGTGCCGGTCTCGTCGTTCATCAGCTGGGCAAAGGCTAGGTTGTAGGTGCAGGGATTGGCCTTGAGGGTCTTCTGGGCATCGTTGTAGTTGCCGCGTTTGAGGTCGAGGATGGGGAAGTTGGCGTCGGCATCGGTGCTGCCCTGACGCTTGGCCTCCTCAAAGTAATGCTTGGCCAAAGTATAGTCCTTGCGGCCCAGATAGAGTAGGCCGGTGTTGTTGAGCACATCGGGGTTGTGGGGGTTGAGGTCGCGGGCCACCTTCAGGTAGCGGTCGGCCTCGTCGTAGTCGTCAAGATAGAAGGCGATGGCGCCGGCGTTGTTCCAAGCGGCCCACTCCTGCGGGTGGTTCTCGGTGGCCCACTTGTAGTACTTCATTTTGGTGTCGTAGTTGTAATTGATGTAGGCGGTGTACATTAGCTCGTCGAACGAGAGTTTGGCGGGGTTGATCTGAGCCTGCTTGGCCAACTCGGCGTCGGTCTTGCGGGCTTCGCTGTAGTACAGCGCTATCTGCGCACGGCGCAGGTTGGGGAAGATGTCGTCGTTGAGCTCGCTGTAGACCTCAGCCATGTTGCGGATCATCTGCTCGCGCTTGACAAGGTTCTGCTGAGTCTCTACGATGTTCACGATGGCGTGTTTGTCCTGTATCTCCGAGCCTTCCACCATGACCACGAAGTGCACCCAGTCCTCGCCCGAGGCACGGGTGGTAATGATCATCTGCTTGCGCTGCTCGTATTTGTAGTATTCCACGTCCTTGGCTTTGGCGCGGCGGGCCATGATGGTCAGCACCTCGTCGAGGATGCGGTTGAGCTGAGCCGTGGCTACGTCGGCACGGTTCTTTGAGACGCCCACGTTGGCGGTCTCCTCGCCTTCGGGCGAAGCCCAGCCGGTGATGCTGATTTGCTTGGGGAGTCCCTGCTCCAGCATGACACGTTTCAGGTGCTGCAGCGAGCCCTGGGCGTCGAACTTCTGGTTCATCGAGAAATTCCAGTCGAGTTCCGACGTGCCACCTTCAAAGTAGATGTCGGCGGTCTCGACAATGCCCTGGGTCTTGTTGTAGTTGATGGGAGAGATGGATATGTTTCCTTTGATGTCAACCCACGACGAGGTGTTGTTGACACCGTCGGAGAGCATCACGGTATTGAACTCCACGCCTTTGCTGTCGCGCAGCACGTCCTCGGCCACACGGGCGTCCTCATTGGTGTGAGCCGACTTGTAGCCCACGGGCGTCAGCGTCACACGGCCTGTCTCCATGCCCGGCTTGAAGTCGAACATGTCGCTGTAGGTGAAGCGGCCACCGTTCTGGTAGTTAATGGTGGTGCCGTCGCCGTCGACGTTCTCACCCTTCAGGGTCAAAGGCTCCAGAGGTATGCTGCCGCCTTCCCAGTAGAATATCGGCTGGATGAATACAGCGCAGTTCTTGTCGAAATACTTCTCAGGCACCGAGCCGGTGAACTTCACCACCACCTTCTCGTCCATGGTCTCCACGGGGTTGGGATTGGCGGCATAGCGCACGCGCGAACTCGTAGTTTTCATTTTTTTCAGCCCGTTGCAGCCCGTAAGCAGCACGCCGATGAGCAGAAATACCCAAAGTGACTTTCTCATTTTTATATATTCTTTCTTTGTTTATATACGTTGTTATCAACCACTTGCAGGCCTGTGTCGGGCCGTGCAGCGGTATTCTTTCAATCTGCAAATATACATTTTTTTTCGTAATCGGCAATATTTTTTTTGTCTTCACCCTTCTCTTTTCAGGCATCATCCTCGCACCATCCTCGCATTTTAACATTTCAGATTCAGGTGGGTCGCTCGTGGGATATGGTCAAGGGTGTTTGGGGCAGAAGGTGCGGACGTCGCAGTAGCGGCAGTGCTCTTTCTTGTTGGTGGCGAGGAAGGGGATGGAGGGGTCCATCAGTTCGCGGCAGCGGTCGGTGAGCATGGCGCGGAAGTTGGCAAGCATGGTCGGCGTGATGTCGGCTTGACCGTCCCAAGTGGCGAGACACACGTCGGACTGCAGGTTCCGCAAGGGGTAGATGCCTGCAGTCAAACTGTCTGCTGAGGCCCACGAGCCTGACGAGCGAACTGCCAACTGCCAACCGTCTGCATACAATAAGGCATAGCACATCAGTTGGAACCACTTGCCGGGGACGACGACCTCGCCGTTGCGGTTGGGGGTGCTGCTGTAGGCTATCTCGTTGTCTTGCAGGCTGCCGGTCTTGTAGTCGATGATGCGTAGACGGCCGTCGAAGCGGTCGATACGGTCGGCCTTGCCCTTGAGGTTGATGCCGTCGCCAAGGTCGAGCGGGCCGAGCTCTTTCTCGAGACCTACTATCTCGATGGTGTGGCCTTGTTCTATCAAGGTTATCTCTTTCTGCAGCATCCGCTTGAGTTGTGCTTCGGCGACAGCGTGGAGGTAATGGTTGCGGCCCTCGGCGGTACGTCCGTGTAGGAAGAGGTGTTTGAACTCGCGCTGCATGTACTGGGGCAACTCGTCGAGGGCACGGTGCAGATGGGCAGCGTCGACGGCACGGCCCAGACAGGGCTCGTAGATGTCGCGGAGCACGTTGTGGATGGCGGTGCCAAGCTGCGAGGCATCGAGGTCTTCCTCGAGGTCGTTCTCCTGGCTGATGCCGAGCACACGGAGGTAGTAGTAGCGCAGGGGGCACTCAAGGTAGTCGGCGAAGACGGTAGGCGCGAAGCCCCTGTGTGCCAGCTCACCGAGGCGTTGCATGACAGCGGCGTCTTTGACGCCGACCTCTGGGTCTTTGCCTCCGCCCTCAATGGGCGGCTCGTTGTTGTTGACTACCATGTGATGTACTTTGATACCGTAGCGCGGCGCCAACTCGTGCTCCACTTGTCGTATGAAGCGGCTGGGCTCGCCCTTGCCCATGGCCTCGGTCTCCGAGTTGTAGACGAGGTACACCTCCTCGGCTCGCAGCAGCAGGTGGTAGAAGTTGTAGGCGTAGACGGCGTCCTTTTCCTGATAGGTGGGCAGTCCGAACTGTCGTTTCAACTCGAAGGGTATCAGCGAGCTGTTGCTGCGGCTCGCCGGCAGGATGCCTTCGCCCACCGAGAGGAGTATGACGCGGCGGAAGTCAAGGTTACGGGTCTCGAGCATACCCATGATTTGCAGTCCCGAGAGAGGCTCGCCGATGAGGGGTATCTGGTGCCGTTGTGCGATGCGGAGGAATATCTTCTCCAGCGTGGCGAGGTCGGTGATATAGCCGTAGGCCTGCTGCAACTCGCCGAGGTAGTCGAGTACCTCCACTAGGCTGCCTGCGGCCTGCAGTTCTTTCTTGTTGGTCTCCAGTATCTTGCTGTCAACGATAGCGGCCACTGTGCGGCGCATCATGGCGAGCCAGGCGTCGACGGTCGTCGGCGTGTCGGGGAAGAGGTCTGCAAGGGTGTCGTTGCCAAGGAAGGCCAGAATGTCGCTGCCTTTGCAGCGTATGATGTTGCCGTCGTGCAGGAAACGCGAGGTGCGGCGGCGCAGGTCCATGATGCCGAGCAACCGCACGATATGGCGGTCGGAGAGCACGGCGAGCAGGTCGCTGTGGTGGAAGCCCCGCTGGTCGGCGTTGCGCCAGAGGGACAACAGGCGACAGGCGAGGAGGTGCATGCCGGTGTCGCAGAAGGCGAAGCCCAAAGAGATATTGACGTTGTAGTCGCCTTCGGGCAGCGCGCTGAGGCAGGGAAGCATGAGGCTCTCGTCGGCCAGCACCACGGCGGTGCCCTCCTGCTCGCCCTTGGCGAGCCAGGCGGGATGGTCGCTCAGCAGACGGCCAGCCAGCTTGCATTGCAGCACGTTCTCTGGACATTCGACGACGGTGATGTGACGGTCGCCTTGGGCAAAGAGCGAGGGGCCTGTGGGCACAATCTCGGGAAACTCCCCGCCGTGTTTGCTCAGGAAATGGCCTGCCTCTTGCTCGGGTTGCAGGAAGTAGATGTCGCCGTCGGTGAGCAGATGCCCTACGCCGCGGCGCACATACTCGCCGATAATACGGCGCTCGCATTCGCTGAGGGCGTTGAAGCCCACAAAATAGACGGCATCCCAAGGGATGTCCTCCATCGTGGTGATGTGGTCGGCCACCTCACGGTAGGCCATGCCGCTGTAGGCTTTGCCTTGTGACAGCAGCCGCTCGTGCAGACGGCGGTAGTATTCGTAGAGTGAACGGTAGAAGTGCAGGTAGTCGCGCTGAAAGGGTGTCAGTTTGGCGTCCTCGATGTCCCACTCGCCGATGGCTTTGAGGTCGTGCAGGTTGCCGAAGAGGTCGGCGGCATCGACGCAGTACTGGTCCAACTCGGAGAAGTCGCCCATCATCAGGTCGCCGAAAGCAATGAACTCGTCAAAGGTCTTGTATTTCCGGTTGTCGCCCTCCAGCTCGCCATGAATGCTGTAAAGCTCGAAGAGGAGGAATTCGTTGGGGATAATCTTGAGGCCGCCGAGGTCGGCTACGAGGTCGTCGATGGCCATGGTGCGGGGCAGGAACATGGTACGCCCCAGCGTGGTGAACTGCCGCTGGAAGAAGCGCAGCGAGCGACGGTTGTTGAAGACCACCAGCACGCGGTCAGTGTCGCGGGGATGGGCGTCGGCGATGCGGCGCGCTACTTGACGGAGGAAGCTGTCCATAGTTGTCTCGCTTGTTCGAGTGTATTTTGTTTGCCTACGTCGAGCCAGTGCTCCTTTGTGCCTGCATGCAGGTAGTAGCTTATGCGCTGTCTTTCGCGGCTCAGACGGATATATTCATCCACAATGGAGTAGGGGTGGTCGGCCTCGGTCATCAGCGCCAACAGCTCCGGCGACATCACCGAGATGCCGCTGAAAGCCACATACCTGGGATAGCTGGATTGCTCTTTAGATGGAATCTTCTCTGCCCGTCCCAGCAGTAGCCCGTCAGGGCTGAACTCCAGCGGACGATCGGTTTTGCGCTGGCTGACGCAGAGCGTCGCCAGGTTGCCTGCGGCCACATGGTGGCGCTCTACGTCGCTCAGGTCGATGTCCGACAGGATGTCCACATTGTGTATCAGTATATTCTCGCGGCCCGAGAAGTACGGCGCCGCGTGTTTCAGGCCGCCGCCGGTGTTGAGCAGCAGGACGCGCTCGTCGCTGATGTCTATCTTTGCTTGCCATTGATGGCATTCGATAAAGTCGGTGACCTTGTCGGCGAAGTGGTGCACGTTGACGACGATGTGTACGATGCCGGCCTCCTCCAGACGGCGGATGGCACGTTCCAGCAGCGTGATGCCGCCCACCTCGACCAGCGCCTTCGGCTTGTCATTGGTTTCCGGCCGTAGCCGTGTGCCTAAACCTGCAGCAAGAATAAATCCTTCCATGAGAGCCACTCCTATTTTACTAGTGCAATAACGTAACGTTAAAAGCCGCTGTATATTGCCTCGTTGAAGAATATGACACGACTATATTCTGAATGCGATGATGCTTCCTTCTTTGGCGTGCACCTTTACCTTCTCGATTATCTCGACGAGGTGCTCCTCCTTGGGATGACATTTGTCGAGCAGCGCGAGGGCTTCCTCGAAGCGGCCTCGTTCCCGGCAGTATTCGGCTCTAACGATGTCGTCGATGCCGTCACTGGCTATCAGTTCATCCAGTACAGCGTCGATATAGCGCTTCTCCTGGTCGGGAACCTCTGTGTCTGCCGAGCCCTCGCGGTTGTAGTTGTCATTATAGCCCCACACCAAAAGCCGGTTCAGTATCGCCCTGTTCTCTTGCGACAGATTCTCCCCGAATTGTATCGTCGCCTCCTTCAGTTGTTCATACGTCAGGTTTCCCTTGTTAAACGAGTAGTCCTGCCCCGATCTTCTCCTCGCCTCCTTCTCAAAATAGTATTTTCCGCAGGCGGGACACCGCTGGATGGGCGACACGCGTGGGAGCATGGGGTATATGCTCTTCAGGTCCGACCATTGCTGGCCGCCGAAGGTGTTTCCCGACAACAAGGAGAGGACGGCCTTCTCTTCGCCGCAGAACGGGCATTCCAGTAATGTCTCAAAATTAGGTACCATAATTCAAATTGTTAAGGGAGTGGATGAATTGTATTTTCGCTGCAAAAATACACTTTTTTCTGGATATTACAAAATGATGTGCCAAATATCGCTCAACTTTCGTATCTTTGCAAAAATTTTCAATATGAAGAAAACTGCGTTTATCATCCTCTTTCTCACTATGACGGTTTTTGGTTTTTCACAGGACGACTGGGCCGGTCTCAGTCGCTACAGGGCCGACAACGGACGTGTCCTCGAAAGCGGCGAGCTCCCCGAGGTGGTGTTTATGGGCAATTCCATCACCGAATACTGGGCTTACTACCACCCCGATTTCTTCAGCAATCACAATTTCTGCGGCAGGGGTATCGGCGGACAGACCTCGTCGCAGATGCTGGCGCGCTTTACTGCCGATGTTGTGGGCCTTCATCCCAAGGCGGTGGTCATCATGGCGGGCACCAACGATGTGGCGCACAACGACCATTGGGTGGCCCCCGACAAGGTGGTTGCCAACATCGTGGCTATGTGTGACATGGCCCGCGCCAACGGCATCGTGCCTATTATCAGTTCTATACCTCCTTGTGCCGGCTTTGTGTGGAATCCGGAAATCAAGGATGCCGCCCAGACCATCGTCGACATCAACCATCGCTTGAAGGACTACGCCCTCTCCAACAATATCGTGTATGTCGACTATCATACCGCCCTCGCCAACGAACAGAAGGGCTTCCCCAAAGAGCTCAGCGACGACGGCTGCCACCCCAACGCCGACACCTATTTCATCATGGAGAAGCTGGTGCTGGAGGCGATACGAGAGGCGCTGCGGTAAAATGGAAAAAAGGAGTGAAAGGGGGTGAAAGGACGATACCGTTGGTGGAATAAACCCCGTCCGGACGAGGGTGAGACTCGTATGTGGGCATAAAAAAAGAGACTCAATTGAGTCTCTTTTGTGGAGCTGGGCGGAGTCGAACCGCCGTCCAAACAGTTAACAGATATGCTTTCTACATGCTTATCCGGTGGTTGGTTGTCGGGGTGGCTCCGGACATCGGCACCCAAGGCCACCCTTAGCCTCTGAAAACTTCACCGGCGTGTAGAGGTGTCGCACCGGCTATCCCGTCTTTCCCTGCACCTCCTGGTCAGCAGCCGACGGTCGGGGCGGCTGGGAGATGTCTCGGTCCCGCGCCTTGCGCGGGAATTAAGCCGAACTTACTGTGCTTCGGTTAGGCAGCGAGAGCGTAGTTGTTTTCGCCAATTA
>JAGCVD010000033.1 GCA_017962545.1 Bacteroidales bacterium
CTGGTTCAGGCCATCTCCATCCTGTCGCTGGCGATGCTGGTGGCGATGGTTTTCACGACGCGGCAGTACATCGTCACCTTGCCGTGGTTCACGTATGTAGCGCTTGCGGGTGGCATCTGCCTCTTTCTCGGAATATTCCTCTACGCCTACAAGGGCCGGTTCCAGACCTTCGGCAAGTACTTCTTCGGCTTTGTGCTGATAGTGTATGCCGCGCTCATTGTCACCGTCTATGCCGGAATCGGCAGCGAGCGCGAATGGAAAGACCTTGAGGTCGAATCGTACTATATTCCCAAAACCGGCGGAATCTGGCTAAAGGGTCCGTCGTACCTTGTTGTCACCATCGACGACCAACCTGAGCATATCTACAAATACAACCAGTCGCCGGAAACGCTGGCCAAACGCTACGGCACCGATTTCAACGACTCCGTCACCGTCGACCTGACAGCCCGACAGATTATGCCGCACTTCTACGTGAAGCCCCATGCCAAAATCAAACCGAAAGTGGACAAAATAGACTGATGGATTATAAAAGAATACGCATAAGATGCTGAAACTATACAAATACTGTTTCTATAGAATCACGTGGTTCTGGGACCATCCCGTGCATTACTCCTTGTCCTATGACCCGCTGACGCAGAAGGTCGATCCGACCCATCTGATATCCTCGATGGGCATCGTCTCGCTGCTTCAAATCTCCAACCTCAACACGCTGCTGATCCTGCCCGTTCTGCTTCTCGGCCACCAGTTGTCGCTCAACCTGCTGTGGATTATCGTGGTGGCCATCGCCGTTTTCAACGTCTTCATCCTTAACAAAGAGAAGCTGTACAACGACTGCGAGGCACGGTGGAAAGACGAGCCCCCGAAAGCGCGCAAGAGGAACCGCTGGCTGCTGATAGCCTACTTCGTCGCCAGCGCCGTGCTGATGGCCGTGTCGTTCAAGATAGTGTATCTCCCTCACTCAATGACATTGCCCTTCTGGGGATAATTGACCACCAAAAGTCCACCCCGCATATATGCGCGGTGAAAATGCAGAAATGAAACAACCCCGTTAGGGGAACCGAACACCGCTTAATTAAATCAAATAAAGTGAGGAACAGATTGAACGGAAACAATAAACACAGACAGACAATGAAGAAAGTATTTTTAGTATGCGCCGCCCTGCTCGCCCTCGGCAGCACCGTGAGGAGCCAGAATGTATTTACCCCTGCGACGGTGGATTACACTCCGGAATACTGGCCGACTTTGGTTAACACATTGGTGGGCAAAAGCAATACTTTTTATCTTTGCGCACCATCGTTCACCAGCGAATATGCTCTCAGCTTGCACGGCGACACACTTGTCTATGTCCGAGCCGATGACGAGGCGAGTGTTTATTATTATGTCAGTAGCAAGAACCACAAGAAGAAGGTCAAGACCAAACGTTATGAATTGGTGCTGGGCAAGGAGGAATCTTTGCAAATTAGACAGTTGATAGATGTTGCATCCGAGACGGCAAACTTCTTCGATGAGCGTTTCGGTATTGACGGGACAATATATTATCTGTTCGATTATACACGTCGTGTGAAAGTATGGTCTCCAATGAAAGGAACACGCACTGGACGTGCCGTGGCAGCAATGGACAGCCTATGCTATGCTGTGGAGCATACCGACCGCGAGGTGCTGCAGCGTCAATTGGAGGTATGCCACACACTCACCGGTGAATTTCGTGAACTTTATCCACTAGTGTATTTCCAACCGAATATGTGGAGTTCCTATGAGAGAGTAATGATTTATTCCCAACGTTGGTTGAGTGTTTGTCAAAGGTGTGGGAAAGACCCGGATAGTGTCAAGTCATCGCTTTCTATGCTTTGTGATTCTGTTGCCCTTTGGAGCCGCGAATTGTTCATGCATCACAACAACTGGTCTGTCAAGGTATTCCTGAGTGACACCTCGGATGCCCGCTGCGAAGTAAAATCATCGGGCAGGGAGATATTTATTATAATTCCTACCAACAAACTATGCCGCACACTGATAATGGGCACTACTGGCTTGGATAAAGGTTATTACCGTTTGCTCCCCGACGACACATGGCAACCGATACGACGCGAGGATTACCAATGGTGGCCCGAATTTTTTGACATGTTTTGAACGCTCAACATTTGGAATTTAACGTGCAACGGCTGCCATCCTTGCGGACGGCAATGAAAACAGAAACAACACAATGAACATATCAGTCTTTTGCGGCTCGTCGCTGCCGCGCAACAAAGAAATCGTCGCCGCCGCCCGGGACCTTGGGCGGCAGATAGCCCTCGGCGGGCACACCCTCCTCTACGGCGGCAGCAATCTCGGCCTCATGGGCGAAGTCAGTGGCGAGGCCCTGCGATGCGGAGGCCATGTCGTCGGCGTCATCCCCACGCTCTTCAGCGAGGAGATCATCCGCTCGCAGGCCGTCACCGAGCTTGTCCGCGTCCGCTCCATGGCCGAGCGCAAGGAATACCTCATCACCCACAGCGACGCCTTCGTCGCCCTCCCCGGCGGCATCGGCACCCTCGACGAGGTGCTCGAAGTGATGGTGGCGAATCAACTCAAACAGATTGATAAATCAATGTATCTGCTAAACCTCGACAGTTTCTATGACACCTTCCTCGAGCAGCTCCGTCAGATGCACCAGATGGGCTTCGTCCGCGCCGGCGGCGAGACCTCGCTCCACGTGGTGGCCTCCATAGATGAACTGTTTGATTGTTTTTAATCTCCAGCAGATTTTAAAAGAAGCATATTTCTTTTCCAATCTTTTAAAATCTGAAGGAGAAAAATCTGACGATACATGAGCCATCTGCTGAGCAAGAGCAAGTACATCCGCGGGCTGCAGTGCGACCGTGCCCTGTGGCTCGACGTCTACAACCCGCGTCTGGCGAAGTACACGCGCGAACAGATGCAGCGCTTCGACCGCGGCCGCGAGTTTGAGTACGCCTTCAAGGACACCTTCCCCGACGGCATCGACATCAGCGCCGAACTCAAGCGCAACGTCGACGCCTACCCCGCCCGCACGGCACAGTTGCTGGATTTGCGGCCGTGCTCGGCCGCAAACACAGTTCTCTTCGAGGCGGGCTTCTGCTATGATGATGTGCTTGTCTTGGCCGACGTGGTGCAACAGCGCGAGGATAGCTCATTAGATATATATGAAGTGAAGAGTGGCAACGTTCTCAGCGAGACCTACCGCCGCGACGCCGCCCTGCAGCATTATGTCATCTCCCACTGTCGCGAGATACACACCTTCAGCATCGTCTATGCCGATCCATCCGGCGGCTTTATCACCGAAGACCTCACCGAAGCCTTACAAGCCCAGCATGAGGAGATAGAGAAGAACATCGCCGCCATGAAGGCGATAGCCCTCGCCACAAACGAACCGGACACCCCCACGGGTCAGCATTGCTTGACTCCGTATGAGTGTCCGTATCAAGCGCACTGCCAGAGCGGCGTGCGTCAGTTAGCCTTGTTTTAATTATTTCACTCCATACCCCGCAGCCTTTTCCGCTGCGGTAGGTAGGGGTGAGTCATCATCTACAAAGTATGGCTTGGGGGTGGGTTTACTATTCGCATACAGATAGTCTGGTGAGAAATCCACACCATTATACCACTCGATGGTATCCATTGTAATGGCATATTGTATGAAGTGCTTGTGTTCGAGCAACTCAGTATAGAAATGCCTGCCTTGCATGAGTGGTTCAAAATCAACCTCACGCCACTCTTTGTGGTTGAATTCAAGTTTCAACGTGAAATCGTCAATGTATTCCGCGTCTGTCACTCGCAATAGCCCAGTTTCTTCGTAATCGTTATTTATCATTTTTCAAATGGCTCTACGGGGTACGGGTCCTGCATTCTCTTTAGTCTATTCCAGTTTTCTACCAGTTCGTCGTAGTGCTCGTCCATCCACTTAAAAACAATTCTCTGTAGTCTCTGTGGCAAACTTCCATGTACGACATGGTCCTCTATGGTGATGCTTGTCCGTGTGCCCGCGTAGTGTACATGTATATGTGGCGGATTGTGGTCGTCGATGAACATCAGGATGATGACACCGTAAAAGCGGCTAATCTCCGGCATGGCTATCAATTCGCCGGGAAGGCAATCTCGCGCTCGATGACCTGGTAGGGCACGTTGTTGCGATAGATGGTCTGGCGCACCCAGTTATCGTCCTCGTCGTACTCGTAGACGTAGCTGTGCTTCCAGTTGAGGTGCTCGTCGTAGTTGAACGAGCTGACCTCGATGAGGTTGTCGTGGTCGTCGTAGTAGTAGGTGGTGAGTGCCGAGAGGAACTCGTCGGCATCGTAGAAACGCCACTCGATGCGGTTGCCACGGGCGTCGTATTTATACAGGTAGTGCTGCATCAGCTCGCCGTCGCGGTTGTAGAACTCCATCTCGATGCAGTTGCCCTTCTGGTCGTACTTGTAGGTGCGCTTCTCGGTCATCTCGCCGTCCTGGTCGAAGCTCTGCTCCTCGACTTTCTGGCCGCCGACAAACTTGCTGCTCTCCTTCTTGGTCATCTGGTTGCCCAGGAAGACGGTGCGCTCGATGCGGTTGCCGTCCTTGTCGTTGAGGTAGGCGGTGCGGCCCGTGAGCATCTTCTCACGGTTGTACTCGTTCCAGCCAAGGCTGTAGCCGTTGACGTCGAAGTAGTAGCTGTACCACGTGTAGTCGTCGGCCTTGGTGCGGAACTTGTCGGCGAAGTTGCCTCGTTTGTCGAAGGTGATGCTGTCGATGCAGACGAGCTGACGGCCACCGTCGCGTCCTCCACGGAGGTTGTAGGTGTACTCAATCACATAGATTGCATTGCCATGGATGCCCATCTCGGTACGTGAATTCTTGCGGGGCTTGGGGCCTGCAAATGCTGTGCCTGCCACGAGCAGGACAAGGACGAGAGCGATATTTTTTTTCATTTTTATCATTATTTTCAAAATGCAAAAATACAACTTTTTTTTGAATATGGATAATTATTTCTTTCTACGGACAAAGAAGAGCACGCCGAGGGCAAGGGTGATGACGGCGGCGATACCGTAGCCGACGGGACGGGGGAGTACCGAGCCGAGGCCTTCCTTCTGTGCCACAAGGAGGAAGCTGATGGTCACCATGCTCATAAAGAGGGCGGGCACGAGGGTGATCCAGTACCAGCCGCCTTTCTTCAGCCGTGCGAGGAAGACGGTGACGGCCCACAGCGTGACCATGGCCAGCACCTGGTTGGCCCAGGAGAAGTAGCGCCAGATATAGTCGAATCCGGCGGGGTTGGCCAACGAGAAGACCAGCAGGGCGGCGGCCAGCACGAAGACCGGCAGGGCCACCAGCAGACGCTTTATGATGGGCTTTTGGTCCACATGCATGAAGTCGGCCACGATGAGGCGCGCCGACCGCAGGGCGGTGTCACCGCTGGTGACGGCGGCCGATACCACGCCGAGGATGGTGATGAAGGCGATAATCGACGGGAACCACTCGTTGGCGATGACGCCCACCATGGCGGCGCCGCTCTTGCCGAAGCAGAGCTCGGGGTGGTCGTGGAAGAAGTAAGCCGCCGCGGCAGCCCAGATGAGGGCCACCACGCCCTCGGCTATCATGGCGCCGTAGAAGATGGGACGCGCCTGCTTTTCATTCACCATGCAGCGTGCCATCAAGGGACTCTGGGTGGCGTGGAAGCCACTGATGGCGCCACAGGCGATGCTGATGAACATCATCGGGAAGATGGGGTTGGTGTCGGCCTTGGGATGGCTGTTCTCCAAGCCCTCCCACACCTCGCGCAGGGGCACCTGGTAGGCTACGAAGGCCACCACCAATGCCACGGCCATGGCCAGCAGCAGGATGCCGAAGACGGGGTATATCTTGCCGATAATCTTGTCGATAGGCAGCATGGTGGCCAGCAGGTAGTAGACGAAGATGAGGATGACCCAGAAGTATTGTATCACGTTGTGGTCCAGATGACGCAGACCTTCAGGCACGAAGATGTCCTGTGTGAGCAGTGTGGCGGGGGTGTTCACAAACACGGCACCCACCAGAATCATCAGCACCACCGTGAAGCCGCGCATGAACTGCTTCATGCCGTTGCCGAGGTACTTGCCGTGAATCTCCGGCAGCGAGGCGCCGTCCTGTCGAATGCTGATAAAACCTGCGATGAAGTCATGCACAGCACCCGCGAAGATGCATCCGAAGACAATCCAAAGGAACGAGGCGGTGCCGAACTGGGCACCCATGACGGCGCCGATGATAGGACCTACGCCGGCGATGTTTAGAAACTGGATGAGGAAGATGCGCCAGGGCTTCATGGGCACGTAGTCCACTCCGTCGGGATGCGCCACGGCGGGCGTGGTGCGCTTGGGGTCGACACCGATGACACGTTCGATAATCTTGGAATAGAGCAGGTAGCCTAGTACCAGCAGAATGACGGCTATGATAAACGATACCATGATGTTTAGTGATTAATCCTTGTAAATCTCGTGGAGTTCCACCTCATAGATGAAGGGTGTGTACCCGGGGATGTCGCCCGAGCCTTGGGAGCCGAAAGCCAGCTGGTAGGGGAAGTAGAAGCGATAGATGCTGCCGGCATTCATCAACTGCATACCGTCGATGAGTCCTTGGAACATGGGACGTCCCACCACATGGGTGATGGGTTTGCGTTTGCCGTAGGTCTGGTCATAGGGCTCGCCGGAGAACATCAGGAAGCTGCGGTAGTCGAAGCTGATGCGGTCGCCAAAGATGGCCTTGCGTCCGGTACCGGCCTTGACCTCCTCGTAGTAGAAGCCGCTCTCGTGCTTCTTGACGCCAGGATGCTCTTTGACGAGCTGGGCGAAGTAGGCCTCCTGCATCTCGTTGACTTTGGCCTCGTTCTGGTTGTCGCGGCGCATCATCTCGGTCTGCTGGATGTAGAGGATGTAGTTCATGGCCTCGCGGAAGGTGTTGTCGTCAATGGGCTGGTCCCCTTTGTCGAGGGTGTGGCGCAAGGCTTTCATCACCAGCTCGTTGTCAAGGTTGAGCGCGCCGCCCATCTCTTGCAGCGAGAGACCGATGTTCTCGCCCATGGCCCAGGAGAGGGTGTCGTTGCGAGAACTGAGTTGCGGCACCTCGGCCTTGTGGTTGCAGGCTGTCAGCAGCCCCAGGAGGGTAATGGTCGAAAGGTAAAGAGCTAAGCGTTTCATATATTCTGTTTTTTTTTTATTTTCCTCGTCCTTGTAAGATGATGATGACGGTGTATACCAGTATCTTGAGGTCGGTGGTGAGCGACATGTTGTCGAGGTAGAGCAGGTCGTAGCGCAGCCGCTCCACCATCTCGTCGACCGTCGAAGCGTAGCCGTACTTCACCTGACCCCATGAGGTGATGCCGGGTTTGATACGTTGCAGCAGCAGATACTCGGGGGCACGCTTCACAATCTGGTCGATGTAGAACTGGCGTTCCGGTCGTGGCCCCACGATGCTCATGGTGCCTTTGAGCACATTGAAGAACTGCGGTATCTCGTCGAGGCGCACCTTGCGCATGAAGCGTCCGAATGGGGTGATGCGAGGGTCGTCATCTTTGCTCAGCGCAGGGCCGGTCTTCTCGGCGTCGACATACATCGAACGGAACTTGTGCATCTTGAAGGGTTTCCCGTGGTAGCCTATGCGCTCCTGGGCGTAGAAGACGGGACCAGGCGACGTGCATTTGACGATGATGGCCGTCACCAGGTAGACCGGCGATAGCAGCACCATGGCCAGCAGCGAGATGACGATGTCGAAGATGCGTTTCAGCGAGTACTGCCACTCGCTCATCAGACGGTTGTTGATGATAATCAGCGGCGAGTGGAAGATGCTCTCCTGCTTGATGGAGCCGATGATGAGGTCACGGGCGTCGGGAGTGATCTTGATGATGATGTCGCCGCAGCTGTTGAGGGCTAGCAGGATGTCGTTGACCTTGTCCTGCTCGTTGTCCTCGACGGCGATGATGGCCTCCTCCACATGGTGCTCCTCCACCAGGCGCCGCAGGTCGCTGAGGGTGCCTAGCCGGGGCATCACTTTCTCGAGGTCTGTGGCAGGGTTGCTTCGGTCTGTACCGACTTCTACGTAGCCCACAAAGAGGTTGCCCGAGTAGGTCTCCTGGTTCTCGACGTCCATATAGGTGTGCAACGCCTTGTTGCCGGCGCCTATCATCAATGTCGGGAAGCCGATGCGGCGGTCGTGCACGCGGCGCACCGTCCACGAAGTGATAACCAGTCGAGGCAGGTAGGTCAGCACAAAATGTATCGCCAGCAGGAAGAGGAACGTGGCATAGTAGTCTCGGTAGGTGGGCATCTCGTCGTCGATAAGCAGCACGAAGAAGATGACCACGACGCCTATCAGCGTGGCCAGCAGGGTCTCTATCAACTCTTTCAGACGTGCACGTCGCAACACATTGCGGTAGGTGCCCTGGATGGTGTATAGCGCCAGCCATCCAATGGGGACAATAACGATGCCAAGCCAGAAGTTGACATCGTGGAACACCTGTCCCAGGCCTTCGTAGCCACTTTCCTCAAGCACCAGCTTGCGGAACAGGAACAAGGCCGTCCATGCCAGCATGGCCGACAGGGTGTCACAGATAATGTATTTGATGGTTTGCTTTTTCTTCATCTTGTCGTTTTTGCGTTACAGCACCACGCTGGTGGACAATAGCTTGACGTTGTCCAGCCTCACCTCGCCGTTAATCAGGTCCTCGTTGAGGGCTGTGAAGTAGAGACGGAAGGTGGTGCAGTAGTTCAGGTAGGCCCAGGTGCGGCCCAGGTTGATGTACAGATGCACCCAGTCATCGCTTTTATATACCGTCATCACCTTCTCACGGCTCACCGTGCTGCCGGTAGTCGGGGCGCCCTCGAGGTAGACCTCGAAGTCGACATCGCTGCGTGTGTCAAGTTCCAGGTAGGCCAGCCGCGTGGGGTCTATCTGGTGTGTTTGGGGATTGACGACGCTGAAATCACGGTCGATGCTGAAGGTGGTGGTGTAGGTGCTGTCGTTCACGGGTACGAAGCCATAACCCTGACCGGAACAGGCTTCGGCAGGGGCATGCGGACGCCACTGCATCACCGAGTCGAACAGCAGGCTGCCCTCGGTGGGCTCGAAAAGCTCGTACATCAGCACGTCGCTGCGCGTAATGTTGTATGTCGTCGTCAGGGTGTCGAACGACAATGTGTCACCACAGGTGAGCGTCGTGTCGGTGATGCGTATGCGGTTGTAGAAGGTGTAGAAGGGGAGCTGTGTCGCCGAGCCGCTCAGCTTGACGGCGGGATAGATGTCGATGTAGTCCACATCGCCGCTGTAAAGCACGGGAACCGTGAAAGGCAGCCGGAAGTGGCCGATGGTGTCCAGTTTGTTGCTGTCTTTACGGCGCACAAAGACCACCGCCGCCACGATGTCCGACGTGTAGAAGCCACTCTCCATGGTGATGGCGTTCTCCGTCGGCGGCACCAGGTCGATGGCCTCCACATGCAGGAACGACGGCTCGGTGAATTCGTCGTGCTCACAGGCCACCACCAAAGGCAGCAACAGTAGTGACAATATGATGCGGATGCTCTTCATGAATCTCTTTTTATAAAACATACATTCATTAACGCCTGACGTTGAAAAATATTATTTGTACATTGAAAAATAATGCGTATTTTTGCACCCTCAAACAACAGGATAACATGAAAGAACTTGCAATGCACGTCTACGATCTGATGGAGAACTCCACAGCCGCCAACGCGAAAGACGTCAAACTTACTATTGTGGACAGCCTCGCCAACAACGACTTCCATTTCACCATAGAGGACAATGGCAAAGGTATGTCGCCCGAGTTCCTGGCACGTGTCACCGACCCCTATACCACCAGTCGTACCACCCGCAAGGTGGGCCTCGGCCTGCCACTCATCAAGATGAACACCGAGAAATGCGGTGGCGGCATGAAACTCACCTCCGAGGTGGGCGTGGGCACTCGACTCGAGTTCTGGTTTGAGCACAACCACTGGGACCGTCCTCCCATGGGTGATCTGCCAGGCACACTCGTCATGCTTCTCTCGGCCCACGAGGACATCCATTTCGTCATCACCTACCGTACCGATGTCGACGAGTTTGTTCTCGACACCGACGAACTCAAGGAAGCCCTCGACGGCATGTCGATGAATGACATACATATCATCAACTACCTCAAGGAGATGATTGCCGAGAACCTGAAGGAAATCAAGGCCAATGAGTAAACGTATAGGTGTTCTCTCCGACACCCATGGTGTGGTGGCGCCGCAGGTCTATTCTTTCTTCAAGGACTGCGACGAGTTGTGGCATGCCGGCGACCTTGGCCCCGGGGTGCTGGAGGAGCTGCGCGCATGGAAGCCTGTGCGTGCCGTCTATGGCAATTGCGACAGTTTCGCCCTGCATTATGAGCTGGAAGAGCAACTCTTCTTCACCTGCGAAGGCCGACGGGTGCTGATGACCCACATCGGCGGATGGCCGGGCCATTATCCCTACGAATTAAGGAGGACCTTGGAACTCTCGAAGCCCGATCTCTTCGTCTGTGGCCATAGCCACATCCTCAAGGTGATGTACGACAAAGAGTATAACTTCTTGCATATCAATCCTGGCGCCGCCGGCCGCTCGGGCTTCCACAAGGTCTCTACCCTTGTGCGCTTCACCCTTGCTCCCGACCCCTGCGACCTCGAGGTGCTCGACTTCCCGAAGGTCTAGTCCCAGGCAGTTGCGAGATGACCACGCCGGTGATGACGATGACGATGCCGGCCACCTTGCTCCAGCTGAAGACCTCCTGACCGATGAGTATGGCGGCGATGAGCGAGAAGATGGGGATGGCATTGTTGAAGATGCAGGCCTCGGAGGCGCCTAGTTTCCGCACGCCGACATTGTAGAACACGTAGGCCAGCGTCGAGCAGCAGATACCCAGGACGAGCAGCAGCGCCAGCATCTTGGGACTCCACGACAGCAAGGGCAGGTTGCCACCGTCGGTGAGCAGCATCAGCGGCAGGTAGTAGACCAACCCTATCAGGTTCTGGTAGGTGGTGATGGTCACAGGGTGGTAGTGGTCGACAATCTTGACGAGTATCAGCGTGTAGACCACGGCGATGAAGACGGCGCCGCTGAGGAAGAACATCCCTTTGAGGTTGCCCGTCAGCCCCTCGCCGCCAATGAGCATCACGCCGACACCCACTAGCGACAGCACCACGCCGATGAGCAGCGGAAGCCCTATCTTTTTCCGATAGCCTATCCACATGCCGAAGGGCACGAAGAGCGGTATGGTGGCCACGATGACCGATGCCAGCGAGCCGCTGACAAGCTGTACGCCGCTGGTCTCGCAGAGGTTGTAGATGAATGGCTCGGCCAAGGCCAGCAGCAGGAACCACTTGATGTCTTCCTTGCGCACCCGCTCCAGCTTGCGCAGCAGAGCCAGCGCCGGCACCATGACGGCCGAGGCCACCGCCAGACGCAGGGTGATGAGGATGGTGACGGTTATATGCTCTTCGCTGAGGAAGAGCTCCTTGGTCATAATGAAACTGACGCCCCAGAAGATGGTGCTCAGCACCAAGACAATATATGTAAATACTCTTTTATTCACACCCTTAAACCTTACCCTAGAACGGATAGTTGATGCCAAAGTTGGTGACTATTTGATTGAAACTCCAGTGGGGTGGACGCCAGCGCAGGCTTGTGCTGTAGCCCGGGTCGTAGAACGGTATGGCGAAGTCGACACGCAGGGTGGCTATGCTGACGTTGACACGCAGGCCTGCGCCGACGCCCACGGCCACCTCGCCAGGCAGGCTGCTCCATTTTATCTCGCCGCCGGCATATTGACTTGAGGCGTTGAGGAGCCACACATTACCCATGTCGGCGAAGACGGCGCCCTCGAGGATGCTCACTATAGGGAAGCGCCCTTCCAGATTGAGGACCAGCTGCAGGTCGCCGACACGCTCCAGCATATCGCCGCTGGCATCGTAGCTGCCAGGCCCCAGACGGCGCAGCTGCCAGGCACGCATCGTCGTGGGACCGCCACCGAAGAAGCTCTTCTCGTAGGGCATCGACATACTGTTGCCGTAGGGGATGCCGGCGCCCACCACCAGACGGGTGACAAAGGTGCTCTTGCGTCCTATGTAGTGGTAGCGCGTCCACTCGCCGCCGACACGCACATACTGTGAGAAAGGCACGCCGAAAATCTCGGTGACGCCGTTGCTGTCGGTGGGAGCATCGGCCAGCCGGCCCGCCAGCGACAGCAGGTTGCCCGCACTCTCGACAGAGAAGTGCAGCGCACTGAAGTTGTTCCGTGAGCCGTACTGCTGGTTGGTGTAGGAGTAGTCGTAGCGGGCGTCCATGATGAAATGGCTGCTGTACTTGTATTTCAGGCGCAGGTCGCTGACGGCGTTGAGGCGCGCGGCGAAGCTGGGATCAAGGTTGAGCATGCGTACAAAGGTGAGCTCGACAGGCAGCAGCTGGTTCGAGACGCGTAGCGAGTGACTCCAGGTGTAGCCGAACGAGGTGTTGGCAAGTATGCGCTCGAAGTAGTAGCGGTACTGGTAGCTGCCGCCGACACTTATGAGGGTGTGGGGCTTGATGCGCTGCCAGGCCAACTGTGAGGTGAAGGGCAGCAGGAAGACAGGCATGTCGAGCGAGGCGTCGAGGCCTGCCTCAAAGGCCGAGAAGCGGTCGTAGAAGCCCCCTTCGCTGCTGCTGAAGATGTTCTTCGGGAGCTCGAAGAGGAATGTCCCCTTAATTTTGAGCAACTCGGCGCCGCCGAAGAGGTTCTTGTGCTGGTATTCGAGGGCCGTCTCAATGCCCAGGTTGCCGCCGGCCAGGAAGCCTACACTGTCGCCGCTGCCGAGGGGCGAGGCGTTGGTGAGCTCCAGCGAGAGACTCAGCTTCTGCTGCGTGGCACTGATGAGTCGCACATGTGCGTCGACTAGTGGCAGGGTGTCGCTCGAGGAGGGCGACTCGCTGAAGTCAATGTTGATGTACTTGAAGTTGCGGAGCGACAACAGCGAGGTGTAGGTGTTGTTGATGTAACGGGGACGGTAGGTCATGCCTGGGAATAGCATCAGCGTGCGGCTGATGGTCTTCGGGCTGAGAGTCATCGGAGAGGAGTAGATGAACTGGAAGTCGACGTTGCGGCGCGGGGTGGGGTAGTTGTAGATGAGTGTGTCGAAGAGCGAGGTGGCGTCGCGCAGTCCTGCGACGCTGTTGGGGTAGATGAAGATGTTGTTGATGTGGTAGACCTGCAGGTCTCGGGCGTCGACGAGCACATCGATGCTCAGCCGCGACGAGGAGTAGGTGGTGTCGACTACAAAGGTGATCAGGTCGTTGGTGGCGTGGTAGTAGCCTGCCTCACGCAGGTTGTTCACCAAGCGTGTGCGCTCGGCGGCGATGTTGTCCTGGTCGTAGGCGTCGCCGGCATGCAGAGGCGACGCATCGGCCCAGTCGTTCAGTAGCTTGCGCACCTCATCGTTTCGGGTGCGGTAGTTCACCTCGTCGATGATGTAACGCGGCGTCGCCGTGACGTGGTAGCCAATAGTGATATTGTGCTGCGTGAGCTTCATGGTGTCGTAGCTTACGCGGCTGCCGAAGCATCCTTTGGCCTGCAGTAGGCGCTGCAGCTGGATGGCGCTGGCGGCGGCCTTGTCGGCATCATAAACCCTCGGCTCCTGCCCCAGACGACGGAAGTAGTTGCCCACAAGGCTCTTGTCTTTGGGATTGGCGATGCCGTAGATGGACATGCTTACGCGCAGCTGGTCGATGCCGAGCACCTTCGCATTGGGCTTCTGGACATAGTAGTTTCGTACGTTCTTCAGGGCGTCTCTCACCTCGGGTGTCACCTCGCCGCTGTCGCTCATCGTCACCTCGAGCTTGTTCTTGTAAAGCACATGCTCGCCATCGGGTACATAGTGGTAGGTGTAGCACGAGGTGAGCATCAGTGTGCCGAGCAGCAGCAGGATAATATGTGTGGCTTTACTTCTCAAGGGTGTCAATGATGATGTCTGTGCTGCCAAGGTTGGCGTTCATGTATTCGAGACAGGCCTCCGAGGCGCGACGGTAGGCGTCGCCGTCGGTGAGGAGCGGAAGCAGGTTCTTGGCCAGCAGGTCGTGGTCGGAATGGGTGAAACCGCCGCCGCGGGCGATGATGTCGTGCGCCTCCTGGAACTTGTGGTAGTTTGGACCGAAGAGCACGGGCTTGCCGAAGGTGACGGCTTCCAAGATATTGTGGATGCCTACGCCGAAGCCACCGCCGATATACGCCACGTCGGCATAGCGGTAGAGCTTGGAGAGCAACCCGATGTTGTCGATGATAAGGACTTTATGGTCCTTAAAGTCCTTGGAGTCCTTAAGGTCTTTAAGGACAGAATATCTCACGCTGTCGGGGAAGAACTGCTCTATCTGCTTGAGGTGCTCCTCCGAGATGACATGCGGCGCCAGGATAATCTTGATTGCACTAACGCAATCACGCATTAACGCACTAACGCAATCACTAATGAGCGTTTCGTCGGGAGGCCATGTGCTGCCGCAGACGAGCACCTTGCCGTCGTGGCCTTTCAGGAAGGCCTCCACCACCTCGTTGCGCTCGGCGGCCTCGGCTATCTGGTGCACACGGTCGAAGCGGGTGTCGCCGGCACGCGAGCAGCGCTCCACGCCGTGACTCCTGAGCAACTGCAAGCTCTCCTCGTTCTGAACGAAGATATGCGTGTAGCAGTCCTTGAGCCGCTGCAGATACCAACGTCCCCAGGGCTTGAAGAAATACTGCTCGGGCCGGAAGATGGCGGAGAAGAGGTAGACGGGTATGTTGGCCTCGCGCAGCTTGATAAGGTAGTTAAACCAGAAGTCGTATTTCACGAAGAACACAGCCCGCAGGTCGATGAGCCTTATGGTGAACCAGAATACGTTGTACGGTAGGTCGGGCGGCAGGTAGCAGACAGCCTGCGCCTTGGGGTAGTTCTTCCGCACCTCGTAGCCCGACGGCGAGAAGAAGGTGAGCAGCACCTGTTGTTCGGGATGCAGCTCCAGGTAGCGCTCCAGCACAGGACGCGTCTGCTCGAACTCGCCGAGGCTGGCGGCGTGGAACCACACCACAGGCCGCTCGTCGAGATTGGCCAGCTCATCGCGCCAGCGATGCCAGCCGCGCACCATCTGACGGGCCTTCGTATGGCCGAAGAGCGCCGCCACGCGGATGCCCAGCGTGTAAAACCAGATGCCTATGGTATATATAATCCTCATCTTTCCTGTCTCCTTATCTCCTTACCTCCGGTCTCCTAGTAATAATAGTAATCATACGTCGTTTTGCCCGTGAACGGGAACATCCAGGTGAGGCGCACGCCGTACATCAGGTCGAAGTAGCGGCTGCCGTCCTTGCCGTTGAGACCCATGAGGTTGTCTATCTGATAGCGACGGCTCGACCAACTCCAGCATTGGCTCACATCGAAGGTCAGCTTGAAGTTGACGTAAGTCGACTGGTTGCTCATGAACAGGAAGCCCACGCTCTCGGTGAGCATCGCGCCGTTGCGCAGATGGTCGTAGAGCTTGGCATAGCCCCCGCTGAGCTGGTAGACCTGCGGATGGTTGAAGTCCTGGTGGAAGATGGTCTTCTGCATGAACCATCCGCCGCTGACCTTCAGCAGGACGCCCGAGTTGGGGTTCTTGGGCAGCACGCGGATAATCTTGCCTATCCCCGGCCGCAGCGCCAGCGCACGGTTGTAGGCCGCCACCACGCCGTCCTCGCCGTTGATGGCCATGCTCGTCTCGCCAAGGTTGAAGACGTTGCCCATGCGCTCCACACGTCCCGAAAGGTTGTCGCTGGTGGCGCCGAACCAGATGTCGGCATCCAACCCCACCAGCCAGTCAATGTGGTATTTGTAGCTCCACTCCAGGGCGAAGTCGAGGTAGGGCGAGTAGTATAGGTCGCGCATGTTGCCGCCCGTCAGCCCCAGGCTGTTGCTGCCGGCACCCGGCAGCAACACTCCTGCCGAGAAACTGACGATGTGGCATTCCAAGGTGTCGACATTGAGTTTCACTTGCCCTCGGGCATCAGGCGACAGGCCGCAGGCAATTATCGTAATAATCAGTAGTTTGCTTATTTTATGTATAAAAGATTTCACCGTGTGCAATTTTTTCTGTATTTTTGCATTTTCGTTATTAAACGACAATTCATTTTAAATATTGCATTTAGATTAAAAAATATGGCAAAAGACTTTCCCAAACGCAGTGAAAACTACTCCGAATGGTACAACGAACTCGTCGTCCGCGCCGACCTCGCCGAACAGAGCGCTGTCCGCGGATGCATGGTCATAAAACCCTATGGCTACGCCATCTGGGAGAAGATGCAGCACCAGCTCGACCTGATGTTCAAGCAGACAGGCCACGTCAACGCCTACTTCCCCCTCTTCATCCCCAAGAGCTTCCTCAGCCGCGAGGCCGAGCATGTCGAGGGCTTCGCCAAGGAGTGCGCCGTGGTGACGCACCACCGCCTCATGAACGATCCCAACGGCAACGGCGTCGTCGTCGACCCCGCCGCCAAGCTCGAGGAAGAGCTCATCGTGCGCCCCACCTCCGAGACCATCATCTGGAGTACCTATAAGAACTGGATCAAGTCCTACCGCGACCTCCCCATCCTCTGCAATCAGTGGGCCAACGTCGTGCGCTGGGAGATGCGTACCCGCATGTTCCTCCGCACCGCCGAGTTCCTCTGGCAGGAGGGCCACACCGCCCACGCCACCCGCGAGGAGGCCGAGGAGGAATCTCGCCGCATGCTCGACGTCTATGGCGACTTCGTGGAGCAGTATATGGCTGTCCCCGTCATCAAAGGTCACAAGAGCCCCAACGAGCGCTTCGCCGGCGCCCTCGACACCCTCTGCATCGAGGCCATGATGCAGGACGGCAAGGCCCTGCAGGCAGGCACCAGCCACTTCCTCGGACAGAACTTCGCCAAAGCCTTTGAGGTGCAGTTCCTCAACAAGCAGAACCAGCTCGAATACGTGTGGGCCACCTCGTGGGGCGTCAGCACCCGACTCATGGGCGCCCTCATCATGACCCACTCCGACGACAACGGCCTCGTCCTGCCGCCGCGCCTCGCGCCCATCCACGTGGCCATCGTGCCCATCTGCAAGAGCGACGAGCAGCAGCGCCAGCTCGACGAACACATCGCCCCCATAGTGAAAGCTCTCGAAGCCAAAGGCCTCGTGGTCAAGTACGACAACCGTCCCGAGTACAAGCCCGGCTGGAAGTTCAACGAGTACGAGTTCAAGGGCGTCCCCGTGCGCCTCGCCATCGGCCCCCGCGACCTCGAGAACGGCACCTGCGAGGTCTGCCGCCGCGACACCCTCGAGAAAATCACCATGCCCATCGAAGGCATCGCCGACCATGTCTACGACCTCATGGAGCAGATCCAAGCCAACCTCTTCAAGAAAGCCGCCGACTTCCGCGCCAGCATGACCCGCAAGGTCGACACCTGGGACGACTTCAAGGTCGAGATTGAGAAGAACGGCTTCCTGCTCTGCCACTGGGACGGCACCCCCGAGACCGAGGAGCGCATCAAGGAAGAGACCAAGGCCACCATCCGCTGCATCCCCTACGACGCCGTCGAAGAGGAGGGCAAATGCATCTACAGCGGCAAGCCCAGCCACCGCCGCGTCGTCTTCGCCCGCAGTTACTAACCTTTGGTTAATTGACAAAGAGGGGGCCGCGCGAAGCGCGGCCCCCTCTTTTGCTTCGGCAGCTTGCAGGCGGCTATCATTCACTCTCCACTATACCACCATTTTTTTATGGAATCAGCAGGTATCATATCACTGGAATACTCCCGGATTGCCGAATCCAAACTGCCACCGTTGTTCTTGTCGTATCTTAACGCACCCTTTATTATCAAATGATATTCTTCCCGGGGACAATAATCGAAATATGGAGGTAGGGGATTCTTTTCTTCGATAATCCTTGCAAACTCTCTCTCGGCGGCCTTGGAGCCTTCAAAAACGTAAAAGACATCGGAAAATTCGGCCCAGGTGTAGGTGTGTTTCTCCGCCATGATGTCTATCGACAGCATAGACATCATTTTCTCAAGCACCTGCTCCCGCCGCTCCGGAGAGAGTTTGGTGAGGCCTTCCAGTTCCATATTCTCCAAGAACCTGGGGTACTGCATACTTTTATATAGGCAGTAGCCCATGCTTTCGGAGTATTCTCCGTCCGCCTTGTCGATATTCTCGAATAAGAAAGCCCACTCTTCCGGGAGGAGCGTATCGTTTCCGCACATCTTTTCCGACAGCCGCATCCATTCGTCGCTCCACGTGTCGCTGTTTGCTGTGGTGTCGTTGACGGCCACATTCACCGTTGCCTCATCAGCTTCAGCCGACATACCGCCGCCTTTGCAGCCGGTCATCATTCCGATGGCGAAGACGGCGGCACAGATTAATAATATCTTTTTCATGGTGTATTTGGGGTCGATTTTCTTTGTAAAAAGAAACGCGAAATCGACGGTTTTATTGTCTGGCGGTAAAACGGCATCTTTTTGCGACAAAAAAATGCCAAAACGTCCTCTTTCGGGCAATACCCAACTTCCATCAACCCAGTACCTTCACGCCATCCCCTCTTACTTATCGCCTACCTATCTACTTATCCTCGATTTATAAACATTTACTCGAGTAGGCAATAATAAGTCGTCAGTTACGTTATGGTCTGTAGTTATTAACTTTAATCTATAGGGCAATGGCAAAGCAGACAGGAGGACACTTGGGCGGCTTCAGCGGCAAGCTGGGTACCGTCGTGGGTTACATGTGGCGCGGGAGGTGGTGCGTGAGGGCGCACAACCCCTATCCCGCCAATCCGCGCACCCCCAAGCAGGTGGA
>JAGCVD010000034.1 GCA_017962545.1 Bacteroidales bacterium
CTTGCCGTGCTCGACGCACATGTCATAGATGTTGTTCATGATGGTGTGGAGGTTCTTGTCGACCTCTTCAGCAGTCCAGTTGCGGTGCTCAGCGTTCTGGCAGATCTCGAGGCCAGAGGTGGCAACACCACCGGCGTTGACAGCCTTACCAGGGCCGAAGGGCACTTTGGCCTTCTGGAAGGCGGCGATAGCGGCGGGCTGGCAACCCATGTTGGAGACCTCGGCGACGTATTTCACGCCGTTCTTGAGAAGCATCTTGGCATCCTTCTCATCGAGCTCGTTCTGGAAAGCGCAGGGCATAGCAATGTCGCACTTCACGCTCCAAGCCTTCTTACCGGCAGTGAACTTGGCCAGTTTCGGGAACTTGGTGGCCATATCCTCAACCTTGTTGCGGTTGCTGGCACGCATCTCGAGCATGTAGTCGATCATCTTCTTGTTGATACCATCGGGAATCTCGCAGACACCGTCGGGGCCGCTGATAGCGACGACCTTGGCACCCAGCTCGGTGGCCTTGATGGCAGCACCCCAAGCCACGTTACCGAAGCCCGAGAGAGCAATCTTCTTGCCCTTCATGGTGTCTTTCTGCTGCTTCACCATGCGCTCGACATAGTAGACAGCGCCGAAGCCGGTAGCCTCGGGACGGATGAGGGAACCACCCCAGCCGTAGCTCTTACCGGTCAGAGCACCAGTGCTGTGCTCGCGGGCAAGTTTCTTGTACATACCGTACATGTAACCGATTTCGCGGCCACCAACGCCCACGTCACCGGCAGGGCTATCCTGGTCGGGACCGATGTTGCGCCAGAGCTCATAGACGAAGGCCTGGCAGAAGCGCATGATTTCAGCGTCGCTCTTGCCCATGGGGTCGAAGTCGGCACCACCCTTACCACCGCCGAGAGGCAGCATGGTGAGGCTGTTCTTGAAGATCTGCTCGAAGCCGAGGAACTTCAGCATCGACTCGTTCACCTTCGGGTGGAAGCGGAGACCGCCCTTATAGGCACCGAGAGCGGCGTTGTACTGCACGCGGTAACCGAGGTTGACCTGGGTCTTACCTTTATCGTCAACCCAAACGACGCGGAACTTGAAGATACGATCGGGCTCGACAATGCGCTCGACGATCTTAGCAGCCTCGAACTCGGGGTGTTTGTTGTACTCAGTCTCGATGGTTTCCAGAACCTCGCGGACAGCCTGCAAGTACTCGTTTTCGCCCGGATGCTTGGCCTCCAGGTTGGCCATAATTTCTTTTACTTTCATGATATAGAATACTTTAAATGAATAAATTGTTGTTTGATCAATGTGGCAAATATACAACTTAAAATTTAATACGCAAAATATTTTTTTAAATATTTCTACAACAAATCAAGAGAGTAATGCAGGCCGACGTTCTGGCGGCGGGCACGAGCCATCTTGATGATGAGGTAGGCACAGGCGATGAGGTTGCGCAGCTCGCTGAGGGGCTCGGTGAGGACGCTGCGGTTGTAGAGATCCTCGGTCTCGCGGAAGATGAGGTTCAGGCGGTCGAAAGCGCGCTGCAGACGCAGGTCGCTGCGCACGATGCCGACATAGTTCCACATGATTTCCTGCAGCTCTTTCTTGGTTTGCGTGATGAGCACCATCTCCTCGTTGAGCACCATGCCCTCGGCGTTCCAGTCGGGAATTTGAGAATTCGGAGTTCGGAATTCGGAGTTCGGAGAGGAGATTTGCGCGATAGCAGATTGCGCCGCATTGTGGGCATAGACGACGGCTTCGAGCAGCGAGTTGCTGGCCAGACGGTTGCCGCCATGCAGCCCCGTGCACGCGCACTCGCCTGCGGCATAGAGGTGGTGGATGGAACTCTCGCCGTTGCGGTCCACCTTGATGCCGCCACACTGGTAGTGCGCCGCCGGACGCACAGGTATCATGTCTTTCGTGATGTCGATGCCTATGCTGAGACACTTGGCATAGATGGTCGGGAAGCCCTCGATGAGCTGCTTCTTGCCGATGCCGCGGGCGTCGAGGTAGAGATAATCCTTACCGCTGAGCTTCATCTCGTTGTCGATGGCGCGAGCCACAATGTCGCGCGGCGCCAGCGAGAGGCGCTTGTCGTATTTCTGCATGAACTCCTTGCCTTCGCGGTCTTTCAACACGGCGCCGGCGCCGCGCATGGCCTCGGTGATGAGGAAGGCGGGTTTCTCGGCGGGGTTGTACAACGAGGTAGGATGGAACTGCATAAACTCCAGGTCGCTGAGCACACCGCGGGCACGGTGCACCATAGCTACGCCGTCGCCCGTCGAGATGACCGGCGTGGTGGTGGTTGAATAGACGTTGCCCATGCCGCCGGTGGCCAGCAGGGTTACCTTGGCCAGATAGGTGTCGATGCGGTTGGTGTCGCAGTCGAGGGCATAGACACCGTAGCACTCGATATCGGGCGTGTGCTTGGTGACGCGCTGCCCCAAGTGGTGCTGCGTGATGATGTCGATGGCGAACTGGCGCTCTTTGATTTCAATATTGGGATGACGGCGTGCCGCCTCGAGCAGGCCGCGCTCTATTTCTTCGCCGGTGTTGTCCTTGTGGTGCAGGATGCGGAACTCCGAGTGTCCACCCTCGCGATGCAGGTCGAACCGGAGTTCGGAGTTCGGAGTTCGGAGTTCAGAGTTCGGAACACGGTCAAACTCTACGCCGTACTGCACCAGCTCGCGAATGCGGTCGGGTGCTTCGCGGATGGTCATCTCCACCACCTCGCGGTCGCAGATACCGTCGCCCGCCACCAATGTGTCATGGATATGCTTGTCGAACGAGTCGGAGTCGTACATCACCGCCGCAATGCCGCCCTGGGCATAGCGCGTCGAGCCCTCGCTGGCATCGCCTTTGGTGAGGATGCACACCTTACCATAGGGAGCCACTTTCAAGGCGAAACTGAGGCCGGCAATACCGGAACCGACCACCAGGAAGTCTACTTCGTAACGCATAGTGATTAGTGATGAATGATAAGTGATGCGTGATGAGCGCCAAGTCTCACAAAATAGAGGCCGTCGGCGAGGGTGCTGACATCGAGGGTAAGTGTCTGGCTGGCAGTTGGGGCAAGCGGCTGCGCCAGAACGGTACGGCCAGTGACATCAAGCACCGTCAGCCATTCCCCATTCTCAATTCCAAGCGCCTCATTCAGCACAATGGTGATATGGTCGCTGGCGGGATTGGGATAGAGCTGGAGGCCCGTCATATCCACATCGTCGATACCTTCCTGCGGTTTCGCCTCGAAGGTGGCGGTGAAGGATGTGTCGCAAGTCACGACCACCTCGCGGATGGCGTTGCTGTCGTTGTCCTGCCATTTCACAAAACGGTAGCCTGTGGTGGGCACCGCCATGAGCGTCGCCGTCTCGCCTTCACGATAAACATCGCCGCCATAGACGATTCCCCATTGTGTGTTGTTACTCTCCGCCGTCACCGTGTAACGCGGTATACCGACGAAGATGCCCTTCACCATCGCCGAGAGTTTGCGGCTGTTGCTCTTGTCTTCAAAGTTGCTGCCGGCGATGAACGACCCTGCAGCGCCACCGTAGTAGGTGGCCGACTGCGGATAGCCAGAACCATAGTAATGGAAGATAATCCAGATATCGGCGTCGACGACCACGGGGGTGGTGAGGGTGACGGTCTTCCACTGGTCCTCATCGTCGCTGGTAAACGTCACCGTATCGGCGGCCGCAACGTTGGTGTGACCCGAACCCGTGTAGATTGTCACGTCGTAAGTGCCAGCTTCGACCACGAAGAGTTGAACGGCCTTGAGTGTATCCACATTACCCAGCACCATATAGGGCAAACGGATACCCCAGTAGTTGTTGCCGCCCGAAGAGCCGTAGCCGTAGCTGGTAATCTGATAGTTGCCTGGACAATAATGCAGCGTGTCGCCCTCCAGGGCATCGAAGACGGCCGTGAAGGTGTAGCTGCCGCCGGTGGCGATAATCTCACGGGGGTTGAACTTACAGCCGTCACTCCAGCCGCTGAAGCGGTAGCCGTCGGCAGCCATGGCCAGCATGGTGACGGTGTCGCCGAAAGCATAGACGCCGCTGCCGCTGACGGTGCCGCGCATCAAGTCGGCGTTGACGGCGACCGTGGTGGTGGCGGTGGTGCTCCAATCGTCGTTGGGCTGTATGCCGATGAGAACCACATTATCCATGTTATAGGTACCGCTACCGTTGCCGCCGATGCCACCTGTGCCGGGATTGAGCGACCCCATCATGAAATAACCGTCGTGCGAGCCTCCCCAGCCCCAGTTGACGTGGAACCTGTTGCTGTTGTCGTAGCCGTCGAACACAAAGCTGTGGCCTCCCGAGGTGTGGCTGCCCGAATAAAGGATGGGACGGTTCTGGTCCAACTCGGCGCGCAGCAAGGCGCTGTACTCGTCGTCGCTGTAGTCGGCCCTCGCAATGGCCGCCATATCGGAACGGTATTTGAAATATTTCATCAGCGAGGTCTGCGACGACGCCCTGAGGGAGCCTCGGTTATAGTTATGCGCGCCGCTGGCCACAGGGCTGTAACTCATCTCGTCGGCCACACCCACATGGTACATCAGCGTCGCCACAGCGTTGACCTGCGCCGCGCTGCTGACGCCGGTGAGCGCGTTGGGCATATTGTTCCAGTCGTAGGTGGTGGCGCCGAAGTTGGCCGTCAGGTTGGGGAAGTTATAGGTGATGCCGTTCTTGGTGCGCGTGCTGGTGTAGGTATGACTGCCGTAACCTGTGGCGGGATGGTTCCAGAACTTCATCACCTGCGCCGTGGCGGTGGCCACACAGCCCGTCACCGAGCGTGCCGCCGTACTGTCGTGGTAAGGACAGAGGGTGTTGTAGTAGTTGCCTTGGTTCCATGTGGTGGTCAGCATGGGGCTCACCGCCGTCGTCAGCGGCGCAGGAGGCACCGCGCCGGCCAGCAGCATCTTCCATTGGCCGTCGGCATCCGACGGCTGGGCGCTGGCCGCCACCTTGCTGATTTCCTTCTCGTAGCTTTCATACCATGCGAGGATATGTTCGGGGATGTCCTGAGTCTCGAAGCGCGAGGTGGTGGAGTAACCCAGCACCGGAATCACACAGTCGTCGCCGCTCACCAGCACAAAGCCGCCTTCGGGCGAAGCGAAGACATAGAACTCCGTGAACGGCGTCTCGGCGGTCACGTCGACAAGCGCGGCGGTGTTGCGCATGCCTTGGGCGCCCAGAAAGACCTCGGCCACACGGCGTGCAGTGGTGGCGTCGACCGGACGGGCCATCACAACAACTGACATCAGCAGTACTGCAACCAAAAGAATACTTTTCTTCATATCAACATTTTCATTTATTCAACTATAATACAACACAATACCCGACCATTAACGCAGGTATTAAGTGATGCAAATATACAAAAAATAAAAGAACCGATTATTATTTCCTTACGCGGTATCAAAATAATTCGTATCTTTGCCTCCGCGTTTCGCGTCGCCGGACAGGGGTTCGACGACGTGTAGCATACTCACAATGTGAAAGATAATAGAAATAAATAAAAATACTAAACAATGAAAATTTATCAGACTCAGGACATTCGTAACATCGCCCTCGTGGGCGGCGCCAAATCGGGCAAGACCTCTATGGCCGAGGCTATGGCTTTCTGCGGAGGCCTCATCAACCGCCGCGGCAGCGTGGACGGCAAGAACACCATCAGCGACTATCGCGACATCGAGCACGACCGCGGCTACTCCGTGGAGAACACCCTCATGTACACCGAGTTCGGTGGCAAGAAGGTGAACATCCTCGATGTACCCGGCTTCGCCGACTACCAGGGTGAGCTCGACAGCGCCCTCAACGTGGTCGAGGCCGCCGTCGTCGTCGTCAACGCCCAGAGCGGCGTCGAGGTCGGCACCGAGATTGCCAACCGCTACGCTGCCAAGCTCGACACCCCGATGCTCTTCGTTGTCAACCATCTCGACGCTGAGAAGGCCAACTTCGACGACGCCGTCAACCAGCTGAAGGACTTCTTCGGTGGCAAGTGCACCGTCCTCCAGTTCCCCACCAACGCCGGTCTCGGCTTCAACCAGGTGGTCGACATCGTCGCCAACAAGATGTACACCTTCACCGACGGTAAGTACACCGAGGCCGACATCCCCGCCGAGTACGCCGACAAGGCCGAGGAGATGCGCATGGCCCTCGTCGAGGAAGCCGCCGCTGCCGACGACGAACTGATGGAGAAATACTTCGAGAATGGCGACCTCACCGCCGAGGAACTCACCAAGGCCCTCAAGCTCGCCATCGACAAGCGCGACCTCTTCCCCATCCTCTGCACCAGCGCCAAGGAAAACTTCGGCGTCAACCGTCTGCTCGAGTTCATCTGCCAGAACGTCCCCGCCCCCTGCGAGGTGGCCGACTGCAAGAAGACCAAAGGCGGCAAGGAACTTAAGAGCAACGGCGCCAACCCCACCGTCGCCTTCGCCTTCAAGAGCGCCAAGGATAAGAACCTCGGTGAAATCACCTACCTCCGCATCTACGACGGCGAGCTCGCCGAAGCCCAGGATGTGGTCAACGCCTGCAACCAGAGCAAGGAGCGCGTCAGCCAGGTGCTCGTCTGCAGCGGCAGCAACCGTCAGCGCGTCGAGAAGGCTTGCGCCGGCGACATCGTCTGCACCATCAAACTGAAAGACGTCAAGATCAACCATACCCTCACCACCCCGAAGAACACCGACGACGCCGTCTGCGAGATCGAGTTCCCGACTCCCATCTACACCGTCGCCGTGAAGGCCGCCAACAGCAACGACGACGAGAAGGTCGGCGCTGCCCTGAAGGACCTCGTCACCTACGACCGCAGCCTCACGCTCGAGAACAGCCGCGAGCTGCGCCAGGTCATCCTCGGCTGCCAGGGTGAGCTCCACCTCAACACCGTGAAGTGGTACTTCGAGAACCAGTACAAGCTGGC
>JAGCVD010000035.1 GCA_017962545.1 Bacteroidales bacterium
CGCGATACCGTACACATGGAGGGTGTCTTTCCCCGCGTCGCAATATTTGGCCGTCAAATACTCACCTGTCGGGAAGTTGGCCAAAGTCATTCCGCCGCTGTCGAGCCAGGCATTGCATAAATAGGTGCTCTTGGGATAGGCTGAGACCAGCGTGTCCTGCGCCGCGGCTGTCCCTATGGACAGCAGGACTGCGATAAGTAAAACTGTCTTTTTCATAATGTTTGTTGTTTTTATTGGTTGTTTGCATTTGGTCTTCTCGTGTAATTTCAACGGATTTCGCCGCAGGCGGGAGGTTGGGTCAAACGTGAATTATCGTGAATTGACCGTGAATTATCAAGAATAAATTTACGACAATTGACGGGTCATTTACGATAATTCACGTTCATACGAATTCAGGGTTGTTCATGGCCATTTATGTGGAAAGAGAGGTCAGCGGAGATACAGATCTCTGCTTTATGCTATTCTACATTTTGTGGAATTGCACAAGGCCGTATTCTCCCCCTAGAACAATATAGACTATCAACAGACTGTCAGTCAGTTCATCCAAACGCCAATGGCTGGGTCCCGACTCATATTGGATGAAGAGAGAGTCCTCTGTAATCGTGTACGTTGTATAGAGTATAATAGTATCTCCAGGGTCTATTGCATAGTGTGTCATTGTATTGTCGGCATGGAAATCCCATTCCAAGTCTCCTGTAGCCGCATTCACCGGATGCCCGTTGAGGAGGTCTTGGTGCCAGCGACCAAGAATGAGGTCAGCATTGGTTGGAACGGGTGCTGCCGGCACCGTATCGGATGAAGGGGGCAGTTCGGGTTCCGGGTCGGGACGCTCGCAGGCCATCGCCAATGTCAGTGCCAAAAGCGCAAACACTATCGGCATAATCTTTCTGATTGTGTGTTTCATTGTATACGGATTTTAATCATTATATACTATATATCAACTGTTTTCTTAGAGATTGTCAGGGTTTGGTAGAGGTTCTTCACCATACAGAGAATCATAGAGAGCTTGGAAATATTCTCTTGCAGTCGTAATATTAAATTCCAAAAGGCAATGCATATAACATATGTGTGCCTGCAACTCTGTCATCCCTAACATTCTATAGCAACGCCATTTGCACTCATTAAACGGAGGAAGACAAAACAACTGGCCTCTATCAAAATCCGGGTCTAACTGTTGTATATCATCCAGTATATCACAATATTCTTTTACAGATCCTCCAAAATCACTTAAAATATGGCCCCTGCAGTCTTCGCATTCATCCAAATAATAATCGTACTCGGGATTATCCAATAGGAATAACTGCAGTTCTGTGCCAACCAAGTGAATGATGGAATCAACCAATGAATCAGGGATATTTGTAATGGCAAGGAACGACGTGTAATCTTCGTTATCACAAGCTGTTTTGAACGTCATGGAATTGTCCGTATAAGCGGAATCACATTTCATCCAATAAAATTTTGTGGCATCAAATAAAAGTTGCTGGTTGCCTGTATAATCTTTGGGAGAAAGATTACTCTGCCCATTATCAATAATAGTAGTGTTAACGGGTCTGTCTTTCGTGCAGGCGACAAGGATGCCGACAACCAGCACTGTTGCGGCGCTTAATGTAATAATAATATTTTTTGTTTTCATAATTAATCAAATTTTAATAATATAATAAATTGATAACATACTATTTCTTGTCCTGCTGCGTTATGGATAGCAACATAGGACGACGTTCTATGTCTATGGGTGCCGGGTGGCAGGAGGCCGTTTCGTCGTCAATTTTACACTCCTCCTGCCCGAGGCACCCTCTTTATTTGGCCTCCGCATCGGAGGCATGGCTAGGTGAATTTCCTCATGGTTGGTTTTCCTCTATCAATATAATAACCCCCTGAAAGGCTATTTTTAGGAAAAGAGGGGTGTGGATTTAACATTTTTTATGTCTTTATTATCCTGTAGCGCTTCTATATAATAATAGCCAAAAAAGAGCCGTTTTGTGACATGAGCGGTGCGAATTTAATATTATTTAACTTACCGACTAGCGGTACATGTATAGATACCCGTTTTGGGATCATACGTAATATCCACATCGTACCCTTGGTGTATCATGTCTTTTGACCAATTGATAGCTTCTTCTTCGCTATAGGTGGTATAAACAACGACCTCTTTTGCAGAAATGCTTCTCGTACTCGTATTAGAGATATTTAGGCGATAACCTTCTTTAACTAAAGCAAACATGCTTCGGAGAAAGTTATCAAGATCAGATTCTCCGTAAATGGAGCAACTACCTGTTGTTCCGGCCACACTATATGAAAGGTTGTACACGTCCGCCGTTTCACTTATTGTTGGCTGCGTTAATACGAATGTTTCTTTTTGACAACCTACAGTTGCAATTCCAAGCACTGTACACAATGCTACCACTTTTACATTTTTTCTCATTTTGTTTCGATTTTAATTGTTTTTGTAAGGTTTCCTAACAATATATATTCATATGTTTCTTGTGTTACTACATGGAAGACCGCAACATATTTCCGTGCGGGGAAACAAGCTATAATGTCTTCCTCTGGGCAGTTTTTATCGTCTATTGACGGTAATTCATTTTTTGCGACGACTCCAACAAAACGTGCTTCTGGGTCGTGATTCTGTAAGATAAACCTGATGTGTTCTTCGGATCTGCCCAAGTATGTGAGTATCGATGCAAAACCGTTGCTGTCGGCGGCCTGGAGGACGGTGACGTCGACGGTAATGGTGTCGTTGATGCGGAAGTCTTTGACAAAGTCGGCCTGGATGCCTGGGGCATCGTGGTAGCGGAGGTAGACGTCGCTGCACTGGCTCAGTGGCACTGTGCGGGGTCGTCGGACCACCGCCAGCGTCACCAGCGCAGCCAAGAGGCTCAGCGCCGTCACCAGCAGCCAGTAACGTCGGTTCATAATTTTTCCAGTATTTGGTTGACATCGGTCAGCACGGCGGCACGCTCACGGTCGGTGCGCACGCTGCACTCGTCGGACGGCTGTGCGCAGGCGGCCACCAGCGCCGACGGCACTATAAAGAGGATCAGTGTCGCCACGGCCCTGAGGGCTGCGGCGTGTCGCCGCGGGGCGCAAATGTCGGCTCCCGTCACCTCGCGCACCAGGGCGTCGTGCCGCTGCAGCAGTTCGCCGCGCAAGGCCGACTGGCGCTGTGCCTTCGTCAGCAGTTCATCCATCAGGTTTTCTTTGTCTTTCATTGTTTATTGATTTTTTCGTTAATGATTCGCAGTTTTTCCATCACCTTGGCCATCCGCTTGTAGATGGCGCTGTCTGTGGTGCCTTGCCGCTCGGCGATTTCGGCGGTGGAGTAGCCTTCGAGGCGCTGCTGGATGAGGGCGCGCTCGTCGGGGGTAAGATAGGCGGTGAGTTCCTCAAGGCTCTCGCGGGCGTGGCAGGCCTCCTCGGCCAGGCTGTCGGCCACGTCGAAGGCCAGCTGCTCGGGCGGCGGCAGGCGGTGGCGCCGGTAGGCATAGAGGATGGTGCGCACCTTCCAGCGTATCCATACTGACTCAGGCAGCGCGCGGCGGTAGCTGTCGAGGTGGAGCCACAGGCCCAGCAGGGCCTCCTGCGTCAGGTCGTCGCAGAGGGCCTGGTCGCCACGGGCCTCACGCAGGCAGAGCCATCGTATCAGCGACGCGTTGCGACGCACCAAGCCAGTGTAGAAGGCATAGATCCTTTCCTGTTCGTCGAGCTCCATTTCAGCTGCAAAGGTAGCACTTTTCACTTATATAATACACATTTTTTTGCAAAAATTGGAACAGGATGGTGAAAAAAATGAAAATAGTTAGTATTTTTGCAAAAAATTTGACAGCCATGGAGCAGAAGATAATCATCATCACCGGCGCATCGTCGGGTTTCGGCAAGGCCACTGCCGCAATGCTGGCCGCCAAGGGTCACAAGGTCTACGGTCTCTGCCGTCGCGAGATGGCTGACGGCGACATCAAGTACCGCCAGTGCGACGTGCGCGACCGCGAACAGACGGCCGCCGTCGTGGAGTCCATCGTCAAGGAGGTGGGCCGTGTGGATGTGCTGGTCAACAATGCCGGCATGGGCATCGGTGGCGCCCTGGAGCTGGCCACCGCGGAGGAGATAGACCTGCAGATGGGCACCAACTTCATGGGTTGCGTGAACATGTGCCAGGCGGTGCTGCCGCACATGCGCCAGGCGCGCCAGGGAAAGATTATCAACCTCAGCTCCATCGGCGGCCTGATGGGCCTGCCGTACCAGGGCTTCTACTCGGCCTCGAAGTTCGCCATCGAGGGCTTCACCGAGGCGCTGGCGGCGGAAGTGACGCGCTTCGGCATACGTGTTTGCATGGTCGAGCCGGGCGACTTCGCCACGGGCTTCACGGGCAGTCGCAAGAACAGCCAGGCGTCGCTCGACGACCCCGACTACGGCCCTGTCTTCAAGAGCTCGCTGGCCATCATCGAGAAGGAGGAGAACGGCGGCCTGCAGCCCGAGGTGCTGGCGCGTCGCATCGTGAAGCTGGTGGAGATGAAGAAGCCGCCGCTGCGCAACGTGGTGGCCAACCAGGAGCAGTGGCTCTCCACGGTCATCAAGCACATCCTCAGCGGCAACCAGATGGTGGGGATTCTGAGGGATTATTACAAGGCCTAGTATTATAACTCTTCCACAGTTTGTTATACTCCTCCACCGCTCCGGAGGAGCGGTCCCCCTCCCCTAGATTAGGGGAGGAGTTTTTGGGGGGTATATTATTGTTTTCTGATGACCCTGATGATGGGGGTGGCGTGGGGACAGTTTTCGATGATGTTGCGGAAGTAAAGCCACTCGGCGTCGTTGGCGTAAGCGTTGCCGCTGCCGCAGGGCACGGTGAGGCGCAGCCGTGCGTCGACCCTGTCGAAGGAGGCCGGGAAGGCCTCGGGCGGCACCGCCGTCAGCACGGTGAGGCTCTGCAGCGCCAGGCAGCCGGCAAAGGCGTTGTCGCCGATGTGCGTCACCGTGGCGGGGATGTACACCTTCTCTATCTCGTCATGTCCCATGAAAGCGCTGTCGGCGAGGGCTGTGACGGCGTAGCGTAGACCCTCGTGCTCCACGGTGTCGGGCAGCAGGAGGACGGTGTTGTAGCGTATGGACTGTCCCATCCAGCGCGCCACGTCGCCGCGGACGCTGACATGCCGGTTCAGGCTGTCGACAACCACATAGTAGAGCGCGTCGCCCTGTGGGCTGACGGTCTGGAAGTCGCAGGGCACCTGGCTGCGAGGCGCGGCCAGCGGGAGGTCGTCCTGCGGCGTCAGCGTGGCGGTGTCGGCCTCGGCGGTGTCGGTGGAGAAGATGTCGGGCGAGTCGTGGATGACGGAGTGTATCAGGTGGCTGCCCGAGTAGCGGGTGTAGGTCAGGGTGCGTGTGTCGTGGCCATAGGCTACGGAATAGCCGTCTTCGGCGAGGCCGGTATAGTAGTAGTCGACCGCCGGCTCGGAGACCCTCCTGCCTACGACGACGCTGTCGGCAGGCTCCGCCGCGCTGGCGGGGCCGGAGGGCGGGACCGGCGCTTCGGGCGTGGCGGCGGCCTCGGTGGCGGCACTCTTGGCGGGCCGCAGCATGGGCAGGGCCGTCATGGCGATGGCCGTGGTGGTGAGCAGGAGCAGCGCCAGCAGCAGGGTGCGCTTCACCATGCGGTCGCGCTGGCGCCGCTGACGGCACCACTCGTCGAGGCCGTCGGTCATCTCGCGCCGCAGCTCGTCGCCGTCGAAGCCCTGCAGACGGTCAATCAGGTTGTGTATGTCGTTATCTTTCATTTTATCTCCTTGCTTAAACGTTCTATGATGCGGTGCAGCCGCTGGTAGACGGCGTTACGCTTGATGCCCAGCGCCCGTCCTATCTCCTCGGCCTCGTAGCCGTCGAGGCGCATGCGCACCAGCTTCCGGTCGTCCTCGCCGAGGTGCGCCAAGAGGTCGTCGAGGGTCTCGCTGCTGTTCTCCTCGGCGACAGGCATCTCTTTGGGCAGCGGCACGAGGGTGGGGGAGGGGTGGCGGTGCAGGTGGTCGAGCACGGAGCGTGTGTGCCAGAGCACCCAGGCGCGCTCCTGCAGCGCGTTGGCGTGGGGCCGCAGGCGGCCGTAGTGCTCCCAGAGCGAGAGGCTGACCTCCTGCACCAGGTCGCGGCAATGCTCGTAGTCGCCATGGGCACGCGCCCAGCAGAGCGACCACACCAGCGGGCGGTGGCGTCGCAGCAACTCGGTGTATGCCTGCTGGCTCCTCATCGGCTATCTGCGCTTGGTGCTGTCGGCCGGCGCGGGGTATTTGACATCGCGGATGCGCCCCTCGCTGAGCAACTCGTTCTTCATGGCGCTGTTGTACGAGCTGACAGAGAGGCCGTAGCTCTGCATGTAATATTTAACAAAGTACTTGGAGGGCTTGCAGCGGCCGCCACCACCGCTTCCCTCACAAGGGCTGTCGCCGAACAACGGGTGCAATGTCGCCGGCGCGCATACCGACGCATTCCCGTCGCGCGGGAAGTCGCCGCTGCGGTAGCTGAAATCCCAGAGGCGGAAGTCTTTTTTCGAGGTGATGAGCTGTCCTCCCAGCAGGTGGCGCAGGGCGACGACCTTCACCTCGCTGAGGTTGACCAGGCGCAGCGAGTCGGTGATGACGCCGATGTTGAGCGAGGCGTTTTCCTGCAACACCAGGTCGGCCTGGTAGAGCGTCAGGCCGCGTGTCTGCACCTCGAGGAGGTAACGTCCCGCCGGCAGGGCGTGGATGCCGAACCAGCCCTCCTCGTCGCAGGGCGCCGTGGCCACGACCACGGTGTCTTGCAGCAGGCGCACCACACTGAAAGGCTCGGGCCGGCCACTCATCTGGTTGACCACGGAGCCCATCACGATGACGCTGTCGGGCGCCTGCTGTGCACGGAGATGGCTGCCGCCGAGCAAGAGCAGCAGGCCAAAAACTATGAGGCTATTTCTTTTCATGGCGGGTTAGTTTTTCTTGTAACAAACGCAGCGGGAGGGTGTCGATGGGGATGCTGTTGTAGTGCTTCCAGTAGTCGCCGCTGTAGTCGCTCTGGCCGAAAGCACCCATGTGGGTCTGTGGGCGCACGGCCAGGGTGTCGGCAGGCAGCGTATTGCCGGCGGTAAGGGCAAAGTCGGTCAGGGTCCAGTCGACACACTGATGCCAGCGCTGCTCGGGCACGCCGACGAGGCGCGCGGTGAGGCGGTAACGGCTGGTGTTATAGTAGTGGGTGAGGGTGTAGTGCCCGTCGCGCAGGTCGTAGGTCCAGGCCGAGCTGTCGGCCTCGATATAGAGCTTGTTGTAGTGCACGCCGACCCACGACTCGGACGGTGCCGGCATACTCAGGGGCTGCTGGACGGAACTGATGCGTACGATGGCCAGGTCGCTCTTGCGGATAACGTACTCGTAGGTCACCTCGGCGGCCCGGAAGCGTCCGATGCCGCGGGAACGCACGAGGTAATAGAGCACGCCGTTGTCCATGAATTCCTGCACCGGCTCGAAGTAATGAAGCCTGAACGCCAGGGCGAAGTTGGCCTTGGGAGCCTCCAGAAGGTCAAAGAAGAGCTCGTTGTCGTCGAACGACAGCAGGTCGTCGATGCCCTCGTCGTTGTCCACCATCTGCTCCAGCAGACGGCGGTCGTAGACCAGCAGGCGGTGGCGGAGGATGGACTTATAATTGGAGGTAATCTCACGGGCGTTGGGGTCGAAGCGGTAGAAACGCTTATTGTCGTTGTGGCAGTAGCCACGGCGCGTAACGTCCATCACCGCCTCGTCGAAGATATAGAGCTCGCCGTCAACGGCCCGCCAGTCACGATAGAAGAAGGTGTTGCGTGCCATCTTGCGGTGGTAGTTATCAGGTATCTTTTTGATTGCTGCCTTGAGCAGATGATTTCCTTCACGGTAGCTCTGCACCTCGACTTCCTGCAGCTGCACCTCATGCACCTTGAGTCTCACGTGGTTGTGGCGCTGCAGCGTGGCCACCGTCAGACGGGTGCTCTCATAGCCCATGGAGCGCACCAACACGGTGTCGTCCTCATGGCCGGCGGGCACCTTCAGCGTGTACTCGCCGACGTCGTTGCACGACACCCCTATCGAGGTGCCCTCGAGTTGCAGGGTGGCGTAGGGTACGCCCTTGCCGTTGCCGGTCACACGTCCCTGCAACGTCACCACCTCCTGCGCCCCCAGCGCCCGCGGGAGGAGCATCAGCATCAATATGACAACAATTCGCCGCATTTTACATATATAATACCCACTTTTTGACCCAAATCTTACATCGAGATACAAAAAATATGAATTTTTTTAAATAGGCGCAACTACTACACAGAAAGCGGGCTGGATATTTCTTCCGGCCCGCCTGTTGTGTATCTGATTCTGCAAATATTTAAAGCTTCTCGAATTCAATGGTGTTATTGCTATCATCGGGATCCGAGAGAATCATTTTCTTCTTGGTAAGAGTCTCAATGATGCTCTTATTGTTATCGATGTAGAGAGCATTGCCCTCGATGGAATAAGTGAGGGTGCCAGAAGGTGTGCCTCTGTAACTCATGGTCACAGTATTGTCGGCCTTGAATTCATACGTGTAATTGTCGCTGTCACTATAGACGACGGTTTGACCTCCGTTAGTTATTCTAACAACTTTCCACACGCCAAGAATCAAATCCTCACTCTTTGAGCAAGAGGAAAACATCAGGCCTATGGCCGCAAAGCACACAATCAGTGCTGCAAATTTGAACTTTTTCATAGTGCTGCAATTTTATTTGATTATTAATGGGATTAAATGGATTTTCCGAACACGGCACGCTGCATCAGCGGAGTGGTGTGGTACTGCGTCTCCCAAATCTTCACGGCCTCGTTGCCGATAATCTGGGGGTTGGTGTAGGCGGTGTGCACGCCGAACTTGATTGCCGACTCGTTCATGTCGGAGTAGTAGATGCTGTGGACGCCACGTTTCTGCCATTCGGGCAGCACGCCGTTGAGCAGCAGGTCGATGGTGTCGAAATGCTTCAGGTCGTGCAGGATATGGTACCAGCCGAAGGGAAATAGTTTGCCGTTGGCTTTCTTATAGGCCTTGGTGAGGTCGGGGATGCTGAGGCCGAAAGCCACCAGCTTGTCGTTCTCGTCGACGACGAACTGCACGAAGTCCATATTGACGAAGGGGAAATATTCGTTGATGTAGACCTTGATTTCGCGCTCGGTCATGGGGACGAAGTCGTAGAGGTCCTTGAACGAGTCGTTGATGGCGTGGAAGAACTGCCAGGCATAAGGAATGAGCTCCTTGCGGTGCTTCACCTTGACAAGATGGAGGTGGTACTTCTCCATGATGAGCTTGTTGAGACGGGCCACCTTGTCGGGCACAGGCTGGTCGGCCTGCATGGAGTACTGCTGCCAGCGGCATTTTATCTCGTAGCCGGCACGCTTGATGAAGCGCACATAGTATTCGGGGTTGTAGAGGGTCGACATATTCTGGCGGGCGTCGAAGTTGTCGATGGCCCAGCACTCCTTGTCCATGTCGGTGAAGCCGAAGGGGCCTTCTATCTCCTCCATGCCGTTGGCCTTGCCGTATTCCACCACCTTGTCGAGCAGGGCGGTGAAGACCTCGTAGTCCTCGATGAAGTCGAACCATCCGAAGCGCACGGCTTTCTTGTTCCAGTGCTCGTTGACGGTACGGTTGATGATGGCGGCCACACGGCCCACCACTTTGCCGTCACGGTAGGCCAGGAAGAGCTCGCGCGAGCAGTGTTCCAGCGACGGGTTCTTGTCGGTGAGCAGGTTGATCTCGTCGAAGTCGAGCGCCGGGATGTAGCTGGGCACATCCTTGAAGAGCTTGTTGGGGAACGCGATGAACTTGCGCAGGTCTCTGCGGCTTGCTACAGTTTTAACAATAATGTCAGCCATAAACAATTGTCTTAACTCCTGTCTACTTAACTCCTGTCTACCAACCCTTAAAACAAGCCTTGTTTCTTGAAGGCCTTGTAAATCTTCTCCACTCCGGTGTCTATCTGCTCATGGGTGTGTGTGGCCATGAGGGCGAAGCGGATGAGGGTCTCGTTGCTAGGCACGGCGGGCGAGATGACGGGGGTGACGAAGACACCGTTGACCAGCAGGTCGTGGGTGATGGAGAACGTCTTGACGTTGTCGCGGATGAAGAGGGGGATGATGGGCGTGGAGGTGTTGCCAATCTCGAAGCCCAAGTCCTTGAAGGCCTTGAGGGCGTAGCGCTGGTTGTCCCACAGGGCAGCGTTGCGCTCGGGCTCGCTGCGCATGATGTGCAAGGCCTCGAGCACGGAAGCCGTGCTGGCCGGCGTGATGCTGGCGGTGAAGATATAGGGACGTACGCTGTGCTTCATCCAGTTGATGGTGTCCTTGTCGGCGGCGATGAAGCCACCCACCGAGGCGAGGCTCTTGCTGAAGGTGCCCATGACCAGGTCGACCTCGGGGAGCATGTTGTAGTGGTCGCAGGTGCCGCGGCCCTCACGGCCGAAGACGCCGAGGCCGTGGGCCTCGTCGACCATCAAGGTGGCGTTGTATTTGTTGCAGATCTCCACCATCTTGTCGACATGTGCCACATCGCCTTCCATGGAGAAGACACCGTCGGTGACGACCAACTTGGAGGCTTCGACAGGCACCTTGGCGAGCACACGCTCAAGGTCGGCCATGTCGTTGTGCTTATATTTCTGCGTGGAAGCAATGGTGATGAGACGGCCTTCCATGATGCTGGCGTGCACACGCTCGTCGTAGAACAAGTAGTCGCCGCGACCGCAGATATTGGGAATCACTCCGCTGTTGGCCAGGAAGCCGGCCGAGAAGAGCATCACGCCGTCTTTACCGAGGAACTCCGCCAACTCATCCTGCAGCTGGATGTGGATATCCAGCGTGCCGTTGAGGAACGGCGAGCCGGCGCAACCGGTTCCGTACTTGTCGATGGCTTTCTTGGCGGCCTCTTTCAGACGCGGGTCGTTGGTGAGACCGAGGTAGCTGTTGGAACCGAACATCAGGATGGGGTGGTCGTAACCTTTGACGTACACCTCGGTGTTCTGCTCGCTGCAGATAGGAGTGAAGTAAGGATAAATACCCAGGGCTCTCATCTCCTGGGGATAGGTGTATTGAGCTAACTTTTGTCTAAGTGGTTTCATAAAATTTTAACATTTAAACTAAAGTGCAAAGAAACAAAAAATTTCCGAATTAACGGTAATTTAAATTGTTAAAATTGAAAACAAACCCTCTGTAAGACTGCTCGCACCTATTCTAAAAGACTGATTATTAACATAATCATCACCCATTATTTTTTTAGCCAACAGGGCGTAGGCCATGGCTTCTTCGGGCTTTCGGATGCCTCCAGCGGCCTTGAAACCGATTGTTTTTTTGTTAAAATTAACGTTTCTTTTAACGACATTTAACATCACTTCGGCAGCCTCGAGGGTAGCTCCCACGCCTATCTTGCCGGTGGAGGTCTTGATGAAATCGGCGCCGCCGTCGATAGCCAGCTGTGCCGCTTTGGCGATGAGGGTTGGGGAGGGCAGCTCGCCGGTCTCAAGGATGACCTTGAGGTGGTGGTCGCCACAGGCTTGTTTCATCGCCTGTATCTCGCATACGACGCCGTCGTCGTCGCCTGCCAGCAGCAGTCCCCGGTTGATGACAATGTCTATCTCGTCGGCGCCATCGGCGATGGCCTGTCTTACCTCAGCCACCTTCAACTCCAACGGCAGCTGGCCGTGAGGGAAAGCTCCGGCTACCGACGCCACCCGTATGGCGCTGCCCGCCAGCGTACGCTTGGCGCACGCCACCCAGCGGGGATAGACACACACCGCTGCCACCTGACGGCCGTCCACCGTCATCTCCAGGGTTCTGCGGCAGAACGCCTCAACCGACGGCTCATTGTCGGTGGCATTGAGTGTCGTGTTGTCGATGCAGGAGAAGAGCTGCTTGGCCAGTAATATATCCATCACAGCAGCTGGCTTATCTTCTCCACACGTCGGGTGTGACGGCCGCCTTCAAACTCGGTGTTGAGGTACTCGTCGACAATCTGCAGCGCTGTCTCCTCGCTGATGAAACGCGCCGGGATGGAGATGCAGTTACAATCGTTGTGCTGACGGCCCAAGTGGGCTATCTCGGGCGTCCAGCAGAGGGCGCAACGCACATGGGGGTATTTATTGACAGTCATCTGCACACCGTTGCCCGAACCGCAGATAACGATACCGCGACGGTACTCTCCTTTGTTGAGCGCCGACCCCACCTGATGGGCGTAGTCGGGATAGTCACAACTGTCGGTGGAATAGGTGCCGTAATCTTTCACCTCCAGGCCACGAGCCTTGAGATGTTCCATCACTTTCTGTTTCAATTCATAACCTGCATGGTCGCAGGCGATAGGGATGATCTCTTTCATAATGAACATATTTTTTCCAATTGCAAAGGTACAACTAAATAATGGATTACACCTTGGCTACTTTTCAACAAAGCAGGGTTAACCTTATTGTTAATCGTTGTCAATAGCCTTGTTGATAAAAAAGAACTGTTGAAAAGAAGCCGTTTTTCAAATACGGTTTCAACAAAATTATCACTTCGTAACTGCACTTTTCTGAATTTAACATTCACTTGTTTGATTAAGTTTCAACTCTCTGTTTATAAAACAAACAAATCACTAGTAATTAACTTGTTTCGATGTTTAATTCATTGTTAATTAGGGTGGATAAAAATATTATCATTCTTTCTCTTACATCACTTATCAACCAAATTAACACCCATAAAAAAGAACAAAAAAGAAATAAAAAATTAAAAAAAATATATTCTTAGGTGTTGGTAGTTGGAATTTTTTTTCTACTTTTGCAAAAGTTATTTTAAATAATTCCATAAAATGAAAAGGGTATATTCTTTTTTAGTTTTACTACTGCTTTCAGGCGGTATACTGTATGCCCAAGGAGTGAGTGTGCAGATTAATGGAGGCCCAGCTGTAGTGCTTGACGAGAACAATGGTCTCTATTTCCATAACGACAGTTTGACGCTCAATGGCGAAATATTTGCCTTGGACGACATCCAGATGATTACTTTCCAGTATGTTTCTGGCATTGCCGACATTCAGAATATTGAGAGTCTTGAATTGGTTCCCAATCCTGCTAGCGATATCATCACGTTGCGAGGCATCGGCAGCGAACCTCAGACAATGACCATCTATAGCACCGCGGGCATCAAATTGATGGAGCAATCGGTCGCCGACGGTACAATTGTAAACATCAACCACCTGCCCGAAGGAGTCTATATCCTGCGTTGTGGCGACCGAGTGGCTAAAATGGTAAAACAATTATAGGAGAGACAAGTCATGAAAAGAATACTTATATTGGCTTGTGCTAGCCTGCTTTTCGTTTTACAATTCTCATTTTTCAATTCCGTCAACGCCCAGAACGAAACCCGCGTCATGCAGGCTTGGTTTGCTGGCAGCAAGGTGTTCCAGACGCCCACCAGTGGCATCGACAGCATCAAAGGCAATGCCGACCATTATGTGACGGTGTACTACAGCGACGCCACCTGGAGTCGTCCCGCCAACCAGATTGACAGCCTCACCTTCGCCATGGTGGCCGACGGCGACACCACCATCATCGGTGACTCGACGGCTGTAGACACCACCCAGATGATTAACATCGTCTGGAACGGTGCGTCGGCCACGGTCACCAACCCCTACGCCAATGACGGCATCACCATCACCACCGCCGGCGGTCACGTCACCGTGAAGTCGACCACCACCACGCTGTCCAATGTGATCTACAACCTCAGCGGCACCAGCAGCGACGGCTGGTTGCTCTTCAACAAGCTCAGCACACCCGTCATCCTGCGTCTCGATGGCGTCAACCTCACCTCCTCCGGCTGTGCTGCCATCAACATCGACAAGAACCAGAACGCTGTGCTGCACCTGGTGGAAGGTACAGTCAACAGCTTCGCCGATGCCGACAGCAATGTCGACAAATCGGTGGTGTACGGCAAGGGAAGCATTACCGTGCAGGGCTCGGGCAGCCTCTCTGTCACCTCCTCTTATGCCAACGGCCTGCAGGGCAAGCGTGGGGTGGTCGTCAATAACGGCAGCATCGCTATCAGCGTCACCGCCGACACCAAGAAAGGCATCAAGACCGATATGGACTTCGTGATGAATGGCGGCAGCTTGGATATCACCGCCTCGGGCAGCGTGGTCATCGACACCGCTGCCACCTATGCCACAGGCTACGACTTCTCCTACTGCACCGGCATCAAGACCGGCGATGCCGAAGAAGGGATGGTGGGCAACATCATCGTCAATGGTGGCGACCTCACAGTTACCTGTCCCGCCTCCAATGCCGGCGGCCGCTGTCTCTCGAGCGACTACGACATCGTCTTCAACGGCGGCCACACCCTTCTCACCACCGCTGGCGCGGGCCTGGCGGTCGGCGGCACGGGCACCAGCGCCCTCGACGGCTACGCCTGCACCTGTATCAGCGCCGACAGCAATATCATCATCAATGCCGGCCATATCGACGCCCGCAGCACCGGTAAGGGCGGCCGCGGCCTGAAGGCCGACGGCAAGCTCATCGTGGGCAGTGTGGGTGCTGACGACGACCTTATCTACCTCTATGTGCAGACCAGCGGCGCGCCCGTCAACGCTGTCGGCGGCGGTGGCGGTCCTTGGGGCGGCAGCAGCGTAGACTATTTCAAAGGTTTGCCCAAATGTATCAAGATAGAGGGCAATATCTATTTCAACAGTGGCCATGTGGGCGCCTACTGTTCACAGACCTCCGGCGACCCCAATGGCGAGGCCATCGAGAGCAAGGACAGCCTCTTCATCAACGGTGGTGTCATCGAAGCCAACGCCTACGACGACGCCCTCAATGCCGCCAATTACTTGGAGATTAACAGTGGCAAGGTGTGGTGCTATTCGCGTGGCAACGATGCCATCGACTGCAACGGCAACACCAATATCTACGGCGGCCTCATCATCGTCAAAGGCCAGGAGGTGGGTATCGATGCTGCCACCGATGCCGGCGGCCATTATTACCTCAACGGCGGCATCGTCGTCTGCCAGGGCGGCAATATGGGAGCTTGGGACACTCCCAACGTCAGCGGCTCGCAGAAATACCTCCAGATAAGCAATAACGCCAGTTCCGGCCTCACGATAAAGAACAGCGCCGGCGACGTGCTGCTGATGTACAGAAGCACCACGCCTACAGGCAATGGATTCATCGAGAATTACACCGATCCGGGTGCCAAACCGCCTCCGGGAGGTGGCGGCGGCGGGGGAGCCAACAGGATAGTCTTCTCCTGTCCCGAGGTGACCAGCGGCAGCTACCAGTACTGGACCTCTTCCACCTTCAATGGCGGCACCAGCTGGCACGGCTACTACATCGGCGCCACCCCCACCACTTCGGGCAGCGCCCAGAGCACCACAGCGCATTAAGTAAAATCTTTTCACCGTCAAAAATCATTGATTTATGACCGACAACGAACTCAAGCAGGAGATACTGCGAATAAAGAAAGAAAAGAATGCCGTCATCCTGGGGCACTACTACCAGCGGCACGAGATACAGGAACTCTCCGACTATGTGGGCGACAGCCTGGCGTTGGCGCAGGAGGCCCAGCGTACCGAATCCGACATCATCGTCTTCTGCGGAGTGCACTTCATGGCCGAGACGGCCAAAATCCTCAATCCGGGGAGAAAAGTGCTACTGCCCGACATGGAGGCCAGCTGCTCGCTGGCTGAGAGCTGCAGGGGCGACGAGTTTGCCGCTTTCAAGGCCCAGCATCCCGACCACATGGTCATCAGCTATATCAACTGCAGCGCCGAAATCAAGGCCCTCAGCGACCTTATCTGCACCTCCGGCAATGCCGAGAAGCTGGTGCGCTCGCTGCCCGAGGAGCAGAAGATAATCTTCGCCCCCGACCGCAACCTCGGCGGTTACATCAACCAGGTGACGGGCCGGAAGATGCTGCTCTGGAACGGTGTCTGCACCGTGCACGACGCCATGCAGGCCGAGGCGGTGCTGCAGCTCAAGGCCGCACATCCCGGCGCTCCCGTCATCGCGCACCCCGAGTGCAACCCAGCACTCTTGAAGGTGGCCGACTTCATCGGCTCCACCAAGGCTATGCTGAACTACATCAAGGCCAGCGACGCCCGGCAGTTCATCGTGGCCACCGAGACGGGCATCCTCTACGAGATGAAGCGCGAAAATCCAGACAAGGAGTTCATCACTCTGCACGACAACAAGAGCTGCGCCTGCGACGACTGCGCCTATATGAAACTCAATACCCTCGAAAAGCTGTACAAATGTCTCCGCGACGAGCAGCCTGAGATACTGATGAGCCCCGAGATGATCGAGGCCGCCAAACGCCCCATCGTCCGTATGCTCAACATGAGCCGTCAGCTAGGTATCATCAAATAAAATAAAAACGTTATGAAAGTATTGAGTATTTACTGGAAGTCCCGCACCCGTTTCGAGGATATAACCACCGGCCGGAGCGAGCGCATCAAGTATTTTGTCCCCGAGGTGGGCATGAAGATACACATCCCTCATGCTACAAACGATGACGAAGAGGCTGAGGTGACGGCATGGGACGGCAATGAGGCCGATGTGCGCTACTGTGGCAAAACCCATCACCTCGACACCAAGAACATCCTCTCCTTCGACAGCGAGCATTGCTGGACGGCATGCGGCGACGACAAGGAGCGCACCATCGAGGGCATGATTGCGGTGGTGGAAAAGCCGGAGGACAAGCCGCTGAACGAGGTGCTCAAGGTGGATGAAGACTATGAGTGGGACTATGGTTGATTCTATGATAGGCCAGCCGCAAGTGTACGAAGCGTTGGAGCGCATGGGGATACCGTTCGACTACTACGAGCACCCCGAGGCGCCGACCATCGAGATTGCCGCCCAATTCTACCGTGGCGAGGGTACCACCTTGTGTAAAAATCTCTTCTTCCGCAACCACAAGGGCAACCGCCACTACCTCGTCATCATGGATTCGCGTTACCCTATGGACATCCATGACATGGAGCACCGCCTGCACCAAGGCAAGCTCTCCTTCGCCAGCCCCGAACGCATGATGCGCTACCTCGGCGTGACGCCTGGCAGCGTGTCGTTGTTTACACTTGTAAACGACGCCAACCATGAGGTTACATTGTTCATCGACCGCAACCTCCTGAATGCCGAAAAAGTCAGCTTCCACCCCAACGACAACCACGCTTCGCTGGTGATTACGCGCGACGACATGCTGAAGTTCATCTCGCAAATAGGAAACCCCTACGAGATTGTTGATTTGTACGACCCGAATTGTTGATAACGCTGCAAAAACAACGTTTCACGTGAAACAAATTATGTGACCTTAATAAAGCATGAACTATACTGCTGACTGCCGTTCAAAGATTAGTCGACCCCGCATTGTCATTAGGGTTGTCATGCTTGTCATCAGCACCGCTTTTCTGTCTTCGTGTGCGGTGGTGAGGGGCTTGGTGGTCGACGGCGCGGGTGGCCCTGATATATATAGTTTCGAGCACCACGCCCACGACACCATTGCCAACGGCGCGGAGGTGTTCCGTTTCCCTGTCGCCACCGTGAAAGCTGAATGGATAGACACGCTGCATTTCTATTCCCAGCCATACTATTGCGAGAACATCACCTTTCTGGAGGCTCTGAACAGGAAGTCACAGACGCAGGGTGTGCTTATCATCCAAGACGACAGCATCGTCTATGAGCATTACTGGGGCGACTTCTCCGCCGACCGTCTGGCCACTGTCTTCTCCGTCTCCAAGTCCATCACCTCGCTCCTATGCGGCATCGCCGTCGACGAAGGCTACATCCACAGCATCGACGACCCCGTGACCCGCTATCTGCCGGAGTTGACGAAGCGCGACACGATGTGGCAGCACCTCACCCTCCGGCATCTGCTGGACATGCGGAGTGGCCTGGACTTCGACGACACCTATTCGCTCACCTTGAAAGACCTGAAGCGCCTTAACGCGATGGCGCGGCTGAACTATGGCCACCACCTGATGCGACAGATCCGGGGGCTGGAGTTCCGCTGCGAGCCAGGCACAGACCACCGCTACGAGAGCATGACATCGCAGATACTGGGGGTGGTCATCGAGCGTGCCACAGGCAAGCGTTATGCCGATTATCTCAGTGAGAAGGTCTGGCAGCCGCTACAGATGGAGTCGCCGGCCTTGGTCAACGTCGACAGCCGTCGGCACGATATGGCGCATGCCTTCGGCGGCGTCACGCTCACCATGAAAGACCTTGCCAAGATAGGCCGCCTCTATCTGAACCGCGGCGTGTGGGACGGCAAGCGCATCGTCAGCGAGGAGTGGATACGCCAATCCACCGAGTACAACACCGACAACGACGGCTATCACTTCAATTGGTACAACCTGAGCAACGAAGGCAAAGCCTTCACAAAGGCGGAATATCACGGCTACTACGCCTTGGGTATATACGCCCAGGTGCTGTATGTCAACCCCTACAAGAACCTGATTATGGTGAGGGTCGGCAGGGGTAACGGCACCGACTCGATAGTCCCCGCTTTATTCGAGCAGCTCAGCCAGCGGTTCGCAAATTCCCGCTAAGAAAGGGCAAGAATGTGTTCTTTATGATAGACACCGTCAAGAAAAAACAGACAATGAAACAGAATGAATATACCGTCAGCGAGCCCAAGGAGTTGCTGGCGTTCTTACAGGAGATAATGCCCGACAGCAGTCGCACGAAGGTGAAGGAGTTGCTGGCCCACAACGTCTATGTCGACGGGCGCCGCACCAGCCAGTTCAATTTCCCCTTGCAGAAGGGCATGAAGGTGAGCATCGAGAAAGCCACCGGCAAGGACCGCCTGCGGCCGCGCGACCTCGACATCGTCTACGAGGACCAGCACCTAATGGTTGTTAACAAGCACGAGGGGCTGCTGAGCTATAGCAAGTTTCCTAACGACAAGACGGTCATCACGGTGCTCAACCAATACCTCGAGGCCAGCCACCAGCGCTGCCACGCCCATATCGTCCACCGCCTCGACCGCGACACCAGCGGCCTGATGGTGGTCAGCAAGAGCAAGGAGGTAAGCCAGAAGTTCGAGGAGGACTGGAAGGGGATGGTTTTCGACCGCCGCTATGTGGCGGTGGCCTGGGGGCATATAGAGCCGCCGAAAGGGGAGGTGAGGAGCTGGTTCACCGACGGCGAATACTGCGTGCTGTCGTCGCCCACCGACAACGGCGGCAAGCTGGCCATTACGCACTATGAGGTGAAGCAGACCTCACGCCGCTACAGCCTCGTGGAGCTGAAACTCGACACGGGCCGCCGCAACCAGATACGAGTGCACCTGCGCGACCTGCAGCACCCTGTGGTGCACGACCCGATGTATGGCTACAAGGAGGATCTCTCGCCCGTGAGCCGCCTCTGTCTGCATGCTTTCCGTCTCTGCTTCACGCACCCCGTCACCGGCAAGCGGCTGAAGTTCGAGACCCCCGTGCCGGCGGCCTTCCTAAAGTTGATGGAATTGTAGTTGACAGCTTTTAAAGCTGTTCTTTGAGGTCGACGAGGAACTTGCGCACCTCGGTGAGGCGGTTGACGACCTCCTGCTTGGGGTCGTCGATGGCCCGCACCCGCAACTGCTCGCGCACGCCGTCGAGGGTGTAGCCGCAGTCGCGTGTCAGGTGACGGATGCGCCTCAGCAGGTTGATGTCGTGTTCGGTGTAGCTGCGCACGCCGCGTTTGTTCTTCACGGGCTGCAGGCTCGGGAACTCGGTCTCCCAGAAGCGCAGCACCGACTGGGGCTCGCCCAGCATCTCGGCCACCTCGCCGATGGAATAGTATAGCTTGTTGTTTTCCATATTCTTTTTTCTAGTAGTTAAGGAGACAGGAGATAAGGAGTTAAGACAAATGTTTCACCACTGTTCATGGCTGTTCCTTTACTGTTTAATATTGTGGGTTTAATTGTTTTCTAATAAGAATAGTATCCGTTGTTCTCCAGGTAGGTCTGTTTCTTCTCGTATTTCACGTCGTGGAGTGCGTCGGCTTTGATGTTGATCTGGAAGAACCAGCTCTTGTAGTAGCCGAAGGGCACCCAGTTGAAGCGCATCTCCCAGCAGTGGAGGTCGCGGTAGATGTCGATGGAGGTGTAGGACATGCCGCCGTTGCTGATGTCGTAGCCGGTGCTCATGGCGATGCGCCAGTTCTTGGTGAGGTTGACGTTGGCCGAGAGGGTGATGCTCTGGATGGTCTCGCTCTGTATATCCATCAGGGAGGCGACGTAGTGGTCGACATGACTGTAGGTGTAGCTGAAGCTGACGTTCCAGGGCACGCTGAAGTCGGCGTAGCCGCCGAGGAGTATGGGGATAGGTATGGCGCTGGGCGTCTGCACGAGGGTGGTGGTGGGACGTCCCTGTGTCGCGCCGCCGCCACCGAAGGTGTTGTTGTTGAGGCTGTAGGAGAGCTGGGTGCTCCAGGTGCTGTTCTCCATACGGAAGAGGCGGTGCTCGGTGTTCCAGAGGAGCTCGTCGTGCATACGCCCGAGGGTGTCGATGACGTAAGGACTGAAGGAGCCGGTGTAGTTGAGCACGAGGTTGCGGAAGAGGGTGGTGCGGCCGCTGACGGAGAGGCTGCTGAGGTTGAGCGAGTCCTTGGCGAGGTCGTAGCCCATGGCGAGGGTGAGGTTCTCGATGAGGGCCACCTTCTTCACTTCGGCGGCGGTGTCGAACGGGTTCTGCACCTTTATCTCCAGGTTGTTGCCTATGGAGAGCCGCAGGTTGCCGCTGCGGCCGTCGGGCGGGCCGCCGTAGAGGGTGTTCTGGAAGACTGAATAGCGGTGCACATAGCCCGTCGTGTCGGTATATTCTTTCCACCAGCCATAGCGGGCGTCGCCGAAGTCGGGGTGGTAGGAGAAGCTGACGCTGGGGTTGACGACGTGGCGCAGGGCCTTGAGGGGTCCGTATTTGAACTGGAACATGCCGTATATGCGGGTGGAGAGCGACGACGAGATGCTGAAGTCGCGGTTGGCGCGGAAGCCATGAAGGGTGTCCGTGGTGACGGTGCCAGTGGCGTCGTCGTAGCTGCGGTCGATGGAGCTCCAATGCCAGCGCTCGTTGTAGTTCACCGAGTTGGTCCAGTTGAAGAAGCGCAGCACCTTGACGCTGGAGGAGAGCGGGATGTTGTGTTTCACGCCGTACTGCATGCGGTCGAGCGTGACGGCGGTGAAGAGCTCGCTGTCGGGGGTGGTGAGGTTGTTCTCGGCGTTGAGGACATAGGAGAGCGAGATATTCTCGTACCAGCGGTAGGCGCCGGCGGGCTTGCGGCGGCGCAGGGGGTAAAGGGTGACCGAGGAGAGCGAGATGGAGGGCAGCTTGATGTTCATGATGCCCGTCTGGGCGTTGAACGACTCACGGGCCGACGCAGCGAGGTTGAGGTAGGGGCCCAGCTTGGTGGTGTAGCTGATGCTGGACGTGGTGGTGCTGTTGAAGTAGTCGTTGCGGTTGGTGGTGTTCTTGTTGTAGTTGCGGCTCTGCAGGTTGACGTTGGCCGAGAAACGCGAGTAGGGATTGGCTTTGGCGTCCTGGTCGTGCTGCCAGGTGAACTTGAAGTCGTTGAAGGAGTTGAAGTTGGCTGTGTCGCCACGGATGCCCTCAAAGGTCTGTCCGTAGCGCAGGTCGACGGCGCCCTTGTATTTGTAGCGCACATAGTAGTTGCTCTTGGCTTCGGCGGCCCACGAGAGGTTGGTGTAGAGCTCGCCGAGGAGCGAGAGGTCGAGGTTGTCGTTGACGGCGAAGTAGTAGCCGCCGTCCTTGAGGTAGTAGCCGCGATAGTTCATCCAGCCGTAGGAGGGGATGAGGATGCCGCTCTGGCGTTGTTTGGTGATGGGGAAGAAGGCGAAGGGCAGCGCCACGGGGGTGGGCACGTCCTCGACGGTGAGCCAGGCGGGGCCGGTGACGATCTTGTTTCCAGTGATGAGCTTGCTCTTGGTGAAGTTGATGGCGAAGTGGGGGTGGGCGTAGTTGCAGGTGGTGTAGCTGCCGCCGCTGAGGTACATCACGCTGTCGTTGATTTTCTTCACCTTGCGGCCGTGCAGGAAGCCTTCGCCCTCCTGGGTGATGACGCCCTGGATGATGCCTTTCTGGGTGTTGTAGTTGAAGGTGATGCTGTCGGCATAGTATTCGGCCTCGTCCTGCTTGAAGTAGGGGCGCCCCTCGGCGTTGCCGGCGGTGTCGGTGGTGCCGTAGGCCTGGAGGGTCTGCCGGTTGAAGTCGACGATGACGCGGTTGGCGCGGAGGAGCATGGATTGGTAGTCGATGTCGCCGTCGGTGTAGAGGAAAGCCTTGCGTGTGTCGAGGTCTATGGCCACCGAGTCCTTGGCCTTGTATTTGATGATGTCGTCGATGGCGTTGGAGGAGAGGGGCATCAGCGTGTCGATGTCGCTCTGCGCCGTCGCTGAACTGAGAATAAAGCATTGAGATAGAATAATTAGGCCTGCGTAGAACGCAAGCTTAGCGACACAAGGTATGAGTCTCTCAATTCTCAATTTTCAATTTTCAATTTCTCAATTCAAAATAATTTCGTACTTTTGCAGTCTCAATTAGTACGGGTATGAAACGCATAATTGCTATATTTATTGTGCTCTTGGTGGCGGCAGGCCCCGTTTTTTCTCAAAAAAAAGAGACCTATCGCGTGCGCACGGTGGTGATAGACCCCGGTCACGGTGGCGCTAAGCCCGGCGCCCAGGGCAAGCGGTCGCAGGAGAAGGCCATCACGCTCTCCGTGGCCAAGAAGTTCGGCAAGCTCATAGAGGACAACTATCCCGACGTGAAGGTCATCTACACCCGTACCACCGACGTCGACATCTCGCTGGCCGAGCGCGCCCATATCGCCAACCGCAACAAGGCCGACCTCTTCATCAGCATCCACGCCAACTCGCACCCCACCAGCACGCCCACTGGCGTGGAGACCTTCGTCATGGGTCTCTCCGAGAGCCGCGCCAACCTCGAGGTGGCCAAGAAGGAGAACGCCGACATATTGCTCGAGGCCGACTACAAGAACAATGCCGACTATAGCGGCTTCGACCCCAACGCCCCCGAGACCTACGTCATGCTGACGATGTTCCAGAACGCCTTCATCGACAAGAGCCTCAACCTGGCGCAGGCCATCCAGAACCAGTACAAGCAGAACATCAAGACCGTCAACCGCGGCGTGAAGCAGGCCGAGCTCTATGTGCTCTACAAGACCACCTGCCCCTCGGTGCTCACCGAGATAGGCTTCATCAGCAACCCCACCGAGGAGAACTATATGCTCAGCGACGAGGGCCAGGCCAAGATTGCCGTGTGCCTCTTCAACGCCTTCATGACCTACAAGGCCACCGAGGAGGGCACCGACCGTATCGCCAACCCCGTCATCAACCTCAAGGGCTGGAAGCAGGCGGGCGCCAAAGAAGAGCCTAAGCCTGCCGAGCCTCCCGTGGTGAAGGAGGAGCCCAAGCCTGCCGAGTCGACACCGGAACCTGTGGCGGCGGCCCCCAAGCCCGAGCCGGTGGCCGTGGAGAAGCCCGCCGAGCTGCAACCCGCCGCCGAGGAGCCCAAGGTGCTGCCGGTAGAAGACGCCCCTGTGGTCGAGGTGAAGCCTGCCCAGAAGCCCACGCCGTCGGCGCAGCTGCCCGTCGTCAAAACCCCCGAGGCCCAGCCGGAGCAGCCGAAGCCTCAAGTGGAGCAACCCAAGGCAGAACCCAAACAAGAACAACCTAAGCAGCAGACCCAACCTGCGACAACGTCGGGTGTGCGCTACCGCGTGCAGTTCTGTACCGCCACGCGCGAGATGAAGGTCGGTGACCCCGACCTGCAGGGCATCAAGGACTTCCACGTCGCCCGCTCGGGCAAGTTCTATATGTACACCGCTGGCGACTATACCAGCGTCGCTGAGGCCCGTCAGCGCTGCAAGAAGATAAAGGAGGGCACCCGCTTCAAGGATGCCTTCGTGGTGGCCATCTACAAGGGTGAGCGCATCACCATGGAGCGCGCCGCCCAGATTGAGAACGCAAACAAAAAAGTCAAATAATGCCAGAGGCATGTTCCACGCCGAAGGCGTAATAACACCATACGAAGTGTGGTGACAGAAGAAATGATAGAAGTAAAAGATATATCGAAACTCTACGGCGAACAGCGGGCGCTGGACCATGTGAGCCTCACCGTCCAGCCGGGCGAGATTGTGGGCCTGCTGGGCCCCAACGGCGCCGGCAAGTCGACGCTGATGAAGATACTCACTTGCTTCATCCCGCCCACCGAAGGCGAAGCCACCGTCTGTGGCCACAGCATCTTTGACGACACCCTTGCCGTGCGCCGCTGCATAGGTTACCTCCCCGAGCACAACCCCCTCTACCTCGATATGTATGTCCGCGAGTACCTGCGCTTCGCCGCAGGGCTGGGCGGCGTGAAGGAGGTGAAACGGCGTGTCGACGAGATGGTCGAGCTCACGGGCCTCACCCCCGAGGCCGACAAGCGCATCGGCCAGCTCTCCAAGGGCTACCGCCAGCGTGTGGGTCTCGCCCAGGCCCTCATCCACGACCCCCAGGTGCTCATCCTCGACGAGCCCACCACAGGTCTCGACCCCAACCAGCTGGAGTTCATCCGCTCGGTCATCCGCAACGTCGGCAAAGACAAGACCGTGCTGCTCTCCACCCATATCATGCAGGAGGTCGAAGCCATGTGCAGCCGCGCCGTCATCATCAACGAGGGCCGTATCGTGGCCGACGAAAGCATGACGGGCCTCAACGCCAAGAAACTTACCGAACAATTCCATAAATTGACTTTATCATGACCCGCCAAGAATTAATAGCCCTCATCCGTGAGCGCCAGTCATTCCTCTGCGTCGGTCTCGACACCGACCCCGCCAAGATGCCTGCCCACCTGCGCGACCAGCAGGACGGTGTCTTCCTCTTCAACCGCGCCATCATCGACGCCACCATCGACTATTGTGTGGCCTACAAGCCCAACCTGGCTTTCTACGAGGCCCTCGGCATCGAGGGCTTGCGCCAGCTGAAGCTCACCATGGATTATATCCACAGCCTCAAGAAGCCTGTCTTCACCATCGCCGACGCCAAGCGCGGCGACATCGGCAACACCAGCGAGCGCTACGCCAAAGCTTTCCTCGACCCGCAGGGCGACTTCAACTTCGACGCCATGACCATCGCCCCCTACATGGGCGCCGACAGCGTCACGCCCTTCACCGTCTACCCGGGCAAGTGGGTCATCCTCCTCGCCCTCACCTCCAACAAGGGAGCCTTCGACTTCCAGCTCACCGAGGACAAAGAGGGCACACCGCTCTACCAGCGCGTCCTCGCCACCTCGAAGCAGTGGGGCAACGAAGACAACATGATGTATGTCGTCGGCGCCACCAAGGCCGAGATGCTCGGCGACGTGCGCCGCATCGTCCCTGGCTCCTTCCTGCTGGTGCCCGGCGTGGGCGCCCAGGGCGGCAGCCTCGAGGAGGTGTGCCGTCACGGCCTGAACAACGACTGCGGCCTGCTGGTCAACTCGTCGCGCGGCATTATCTATGCCTCCAATGGCACCGGCTTCGCCGAAGCCGCCGCCCGCGAGGCACAGAAGCTCCAGCAGCAGATGGCAGCAGTATTGAATTGAAAGTCAAACAATCAAACAATTAAATAATTTTTAATCATGTACACCAAGTTTCAACAGCATCTTCAGAAAGAGCTGGCCGACATCGAGGCCGCCGGTCTTTACAAGCATGAACGCATCATCGAGAGCCCCCAGGGCGCCGAAATCATGGTGAAGGGCAAGAAGTGCCTCAACTTCTGCGCCAACAACTACCTCGGCCTCGCCGACAACCCCGAGCTCATCGCCGCCGCCAAGAAGGGCATGGACGCCCGCGGCTTCGGCATGGCCTCCGTGCGCCTCATCTGCGGCTGCCAGGACCTCCACAAGCAGCTTGAGAAGAAGATCGCCGAGTTCTTCGGCACCGAGGACACCATCCTCTATGCCGCCTTCTTCGACGCAAACGGCGGTGTCTTAGAGCACCTGCTGACCGAAGAGGATGCCATCATCAGAGACGCCCTGAACCACGCTTCCATCATC
>JAGCVD010000036.1 GCA_017962545.1 Bacteroidales bacterium
ACGCTATCTGGAATAGGATAGAATAACGCGAAGTCTCGATAATTACGTTTTTCCACCATTACTTGACTTTGTCGTTCTGGCAAATCCTCCAAGTTTGAACTTGTTGGCAAGATGTCTGTGATCCATTTATTCGTTCCCAACTCTTTATAAGCGTGACGTTTTCCACCATAAAACAGCGTGCCACATTGCTCACAATAGAGCAACTCCAACACTCGTTTTTCACCATCAACATCGCGTGGATGTGCGTGTAGATTACCAACCGGCCTATCATTTTCTTCGTCGTACTTATCTAATGTGGCCCATAATCCATCAATGTTTCGATAAAAAAGATGGAAGCGAAACCGTTGCATGGCTCCACAATTCACGCCGTATGTTTTCTCATCAAAAATATCGTAGAGGCCCCGGAGAATCACAAAACCTTCAGCAGCCTTTACAACATCTTCTTCTTTTTCTTCACCGAACAAACTATTGGCAAAGAAATGTCCGCCCCAGGAGGTTGGGGATTCTGTTTCACCTTTACCCTTGCAGAATGGAAGTGCACGGTTATGCCCACATTGTCCCAAATCAAAAGTGTCTGATAGACGTTTGACTATTGCCAATTCATCGGACGATAGAATCTTCAACAACTGAACGAGGCCATCTGCTTGTGGCAAATTGAAATTGGCATACTCGGCCAATTCGACAGCAGCCTCATGGCAAATTGTATCAACATGTTGTTTTACAATGTCGACATGCTCATATTCTTCAAAACATAAAGGATTCTCATAAAACAAATCATATACCTTGATGAAAGGATTTTGGGGCAACAATGAAGAATACTGCTGATTACTTTTTACGTAATGGCCTTCTACCACATTCTCTTTTGAGAACTCACATCCAAAAAAATCCTTGAGGAATTTAAGACTTTCCGCCTGTTTCTCGCCAGTCACCTCTAACGATGCAGAAGAAGATAGAATCCTTAATTGCGGGCTATCTGGAGTAAGGCCCAATCTGTTTATTAACAATCGGATTAAATATGCAGTTTCCGTTCCAGAGGTTCCTCGATTTAAATGCAACTCATCAATAACTAGATGGAATATATGAGAGGGGTCTTTTTGCAACCAGGCACGGGTCTTTGCCAGAATTGGATTATCCACCTCACGCATAAGCATCATAGCCAACATTGAGTAGTTAGTGATAAGTATATCGGGAGGTGTTTGCTGCATGTCAAAGCGTGTGCGCATTTCGGCAGATGCAAGACCTTCTTTACCCTTAATCATCGGGGATATTGTCCGCCGTATAGCATATTTTTCTTGATTCTTTTTGATATTCTCTTCTGACAGTCCTGTTGTATCCAGCAATTTTAGAGTATCCTCCGTCATAGAGTCCAACTCCTGCATCGCATGAAGCAAACTATTATATATACGGGTATTCGCAGCTGTTTCTTTAAACTTTGGATAACCAGACGTGGGAGTTGCACCGTTGTAACGACCAAAGAAAATGCGATTTCCATTTAATCGCTTTGTCATCCATTCTTGGACATTGTCGTTATCTAATGCATCACGAAGGCGTGTCATTTGGTCTTCTACAAGGGCGTTCATAGGATAGATAATAAGCGCACGAACAGCTGCATCACGTTGTTCATTTGATCTTTGCATTGCGCACGGGGCTAACAAGCCAGGGGTGCCCTTGACAGCATCTTCAGGGAAAATGAACAAATCTCTTTTGTTTACTGGCTCTCCATTATTCGCTTTCCACCAAGCATTCTCGGAATAGGATACTGGATTACGCCACTCTCGTTCTGCCTCTGCTATAATATCTGCAAGCATCGGCAGCAAAAAAGATTCGGTCTTACCAGAACCAGTACCGGAGGTAATAACGCAATTCTTACCTTCAAGAGACTTACGAAGCATCTCTGCTTGGTGACGGTAGATAGGATAATCGCCGCTAATCAAACCCTTATTGATAAACTCTTTAAATAGCTGTTGTGCTGCACTACTCATGCCAGGCAGATCTGATGAGCGTAAAGTAGAGATTCTCAAATCCTGCCCATCTTCCATCTTTACGTTTTCGTAGTTCGGCATGGGTTCAATCCAGGGTTCACGAGAAGCTACTTGATCTGTATTAAGGAGCTCCTCTCGCATACGTTCCACACTCTCGTATCGAGTGCCAAAAGCAGTTTTTATATACAGGATGAAATCTTCCTTAATCTCTTTATATGCGTGGATTGGGTTTATTAAATACTTTGACATATATGTATGTTTTTATTGTCCTAACTTTTGTAGTATTCTTGCAGGTCGTATTTCCCCTGCCAAAGGATTAACATCCAGGCTATATGTTCGACTGCCAAAAACAGAATTTGGGGTACTACCGGTCAATAGTGTAAGTGCTCTGGCATAAAGCAACGGCAGGCGGAACTGTTGAGGTAAACTGATTTGGATATTGTCTTCGTCATATTGTATCACCTTGGCTTGTGATTTATACATACCCACAAAATACCCCCAATACTTATCTATTTCAACCATGCGACCTTTGTCAATCATAATGGTCGTTTCATCTCTGGTCCCCGGAAAGAAAGTTACCACATCATTTTGTCTGTCAAAAGCATCCTTATCTATTTCATAGTTGGCAATGGCTTGTTTTGTTGCCATTTTTTCAGGATATAATGCAGCCATTTTCTTATAATCAATAGCCCTGAAACTGTTTACACCAAAGAGGTTTCTTTCGGTACCATTGATGGTTTTATCAGCGATATAATTATCTATCGAAGGTAAAGCTGCAAGGAGAGCATTTGCATAGACGGTATCCTGATAAAGCAAGTTACATTTTTCAGCCAAAGCAGAAAATGCTGAACGTTTTGAAGCATGGATGTAAATAGTTTGCGGTTGCAAGAAATCGGTGTTCTCAACATACTCGATGTGAAAATCTAACGGGCGTTGGTATCTCTCTATTCTTTCAATCAAAGCAATAGAGCGACCGCCCGTTAAGAGACATTTATACTCATTTTCCTCGCACGAAACAGTTACCATATTTCTTCCCCTAAGCCCTTTGGATACAGTACGTTTATATTTGGGGGTAAGAAGTATTAAAGTCGGGCGATTAGCAGTCACACAAAAGCCGGCATCAGTATAGGCGTAGTTAATATATCCCATACGGAAATAGTCGGCCAACGCATTTGCAAGCGAGTATCTATTAATCTGATGATATATATCTTTATTTTCGAATTCGCCTGACAATCTGTCTCTTATTTCTTTTAGCCAAGGCATCGTGATAATCCATCGGCTTGTTTCGTATGAAGCAGAAGTGATGGCATAAAGAAGATAATCCTTTTTTAGATATTTACCAGAATTTATTGTACACGGCCGAGCATTCTGCATTTGCATATTCAGCGTGGTCCAGTTAATCAGATTCTTTTTGACAAAATCACATGATAATTCAAGACCTTTGGATAATGTGGAATTGCCAATACTTCCCCACTGATCAAGTTGTAACTCTTTAAATTTGGTTGGTAGCGTAAACTCCTTGAACTTATATATACGACCATATGGGATTGGAGTCTCATTACAATACAACTGAAATTCTGATTTCCGCTGAAAGTAATCCGAGAACACCTTAAGAATCCATAGTTTTTTCTGACGGTCATATTCTAATTCAGAAGAATAACGATGAGTGCTATTGACAGATACGGCAAATACTCTATCCTTAGACACATCTATGCCAGTAATCTCGAACTGAACTGGTAACAATTCGGAAAGGAAAACAGTATCAGTATCTTCTTCTGTCTTTACTTCAATATTATTGATTGATTTGCACCTGATTTCAGTTTTAAAGCGAAGGTTGTTTCTGTTTGAGAGTTCCTCCTGCGCACGTTCTATCCGATATACAGAATAAAAACCACCTAAAGCACCATCTGTAATCAGAACAGCTTCATTTGCTGTGAGCCACTCGTTGAAATCATTCGCAGCATCATGTCTTATGATTGCAAAATAGAACTCACCTTTTACAAATTCATTTGTGGCAATATACTTGTTTTTATATTGCCGTAGGATATAGTAGTCGGTTACAACATGACGACCACTTAGGGACTTATCGTTTTCTTCATGGATACAATAAGAACCCTGCCTGTTTGCGAATATGAAACCTAATTCATTATCAGTTAATACAAATGGTTGATGAGCATAACCATCATTTCTGATATATACTTGCGGCAGATGTTTATTATTAGAATCCACGACAAAAGCCATGTAATCCATGTTGTCCATATCTGAGCAATAGAGTTGAAATGCAAAGGTGCAATTATTGCTATGCAAGTCATAATCCATTTGCAACAATAGTGGATAACATGTATTACCAGATTCTACGCGAATTCTTCCTGTGCTACGGTCTCGCTCATTTATGCGTGTCGTCCCATCCCAATTGTCGTATTCGCCTCTTAGCTCTGCCAACAAATAATCTAGGAATTCTTTGTTCGTAAGTAGTTTAAACTTGGGCTGTTGAATCCCAATATGCATATAGTAATTGGTGAATGAAGACAGCAATCGATCATCCTCGATATTGACCTTGGGGACCAAACCTGCACGGTCAAACAAAAAACAAAACTTTTGTAATTTAGAAGGAGCAAGAAGGCTCTCTTTCATTAATGAACGAGCATATTGTTTAGTGCCATTTTCTGAAATAACGATTCTAGGCCTAAATGGTAGATTATTAATAGTTGCCCAATTGTTGATTAACACCCAAATTTCATCCAATTTGATTGCTGCAAGCAAATTTGATACGGTTGTGGGCTCTTTGTTAATAAAACGATTTGAATAAAGGAAAGGCCGCAAATGACCATAATAGTCATTACCGTGTAATTCCAGGTCATCGTTTTCGCAAATTGGCATTATCAAGACGGCAACAATTGATAGAAGTATTACACAGTTATCTTCTTTTTGGGCCTGTTCTTTTATTTGATTTATCTTTATTTGAAGATCTTTCAAACTGTTGTTACCATCAGAACTAATCCAAAACTTCCGTACAAAATCATCCCGAATGAAGTCATCACTAAAAGTGTTAGCGAGTCGTCCATTTGCGATTTCTGCATTTTCATCCTTTGCATAATCAATAAGATCTTGCATGGATATGTGGAGAATAACCCTGTCCCCAACATTCTTTTCAAAATAATATCTATAGATAAGTTTACTCCAACTAATTATATTCATGTTTTCTTTTTTAAAATTCCCACAAACACATGGTCCCGATGATACGCCAGGAAGTCCCGGTTGGGCTTGTATTCCGTCGGCATCGATATTTGGCGCCCGCTGATGCTGCCGAAATGGCGGTCGTAGTATTCCCGGGTCTCGTATTCCCGCAGGGCGGAAGAGGGGCGGACAGTGTAGTCGTCGGGCGAGATGGTGATGAGGCCTTTATCGAAAGCATTGTCGTAGAGGGCTGAGAGGCAGATGCCGTTCTCGGGATTGAGGCGCTCTTTCTTGTGCGACTTGTCTGCCCAGGGTATGATATGGCTGGCCAGCAGCAACTGGGGTATCTCTATCCCTGTTATGGCACAGCAACAGCCATAGTTGGCCAGTATCATGCGTCTGAAATAATCCTGACCCTTTCTTTGCTTTGATGTGGATACGACGTCTTTGCCTTCCTTGGTGATGTCGAAGTGTTTTATGAGTTTTATTGAGATTTCGTGAGGATCCGTTTCATGTGCGACAAGCTTGTCGGCGTTTGCCACTTCATGTTCATATTCCGCGTACTTCTTCAGGCTCTTCAGGGCTGCCGAGCAGAAACTCTTCAGCGGGTAGCTTCGTTGGTTGGGTTTGCCATAGTCGAAGATGTTCGGCTGCTGACTTCTCATCTTTCTCACCTCTTCGTTGACCAGGTGCAGCACGTCCTCAATGACGGCCGTGTCGGTTATGGTGTAAAGCGAATTCCCGTTCAGGTCTATAGCGTTTTGGTACGGCAGAACCTCGTCGAGGATGGTGATGGCGCGGGCATAGCTGTCGGCCTTCCCAGAATTCTCCGGAGATAGCCGGGTGTTGAAATCTATAAACCCAAGTTTATCCATGTGATTTTATTGCTTCGTTTTTGTCGTTTTGTGTGTCAATCGTTCTTGTCTATCCTGCCTCGGCCTACCGAACGCCTACGCTACGCCTTTGCTTCTCCCTTGCTACTCCTTTTCTCCCAACAGTCCTCTCACCTCTTTGTCGAAGTCAGAGTCGATTTGCTGCGTGGGATTGAAGAGCTTGTACTCTTCCTCGGCCTTGCGGTCGGCCATCTCGCGGCTGATTTTCCCCTTATCGGGCAAGAGCGCATAGCGACGGAAGGTCAGGAACTCGTTGACTGAGGCGGCGAACTGGGCCATGCTGAAAGCATTCTCGCGCTCAATCAGATCCTCGATATAGTCGAAGTAGCCAGATACGGCACGCTCCAAACGGCGTATCTCCACCTCGGGCAGATAGTTCTTGGCCACCTTGGTGTCGCTGAGCAGCACACGGCCGTCAGGAGCATTCTTCCACGTCTGCAGGCCCATGTGATCTTTCGTATGGTCGGCACGGGTATAGATAATCTCAGGAGCCGTTTGGCCAGTTATGGCGTAGTGGAAACGGTTCTGCACCATCTGGTAGAATTCGCGCGTGGTGGGCGAGTTGCGGTCGTAGTCGAACGAGCACTCCGCATAGATGTCGGTAATCTGTTGCCAGATACGGCGTTCGCTGGCACGGATGCTGCGCACCTTCTCCAACAGTTCGCGGAAATAATCCTTGCCGAATACCGCATTGCCCTGCTTCAGGCGTTCCTCGTCCAGAACAAATCCCTTCTTGATGAACTCCTTGAGCACCGATGTCGCCCATTGACGGAACTTGGTGGCACGAGACGAAGAGACGCGATAGCCAACAGCGATAATCATGTCGAGATTGTAGAAGTCTATCTTGTCTTCCACTTCTCCTCTAATACCTCTATTTACGACAGTTGCAATTTTTGCAACTGTCGTCTCTTGCTGCAGTTCTCCTTCTTTGAGAATGTTGGCTATATGGCGGCTAATGCCGGATTTGTCAATATCATAAAGCTGCGCCATTGCCTTCTGTGTGGCCCAAATGGTCTCGTCCTTGATGACTACCTGAATCTTGCCTTCTTCGTCGGGAAGTTGGTATAATATGAATTGTATTTCGTTGCCCATGGCTGTCTTTCTGCGTTTTATATCGGTTGTCCGTGTTAGCTTTCCTTGCTAATTTTGCGTTGCAAAATTACGCTTTTTCCACGACATAAACAAATGCCGCCATGCAATTGGCGTAATATCAATTGCTTTTCGGACGAAGTCGGGTGGTTTAGCGGCTGGATTTGGGCGGTGGAGGACGCCGTTTATGACATTTTTGCGTCGCCCCGATGGGGCTTTGATGGGGGGCTGGGAAGGAGACGGAGGAACTTGACCTTGATGAAGAAGGAGTTGGAGGAATATTTTTTTTTGCTATATCATAGAAAATGTGTATCTTTGCATCGTTATTGTTCAATAATTTCTGTTGTTCAATAATTTTGAACACAATTGATTAAATGAACAAAACTAATGTGATAAACCTTGAAAACCATGATGCAAAAGGCAGAATTTCAGATTATTTTCAGGCTGCTTCAGGATAAGGCAAAGGCCAATTTGAACTACAGGCAACTGGCGGTGGAAGCGGGCACCTCTATCGGTTCGGTACATAACACCATGCAGAGCCTGATGGAGAAGGGCTACATCTTAGAGGACGGCAAGAAACGCCTGCTGCGGAAACGGTCGGCGCTCCTCGACCGATGGGCACGTGCCTACGCCGACGGACTCAAAGAACGCTATCTCATTGCCCGCTTCACGTTTCTTACCCCTGGGGTAAAGGAACAGTGGCGCGATATCCACTTGCCCGAGAATGTCAGTTGGGGTGGGGAGCCTGCAGCGGCATTGCTGGATGACTATCTGCGGCCGGAACGTTGGGATATCTATGTGGCTGACAACGCCAATGCGCTGATAGCCACCGGACGGATGATTCCGAAGGCCGACGGAGAGATATACGTCTACCGCAAGTTCTGGGACGAGGCGGGAACTCCTCCCGTGGTGGTATATGCCGACCTGCTGGCCATGGACAACGACCGCTGCCGCGAAGCGGCTGAGAGGGTTATAAAGGTTATTGGTTAAAGGTTATTGGTTATAGAAAGATGGAGTATTCGATAAAGAAAGAAACATTGCAGAACGAGTTGCTGGTGGAGACGTTGCAGGCGCTGTCGGAGTGCTATGCGGCGCTCGGAGAGGAGATGTATGTGGTAGGGGCTGCCGCGCGCGATATTGCCATGAGGTTGCTGAATGTCGGCGACACTCCACGTCGCACTCTCGACCTCGATGTGGCGGTGGCGCTGGACGATTGGAGCCAGTACGAGCGCCTCACGCAACTGCTGCTGCGGAACCACTTTGTCAAGGCCCCTGAGCGACAACGGTTCTACTATGTGGGACCGCAAGAGACAAACCGCTACGAAGTGGATATCGTGCCGTTTGGGGAGGTGGAGCACGACGGAATGATTGCCTGGCCGCCAGAGGGGTCGCCTGTGATGTCGGTGCGTTGCTTTTCGGAGGTGATGAACCATGCCGACAAGGTGACGGTAGAGGAGGATTTCTCGTTCCGGCTGGCATCGCTCAGCGGCCAGTTTCTGCTGAAACTCGACACATGGAGCGACCGCCACTTCAATACCCGGAAGGATGCGTCCGACATGGCTTATATCCTGCAGAACGTTTATGTGGCATACGCCCTCACGCGCGAAGGCCTTCCGCAGGTAGTCGACGTGGAGGCGACGACCTTCGACGTCACCGTGGCCGGTGCCGAATGGATTGCCGCCGACCTACGGACGATGCTCTCTCCCCACAACCGCCAATACTATGCCGCGATGCTGCAAGAGGAGGCGGACAAGGAAGATGAGAGCCTCCTGCTGAACGACCTGCTCGATGTGTCGGACAGCCGTAATTACGCCCTCTTCCGTCGAGCACTAACCCGTATTTCACAAATACTTGAGTCATGAAGATACAATTTGTCAGCGACCTGCATCTTGAATTCAACGAGAACCGGCTTTATCTGGCGAAGAATCCGCTGCCCGTGGAGGGCGATGTGCTGCTTATTGCGGGCGACACCGCCTATCTCGACAAGCCGGAGTCGGGAGAGAACAACTATTGCCAATACGGCTTCTGGGATTGGGCCTCGGAGAACTATGAGAGGGTGATTGTATGTCTGGGGAACCATGAGTTCTACGGCTACTACGACCTCGCCACGATGACCGATGGATACCGCCTAGATATACGCCACAACGTCGCCTCCTACTATAACAATGTGGTGCATCTGGATGGCGTGGACGTGATTGTCTCTACCTTATGGTCGCATATCGAACCCTACGATGCCTATCTGACAGAACGCGGGGTGAGCGACTTCTACAGGATAAAGTACAACGGACATCGGCTTTCGTCCGACGACTTCAACTCAGAACACGAGCGCTGTCTGGCATTCGTGAAACAGGCTGTAGCGGAGAGCAAGGCGGAGAAGAAGATTGTCCTCACGCATCATGTGCCCACACAGCTCTGCACGGCTGCGGAATTCCTCGGGAGCCATATCGATGGGGCCTTCACCGTGGAGTTGGGAGACTACATTGCCGATTCGGGTATCGACTATTGGATTTATGGCCACTCGCACCGCAATATCGATGCCCAAATTGGCGACACCTGTATCCTGTCCAACCAGCTGGGATACATTTCCCACGGCGAGCATTTGCGGAACGGTTTCAAGCCAAGGAAATGGGTATTGTAGCCTACGCCATTGATGGGTGTGTGGAAGGCATACAGGGGGCTTGACCGCCACAAAAAAAACAGCCCCTCCGCAGGAGGGTGAGGTTCTGCGGAGGGGTTGTGGTGGAATAGTTATGCCCTATTTAATAGGGGTTTTCGCCAGTGCGGTCGAGTTTGAGGAAGCCCACTTGCGGCCTTCTCTGACGGCGGCATAACCTTCGTGGAAGAATCGTTTATTCCACCCAATCCACATGGCCTTCGTAGGTGCCGTCGGACTTGACCTCGTAGCGCTGGGCCTCCTTGTATTCGTGTCCGTTGTGGGGCTTGATGCCGACTTTGTGGATATTGCGGTTTTCAACGAGATTGACTTTCCTGCCGTTGGTGGCGTAGCAGGCACCGTTGATGGAGAAGGTGCCGACGAAGTTGAACTTGGCATCCTGCTCGACCCCGCTGAGGTCGGCCTTGGGGGTCAGCCTGTAACGGAATCCGTACCAGGAGGGGAAGGTGGTGCCGGTGACGGTCTTCTCGAAGGTCAGATGGTCGGGGGCAATCTCCGTGGAGGACTGAATCTGGCCGTTGGCATCGTAGTAGTCGATGGTGAGGTCGTAGCCCTCGCTCAGAGCACCAATGGTCGCGGTGTCGAGCGCGAGCTTGTAGGTCATCTCGACGCGCTCGGCCACGAAGGTGTCGTCACCTCCATTGCCACCGTTATTCGTGTTGTTTTCTTTTTTGCAGCCGACGAAAAGCATCGCGACGGCCACCATTGCCAAAAATACTCTTTTCATTGTGATTGGGGGTTAATATTGATATGTTGATACGTTGTTTTCTATTCCCCTTCGATTTGGATGAAGGACTTGACGGGGGCGATGGAGTTGATGCGGGCGTGGTCGTAGAGGTCGGGGAACTCGACGAGGAAGATGAACTCCTTGACTTTGACTTTGTATTCCTTGCCGTCGACGGTAACGCGCTGGCGGTTGAGGTCTTCGGCGATGCCGCAGGCGGTGCCGCCGGTGGCGAGGATGTCGTCGAAGAAGGTGAGGTAGAAGGTGTCACCCTCGGGGACGCCGGCGGCGATGTCGCTGAGGCGGTAATAGACATGGTCGGCGCCGTATTCCTTCATGATCTCCACGTCGTGAAGGTCGCCCTCGGAGAAGGGCAGCTTGCCTTTCTTGCGGATGGGGATGACGTTGCGCACCAGCTTGGACTGCGTCAGCAACGGGGCGGCGAAGAAGAATCCGCGCGCCTCGACGGTGGCGACGTTGGGGCAATGGGTGGCAGCGTCGATGTCGGCAATGAGCTGATTGAAGGCCTCCTTGTTCTGGAGGAAGGGGATGATGTCGATAAAGTCGATGCCCGGCTTGGGGAAGTCGGGGTAATGGTTGATGATGTCGTGGTAATTCATGGTGTGAATGTGTGAATGCGTAAATGTGTAAATGTGTGAGTGATTATATTGCCCAGAGGAGGAGGCCGCCGCAGATGATGACGCCGGTGATGAGGAGGTCTATCAGGCAGTAGCCCATGATGTCTTTGGCATTGAGGTTTGCGATGGCGAGTGCCGGGATGGCCCAGAAGGGCTGGATGAGGTTGGTCCAGGCGTCGCCCCAGGCGATGGCGGTGCCCGTGAGGCCGGGGTCAACGCCGAGGTTGGCGCCGGCGGCGAACATGATGGGTGCCTGGATGGCCCAATGGCCTCCGCCCGAGGGGACGAACATGTTGAGCACCGCAGCACAGAGGAAGGTGAGCAGCGGGTAGGTCAGAGGCGTGGAGACGGCGATGCAGGCGTTGCTGATGACGGTGCCAAAGCAGATGCCGCTAGCGCCCACACCCGTGATGATGCCCATGATGCCGGCATAGAAGGGGAACTGCAGGATGATGCCCGCCGCGCCCGTAGCGGCCTTGGTGAAGGCGCGCACATAAGCCAGCGGCGTACCATGCAGCAGGACACCAAGGAAGAGGAAGAGCATGATGACGCTCCCGAGGTCGAAAGAGCCGCCGCGGAAGCCCAGTCGCAGCACCAGATACCCCATACCGATGAGGGCGACAATCCACGCCAGAATACGGGAGTTTTCCATCTTTTGGGCAGGTGTGGCAGTTGAAAGTTTAGAGTCGAAAGTTGAAATGGGAGGGTCTTCGGCCAACAGGGCGGGGTCGACGGTGAAGACCTCCTTCTTGGGGTGCATGAGGGTGTTGGTGACGACGATGGCGACGATGACCAGTGCCACGGTGAGGAGGTTGTGCCAGTCGAAGATGGTGGCCGAAACAGGCACTGGCTCAGTCAGTATGCCGTTGGTGGCAGTGGTGAGTGCCTCGCCCGGGGTGGCCATGGTGAGGGGAATGGAGCCCGAGAGGCCGGCATGCCACACCACGAAGCCGCTGTAGGCCGAGGCAATGAGGAGACGGTAGTCCACGCCCTGCACACGACGGGCTATCTCCTTGGCAAAGATGACACCCACGATGAGTCCGAAGCCCCAATTGAGCCAGCAGGCCACGGCCGAGACTCCCGTCACCAGCGCGATGGCGGCGGCAGGCGTCCTGGGGATGGAGGCCAGGGCGCTGATGCCCCTCTTGACGGCCGGGGCGGCGGCAAGGGTCGAACCACACACCAGCACCAGAGCCATCTGCATGGCGAAGGCCAGCAGGTTCCACACTCCCCCACCCCAGTGTTCCATCACCTCGATGGGTGTCTGGTGGCAGATGGGCATGGCGAGCACCGCCGCCACGAGGGTGAGGATGATGGCGAAGACGAAAGGCTCCGGGAGCCACCGCTGGACGAGTTTGACGCAGAACTTAATCATATCACTTTGGACACACTCCTCCGCCCGTTGGGCACCTCCCCTAACTTAGGGGAGGAGTGGGCGAAGTCGGTTAATTATTATTGTTCAATTCCGAGTAACTGCATTATCTTGCGGGCGATGTCGGTGTTCTGCTGGATGCCCGAGAAGCGTTCAGCGCCAGGGCCGAAGGCAAAGACGGGGACCATCACGCCGCTGTGGCTGCCGGTGGAGAAGTGCATCTTGGTGTTGGTGCCCTTGGCGATGTCGCCGTCGAGGAGGGAGAGGCCGCCGGTCTCATGGTCGGCGGTGACCACCACGAGGGTGTTGCCGTCGTTCGCGGCGAAATCCAGCACACTGTGGAGAACCGTCTCGAAGTCGGCCATCTCGGCAGCCAGATAGGCGGTGTCGTTGTTATGGCCTGCCCAGTCGATCTGCGAGCCTTCAATCATCAGCACGAAACCCTTCGTGTTGGGGAGAATCCGCAGGGCCGTCTGCACGCCCCTGAGCAGCATGTCGCCGCGGGCGGGTTCGGTCTTGGGGTCGCCGTTGGAGAGGAGGGCGCAGAGCGGGAGTTTTTCGACACCACCGAGATCGGCGGTGTCAAAAAGCAGGGTATAGCCCTTCTGGCGGAGGGTGTCGAGGGGCGCCTTGCCGTCCTTGCGGTTGAGGGGCAGGAAATGGTCGAGGTCGCCGCCTATCATGACGTCGAAGCCGCATCTGGCCATCTGCATGCTGATGGTGTCGAACTCCTTGCGGTAGGAGGCATGGGCATAGGTTGAGGCCGGGGTGGCGTCGAGCACGCTGCTGGTGACCACGAAGCCTGCCTTCATTCCCTTATCCTCCTTGGCACGGGTGAGGAATGAGGGGTACCACTCGCCGTGGGGGCCGAAGGCGATATGCTTGTTCTCGACCTTGTGGCCTGTCATCAGGGCCGTGCCGCCGGCGCCGGAGTCGGTGGTGTACTTATTGTAGGAATAGGTGCGGGAGAATCCCGTGATGGGGAATCGGAGGAATGCGCTCCCGTCGCCTTGTGCCACGACGCTGCTGTAGACTTGTGCCACACCCATGCCGTCGCCCACGATGAGGATGACATTCTGGGGCTGCGACGGCTGCGCCGCGGCGACCCACGGAATCACTGCCATGAGCAGGAATAACTTGATAGCTTTCATACTTTCATACCTTTCTTTTCTTTTTCCGCTTCTTGCACAGAAGCCGGTGGCGCCATAGCGCTATTGTTTAATAGTTTATACGGATAATGGATGCCACATCCCACTCTGAACGGGCGGTGCAAAGGTACGTTTTTTTTTCCTTTGACAGGGATTTTTTAACCATTATCTTTTCAACTAATGTTGAAAACCGTCCTCAGAGCAGGGGGAGAATGCGGCTTTCAAAGAGGTCGCGACGGACGAGGCGGTAGTGGGGGCGGTAGACCTCGCCGAAGTGTCGGCTGTGATGCCATACATACTGGCCTTCAGCCAGTAGCGAGTCTATCTCGGCCGCCTCCTTCTCATAGTCGTCGGGGCGTGGGTCGAGGGCGTCGGCCGCGGCTTTCAGTTCCTGCCAGCGGGCCACCCATTCCTCCTGCGTCATGGGGGCGGGCGTGGCGGCGCTCTCCATCAGCAGCGCCACCAGCAAGTCCTGTGGCACAAGCCCCTCCGCCACGGCATGGAGGTCGACGCGCACGAAGTGGCTGTCGGGCAGGGTATACTCATAGAGGGAATAGTCGCGGTCGTCGGGGTCCAGCTCCTCCATCTCGCTCTCTATGTAGTTGATGCAAGCCTGCGTGTCGCTGATGAGGTGCGCCACGCCGAAGACGTTCTGGAAGCACGACTTGTAGATGTCCTGCAGGTGCGCCTCAGGGTAAGTCGCCATATACTGCGCCAGTGCCTCGCGGTCGCCCTTGTCGGGCCCGCCGCCCTTCGTCGTGCAGCCCGCCAGCAGCACCGCCGCAACCAATGTCGTCAAGAATAGCTGTTTCATGATAGTCTATATGCAAAGTCAGGAGGACACCGGCCTGCGTTTCAAGGGAGCTGTGGAGTACACCTTGTCGGGGTGGTCTGTCATTTTGACAATCCGTTTCTCAACGGCACCAAGATCGAACACATAGCCCAACATGCGTATCTCAGGTATCAGCAGATTGTCTATGTCTCCGAAATAGATTATTGCCTTGTCTGCCATGATTGGGTCATAGGCAGGATAACGCCTCAATAAGAGGCTTTTAATCTCGTTGTAAGAGTACCGCATGGAGAGGAACGCCACGTCGACAAAATCCTTGGGACGCTTGCCAGAGTTGATGATGGCATGCATCTTCATGGCGGTAATATCGGCCAATGAGGCAAGCCGCACCCCATCTTCCTGCACGGCTTCCTCAAGCCATGGGAAAGGATGGTAGATGATGTCAATCTTCACACCATCGATAAAGCCAATCAATGTGTTTTCGGCAATGACGGTGGGGACAAGCCCATATTTCCCGATGACCAGCATTTGCACCGCCATCATATCCATCAACTCCACGCTGAACAAGTCCAAGTCGTCACTTTCCCTGTGTCCGATTTGCAACGACAGGGCAGTACCTCCAACCAATCGGGTAGAGGCCAGCAGAGGCTCGGCCTGTAGCCGTTTCAGCAGTTCAAGTGTTGTTGTCTTGACAGTGCCTGTTTGTAGCATTTTGTGTCAGTCTTATCAATATTCAGTGCACGGCACATGAAGTCCAACTCGCGTGGTGTGAGGTCGACAGCCTCGTCGCGAGCAATCTTGCGGAATCCACGGATGCCGCCATAAAGATCGAAGGCCGCATACCAGTCGAAAATGCGTCCCATCTTGATGACCCTTTCGACCACCACACGGCGGTATTTCTGCCAATCGAATCCGTCCAAGGCATACTCCCACAGCAGCCCGCGGTTTATTTGGTGCTTTCCCTTTTCTTCTGAGTATGTCTGGAATATCTTCATTTCTTGACGAATTGTTTTTAACGCTAACGCCAGTTTCTTGCTTTTATTGTGCGCTGTTGTTTGATTTTTTGCAACGCTGTTCTGTTCGGCGGACGAGGAGAATGCTGGCCTCGTAGAGGAGGTAGATGGGGAGGGCGACGAGGGCGAGGGTGAAGGCGTCGCCGGTGGGGGTGATGACGGCGGCGAGAATGAGGATGACGACGACGGCGTGCTTCCTGTAGCGGCGCATCCAGGCGGCCTTCAGGAGGCTCATCTTGCCCAAGAGCCAACTGAGGACGGGCAACTCGAACAGGACACCCATGACGAGGCTGAGGGTCAGCAGCATGCCGATGTACGACGAGAGGGCTATCTGGTTGGGGACGCTGGCATCGACCTGGTAGGTGCCGAGGAAACGGAAGGCGAAGGGGAAGATGACGAAGTAGTTGAGTGCCACGCCCAAGAGGAACATCACATAGCCGCCCGCCACGGCTCGCACGGCATAGCGGCGTTCATGGGCGTAGAGCCCCGGGGCGACGAAACGGAAGAGGAGGTAGAGGATGTAGGGCGACACCACCAGCACGCCCGCCCAGAGGGCCATGCGCATGTGGATGACGAACTGCGCCGCCAACTCCGGATTGAAAAGGGCCACCTGCACACCGCCGGGGGTGGCCGGGGCGGCAAGGCGGTCAATCAGACGGTAGGTGATGAAGTCGGGGCGGCTGGGGGCCATGACCACGGCAAAGAGCCAGTCCTTGCATACAAAGGCCGCCACGGCGACGATGACCGTCGCCGCCAAGGCCCGCAGGATGGTCCCGCGGAGTTCTTCGAGGTGGTCCCAGAAGGTCATTTTTACACACTCCTCAGTCACTTCGTGACAGCTCCCCTAACTTAGGGGAGCAGTGGCTGGCGCGGTTAGTTCAGTCTTTCTGCTCTGTTTTACCTTCTTTGTCTTCTATGCCGTTGACGCCGTCTTTGAAGCTCTTGACGCCTTTGCCAAGGCCTTTCATGAGTTCGGGGATTTTCTTGCCGCCAAAAAGGAGGAGGACGACGAGGACGATGACGACAATCTCCCAGGTGCCTAAGAATAACAGTTTCATGGGGTGATGTTTTTTTGAGGGGGGGGTGTTCTTGTTTTTTTTTTTTGGGGGGGGCGGGGGCGGCGGCGAGAACGCCGCCGGAATGCACGCGATTCTTAGCTTTTAGTTTTTACCTTTTAGTTTTTCTATCCTGGCCAGTTGCTGGGGGATGTTGATGCTTTGGGGGCAGTCCTCCAGGCACTTGCCGCAGCCGATGCAGTGGTCGGCCTGATGCTCGAGTCCTACGGCGCGGTCGTAGCCGATGAGGTAGTTGCGGCGGAGGCGGCGGTAGGTGCGGCGCTCTTCGCCCTCGTCGGCATCGTCCATCGCCAACAGCCCGTCGTTGATGCCTTTGTTGTAGTGGGCGAAGATGCCGGGGATGTCGACGCCGTAGGGGCAGGGCATGCAGTACTGGCAGGAGGTGCAGGGCACCATGGGGAAGTCGGCATAGCGGTTGGCGATGTCGAGCAGCATGGCCTCCTCGTCGGGGGTGAGGGGGACATGGGGCGAATAGGTGCGTATGTTGTCCTGCAGGTGCTCCATATAGGTCATGCCGCTGAGCACGGTGAGCACCCTGGGCTGGTTGCCGCTGAAGCGGAACGACCACGAGGCCAGGCTCTTCTCGGGTGCGAGGGCCTTGAGCTCGTCGGTGGCGAACTTGGGCAGGCTGGCCAGACGACCGCCCAGCAGAGGCTCCATGACGAAGACGGGGATGTCCCGCTCCGCCAGCTGGTTGTAGAGGTATTCGGAGTTGGCGTCGCCGTTGCCGTCCTCGGACAGCGAGGCGGCGTGGCGCCAGTTGACATAGTTGTGCTGTATAAGCACCTGGTCCCAATGCACTTTGCCGTGGAGCGAGAGGGCGTAGTCGAAGACATTCACGTCGCCGTGGTAGGAGAAGCCGAGGTTGCGGATGACACCTTTCTCGCGCTGCTCCATGAGCCATTCGAGGATGCCGTTCTCCTCGAAGCGGGCCTTGAAGGCGCTCATGGCATCCATGCGTGCACCGTCTTTGCCGCGCATGGGAAGGCCCACGCAGTGCAGCATATAGAAATCGAGATAGTCGGTCTGGAGCCTCTCGAGCGACTGATGGAACATCTCGATGCTCCCCTCGCGGGTAGCCGTCTCGGCCGACATATTCGACATCTTGGTATCAATGAGATAGCTGCTGCGGGGGTGGCGACTGAGGGCGATGCCCATGGCCTTCTCGCTGCGGGCGCGGCAGTAGCGCGGGGCGGTGTCGTAGAGGTTGACGCCGTGGGCCATGGCATAGTCCGTCAGGCGGTTGATCTGCTCCTGGTCGAGGTCGCGCTCCTGCTCGGGGAGGTCGCTGTCCTGCACCACGGGGAGGCGCATGCAGCCATAGCCCAGCAGCGAGACGCGCTCGCCGTGTGTGCCCGTGCGGTAGGTCATCTTGTCGGTGGGCACCTCGCCAAGTTCAAACCCCTCGGCCTGTGTGGCGTTGGGGTTCTTGCATCCGGCAGCGAGGGCGGCGGTGGCCACGGCGCCGGCACCCAGTCCTTTCAGGAAATCTCGTCTGTCCATATAATGTTTATTGTTTATCGGTTATTGGTTATTGGAGACACACTCCTCCGGTCCTTCGGACCACCTCCCCTAACTTAGGGGAGGTGTGGGCGGCAGCCGTCTATAACCAATAACCTTTGACCTATAACCTATTTTTCTGTTTTTACCGTTATCAGTTTCACCTTCTTGCCCGAAGGCACATATTCCATGCTGAAGCCGTAGATGGCGTCATACACCGATTCGTATTTCCCCATCATCTGGGTCACCACGTTATCGCCGCGTGTCGTCTGGAGGGCGTAATGGTAAACCACGCTGTCCTCCTCGGCTGCATACGACACCAAGTGACGGGTGGAACGGACGATGATGCTCTGGAGGACACGGTCCATGGCCATTTCCACATCGGACGGGTTGGCCTCGCTGTCGTTGATGTTCACCCGCGAGCCGTCGGCGGTGTACACCAGATAGATGTCCTGCAGTTCGACCTCGGTGGTGTCGAACACCAACGACTCCTCGCCGAAGGCCTCGTAGTCCTTCAGGAAGCAGTCGAGCAGTCTGCGGGACGACGGGTCAAATCCGTTGGAACTATGCACCTTATAAATCACGCGTTCCTCAATCGACTCATTCTTCGCCACCCAGTCGTAGTAGGTCCCTTCGGAGAAATCGGTTCCGAAGTACTTCATATCGATGAGCATCTCGACGGCAATCTGGGCCGGTTCGCCCACAAAGTACGCCTGGTCCTCGCCATAGGCGCCCACCAAGGTCAGCGCTTCGTCCAGCCCAGCCTTGTCGCCCAGCGGTCGGGCGGCGCAAAGCTCGGTGTGCAGTTCCCCGCCGTCGTCCATCACGTAGGTGTTCGCCACGGGGTCGGCGACGAAAACCAGCGGCCAGAGGATGGCCAGCGAGTTGTTGGTCACGTGCAGCAGGCAGGAGAACCAGATGCTGAGGTTGATGGTCAGCCAGCACATCACCAGGGCCATGCCGAAGATGTCGAGCAGACCCAGCACCATGCCCCAGCCGAAGGAGCCAAAGCCCGAGATGTGACACAGGGCAAAGCACGCCGATGTGATGAGGGCGTTGATCCACCGTTGTTTGAAGGTGTCCTTGACCTTCAGCCACACGATGATGAAAGCCACGATGAACAGCAGTCCCCAGAGGCCCATCTCGCTCACCGCGAAGAAGGCCATCAGGGCCAGGCAGACGATGGTCGTCCACATCTTGCCCACGCCCCAGAGGCGGAAGGCGAACTCTTCGAACACAGGCTGTATGAGACACAGCAAGAGCAGTGTGAGCACCGGCATGTGCTGGAAGATGCCCTTGGCCATCTCTATCAGGGCCGACTGGCCTTCCACATAGCCCGCCTTGCTGAGCACTTCGGACAGCACCAACGAGACAATCCAGATGCCCAGGCCAATGAAGAGCATCGGGAGAAAACGTTTGTCGTATCGCTTAAATTTCATAGTACAAATGGTTTAATACTTAATCTGATATCCCTTTAACGCACCGACGGCGTTTTTATTGTCCTCCGGCGTTTTTTTTCACCATTGCCGCAACTTCGACTCACGCCCGAGGCCTCTCTGCCTGACCCTGGCCGCCCTGTCGCCGCGCCTTCGCCAGTAGCTCGTTTCATCCATGTTTGTTCTTCGTTTCTTCTTCGATTGTTCTTCGTTTTGAAATCGAAGAACAATCGAAGAAGAAACGAAGATAAATCGAAGAAGAAACGAGGGCGCGGCGAGGACGGGGTGGAGCCAGGGCGGGGACGGGGCGCAGGGTGGACGACAGCGGCAGAGGCCGGCGGGACAGGGCGGGTTCCGACGATGGACAGGGAGGGCCGTGCAAAGGGGCAGAGAGGGGGAAGAAGCGGGGAAACGGGGGGCTTGTTGATAAAAAATTTTGTTAAATTTCGGTCAAAAGAGTTGCTATATAAAAAAAAAGACGTATATTTGCAGCGTCGAACAAAGAGACAGAAAAAATAATAACAACTAAAAACATATAACTATGGCAGGAAATGATGCAAGCAGCAAAACACTTGGAGCACTGAACGGTATCCCCTTCGAGAGTATCATCGGAGGGCCTCTCTCCGCATGTATCAAGGCCCAGGCCGAAGCCGCCGTGTCGACGGTCAATTTCATCGAGTCGGTGGGTTTGACCAAGGGTGCGGACGGCCGAAGCGAGGCCGTTTATGTGGTCTTCACCTATGTACAGAATGGCCGCAAGGTGAACGTCAGCGTCCCCCTGCTGGCCATCGTCCCCATCCCCTACATTGCCATCAACAACATCAGCCTCGACTTCAAGGTGGCCATCACAGGCACTGACTCGTCGTCGGTGGTCGACGAGGAGTCGCTGGAAAGCAACGAGACAAAAGAGACCTCGTCGAAGAAAGGCGGCGGTTGGCTCACCACACGCAAGACCAGCAAGATGACCACGTCGGTGTCGACCAAGAAGGACTCGAAGTCGACGCAGGACTCGGCGTTCAGCATCGAGGCCACGATGGACGTGCACGTGCAGGCCGGCCAGGAGTCGATGCCCGCGGGCATGGCCAAGGTGCTGGAGCTGCTGGGCAGCGCCATGGACGTGGTGCCCGAGAAGGGCGAGCTGACCGTCGAAGGTCCCTACGAGGATGATGCGAAGAAGAAATACCTCATTGCCCGCTACAAGAGCCCCGACGGACTCTTCACACCGAATGCCATCAAATGCGGCAGCGACGCGGGCAACGTGGTGCAGGACGGCATAGCCAAGCGCTTCAGCGTCACCGGCGAGAGCGCCACCATCAATGTCTACGCCCTGGACGAGAACGGAAATGCCGGCAGCGAAAAACTCATGGACCGCACCATATCTCTCAAATAGCCCTATACCTTAACCATTAAACTGTAATCCCATGGCACAGAACTCAACAATAGACACAACCCCCTCGTCGGTGGCAACCAACGCACTGAACGACCTGCCATTCGACAACCTCATCGGTGGACCCCTCAACGCCTGCGTCAAGGCCCAGGCCGACGCGGCCATGACCACATGGAACTTCATCAAGGAGGTGGGCCTGTCGGAAGACAAGGACGGCAACCGCACGCTGAACTATGTGTCGTTCTCCTACAACAAGAACGGCCGCCAGTGCACTGTCAACGTCCCCCTGCTGACCATCGTCCCCATCCCCTATATCGCCATCCGCGACATCGACATCGCCTTCAAGGCCAAGATCTCGGCCTCGTCGTCGACCACCGAGACCAAGAAGGAGAGCGTCGAGAAGAACTTCAGCAACAAGACCAAAGTGTCGGGCGGCACCTGGTTCGTGCGCGCCTCGACCGAGTTCCAGGCAGGCTACTCGAGCAAGAAGGACTCGACCGCCACACGCGATTCGAAGTACTCGGTGGAGTACACCATGGACGTGGCCGTCAAAGCCGGACAGGACGACATCCCCGCCGGCATGGCCAAGATATTGGAACTGCTCAACGAGTCGGTCGACACCGTCGAGAAGGGCGGCAACCTGCACCTCTCGACCTCGGTGGTGAACCTCGCCAGCGAGAACAACGCCGACCACTTCATCTACATCACCTACAAGGACGAAGACGGCCTGTACAAGAACGACAAGAGCCTTATCTCGGTCAAGAAACGCGACACTTCGGGCAACTTTACCGCCGCCACCAACGAGGACTGCAAGCTGAACGAGGACGACCCCGGATTCACCCTCGAGTTCCTCACGGAGGGAACCTACCAGATTGCCGCCGGCACGAAAGGCGACAAGAAGGCCACCGTGCAGGTGATACATTAAAAGGTAAAACCATATTTAATAAAGGAAAGGACAAACGATGGATTTAGCAAATATGTTCAAGGACCTCACCGGAGGCGACCTGAAATTAGATTCGAACGTGCTGAACGGCGCACTGGAGACCCTCGGCATCCTCAACCAGAAAAAGGAGGAGAACGACAAGGCCAAAGAAGCGAAGAAGGATGGTGAGCCGGAAGAAGAAGGCCAAAAAGAGAAGAAAGAGATAACCGAGACCGCCGTGCAGACCGACGACGGCAACTTCCGCGCCGCCAACGCAGAACTGGACAAAGCCGTGGAACTGAGCAAGTCCATGGACGCCAAACTGGACCTGAAGGATGTGGTGGCCCCCACCACTATGGGCGAGACCGCCATCAAACAGATGGAGAACGTCAACATGTCGAAACTCATCGGCGCGCCCATCAACGCCGCCGTAGAGGCCCAGTTCGACGCCGCCCGCAAGATGCTGGCATGCGTCAAGGAGATTGGCGTGAAGGACGACAAGCTGGCCACGGTGACTTTCAACTTCACGACGCACGGCAGGAAGGCCGCCATGACCGTCCCCCTGCTCACGCTGGTGCCCATCTCGGCCATGCGCATCAAGGAGTTGACCTACGAATTCAAGCTGAAGATTGACACCGGAAGCTCCATCAACCTGCAGAGCTCGGCCGAGAGTTCCATCTCCTATGGCACCGGCATCAACAGCAAAAGCCAGGGCCAGAGCGGACAGAGCGGCCAAGGTAGCCAGGGCGGACAGGGCGACGAAAAGAAGTCCGACCTCTCGCAGAAATCCATCGACACCCTGAAGAACGCCGCCAAGCCCGAGTCGACCTTCTCCACCTCGTTCTCGTCGAAGAAGGACTCGCGCGCCACGCAGAGCTCCAAATACGACGTCGAGACCACCATGGACATCTCCATGACCGTGGGACCCGAGGACCAACCCGCAGGCATCTCGAAGATGCTCGAGATACTGAACAACACTATCGAGATCCACAACCCCGACGGCGAACTGACGGTCGACAACCACCGCGTCGACCTCGTCAACGGTGTGGCAGTGGCCTCGGTGACCTACATCGACGGCAATGGACTCTACGCCCCCGGCAAGGTGACCTGCAAACTGAACAACGCCAAGGACGACAAAATCAGGGTCATCGCCATGGACAACGGCAACCAGGTGGACCTCCTTTTCATCCAGGAAGGGTGGTACACCGTCACGGCGGGCAAACTGAGCACCTACATTATCGTCGACGACCCGACCAAGGCCCCGGCCTCCACCGAGGAGACCAAGAATGGAGCCCCCGCCCCTGATGAAGAGGAGCCTAAAGTAGAAAAATAATAATTAAGGAATAGACTATGGCAACAACGCTGAAAGACATACTCGGAGCCATGCTGAGCGATGCCATACGCGCCCAGCACGACGCCAACACCCACCTCCAGATGCTCTCGGAGCAATACGCCGCCAACGGCCGCCTGGCAGGCATGAAACTGCCCTCGGCCGCCATCGGCGAACTGACCCTCTCGCTCAACTATGCCATCACCCAGGGCATTGAGGAGAGAGAGGAGGAAGGCATCAACAACCAGAGCATCGACAAGGCCCTCAAATACATCTGCAACGAGGTGTCGGAACTGCTCATCAAGACCATGGTGCAGAGCATCCAGACCTCCGGGGCCGACTACAAGACCAACTACGCCTTCATCGACACCCTCACCGCCAACAAGGAGTTCCTGCGCCACCTGCGCCGCCGCTTCTATGCACTCCTCAACGACAACAAGGAGGGCATCATGAACGGCGACAAGCTCGACGAGGACACCATGCGCGGCATCCTCTACGAGTCCGCCAAGGAGCAGCTGCTCGACCACGAGGACATCCGCAACCTCTTCGCGCAGGCCGACGCCGCCGAACTGCGCGAACACATATACGCCGAGTTCGACCGCGTGCTGAGGAAGGAACTGGACGACATCATGCGCGAGAGCTCCATGCAGTCGTTCCGCCGCATCCAGCGCTACGGCTCCCTCAACGTGGAAATCGACAACGAGGCCCTGGCGCAGCTGCCCCCCTCGGCCGTGCAGACGATGACCATCACCATCATCCCGCCCGACAACATCACCGTCAAATAGGCATACGCCAACGCTTAAGCTATAATCTCAAACCATTATGGCAGACAACGAGAACAACGACAACAAACAATCATACGGTATTGCGGAGGCATTGACGGAAGCCCTCGAGGCAGCGGTGTTCGCCGACTGCAGCGCGTGCTATAAGGCTTACGACATGATCGAGAAGTACGCCTATGGCTACGACCCCGACGACGACAGCGTCATGAATCGCGACAACAACAACGACGACACGACTGCCTCCATGAACCGGACGCTCGACATGGCCGAGTTCAACATCACCGGTTCCGACGGGCAGCCCCGCACGGTGTACATCCCCAAAATCACCATGATGCCCTTGCCGCTGCTGCACGTCACCGAGGCCACCTTCGACATCGAGATGAACGCCAACATCGTGACTGTGAAGAACACCGAAGAGGCCAAGATGAACCCCGACACCACGCCGACTTCTTCCGACACCCCGGGCACCTACCGGCCCACGGCAGAAGAGGCGGCCGCCAGCCAGGCCATAGCAGGCACAAGACCCAGCTCCACCGACGCGACGACAGGGTCGAGACCCGCCTCCACCGCCGTGTCAGGCTCACGCCCCTCCTCCAACACCTCGACAGGGTCGAGGCCCACCAGCGACACCACGACCAGCTCGACCTCCAGCAGAAGCACCTCAACAGGCTCGAGGGCAGCCTCCAGCCGCGGCGGCGTGCGTGTCGACGGCCGGGGCAGCCGGAGGACCGGCTCGACAAACGCCTCGACGCCAACGGAAGCCACCCCCCTGAAACTCCAGCGTCCCACCACCGCCGGCCTGCGACGCGAACTGACCGTGGCGGCACGGCGCAAGATGCTGGTCGAGAACCGCATCAAGTCATCCACCGTCGCCACTACCGGCAAGCAGATGGAAATCGGCGGGACAAAGAACTCCTCGTCCGAGACCAACACCTCCACCATCAACATGAAGGTGCGGGTCGAGATGAAGCAGGCCGAACTGCCCTCCGGCATCAAACTCCTGCTCCAGTCCGCCGCCAACGGCCTGGCCATCGCCGCCCGCGACCTGGCGGGAGAGCCCGTCGACGACTATATCGACAACATCGACACCCAGGACGGCTTCGGCGAAGGCTATCCCGACGACTATGAAGACATTGCAGAATAACAATCCCCAAGAACAATAAATACAGAGAACTCATGCCACAGCAACAGACACCAGGATTGAAATGCCCCCAATGCGGAGAGTTCATCCACACCACAATATCGGAACTCCTCAGCGCCCAGGCGCTCCACTGCCCCTACTGCGGCCTCGAACTGACCATCAACCGCCAGGAATCGAAACAGGCCATGGAAATACTCAAGGAAGTCGACAACGCCAGCAAGAACCTGGAGAAAGCCAGCAAATTCAACGGATAAACCCATAAAACAACAATCGCCGTGCCTGAAGACAACACATACAGTGCATTGGACACACTGAATTTCGGAGAGCTGATTACCGCCCCCCTCAATGCCTGCGTCGACGCACAGGCCCAGGCGGCCACGGCCACCGCCGACTACATCCAGAACGTGGGATTCCAATACGACGAAAGGGAAAAGACCTACAAGCCCGTCACCTTCTCCTTCACCTACGAGACCAACGAGGGCAAGAAACGCTTCACCATCCCGCTCCTCTCCGTAGTGCCGGTGCCGTACCTACAGATTCACGACGTCAACCTCGTCTTCTCCACCGACCTCGCCGTCGAGAAGGGCGGCACGCTGGTGGGCAAAGTGTCGACCGACGACAAGAACAAGACGGAAACCCTCGAGACCTCCAGCTTCAAGAGCGACCTCAAGATAAATGTCAACATCAAGGCATCCACCTCGGACATGCCTATGGGCATCAGCCAGCTCCTGAAGGTGATGCAGGACTCCATCTCGGTGAAATCCGTGACACCGGGGACTTCTAACGCAAAGTGACACCATGAACGACCTCAGCCAACCATTCAAAATACCGTCCTATAAGTACGACGACGCTGTCGACGAGCTGGGCAAGATGCCTTTCGGCAACCTGATAGGCAACATCCTCACCTCGTGTGTCGAGGCCCAGACACGGGCGACAGAAACGGCGTGGAGGTACACCCAGTCGGTGCTGGAACAGAAGACCCCCCTGGTCTTCACCTTCCAGGACCAGGAGGGCCTGAAGCGCCTTGAGATGCCGCTCTTCACCATCGTGCCCCTCCCCTACATGAAACTAGACAATATCGACATCGACTTCGATGCCGAGGTGGGCACCCTCGACGAGCGCAAGGGCGAGTTCCTCGTCACCGTCAACAACGCCTCCTCCGAAGGCGACGCCACCCAGGTGGTCAAGACCGCCACCAACCTCCACATCGGCATCAACGCCGGCACCACCGACATGCCCGTGGGCCTCGCCATGCTCCTACGGCACATGGGCGGCGGCCTCATCGTCGAGGACCTCAACGACCCCGCCCGCGCTGCCGAGATAGCCAAAATCGTCGCCAGCCTCGAGAAGCACGCCCTCGAAGAGGAGCAGCGCCGCGAGGAGATGATACGACGGATGCAGGAAGAAGAGGCCCAGCGCGAAGAAGAGGAACGCCGCCGCCGCGAAGAAGAGGAACGCAAGCAGCGCGAGGCCGAAGGCAATACTCCCGTGGTCTACTTCGCCAGCCCCTCCAACACCATCGACAACACCGCCGACTACTCCGGCGCACCCCTCAAGGGCGTGCACGTCATCTGGACCAAGGCCGCCACGGCAAAGGACGGCACCAGCGGGTATTACAAGATGAGCGAGATAGACCTCCTCTCCACCATCACCTCGGCACTCCTCTGGCGCAAGTTCAACGGCCCCATAAAGCTCTACACCGACTCCGCCGGACTCGAATACTTCCAGCGCATCAACATCACCGGCCTCTGGAACGGCGGCATCGACACCTCGGTGCTCGACAGGATTCCCAACTCCTACAACCCCGAAATCTTCTACAACGCAGGCCGCATCTTCGCCATCCAGGCCGAGACCACGCCGTTCACCGTCCTGGACACCGACATGCTCGTATGGCAGCCCCTCCGGCCCCTCATCGGCGACAAGTACGTCATGGGCCTCCACCCCGAGCCGCTGGCCAAGTACCAGCAATACTACCCCGAACAGGACCAGCTGAAGAAGCCCGCAGGCTGGAGCGCCCCGGCCGCCTGGCAATGGACGGCCGACCCCGTCAATACCGCCATCACCTACTACGGCGAGGAGGGCCTCAAGAACTACTACGTCCAGCAAGCCCTGCGCTTCATGGGCAGCAACAACGAGCGCCCGTCCGACATAGACTCGCAGATGCGCTTCGTCGACCGCCGCTTGTTCTCCATGTGCATGAAAGCAATGACCTCTGCGGCCTCCACCTTCCTCGCCTCCGACACCGACGAGAGCAAGCCCTTCACCCACATCTGGGGCTCCAACCCCACGGCTCGCGACAACGAGAACATCAACAAGCAAATCTGCACCGAACTGGTCAAAATCATCAATACCCACTTCGCCGACATCCCCATGCCGCCGCAAGTGATAAGCGCAAGAAACCATTACAGACAATAATAACATAGAATAATATTAACCATTAAAAACACAAAACTATGGCAACACAGCTTATTGAAGACCTTCAAGCCATGCCTTTTGGCGAAATGATTGGCGGCCCGCTCTCCGCTTGCATCGAAGCGCAGGAGAAAGCGGCTCTCACCACCGTCAACTTCATCCGCAACGTGGGATTTGTCAAGGACAAGGACGACAACCCCACCGACGAAGTCGTCAACGTTACCTTCATGTACAAACGAGAGAACAAGATGGTCGAACTCACCGTCCCTCTCCTCACCATTGTCCCCATCCCCTTCATCGCCATCGACACGGTGAACATCAACTTCAAGGCCAACCTCAAGAGCTTCCAGCGCGAGACAGGCAAGCAGAAGGAGGCCGAGAGCGACTATCAGCACAACTATGAGAACTCGTCGACGAAGAAGGCCAGCCTCGGCTGGGGCAGCGTGAGCCGCGACCGTTCCTACTCATCGGCCACCGCCACCGTCTCGACCAAGAAGGACTCCGTGGCCACCCAGACCTCGCAGTACAGCGTCGAGGCCACCATAGACATCAATGTCGTCGCCCACCAGGAGTCGATGCCCGCCGGCATGGCCAAGGTGCTCGAGATGCTCAACCAGGCCATCTTCCTGGAGCCTACCGACAAGGACGAGCAAATCAAGAACCTCGAAAACCAGATCGCAGACCTCAAGGCCGAGAAGGAGAAGGAAAAACAACTGGCAGCAAAGAATTAATTAACGAAAACACCACTCAATGAGTACAGAGAAGCATGCGGACCTGGTCCGCTTCAATCATTATTTTGAGCGATTGCAACAGACAATCCGCGAGAGATGGGACTATCCCGCCCTCTGCAACTTCCAAGGAGACAGCATGACTTTCGGCCAAATGGCCACCGAGATAGCCCGCATGCACGTACTGCTGGAGGAAGCCGGAATACAGAAGGGCGACCACATCGCCCTCTGCGCCCGCAACACCTACCGCTGGGCTCTCTCCTACCTCAGTATCACCACCTACGAGGCTGTCATCGTCCCCCTGCTCGTCGACTTCCACGCCGACAGCGTCATGTCGCTCACCGACCATTCCGACGCCATCATACTCTTCACCGACCGTGACAAATGGAAAACCCTCGACATCGAACGCATGCCTAAACTGCGCGGCGTGATATGCACCGAGGATTTCTCCATCATCCTCTCCAAGGATGAACGCATCGACCAGGCCGTCGCCCGCTGGCAAGAGGCTTTCCAGGCCCGCTACCCCAACGGATTCGGCATAGATGACGTGCACTACAACACGGACAACATGGATAACCTCTCCATCATCAACTACACCTCGGGCTCGAGCGGCGACCCGAAGGGCGTGATGCTCACCTACCGTGCTTCCAGCGCCTCTATCGACTTCGGCCTGCGCAACATGCCCGTGTACTACGGCGACCGCATCGTCTCGATGCTGCCGATGGCACACATCTATGGTCTCACTTTCGAGTTCCTCTATCCCATCACGGGAGGAGCCACCGTCTACTATCTCGGCGGCCGTCCCGCACCCACGAAACTGCTCCAGGCCATGAAGGAGGTGAAGCCTTACCTGATTTGCACCGTCCCTATGGTCATGGAGAAGGTATACCGTTCCGCCATCGAGCCAGTCCTCAGTAAGTGGTACATGAGAATTCTCTGCGCCATCCCCGGCCTCAAGAATGTCATCTTCGGCAAGGTGCGCGAGAAACTCGACGCCGCCTTCGGAGGCAATGTGCGTTGCTACATCATGGGGGGCGCGGCCCTCAACCCTGCCGTGGAGAAATGCTTCCATAAAATCAAGCTCCACTTCACCGTTGGCTACGGCATGACCGAGGCCGCTCCTCTTCTCGGCTATGAAGACTGGCGGCGCTATGCCGCCCGCAGCTGCGGCAAGTCGGTGGACTGCGCCCACGTGCGCATCGACTCCTCTGACCCCGCCCGCATTGTGGGCGAGATTCAGGCCAAGGGCGACAACATCTGCATCGGGTACTACAAGAACGAGAGCGCCACAAAGGCCGCCTTCACCGAGGACGGATACCTCTGCACCGGCGACCTCGGCCTTATCGACCACGAAGGCAACATCTACATCAAGGGCCGCAGCAAGTGCATGATCCTCTCTTCCACCGGACAGAACATCTATCCCGAGGAGCTCGAGGCTGTAATCAACAACCAAGAGTATGTGGCCGAGTCGCTTGTCGTTGACCGTTCCGCCGAGGCAGATGCTGGCGGCACCACGGGCGCCACCAAGCTCTACGCGCTTGTCTACCTCAACCCCGACGAGTTGAAGAATGACGAGGTGGACGAGAAGGATATCCCCGACCTGCTCAACCACATGCTGCGCGAGATCAACCACAAGCTGCCCAACTACAGCCAAATCACCAAGATTGAGCTCGTCGACGTCCCCTTCGAGAAGACCCCCAAGATGAGTATCAAACGCTACCTCTACAAGTAGGCCGAGGCCCCCAGCCCAGCCCCCTGAAACAACCAGCCCCGCCGAATGGCGGGGCTGGTTGTTTCAGTAGCAGGAAAATTCACCCTAATGCATTAGTAGCATGCTATTTCCATTTCTTGTAGGGAGTGCGCAAATGTTCTTCGAGTACCGCGGCATTCTGTGCTGCACCCCATTCACCGGAGTCCCACAGGCGGTCCATCTCGTCTGTGGCCTTCTGTGCATAGAAATTGGAAATGACCTGTCGTAGTTCCTCGACCTTGTCCATTGTGTTCATTCTGCTCAACAATCTCAGAATGCCCAGTTGCGCCCGATTCAATTCAGTGACTTGTTCCATAATGCGTTAATCTATTACCTACACAACGGATATCGTCTCCAAATATTGTATTCATTCATGATATTTTTGCGGAATCGGGAATAATGTGTATATTTGCATTTTGAAACAACACGAAAAATAATGGCTGACATGAGCATTATACCACAGAGAAACAACATATTGAATGGTAGTGGAAAATACCTCGACCCTAAAGCCGACTTGACATTCAAGCTGGTCTTTGGCGAGCATCCCGACTTGATGATGAGTCTGCTTAATGCCCTTTTGCCGCTGGACGACGACGGGCAGATTACCAAGGTTGAGTACCTTACCCCCGAGATGGTTCCCGAAAATCCCGGCAAGAAGAACAGCGTGGTGGATGTCCGTTGCACCGACCAGCAGGGACGGCAATTCATCGTCGAGATGCAGCTCTACTGGAACCCTTATTTCCAACAGCGCGTACTGCTCAACGCCTCCAAGGCCGTGGTGCGCCAGTTGCAGCAAGGGGAAGACTACCGCCTCATCCATCCCGTATACTGCCTCAGCCTGGTAAACCAGATAGGTTTCGAGAGTGAGCCGGATGAGTTCTACCACGACTATGCCATCGTGAACACCGAGCATCCTGAGCGCCGTATCGAAGGGTTGCGGTTTGTTTTCGTGGAACTTCCCAAATTCCAGCCCAAGACCATCGCCGAGAAGAAAATGGCCGTATTGTGGCTGCGTTTCCTCACCGAGATAGGGGGCGACCAGACAGAAGCCCCCGCGGAATTGCTCGACAACGAGTTGACCAGCAAGGCCCTCGGCATCGTGGAGAAGTCAGCCATGAGCGACGCCCAGCTCTATGCGTATGAGCAGTTCTGGCGCGCCGTCATCGACGAGCAGGCCCTTATCGACGGCGGCTACACGAAAGGCCGCGAGGAAGGCCGTGCCGAAGGTGAAGCCATCGGTCGTGCGGATGGAGAACGGTCAAAAGCCCTGGAGACCGCCCGCAAGATGAAGGCCAAGCACTATCCTGTTGCCGATATTGCCGAGATGACAGGTCTCACGGAAAAGGAAGTCGAAAGTGTTTGAAAGATACCCTCGTTTATTTACAATACACAAAAAGTGTCCAAGAAATTGTCCAAGAAATTGTGGCAATGCCGTTGCCACAATTGGAAACCACGAAAATCACGGCCAGGACGATAGATTGAAATAATTTCCGTACCTTTGCAGTGACAACCAAAACAAGCACCACCATGTAATACACAGAGAATAAAGAACAAAGACATATAGAAGCGTTTTTGCTTCTCAAGGAATACGGAATCTGGACAATTTCTTTTCCCCAACGAGAAGGCAAGAAACGCTCACGGTGTAATCCGTGGGCTTTCTTGTTTTGGGGAATAGGCCGTCCAGAGCCTCCGTATCCGACAGAAAGTTTCACGGATTCTTATTTTCCGACAACAAATCAACAAAAAACAATAACAACAAAAACATTCACCACCATGAAGAAGTTTATTACCCTTTGTGTTGCTCTCATCGCAACAATCGTCGTTTTTGCGCAACAACCGATGGCCATCCTCGACCACAATGACTCGATATCTGTTTTCTATGGAAACGGAGCATTAAGCAGTGCCTACAGTGCGGCAGTCTCTGGCGACATCATTACATTGTCTTCGGGCTCATTTAGTGGGAATTTCAATATGACAAAAAACAATATTACCATCCGTGGAGCCGGGATGCAGTACGATTCCGTGACCATGCAGGAAGCTACTTATGTCACCAATTCCTCATCCATTTATTTTTCTGCAAACAATTGTACGTTGGAGGGAATCAGCCTGAATTATTTGGGTTTTTATAATAATGGAACGGGTAATCGTATCTCGAAGTGCTATATATCAAGTGTAAATTCGTATGACAGGACGGTCAATTCTGGTTATAGTTATGGAAAAGGGGGAGCCACCTTCGTGGGATGCAAAATAGGTTCAATAACTGTTCTAGGCCGTGAGCAGAGTGGGACCTATATCTACTATAGGACATTAATAAACACATCCTGGTACAATTGTATTATTGAGAATATGTACCTCTATAATAATGTTTCATCAGCCATTAATTGGAACAACCAATTCTATCACTGCGTGATAGGTATAGATCCTTATCCGGCCACTTTTGCAGGGGAATTCTATAATAGCATCCTTTATTACACTAGTACTTCAAGCACTCGTTGCTCAAATCAGATATCAGCATATTGCATCGGTATACAGAATAGTAATGTTTCGAGTTACCCTTTCTGGAATAGTACCGTTCGAAACAACACCAACCGGACTTTCGCCACTACGTTCACAGATTTCAATGGTTCGAATTGGGAAACGTCCACTTTTACTCTTACGCCAGAAGCACAAGCAATACTAGGCTTAGACAGCACCCAGGTGGGTATCTATGGCGGGGCAAATCCCTATTACCCGCGTGTGGACGCTGTTCCACCCATTATCGGGCGTGTCACCGTCCCCGCCACCACCAATGCAGAAGGTCGCTTGGAGCTGAACGTGGAAATCATCACCGACGAAGAATAACCTGACACAATCCCACGGTTATGAAACGCTGGTTATTATTCTCAATCCTGCTGTCGGGATGGTGGGGACTGGCAATGGCGGGGCCTACTACCAAGGTGACGATTCCGTTGCCCATTCCCTATAGTGACCTTGACAGTATACCCGACAGCACGCTGGTCTACACCTATTGGTTCGACCAAGACTATAGTACCCATGTCACAGATACTCTTACCAATGGTGCCAACTATGTGGATGTTACATCGCTCAGTGAAGGTTACCATTTATTGCATCTTCGGTTAGGCACTGGTCGCAGTTCCACGGCACGCAGCTATCTCTTCTATCGTCCCATAGAGCAGGACACCACCGCCACAGGGCAAGAACTTGTCTACACCTGCTGGTTCGACCAAGACTACAGCACCCACCAGACCTACAACCTCGCCAACGGGATCAACCTCATCGATGTCACCACCCTCAGCGAGGGGTATCATATCCTGCACCTGCGCCTCGGCAGAGGTTCAAGTTCCTCCGCCCGTAGTTTCCTTTTCTACAAACCCATTGAGGAGGACACGACCGTCTCAGGGCAGGAACTCGTCTACACCTGCTGGTTCGACCAGAACTACAGCACCCACCAGACCTACAACCTCGCCAACGGGATCAACCTCATCGATGTCACCACCCTCAGCGAGGGGTATCATATCCTGCACCTGCGCCTCGGCACAGGTGCAAGTTCCTCCGCACGTAGTTACCTTTTCTACAAGCCCATGCAGCAGGACACAACGGCGATAGACGCTTCGCAGTCAACGCTGGTCTACTGGTTTGATGGGGAGACAACCCCTCACAAGATTTCACCGGCGTTAGGTTCCCATATCATAGTGCCACCCGCTATTGAGTGTGGGGAACAAGGCTATATCCATACTGCGCTGAAGGTGGGTGGACGGTATGTCACTTCCGTCAGGAGCCATCGTTTTGTAATGATGGACTCTGTATGTTGCATTGCCCCGTTGTATGTGACCGTTGACAGCATCACCGAAACGGGTGCACGTATCCATTGGGCATACAACCGCGAGGAGAATTTCTCCATTGCCATTGATACCATCCCATTCTCTCCCGATAGCACTACGCCAACTCTGTCCCTGACAGATACCGTCTACCGCTTCTCCGACCTGCATTCCGCCAAGGACTACTACTATGCTGTGAAAACCGACTGCGACACGCATTCGAATCCTTGGGTGACGGGTACATGGACAACGATCTGCCGGACTCTGACGCAGACGGTGGTGGCAACTTGCGACAATTATACATGGCGCGGACAGGATTATACCCAAAGCGGTGCGTACCGTGACACGGTGGTGAGCGTGAATGGCTATGACGAGACATGCGACAGCATCTATGAGTTGCAGCTGACATTGCACTACAGCGACAGCGCGGTGGTGGACGTGACGGCTTGCCGCAATTACACATGGCACGACAGCACCTATACCGTCAGCACCGACACAGCGCGTTTCGAGACAACCACACGGCACGGCTGCGACAGCCTCGTGATCCTGCACCTGACGGTGAATAACAACACCTATCCCGACAGCACGGTGTACGACACTGTATGTGGTCACTACGCATGGCATGGGCGGACATACAGTTCCACAGGTGTATACACCTACCCACACGAATATGCCGGCTCCCCCTGTCCAAGCATCGACACGTTGCGGCTGACGGTGTACCCAAAGTACGACATCCATCAGTATGCAGCCATTTTCGAGGGTGACAGCACATGGTTTGACGGCAACTGGTATACATTGGCGGGGGTGTATCGGGACAGCCTTGTTAGTGTAAACGGCTGCGACAGCATCAGAACTCTGCATGTGAGCATCAAACCTGTGGGGGTGCAGATTGAACAGTCCTCAGTGTGCCAGGGTGTGGCATACGCGGGCAACCATTTCCAAGTGCCGGAGAGCGTCACGGCCGTCTCCACGGGAGTGCTGATGATGCGCGATACATTGCGTAGCCGTGGATTCGACTCTATCATTTTTGGCTTGGATCTGGATGTGATGTTGGCACATCTGAATCCTGTTAGGAATATGACACCGATACAAGGAGATACTATCCGGACTGGATCGATTGTGCTGCGATGGAATGCTGTTCGCGCTGCGACAGGATACGGGGTGTATGTATGGAAAATCGGGGAGTCGATGCCTACAACACCGACATATACTACGCCATACACATTTCAACCCATTACCACCTACGATAATTACACTACATATAATTGGAAAGTGGAATCGTTCAATCCATGCGATACGATAGATGGCACGGTGCAACAATATTCCATTTATAAACGACCTAAACTGATTGCTTGGAATGATACAATCTTTTTTGGTGAAGTTGGGTTCAATCAATCAACAACCCGTAGCATAAGATTCGATGGTTCCAATCTGGTGGATTCCATTTATCTATCGCTGTATGGTGCTGACTCTGCCATGTTTGGCATCACATCTAATCGGTTGAACAGATTGGGTGGTAGTATAGATGTGACATTTACACCTACTATGGCTCAGCGCACGTATAATGCCTATCTTGTGGCTGAAAGTGGAGGTTTGCAAGATACAGTATCTCTTAGTGGATTGTTGGCAGGATTTTATGTTTTTACCATTCAGCCGATAGATAGTATACAATCACCATCCACGCCAGTCAATATCGTTGGCACGCTGACAGATGTGACTGGAACCCCATTGGAGAATGAATTGGTGGATGTGTATGTTACTATAATGGGACGCACAATAATTGTCACTGATAACACAGATGCACAGGGGCACTTTGGTATGACCTACGTTCCCCTTACTTCTGAGTGTGGGTATTACGAAGTGGGAGCTGCTTTGCATGGAGACACGGAACGAGAGACACTCGAATCGTTCAATATCCCTGGTATAAGTATCGTTACTGTACGCCCTGTGTGGGTGGTAACACAAGGCGATACTTTAATGGGCAACATTGAGATACGGAATCGCTGCAATATGACGTTGCATAATATTACGGCATTAGGCAGTATTCTGCCAGCTGGTTTAATTATCTCGTTCGATACTATAACACTTGCTCCATTTTCCAGTGCATATATGACTTTTTATTTGGTAGGTGATAGCGTCTCCCCGAACAACCAGTATGAGACGCTTCGTATCGCCACTAAGTGTGATGAAGGAAGACTTGCTAATTTGAATGCATATTACTACTGTCAAAGGCCTAGTGCTGACCTGCAAATAGCATTCGACAGTCTGGAATGTGCCATTGTGCCAGGTCAGCAGAAAGTGGTGGATGTAGCATTATACAACAATACTGACAACATTTTTCACAATGTGCAATTACAGATACCCTCAGGGCTCATCGGCGTGAGTTTACTGAAAACCGATAGTATATACAGCATTGCCCCGCATGACTCACTTTTCATACCATTGTTGATATACTTTCCTGACGGGACACCGCTTGCTCCCATCACTGGAGATTTTGTTGTGAGTGCCACGGGGATAGGTCCACAGTTGATACCTTTCGTACTAAACATGGTTTCTGATGCTGTGGGAAGTCTGCGTGTCATTGTTTCTAATGAATACACTTATTACAATAATGGTCCGCATGTTAGTGATGCTACAGTGTCTGTCGTTGGCTACTATAGTCTTGACACTATTGCGTGGGGGGTGACGGGAAATAATGGACAGGTGCTGTTTGACTCGTTACCGGAAGGGTATTACATGCTACATGTCAGTGCACCAGAAAATAATGATTTTTCGAAAATAATACAAGTCAAGGGTGGGTTGGTCAATCTGCAAAATGTTGATCTTGATTTCCAGGCGGTGACATATAGTTTTGAGGTGTACCAAAAAGATCTTGACGACCATTGGGGTGTAAGGCTAAAAACTGATTACAAGACCAATGTGCCCAAACCTGCAATCGTGCTAAATATACCGAAACTCAACATAAACAATGATGGTAGTTTTAGTAGTTTTGACATAACGGCAACCAATTATGGATTGGTAGATTGCTACGATGTCTCGCTGATAATACCTACATCAGAGACGTATGAGTTTGTACCATTAGTAGATGTTATTGATACAATAAAGGCTCTGAGCAGCGTGATGATTCCCTGTATGGTACGCAATAAGTTTATATACGATACCATCCAGTCAATTATAAGTTCAAGCCATTATGTGGCAGATACTACTTATTATATCCACACTTATACACAGATTTTTGAAGATTATTACGATACAATGATATATGTGCCCGTAACGGACACAATCAACGACACGATCACCCATGGTGTTGATGTTTGGGACACTTTTTTGGTTAGTTTGCCCCAATATGGTACGGACACTGTTGTGGATTCGGTGATAAAAAACATTATTTTAATAGATAGTCGGACATACGATACTCTAATAATAATTGGTGAGGAATCTTATCTTGAATACGGAAGTTGCGAAACCTTGCCATTCCGATTGTTGGCACATTATAAATGTGACAATAATACCCAAAAGGAGGTCTTCTCGCATTTTGTCATAGAACCGATAGACTGTTCCACAACAAAAGAAGAAGCCACAGAAAAAGCACGGAGAATAGGGGAATGTAGGAATTGTGGAGGTTGTATCGACTGTTATCACCCGAATCCAGATCCTCGGGTAGGCCCTGACCCGAGTCCGGTGCAGGATACAGGATTTATTTATCGGCCTGATATTAAATTGCCCAAGTTAATACTACCTGAGCTACCCCCAATCTTCACTCTTCCATGGGAATGTGAACCATGTTGGTATGCTGCATTAAGAAATGGACTTGAATGTGGGGGAAATATTCTGTTAACTATTGCTACAAATGGTATTTATACTCCATATTATAGAGCAGAAACCATAAAACAGGCATCATCAGGATTGAGTCATAGACCTGACGTATGGAGAATAGGTACAAGTGGACTTCATGAAGTCGCAAGTAATGATGCAATAGCGTACAGGGTTCAGCACACTGCATGGAAACGGGCTGTGCGTAGTAAGAATCCTGCCGATGTAACCAAAGCGGTAATAAGAGAAGGGTATAATTATACTAGGACATCTGTGAGGTATATGGATGAAGCTCTGTATTACAAGAAAATGAGTGATGCTGTTGACGCTTTCGGATATACAACAAGTTCCCTCGGTATAAGTAGGAATCTCTACGAAAAAGAGTATTTAGAGGCATCGAAAAATTTGATTTATATGGGGGTTGGGATGAAATTTCCTTGGATAGGGACTGCCATAGGGTGTCTCGAAAACGTAAAAGATGCTTGGAATATTTGTTTTGGTTCCTCATCTGTCTATGAGATACCATGGATGCGTTCCAGGGTTACCTCCGATACTATACTATATCCTACAAATATTCAGTATGTATTAGAATATTATGACACCATACATGCAATATGTAATAGGATATTGAACGATACTCTTGTTGTTTATTCTTCCCACCCAGAAATCGTCACTGATATAGTTTCTTATTTGGTCTCGGTTGATAGCGCCATTCTGGATAGTGTCTCTCGATGCTATGATACAACCATAACTGTGATAGACACTTCTATTCTGAGAAGATATGTGGAACGATGGAATAGAACAATAAGCTACTATAAAAATGGTTGGATATCTCCTGAGTTTGTTCCTGAAGGTTTCTCTACTGACTATTTCTTTCTCGATACCAATACAACACAAAAATTAGTTGAATTAGAACTATATGCCATGGATCAAGATTATTGGTCAATCGATGAAATGATGGTTGCTACTATAGATTCTTTAATTTCATACCCCAATAAACGTTCCGTCTGTGCCGGTGTGTCTCTCCAGTTCTCGCAAGAGGTGGCCATGACACGCGAAGCTTTTGAGGGGATTCTCACTATCAAGAACCCGCACGACACCGCCGCACTCCGCAATCTGTCTTTGGCATTCACCGTGACCGACACGGCAGGACACGACTGCTCCGACAAGTTCGACATCAGCATTCTCCGGCAGGAGGGCGTGGGTGCCGATAGCAGCATCGCACCAGGCAGTACTGGTACTGTCACCGTGCGCTTTGTGCCGCTCATGTCGGCAGCGCCGACAGACTCGGTGCCATATCTCTTCGGCGGCACTGTCGACTACACCAACCCCTATACCCACTTGGATGTCTCCGACGACCTGCGCCCCGTAAGGCTTACCGTTAGCCCCTCGCCCCATCTGCGCCTCGACTATTTCATGCCTCACGACATCATTGCCGATGACCCGATGACAGCACCTATGATAGAGTCCGCCGTTCCCGCCACCGTCGGTCTCCGTGTCCTCAACGATGGCATGGGCATCGCCAGAAATGTCCGTCTCTCGGCACTCTCCCTACAGATTACTGAGAACCGGCAAGGGTTGGCTGTCAACTTTTCCATGCTCAACACCATGCGCAATGGTGCCGGATTCTCCTTACCCCTTGGCGACATCTCACTGGGTGCTATCAACCCGCAGAACACCCAAACGCTGGAGTATTCCTTTGTCAGTTCCCTGTTGGGAACACTGACCGTCCGCGACATTGAGGTTATCCACAACAGCTCGGTCGACGACCACGACATGAACCTCGTGGATGCCTACGCCCACAAGCTTGTCCACCCCGTCATGGAGTACAAGGCAGGCTCTGACAGCATCCATGAGTTCCTTACTGACGACGTTGCCAACGGTCTTGACCGTCCCGACAGCCTCTTCTTCTCTACCGGTCGCGCAGTCCCTGTCCTGATGGCAGACAGCACCATTTTCAACCACTATGTGGAAGCGTTGGACACCATGGTGCAGGTGACCCTCTATCCCGATACCATCGGCTGGAACTACGGCACTACTGCAGATCCGGGCCGTGGCAAGTACGAGATTGTCTCCTGCGTCCGCGATGATAATGTCCGCATTCCCTTGGATAATGTCTGGCTCACTTTTGTTGACTTGCCTGATGAATTGGATCCTGTGTATGTCAACAAACTGCACCTGCTTGACACCCTCCCGGAAATGCGGCCTACGGTCTATAATGTCACGTTCCGCCGCCTACCGGGTCTGCTGATGGTGGACAGCATCACACACCTCCCGTTGGTGGACACCTACATTCCTGTCGACTCCTTCGTGGTGCATTTCAATAAGGGCGTCCTCGACACCACTTTCACCTATGCCGATCTCTCCCTCAAGTGCAATAACGGAGGGGAGATGATGGACAGCACGGTCACCGTCACGCGCTTGGATGACACCACCTTCAGTGTCGACATTTCCCGCAAGACCTATGGATTCGGCCTCTATATCCTAAAGGTGATGGCTGACGGCATCCGCGACTTGAGCGGCCACTATGGTATCGGCGGAATGGAGGCGCACTGGGTGCGTACCACCTGCGACCCCTATTACGACAGCATCTCCCTCAGTGTCTGCGACAGCCTCCTGTGGCAGGATACCCTTCTGACTGCTTCGGGCATCTATTACGACACCTTGCCAGGAATGTATGGCTGTGACACCATTTTGGTGTTGAACCTCACTGTAAACTACAGCAACACGGCAATCGAGACCATCACCACCTGCGACAGCCTCACATGGCACGGCGCCACCTACGCCACCAGCACTAATACACCCACCTTCACCTCCCTGAATTCCGCAGGTTGCGACTCTGTGACCACCCTCCACCTCACCGTCAACTACAGCAACACGGCTATCGAGACCCTCACCACCTGCGACAGCCTCACCTGGCACGGCCAATCCTACACAACCACTACCTCCACACCCACCTTCACCTCCCTGAATGCCGCGGGCTGCGACTCTGTGACCACCCTCCACCTCACCATCAACTACAGCAACGCGGCGATCGAGACCCTTACCACCTGCGACAGCCTCACCTGGCACGGCCAATCATACACATCCAGCACCTCCACGCCCACCTTCACCTCCCTTAACGCCGCAGGTTGCGACAGCGTCACCACCCTCCACCTCACCGTCAACTACAGCAATACAGGAACCGAAACCCTCACCACCTGCGACAGCCTCACCTGGCACGGCCAGTCCTACACCGCCAGCATCTCCACACCCACCTTCACCTCCCTGAACGCCGCAGGATGTGACTCTGTGACCACCCTCCACCTCACCGTAAACTACAGCAACACAAGCATTGAGACCGTGACGGCGTGTAACAGCTATGTGTGGCACGGGACGGAGTACACCGCCAGTACCAATACGCCAACTTACACTACTACCAATGCTGTAGGTTGCGACAGCGTGGTAACACTGCACCTTACCATTATCGAGTGCTCGACAACGGCCATCACGGCCTGCGACAGCTACACATGGCATGGCGTCACATACACCTCGGGCGGGACATACATGGACGGCACCGACACGCTGGTATTGACTCTCAACTACAGCACTTCCGCCACGGAGACGGTCACAACGTGCGACTCGTACACTTGGCACGGGACAACATTCACGACAACGGGAACTGTGACCGATACGCTGACCAACGCTGCGGGTTGCGACAGCATGACGACCCTCAACCTCACCGTCAACTACAGCAACACAGGGACGGAGACCGTGACAGCGTGCAACAGCTTCATCTGGCACGGGACGGAGTACACCGCTTCGACGGATACCGCCACCTACACAACTACCAATGCGGCGGGATGCGACTCGGTCACAACGCTGCTCCTTACCATCATTGAGTGCTCTACTACGACCATCACGGCTTGCGACAGTTACACGTGGCACGACAGCACTTACACGGTGAGTGGTCTCTACACAGACGGCGTCGACACGCTCGACCTCACCATCCACTACAGCACGACAGGCACAGAGACCCTCGCCGCCTGCGATAGCATCAATTGGCATGGCAATACCTACACTGCCAGCACATCCACGCCGACATTCGACACGCTCAACGTATGGGAGTGCGACAGCACGGTTACGCTGAACCTCACCATCCACTACAGCGTGCATGACACGCTGACGGAGACGGCTGTCGACAGCTTCCTGTGGGATGGCAGGACACTGACGGAGAGCGGGAGTTATTCCTACGAGGGTTTGACAGTCGAGGGGTGCGACAGCATCGTGGTGCTGAACCTTATCGTCACGCACGACTCGACTTTCATCGACTTGCCCGACGGACGCGACATCCGCGTCTATCCCAATCCCACCTCGGGATGGCTGACAATCGAAGCCGAGAATGTCATGGAAGTCAGGGTATTCGACAACCAAGGCAAACTGGTCAAAGTCTTCCGAAAGACGAATCCCATCGACTTGACAGAACTGCCCACTGGCCAATACCTGCTGCACATCTTCCTGCACGACGGCAGCGGCGTGAAGAAGGTCATCAAACGGTAAGCCTGTTGTCAGCGCTTACATACCATAGAGGGGTCCCGCCGTCCGGCGGGACCCCTCTATTACAGTTATTAATCCTAAAAACCAAAGAGTTGGCACGTATGACAAAGTATAGCTTTCCTTTGATTTCCAAGTGCAAAGATACTGCCTTTCCGCGACATGAAGAGTCACTAATGGTAGTGATTTGCGAGGGGATTAGGTAGGGAAAGCCTCTGCGTCAGACTCTATGGTAGGAGGTTATGGAGTGTGGCATAGACCGTTAGGCCGGCAACAGACTTGATGCCTGTCTTGCGGGTGATGTTCTTGCGGTGGGTGTTGACGGTATGGATGGAGATGAAGAGTCGGTCAGCTATCTCTTTGCTGCTGCATCCCTGGGCGACAAGTATCAGCACCTCCCTCTCTCGATCGGAAAGTTCGTAATTCTCTTCCTCGGAGGAAGCCTCTGGCGTAGCCGCGAGACTGTCGCGGAGTATCTGTGAGACATGGTTCTGCGGTTCACGGATATCGAGGAGGGCTGTGAAAGACTGGAGGATACCCGGGTCGATATACTGGTAGACCAATCCGACAATCGACATGGAAGGACGTGCCTGCCGGAGGTCGGCAAGCAGCATGTTGGCAGGCACAGGGAGCAACGTGGGGTTGATGAGGAGGATGTCGGGTTGAAGGACCGGCAGACGCAGGACGAGGTCGTTGGCGTTGCGCAATGGGGCGAGGAGGTTGAACTCGCCATCAAGAATGGAGAAGAGTCCTTCGCGGATGATGTCGGAAGGCTCTACAATGAGCAAGTTGCCACTCACCGCGACCTCCTTTCGTCCACCATGCCTGCCGACTGGACTGATTGACCCGAAGCCTGGGCCGACAACTGGGTGACATAAGGCATCAGGACCTTTTCCTCGAGGAGGGCATGTTTCTCAAGGTCGGAAGAGAGCTGGAGAATGCTAAAGACCAGTTCGCTCAGTTCCTCGACCATCGGATTGCCCGGCAGGTATTTATAGAGTATCTGAGGGAGGTCGGAAAGCGACTCGACAAGGTCGGAATGGGAGTCGAGGAAGGTGGCGGCAATCTGTGCGGCTGACCCCTTCCCTTTCTGGAGCTGCTGGATGCAGGGGAAGACCTCGCGTTCCTCGTAGTCGAAATGGTCGGTGACCTCCTTGCGGTAGTCATCGATAAACTTGTGCAGCACTGCGGCATACTGCTGTCCGGCTCGGTCGCCGATGCTGGTGAGGTGACGGACTATATGAGGCAGCCGCTCGTTGAGGTAGTAGCGGTGGGAGGCCTCCAGATAGGGGATAAGGCCACTGAGGTCGACATTCTCATGCAGGGAGACAGGATAGTCGCTGAAAGTGTAGAGATTGCATACCAAAAGGAAGAATCCGACATCCTGTCCATATTGAGCGCAAAGTTCTTGGACGCTCTTTTCGCCAAAACCCAACGGGATGCCAAAACGGGGCACGACAAGGATGAGGGTATGGTTGGCCGCTATCATGTCGGCCATCTTGGTGCGAGGGGTGAAAAAGCCTGTTTTCATTTCCTTAGATTTTCGTATGAACATTGCGGCCTTCGACGTAAATGGCACCGACGGGACGTGCAGGACAATAGTATTCGCAGGCACCGCAGCCGATGCAGGCCGCCTCGTTGACAGAGACGACGGGATGTTCATTGCCAGGCATGACCTGGATGGCTCCCGTGGGGCAATGGCGCGAACAGGCGTTGCAGCTGACTCCCTGCGACAGCAGGCAGTTGTCGGGAAGGGTGACGGCATGCCCGATGGAGATAGCGCTCTTGTCCTCGGGGTCGATGGGTTTGATGGCCCCAGTGGGACAGACCTGGCTGCAGCGGGTGCAGTCGGGCGGACAGAAGCCATGCTCGAAGCCCAGTTCGGGCTGCATGAGGGTGGTGAGGTCTGTGGAGGGCCGCAGGATGCGGTGGGGGCACTCACTGACGCAGAGCTGGCAGGCGGTGCAGTGCGATGAGAAATGGTCCAATCCCTGTGCGCCGAAGGGTTTCAGAGGCACCCTACGCTCGGGCTGCTGTCTGCGCTGAAGGGTGGCAAGACCGCCATCGACTCTCTTTTCCTGCGCCTGAAGAGCCATGCCGGCACCCACAGCAGCCGTGGTGGCGAGGAATTTTCTCCGTGAGGGGTCAGTGCCGTCGGTCTTGTCGGTGGAACCGGCAGAAGAGGCTCTACCCATCTTTATCGCACCCTCCTTACAATTGGAGAGGCAGTCCATGCAAGCCACACAACGGGAAGTATCCACCGTGTGGTGCTCAAAGTCGATGCATTGTGCCTTGCAGTTGCGTTCGCACTTGCGACAGCCGACACACTTGTCGGTGTCGATGACAGGACGGAAGATGGCAAAGCGGGAGACGAGGCCGAGGAAAGAGCCCACCGGGCAGATGGTGTTGCACCAGAGACGGCCCCAACGGAAAGAGAGGACACCCATCACCGCAAAGGTGACGATGGCCACGACAAGGGTCACGCCGCTCTTCACCCACACGTCGACGCTGTAGAAAGCATAGCTGTCGGCACGCTCGGCCAACCAGGCCAACAGGTTATTGATGCCACGATAGGCTGGCTGGAATATCTCGGTGGCGACACGGCCGTAGGCACTGTAGGGTGCGATGAGGGCGGCGATGCTGCCCAGACCGAAGACCATCAGCAGCACGAAGACTCCCAACACCACATAGCGCAGGATATTGTGCGCCTTGTGGTAGTGGAAACGGTTCTTTTTAACCTTGCCTCCGAGCCACGAGAAACAATCCTGCATGACGCCCAAAGGGCAGATGACAGAACAGTAGACACGTCCGAAGAGGAGCGTGACAACCAACAGGAGGACCACGACTCCAACATTGAGGGCGAGGACGGCGGGCAGGAACTGCACTTTGGCCATCCAGCCGAGGTAGAGATGAAGTGCTCCCGTGAAGTCGAGGAACAACAAGGTGATGCCCACAAAGAATAGGGAGGCGAGGACGATGCGGATTTTGCGTAACATGGCGGGTTATTCTTTAATCATCATTATACATTGGACTTTACTCTTGGAAATAGACCCTCTTGACACGTGGCGAGACGGAGGTGAGAATCTCGTAGGTGATGGTGTCTGCAGCCTCGGATATCTGCTTCAAGAGGGATACATCGCCGAAGATGGTGACCTCGTCACCCTCGCAACAGGGGACACCCGTGACATCGAGGAAGCACATGTCCATGCAGATGCTACCGATGATAGGTACCTGACGGCCAGAGACAAGAACCCGGCCGTTGCCGTTGCCGAGATGACGGTTGAGACCATCGGCATAGCCGATGGAGATGATGGCGATGCGCGAGTCTTTCTGAGCCACCCAACGGCGGTTGTAGCCCACCGAGTCGCCCGCAGGGATGTCCTTGAGCTGCGAGATGCGTGTCTTGAGCTGACTGACGGGTTGCAGATGGGCCTGCACCTCCTCTTCGGGCGAAATACCGTAAAGGCCGATGCCAAGGCGCACCATATCCATCTGGGCATCGGGGAAACGGGTGATGCCCGAGGAGTTGAGGATGTGGCAGAGGATGTCATCGCGCCCGAGGGCTTTCTTGATTCGGGAACTCCAGGTGCGGAACCTGTCAATCTGGAGATGTGTGAAGTCATCCATCTCGGGGTCCTCGCTGCAAGCCAGATGCGAGAAGAAGGAACGGATGCGGAGAGCGGGTTCGGGCTTCCCCAGACGCTGGATGAGGGCATCGATATCCTTCTCGCCAAAGCCTAATCGGTGCATACCCGTGTCCAGTTCGATGTGGACGGGCACCTGCTCACCCTCGGGACAGAGGAGTCGGGCGGTGTCGGCGAAGGCTTCGAGGATGCGGAAGCTATAGATGTCCGGCTCGAGGTGGTAGCGGATGATATCGTCGAAGCTCTCCTCCTCGGGGTTCATGACCATAATGGGGAGGGTGATGCCGTTGCGGCGAAGGTCGACACCCTCGTCGCTGTAGGCCACCGTGAGGTAGTCGACATGATTGAACTGCAGGGCGCTGGCTATCTCCACCTTGCCCGCGCCGTAGGAGGCCGCCTTGACCATTGCCATGAGCTTGGTGGTAGGCCGGATACGCGAGCGGTAGTAGTTGAGGTTAGAGATGAGGTTGCCGAGGTTCACCTCCATGATGGTCTGGTGGCTTTTGCGCTGGAGCATCTTGGCGATGTCCTCGAAATGGAAACTGCGCGCTCCCTTGAGTAGGATGGTCTGATTGGTGAACTGGTCGAAGTCGAACTGGCGGAGGAATTCTTCGGTGCTGGGATAGAAGGCCACGCCTTCGGGCTCAAAGAGCTGACGGTTGCGGCAGAGGGCCTCTCCAACGCCAATGAACTGGGATATCTTGTATTGGCGTACAAGGGCAGCAGCCTGCGAATAGAGTTCCGACTCGTGGAGACCTGACTGGAGGATGTCGCTCATGATAAGCACCTTGTTGCAGTGCTGCTGCTCATGCTGGACAAAGTCGAGGGCGATGGTGAGGGAATTGAGGTCGAGGCTGTAGCTATCGTTGACCAGCAGGCAGCTGTTCACGGCTTCGTTCATCTCCAGTCGCATGGCCACGGGAGTGAGACGGAGGCAACGGAGGGATATCTCATTGCCGTCGAGACCCAGGTAGAAGAGCAGAGTGATGCAGTGCATGGCATTCTCGGCCGAGGCACGGTCGACAAAGGGGATGGCTATATTGTATTGCTGGCCGTCGTGTTCGACGGTGAGGGTGGTGCTGTGCTCGTGGAGGGTCGACTCAACCAGACGCACGGCATTGTCGGCGGAACGGCCCCATGTGTAACGCGTCAGCTGGCGGAAACTCTCTTGCTCGGAGATGGCGGAGTGTATCTCCTTGTGGTCTGTGCAATAAATAAGCACCTGGCAGTGGGTGAAGAGCTGGAGTTTCTCGGCGATTTTCTGGTAGCGGGTAAGGAAGTTCTCGTCGTGCGAAGGTCCTATGTTGGTGAAGATGCCGATGGTGGGATTGATGACCTCGCGCAGGTGCTCCATCATGCCGGGCTCGGAAATGCCAGCCTCGAAAACGGCCAGCTCATCCTCCGCACTCATACCCCACACCGAGAGGGGAACACCTATCTGCGAGTTGTAACTGCGGGGACTGGAGACCATCTTGCGCGTGTCGCCGAGGAGCTGAACAATCCAGTCCTTGACGATGGTCTTGCCGTTGCTGCCCGTGATTCCCACCACGGGAATATGGTACTGAGCGCGGTGCCAGGCTGCCAGCTGTTGCATGGCACGCACCACGTCTTTCACATACCAGAAGTTGGCACCCGTGCAGCGACGGAACTGAGTTTGGAACTCCTCGGCAGCATCGGCGGGGACAACGAAGTTGCGCACCCCGCGGCGATAGAGGTCTACAACATAGCGGCAGCCTGTGTTGCGCTTGGTGGGGATGGCGAAAAAGAGGCTCTGAGACACGTCGCCTGCACGGCGGCTGTCGGTGAGGAGCTGGTCGATGTCGGACTCAGGGAGTTCGACACGGGCCTCTACGGCCTTAAGGATGGGGGTTATCTGTTCGGCTTTCAATGGGTGATGATTTTATATCCTATCTGGCAGTGGAGGCAGTCGTGCGAGGCACAATGCTCATTATAGAGCTGCAGGAGGGCCTGGCTCTGGTCGGCATTGAGGGCTTTGACACCGGCGGCCTGCCACTGGCGGATGATGCGGTTCTTTTCGGGCGGGAGCTGCTGGAGGATACTCACGGCCTGGTCTTTGTATTGCTGTTGTCCGTTCTGGTTGCCATACTCGAAAAGGAGTGGCACCCAGGCGTTGATGATGAGGGTGTTGACAAAACTCTCGCCCAGCCGCTTGGTTGTCCCCGACGAAGGCTGGTCGAAACGGTAGTGTGTGTTCCAATAGGAAGAAGCAGACACGTCGAAGAATTTCTGCAGTTCCACGGCGTCGGTGGTTTCCAAAAGATGGCTGAAGAGGTTGCGCGACTGACACACCATCTGTGCGAACTGGCTGATGCGGATGGTGGGGAAGCCGTTGGGGCGCAGACGGTAGAACTTCCAAAGGAAGCCTTTCATAGGCTCCAGACACGCCCCTTGGCGCAAGGCTTCATAGTCTCTCTGCAGTTGACGGGGGTATTCGTCATCGAAGTAACCTTCCAGCATGCCGGCTTGGCCCATGAGGAGGGCCTCGATGCGCTGGGGATTGTCACGCCAGCGCGAGAGGAGGTTGAGGTCGGTGTTCTTGGCCAGGAGTTCGAAGGGGAGCGCGTTGACCTTGCCTCCGAAATAATGCGCCATAATCCAGTAGCAGGTCTGTTCCCAGCCGCCCCTGGCATCGTGCAGCATCTGGCGGACGGTGGCGCATTTACGCTCCAACCGCTCCAGAGTGAGCCGTTCCAGACAGCTGTCGATGTAGAAAGAGGGCACCTCCGGCAGATGGTCCATGCAGGGTATGGGCATCTCGGCGGGCGGATGCTGCAGGGCGTCGTAGTTGTCCCAGAGGGCGTCGGCGATGTTGCGGCGCAGCTCCAGGGTGGGTAGCTGGCGACAGTCATGCAAAGTGACAGGGGTGTCGCACTGATAGACCACATGGAGCACCACATTGTCATAGGCGCGGTCGTTGGTATGGCGGTGCAGGTTCCAGTCGGACGACTTGACATGCACCTCCAGGTTGCCCGCCCAGAGGGTGTCGCCTATACGCACACGCGCGTCAAAAAAATCGGGACCGGCATCATGGTTCAGTACCCCGGGGCGCGCCACAACCACAGGAAGCCCGTCGGTAGTGACGAGCTCACCTTGCAGCAATTGGTGCTGCCATACGTATTGCAGAAACGCCTCTGTCATGCTCTATATGTTAATTGAATAGGTCTTTCATCTTGTCGAAGAATCCTCTCTCCTGCTTTGATGGCGACGGCTTGAAATTGGGCGAGTTGTCCAGTTTCAAGAGGGTCTCCCGCTCCTCGCGCGAGAGGGCCTTCGGCACCCACACGTTGATGCTCACCAACATGTCGCCGCGGCCATAGCCGTTCACATCGGGAAGTCCCTTGCCTTTCAGGCGCAGCACCTTGCCAGAAGGGGTTCCTGCATCTATCTTCACCTTGGCACGTCCCGAAAGGGTGGGTATCTCCAGCGTGGTTCCCATTGCAGCTTGCGGGAAGGTGATGAAGGCGTTGTAATAGATGTTGCTGTCCTGCCGTTCGAAGAGGTCATGAGGCATCTCCTCGATGAGGATAATCAGGTCGCCAGGCACGCCACCGTGCGGGGCGGCATTGCCTTTGCCCGACATGGACAGCTGCATCCCGTCGGCCACGCCTGCAGGGATATTGATGGTGATAATTTCTTCGGAGCGGACGATGCCTTCGCCGTTGCAGTCGTGGCATTTGTCCTTGATGATGCGCCCTTCACCGCCGCAGTGCGGACAGACGCTCTGGGTCTGCATCTGACCCAGGATGGTGCGGCGCACCTCGGTGACTACGCCTGCGCCATGGCAGTGCGGGCAAGTTTCGTAGTTGTTGTTGCGTGCCCCTGTGCCGCTGCAGGTCTTGCAGGGCACATATTTGGCCACTTTAATCTTTTTCTCGCAGCCTTTGTCTATTTCTTCGAGGGTAAGCTTCACCTTGATTCGCAGGTTTGTGCCTCGCGCGGCGGCACGATGTCCGCGCTGCTGTCCGCCACCGAATCCCGAGAATCCCGAGAAATGGCCGCCGCCACCGAAGAAGTCGCCAAAGATGCTCCCGAACTGCGAGAAGATGTCGTCCATGCTCATTCCTCCGCCCTGGAAACCGCCGGCGCCGCCATCCATTCCGGCAAAGCCAAACTGGTCGTAACGGGCCTTCTTGTCGGGGTTGCTCAGCACGTCGTAGGCCTCGGCAGCCTCCTTGAACTTCTCCTCAGCCTCTTTGTCACCAGGGTTGCGATCAGGGTGGTACTGCAGGGCCAACTTGCGGTAGGCCTTCTTCAACTCTTCTGGCGTGGCATTTTTGCTCACGCCCAACACTTCATAGTAGTCTCTCTTAGCCATAATCTATACTATTACCAATAACCTATAACCTTTACACCGCCACGACTACCTTGGCGTAGCGCAGCACTTTATCGTTCAGGTAGTATCCCTTTTCCACCACGTCGACCACCTTACCTTTCATGCTCTCGTCGGCGGCCGGGAACTGGGTGACAGCCTCGTGTAGGTTCTCGTCGAACTTCTCGCCCTTGGCCTCAATGGACTTGAGCCCTTTCTGGCCGAGGATGTTCATCAGCTTGTTGTAGATGAGTTGCACGCCCTCTTTGGCGCTTTCCTCGTCGCTCATGGCCTGCAGGGCGCGCTCCATGTCGTCGACCACGGGCAGGATGGCCTTGATGGTGTCCTTGCTGCCGTTGATGATAAGCTCGGCCTTCTCGCTGTTGGTGCGTTTGCGGTAGTTCTCATACTCCGAATAGAGACGCACGTACTTGTCGTTGGTCTCGGCCAGTTTCTCGCCCAATTCTTGCAGTTTTTCGGTCTGTTCGTCATGTTTGGAAGCATGTTTGTCATGCTTGTCGCGATGTTTCTTGCCGTCCTTCTTCTGTTCCGATTCCTCGACAGGGGTTTCGTCTGTAGTCCCAGTAGTCTGGTTTTCAGTGTCCACTTGCTCTTCTTCGAGTTCTTTCTTATCTTTGCTCATAGTATTGTCGTTTTTTATTCTACTATCCATCAAACCTTTTGCCAAAAGGGTGTTTCTGTCATTTTGTCACAGTCGACTGTATGTTCCCCATCTGATGAAGAGGCACTCCCGACAGTTCTGTTTTCCGTTTCACTCTCTATTAATTACAATGTCCCCGCTCTATATGGAAGACACGAAAGCCGTCACCAGACGAAGACATCCATTGGAGACTTGGGACGGCGGGAATCCAGCCAGCGGAAGTCCTGCAGAACACGTTTCTCGGGGTCGAGTTTGCCGAGAGGGTAGGCGTTCATGTCGGGACTGCCGGAAGTCACGACCCTCTCGGGCGAGCGGTCTTTGAAGTAGATGCGCATGTCTGATCCTCTCCCCACGTTCACACCCACTATGCTCACACGTCCCGAGTCTTCGTCGGTGATATAATAGACCATCTCGGCATTGCCCAGGATGTCGGCATAATAGGGTTCTCCCTCAACAAAATGGACCTCTGTGTTGCGGCCTTTTATCTGATTGAACTTGTCGGGGTCCAACTGCTCGGCACTGATGCTGTTGTTGCGCATATAGGCGATGGTGGGGCCGTTGGGACCATGGTACATCTCGATGGTGTCAGCCGTGCATTGATAGTCGCCATACCATAGCACTGGGTCACCATAGAGCTGCAGCAGCGAGTCCTGCACAGAGTAGTAGACCGAGTCGCACATGGCCTGACCATCTGTGCGGAAAGCTTTCACATGGTAGAAGGCGTTGAGAGCTGTGAATTCTTTGTTCTCGTTGTTGATGACGCGTATCGAGTCGGCATGGAGGTAGAGGGTGTCCTGCGGTGCGTCGGGGTTGTTCTCATCCTTGCCCACGAACTTCACCAATGCGCTGTCTGTGACGTAGGAAGTCTGCCGTTCGCGGTCGGTCTCGCCGTAGCGCCCCGAGCAGATGATTTTATTCACAGTGTCCTCCAGAACCACGCGACCGATGGCACGGCCGAACTCGGTGTCCTCGTAGTAGTGCAGTGTGTCGCAGCTCAGTATTTTCTCCATATTCTGGACGCGCGACGCCTTGGTGGAGTAGGCATAGCGGGTCTCAGTGTTGTAACTCCCGTTCTCGCTATAGAGGATAGAGGAGTCGGAATAGATGTACGTCGGGCTGCTAAATTCGGCCAGGTGGTCTTCCGTGCAATAGGTCAACGTGTCTGTCTCCAGGCGCATGTTCGAGTCCTGCAGCACCACCTGCACGTATATGTAGAATGTCTTGATGTCCGAATTGTAGTGCCCCACACGGCTCACTAGGCTCTTGTCCTCGTTGACGGTATGACCCCAATTGTTGTAGGTGGCTGTTGAGGTGTTGCGGTCGTAGGAGAGGTGGTTGGTTGTCAGGGTGGTCTTGCCGTCTATCAGGCGAACGGTATCGGCCCAGATATCCACCACACGACTGATGCCGTCGTAGTAGAGCCTGTCGCCGTATATGGTTGTTGTGTCAGTGATTTCAATCTTGATGTGACCGTAGGCGGTGAAGTCGTTCTGCTCGGTGTTCAGCAAGGCCGAGTCGGCATACAATACCATGCCCTCATGCTCGGCGCGCACGCGTTTGTATAGGATCCACACGTCGTTGTTCTCCGGATCGCGTGTACCCATGCCAGCCGAGTAGGTGATAATTTTCTGCGCCGACGCTGTCCCCCACCCTACCAGGCAGGCCACCACACACAATATTCGCACAAATGTCTTTTGCATGTAACGAGAACGTGTTTTCTCAAATATTATTGTACCCTCCGGTTAATTTACCATTTTTTGTTTCTGGCTCTCGGATACGATAAAGAGGCTCCCGATATGGAAGCCTCTTTTCTCTAAGTTCTCTTTGAAAATCAATTGGCGCCGGTGCGGGAACCCATGCGGTCCATTGCGCAGCGGAAGCCAATCCAGGAGGTGCTGCGGTCCTGATCGTAGTAGCGGCGGGTGCCACTCTGCATCCAGTAGGCGCGGTCTTTCCAAGAACCACCCTTGACAACGCGGACGCGGTTGTTAATCATCGAGGTGACATTGTTCTGTTCAGCCGAGTCGCTACGGTGGTACATATTGTTGGTGTACTCCTCTTGGCTGCGGGCGACGGTCTCGTCGGTGCCACCTTCCTCGTCATCGGAATCGGTACGCCAGCCACTGATGGTGGTGGGGGTGTGCGAGTCGTAGTCGTAGATGCTGGAGTTCCAGTCGCCATCCAAGTAGTTGATATTGTCGGCCTGGCGGTAGTTGCGGCGGTTCATGTCGTCGGGGACGTTGGTGTAGACAAGGTTGCCGGTCTCCTCATTGCGCATAACCTCTTCACCATCTTCCGAGAGGGCAACATACTGGTAGACATTACCACGGTAGGGGTTCAGGTCCTCACCACCGATGGGGCTGACATCTTTACGATAGACATCGGCGCACCACTCGCTGACATTGCCAGCCATGTGGTACAGGCCATAGTCGTTGGGGAAGTACCATCTGACGGGGGCAGTGTACTCCCAACCATCGTTGAGGTTGCCGGCCACGCCCATGGCGTCGCCACGCGAACGCTTGAAGTTGGCGAGGAACTGTCCGTAGTATTTCTTGTTGGCGGAACGGACGCTCTGACCGGCCCATGGATAGGTCTTGTGCTCCACGACGCGCTCGTCGTAGGTGTTGCCGATCATGCCGAGGGCTGCGAACTCCCACTCGGCCTCGGTCGGGAGGCGGTAGTTGGGCAGGAGGATACCATCGGAACGGCGCACATTGCGGCTCTCGCCACCAGCCATGGGGTTAAGGTCGGGGATACCCTTTCCGTCGCCATTGTAGAGGCCTGCCAGATAGACATCGGTCTGGAAGGCTTCAGCGCCTGTCAGCTCGCTCTGGGCGAGGTCGATGATACCGGCGTCGACGAGGATTTTCTCATTGACTCGGTCGGTGCGCCATTTGCAGAACTGCGAAGCCTGCTCCCAGGATACGCCAACGACGGGGTAGTCGTTGAACATGGCGCACTGGAAGTAGTTCTCGACAAAGTTCTCACGCCAGGAGAGACGCTCGCGCCAGCAGTTGGTGTCGGGGTAGATTTGTTTGACCATCTCGGGGTACTCCTCGCCATAGGCGCGATTCATCCAATAGACGAACTCGCGGTAGGCCAGGTTGGAGACCTCGGTCTCGTCCATATAGAAGGAGGAGACGGTGACGGTGTGAACGACATTGTTCCACTGGAAACGGGGGTCGTCGGCTACGCGGCCCATCTGGAAGGCACCGCCTTCGATGAACACCAGGCCGGGGCCGGTGATTTGCTCCGAGTAGGAGGAACGGTCAAAACCGCCCCATTCGGAGTCGTTCAGATTCCAACCGGTAGTGGGCGAGGCTTCCTTGCTGCCGCAAGCTGCGAAGACGAGCACGGAGGCCATCATCAGGAACGAGAATTTGATAATCTTCATAGTGGATTGCGTTTTTATCTGTCTTACTTATTGTTTTCTTTCTTGGGTTTATACGTATCTAATAGGAAAAAGTTTCGCTGTTTAAGAATTTTTAGAACGACGGGCAGCGGATGGCTTTCACCTTACGTTTGGCTTCGGGTACGGGCAAGAGGATGCCGAGGGTCACCTCATGGGCGCCGGCGGTGCTGTTGGCCAGCTCGCTGACGGTCACGTCGTAGCTGTAGCCCACCTTGAAGTAGTCCTGCTGCACGCCGACCATGAAGATGAAGGCATCGGAATTCTCAATGCCGTTACGGTACCACATACCGACAAGGAAGGGCATCCAGTCGAGGTAGAGTCCATAGTTGAAATAGTGGAACTTGCCCTGGTATTGGTAGATGATGTTGGGCGAGATGACAGGGGTGCCGAGACCGAGGGAGGATGTGCGGCGTTTCTCTTCGGAAAGATTGATGAGACCACCTGCATGGACGGAGAGTTTCATGGGGATGCGGTCCTCACTGTAGAAGCCCTGGCTAGGCTGGTTGAGGTGATGAGCGGCGAAACCGCCGTACCATGCTGGACCATAGACCATCAAGCCTGCAGCGAAGTCGGGGAAAAGGGTGCTGGTCTTGTCAGGAGGAGTGGCCTGGGTGAGGTCGACAAAACCGTGTTCACGATCCACCTGGTCGGGCCAACGCATGTGGTTGGGGTCCCAGTCGAGTTTGATGTTGGTCATCGTGGCCTGGAGGGCTAAATTGATATGTATATCTTTATATACACGGAAACGGAAGGAGTACATGGCGCCCAGCGAAGTGGTGCTGAGCATGCCGTGGTCGCCTTGCCTGTCGGACATCACGATGGCGCCGATACCACCATGCAGGTCGTTGATATACTGGTCGTAAGATGCGCTCACCGTGGTAAAGGCGCTGACCAAGCCGGGCCACTGGGCACGATAGGTCAGGGAGATGCGCGGAGCCACCTTCGAGCCTGCGAAGGCCGGGTTGAGGTAAAGCGGGTTGGCGTAGAACTGGGAAAAACCTACGTCTTGGGCACTCGCGCCGTGCACTCCGACGAGTGCCAGCAGCAGGAGCAGGACTATCTTATTACGTTGTGTCATCTGATGTTTTTTTACGTATATAGGGCCTATAATTCAATCGGCAATATTACGCTTTTTTTGTCAAATACCAACGTTTCTCTGAAAAATATTTTGTTTTGCACTGGTTTACAGGTGGTTTATTTTTCAACAAGGTGCATTTTCGCTGTTATATTTTCCTCTTTCCGGAGGCCGATTTTGTAAATTTCGCCCCTTTCTGCAAAGGTTTTAAGCATGTTTTCGCCACCTCGACGAGGCCTTTGCTGGGGAGTGTCACAGATGGCCAAATTATGCTGCCACGATCCTCCCGTCTTCTTCTCATCATTCAATGGGAGGACCAGGGGAGCATCAGGGAAAGAACGAGGGAAAAAGAGTCAGGTTTTCAAAGCCCGCAGAAAATCCTTTCCGGAACTTTCCTGGACATGCGCAGAAATATTTTTGGACACGCGCAATAAATAGGGCAAAACTTAGTTAATGTTCGTATGAGAAGAATCATACCTTTACGGAACATCAAGGCGGCATGGCTGCTGGTTTTCATCATAGCGACAGCCCCGCAGGCTGATGCCCAGACCTTTACAGACCACTCGCGGCTGGCCGCAGGCAGTTGGTACCGTATCCCCATAAGCCAGACGGGGGTCTATCGCCTGACGGTCTCCGAGGTGCCGGCCCTGAACGGAGCCAACATCTCGCGCATCGCCCTCTACGGCGCCCCAGGAGGACAGCTCTCCACCCAGCTGAACGACGGACAGCCAGATGACCTGGTGCCTGCCGCCATCGAGGTAGTCGACGCCAACGGCAACGGCACATTCGACAACAACGACTACCTGCTCTTCTATGCCGAGGGACCCAGCGTGTGGAGATATTCGGACGGCAACCAACGCTTTGAATACAGACACAACACATACGCCACAAACAACTACTACTACCTGAACGCCGACTTCAGCGCCCCGGCAGCCGATGCCGGATTCCTGCGGGTGAAAACCAGCAGCGCCACCTCGTCGAACCAGGGAGAGCTGACCTCCTTCACAGGCGTGGCGGTGATGCACGACGACAAGATAAACCCCAACGAAGGCGGAGAGGGATGGATGGCCGACAAGTTCACCAACAGCATGCGCGAACGCACATACGAGCTCGTCCTGCCCGGCATCCAGACAGGAGCCACCATCATGGCCCGCTACGGCCTAGCCTCCAGCTCCTCGCAGAGGACCGGATTCGAGATGAAATACAACTCGGACGCCCGCCAGCACCAGCTCCCGCAGGGCGACGCCTACAACACCTTTATCGAGACATTCACCCCCCGCACCAACAGCACCATAGCCCTCACCTGCACCTTCCGCCCGGCGGAGAGCAACGCGGTGGGTTACATCGACTTCATCGAGCTCAACGCCCTGGCCCCCCTTGCCTACCCCGGCGGACAGTGGACCGTGCGCAACACCCAGCGCCTCGGCCCAGGCAACCGCTGCCGCTTTGCCGCCAGCGGGTCGGGTGCCGACCTGAAGGTGTGGGACGTGTCCGCCCCCGCTCAGCCCGAGGCCTTGACTGTGCAGAACAACGGAAACGGGTTCACCTTCACCGCTCCCACCGAGGTGCCGGGCACATACATCGCCTTCAAGCCCTCGGACGCGCGCACACCAACAGGCATCGTTCTGATTGAGAACCAAGACCTGCACGGCGCCGAGGCGCCCGACCTGGTGATTGTGACCCATGCCGACTTCTCCGACCAAGCAGAACGGCTGGCCGACCTGCACCGCCTGCACGACGGCATGACCGTGCTGGTGGCCACGCAGGAGGAGGTCTTCAACGAGTTCTCGTCGGGACGCAAGGACCCCGTGTCCATCCGTCAGTTGGCACGCTGCATGCAGGCCAAAGGGGAGAGCAACGGTCATAGTATAAAGTATTTGCTCCTGTTCGGCAAAGGCACCTACGACAACCGGAACCTGCTGGGGAGCGACGCTCGCACGGTGGTCACCTACCAGACCCCGCCGACAACCGACTTCGCTGGCAGCGCCTACCCTTCGGACGACATCTACGGTCTGCTGACATCCGCGTCGACACTCGACATCAGCATCGGCCGACTTCCCGCCAAGAACAGCGCCGAAGCGCGCCATCTGGTGGACAAAATCGAGGGCTACATGGAAAACAAGGACTTGGAACGTAGCGACATCCGCGGCGACTGGCGCAACTATGTATGCCTCCTCTCGGACGATGCCGACCCTTCCAGTCCAGGCGACACGAATTTTGCCTCTTCCAGCGAGAAGACAGCCCGGCTGATCAAAGACCTTCACCCGCAATATAACATCGACCGCATCTATGCCGACGCCTACATCCAGCAGTCGGGCGTTGACGGCAGCTACTACCCCGACGTGAACAACGCCCTGCGGCAGAGAATCAACTACGGATGCCTGCTGCTGAACTACATAGGCCACGGTTCGGACCAGTACATCGGCACCGAACGCTACATGCTCCTCTCCGACATCGACCGCTACACCAACACCGACCGACTGACCTTCTTCGTCACCAGCACCTGCTCCTATGGCCGGTACGACAAGGTCGACGGTGTCTCGGGCGGCGAGTATTTCCTCCTGGCCGACGCCGCGGGCATCGGCGTGGTGGCCGCCGCACGCCCCATCTCGCACATCCAGCGTTTCAACACCGACGTGTGCCTCTTCGCCCTCGACCCCGCCAACACCATCGGCGACGCCCTCCGACTGGCCAAGAACAACACCCCTGTGTCGCGCTGCATAGCCCTGCTGGGCGACCCTGCCCTACGCCTTTCTATCCCTGAGAACGAAGTGGTTGTCACCAAAATAAACGAACGCACGGTAGATTCGGCACGGGCCGACTCGGCCGAGGTGCTCTCGCGCGTCACCGTGGAGGGCGAGGTGCGCAACACAGAAGGCGACCTGCTGACGGACTTCGACGGCGAGGTGTTCCCCATCGTCTTCGACCGCGAGGTCACCTGCCACACCTTGGCCAACGACAACGACAGCACCGAGGTGGAATTCAAGCAACAGAAAAACATCCTCTACAAAGGCCGCACCGCCGTCACCGGTGGACGCTTCAGCTACTCGTTCATCGTGCCGCGCGACGTGTCGTTCCGCTACGACTATGCCAAGCTGTCGCACTACGCCCACAGCGACATTGCCCAGGCCTCGGGCGAGTATAGCAACATCCTGTTCGGCGGACTGGACGAGACGGTGGTCATCGACGAGGTGCATCCGCACGTGAGCATCTACCTGAACGACAGCACCTTCCGCAACGGCGGTCTTACCAACGAGACCCCAACCCTGCACGCGTACCTGACCGACTCGGTGGGTATCAACGCCGCCGGCAGCGGCCTCGGACACGACATCACGGCAATCATCGACGGAAACTCATACAACATGGTGACGCTGAACGACTTCTTCGAGCCCTCCATTGAGGACAGCCGCAACGGGACCGTCAGCTACACCCTCGGCAAACTCGACGAAGGCCGCCACACCCTGACGCTGAAATGCTGGAACATTTTCAACTTCTCGGGTAGTGCGACCATCGAGTTCTGCGTGGTCAACGACAGGACCCCCCGCATGGCCAACGTCTGCGCCGCCCCCAACCCCGCCTCGGGACACACCACCCTACGCGTGGAGCACAACATAGGCGGCACCATGAAGGACTGCCGGATAGACATTTATAACGCGATGGGAGCCCTGGTGCGCACCTTCACCCCCACCCCCGCCGAGGGGTCGAGCGTGGTGGCTGTCGACTGGGATTTCACTTCGGACGCCGGCGCTGGACTGAGCAACGGGCTCTATATCATGCGTGTCACCGCCACCACGGCCGATGACGAGCAAATTGTAGAGACAGCCAAAATCATCCATAGATGAACTGGCACGACACGGCACCTAAAGAACTCCGCGACAAAAAAAATATCCACGCCATACAATAAAAACATATAAACGACGTTTTCCCGTATATTTCGTAAACCCACATAGATGAAAAGCAAAAAGATTCTCCTCTCAGCCCTGTTGACGCTGGGACTCGCCGGAACGGCTGTGGCACAGAACACCGTTGTCAATGGACAGACTAAGAACTATATCGCCACAGGTATGCCCATCCTACTGATTGCCCCCGACGCCATCTCGGCTGGCATGGGTGACGCAGGCGTAGCCTCCACCCCCGACATCTACTCGGCCCATTGGAACAACGCCAAATTCGCCTTCATCGAGGGCGACTTCGGCTTCAGCACCACCTACACCCCCTGGCTCCGTAACCTCGGCGTGGGCGACATGAACCTGCTCTACCTCGGCGGATACAAGCGTATCAACAACATGAGCGCCGTGGCAGCATCGCTCACCTATTTCTCGCTGGGCGAAATACAGACCACCGACATCGAAGGCAACAGCACCGGCATTATGAACCCCAACGAGTTTGCCGTCGATGCCAGCTATGCACTGAAAATCAACGAGGAGCTCTCTCTCGGTGCCTCCGCCCGCTTCATCCGTTCCGACCTCACCAACGGCCAGATTATCAGCGACGGTAGCGGCTCGCACGTGACCACCAAGCCCGCCTGGAGCCTCGCCGCCGACCTCGGCCTGTATTGGGAGAAGGAGTTAGCCGCCAATCAGGAAGTGGCCCTGGGAGCCTTCTTCAGCAACCTCGGTGCCAAGCTCTCCTACTCCGACGACGACACCAAGAAGGACTTCCTGCCCTCCAACCTGCGCTTCGGCGGTCGCTACAGCTACGAGATCGACCAGTCGAACCAAGTCAACGTCCTCCTCGACTTCAACAAACTGCTCGTCCCCACTCCCCCAAAGACAGAGGGCGACAGCACCTACAGCAAGTATTACCGCAACATGACCGAGTATCGCAATACCGGCGTGATGAAAGGGGCTCTGCAGTCGTTCTACGATGCCCCCGGCGGCTTTGCCGAGGAACTGCACGAGATGCAGCTGTCGGTGGGTGCCGAATACTGGTACAAGCACACCTTGGCCGCCCGCGTGGGATACTACTACGAGCACGAGACCAAAGGCGGTCGCCAATACGCCACCGTAGGCGTGGGCCTGAGATACAATATCTACGCCTTCGACTTTGCCTACCTTATCCCCACAACTTCCTTCAGCAGCAACCCGCTGGCCAACACCGTCCGAATCTCCCTCACCATCAACTTCGGCAAGAAAAAGAGCTGAGCCATGCGCATCGGGACAGGATATGATGTGCACAAGCTGGTGGAAGGCCGCAAACTGGTGCTGGGAGGCATAGAGGTGGAACACACCTTCGGCCTCCTCGGCCATTCCGATGCAGACGTCCTACTCCACGCCATCTGCGACGCCATGCTCGGCGCCGCCGCACTGGGCGATATCGGCCAGCATTTCCCCGACCGAGACCCGCAATACAAGGACATCGACAGCCGCGTGCTCTTGCGCCATTGCAACGACTTGATACGCAAAGAGGGATACACTATCCTGAACATCGACAGCACTATCGTGGCACAACGTCCCAAATTAGCAGCCTATATTCCCAAGATGCGTGAGAGCATCGCCCACGAACTGGGGGTCGACGTGAGACAAATCTCGGTGAAAGCCACCACCACGGAACATCTGGGCTTCGAGGGCCGCGAAGAAGGAATCAGCGCCCAGGCTGTAGCACTTCTGGACGACAGGACACCCCTGACGGACAACCCCGACAATTGCATAGACTAACCATTCTACACCTACAACACCCGCAACACCATGCAAGAGAGCAGACCATACACCTCACCCCAAAGCGACGACGAAGCCGTTGTGCTTGACGACTCGGGATGCACTCTTGTGCTGCACAACGACGACGTACACACATTCGACTACGTCATCAAGGCCCTGTCCGACATCTGCCGCATATCGGCGGCGCAGGCCGAGCAATGCGCCATCCTGGTGCACTGCCATGGCAAATGCAATGTCAAGCATGGCAGCTACGAGACCCTCCTGCCCATGCACACCGCCCTCCTCGACAAACAGCTAACCTCTGAAATCGTACAGATATGAACCTCACACTCCTCATCATCACTCTGGTCATCGGCATGGCCCTTCTCATCCTCGAGATTGTCGCACTCCCCGGTGGCATAGCCGGCATCTTCGGCGGCCTGCTCCTCGCCTTCGGCGTATGGCAGAGTTATGTCCTCCTCGGCCTCAACTGGGGCACCGTGATTCTTGGATGCGTCGTCTTTTTCGGCGTTGCCATGCTCGTCTTTCTCATGAAGGGCAAGACATGGAAGAAGTTCAGCCTCAACGAAGAGTCCGACAGCGCCGTCAACCAGGAACCCGCCACCGTGCAGGTGGGCGCCACTGGCAAGACCATTGCCCGCCTCGCCCCCACAGGCAAGGCCCTCATCGACGGCGAACTCGTCGAGGTGCATGCCATCAACAAGTTCATCGACCCCGACCGACCCATCGAGGTGGTCGCCATCGAAGGCTACCGCATCGATGTCGTCGAGACCGAAGACAACCGTTTCGACCAACCCACGGTAGAAAACAAATAGTCACCCCCAACCTCAGATATTCACCATTAAAACTTCAGCAATATGACAATTACCGGTATCGTTATCCTGTGCGTGATTATCTTTATCGCACTGATTCTGTTTCTCTATCTGGTGCCCGTCGGACTCTGGTTCCAGGCACTCGTGTCGGGTGTGCACACCTCGCTCATCCAGCTCATGTTCATGCGCTTCCGCAAAGTGCCGCCCAGCGTGATTGTCAACAACATGATCAACGCCACCAAGGCAGGCCTGAAGCTCACGCAGAACGAGCTCGAAGCCCACTATCTGGCCGGCGGCAACGTCAGCAGCGTGGTGCAGGCCCTCATCTCGGCCAACAAGGCCAACATGAACCTCGACTTCCGCACCGCCACCGCCATCGACCTGGCAGGCCGCGACGTGCTGAAGGCCGTGCAGACCTCTGTCAACCCCAAGGTCATCGACACGCCCCCCGTGGCTGCCGTGGCCAAGGACGGCATCCAGCTGATTGCCAAGGCCCGCGTCACCGTCCGCACCAACATCAAGCAGCTCGTCGGCGGCGCCGGAGAGGAGACCATCCTGGCCCGTGTCGGCGAGGGTATCGTCACCTCCATCGGCTCGGCCGACAGCCACAAACGCGTGCTCGAGAACCCCGACAGCATCTCCAAGCTCGTCCTCACCAAGGGTCTCGACAGCGGCACTGCCTTCGAGATTCTCTCCATCGACATCGCCGACATCGACGTGGGTAAGAACATCGGCGCCCAGTTGCAGATGGACCAGGCCAACGCCGACAAGAACATCGCCCAGGCCAAGGCCGAGGAGCGTCGCGCCATGGCTGTGGCCAGCGAACAGGAGATGAAAGCCAAGGCCCAAGAGGCCCGCGCCAAAGTCATCGAGGCCGAAGCCGAGGTACCCAAGGCCATGGCTGAGGCATTCCGCTCAGGCAATCTCGGCATCATGGACTATTACCGCATGAAGAACATCCAGGCCGACACCGACATGCGCGAGAGCATCTCCAAGCCCGCCGCAACCCCCAAGCCCACCACTCCCAAACCCTCAGAGGAGAAGTAGGGAGCTGCAAGTTTCCAAAAAAGGGTGCCTTGGGGGCACCCTTTTCTTTTGTGTCCCGAAGAAAGATTTGTCCAATTGGAATAAATGTATTATCTTTGCATTCAGAAGTATTCAAACGTATTACACCCATGGGGACCACAATCGAAAGAAAACCAACCTCTTTCCGTCTGAGGAAGGATTTGCTGGAAGGACTGAAACGCAATGCGGCACGCGAAAACCGGACGCTCAACAACTATGTTGAGAGCCTTCTGCTTGACATTTTTTATCACGAGCCCAACGACGTGACCAAGGCCGCCATAGAAGAGGCCATGAACAGGACTCATTATCCTGAAGGGGAAGTTTACAGCAGTGCAGAAGAACTCCTTAACGCTCTTGATGCAGAATGAAAAGACTTTTCCCTTCGAGCCAATACAAGAAAGACTACAAGCGCTATCGGCATAACACACGGAAGAAAGCCGCATTAAAGGTCATCCTTGACCTACTGGCGAACGAAAAGCCCATACCTCCCGAATACTATCCCCACACGCTTACAGGCAACTACAAAGGCTGTCTTGAATGCCATATCGAGGGGGATTTCCTTCTTATCTGGATTGACGAAAAACAGGACATCATCGAGTTGGTGCGTTTAGGCTCCCACTCTGAATTGTTCGGGAAATAAGTATTCATGAGCAATAGACTGATGACATGCGCGAAGGTGGCGCTCGGACTCGGAGTGCTAATGTGGGCCAGCATCTTCGTAGTGATACCCCTTCGGGACACAGCCGGGTGGATGGCGACGGCATACCGCTATGCATACGTCCTGATGTGCGGAGCGGCACTGATGGTTGTCATCGGGCTGCTTCTTATGCAGATTGCCAAATACAACGAGGATAGTTACGACTTCCCCGAAAAGCCCGATCCCCAACGGGTGGCAGAGTTGCTGACGTGGATTGCGCCACAGGCGCGCCGTTGTATCTCATTCAGCGAGAGGCCAGGCCAACCCCTCACCGTGGGATTCAGCAAAGCCTATGGATACCCCGACTTGCCGATTGGGCGGAAGCGTCCTTTGGACGACAATGGCGAGCCGTTGGAACTCATCGTCCAACTGCGCTGCAGCGACCTGGCTCCCTTTGACCCCGAGAACCGATATCCTCATGCGGGAATGCTCTACTTCTTCGACGGGCTGGTACTCTATTGTGGACAAGAGGAGGTGCTGCAACCCTCCTGCCCCGAGTTGGAATGGAACGGGAATCCGATAGTTTTTGGCGAGAATCAGGACTTCCCCGATTTCTCCATTGCCTGCGGGCAATTCCCGGACATCAAATGGGCCGACTACTTCGAAGCGTGTCGACAAGCCGGGTGGCGGGTCTGCGACGGCATTATTGGTGGCTATTGCCATTCCGAGCGGGAACCCGCCAGCGGTTTGGAGCATTGTGAAGCGCTGCTGACCGGCTTCTTTGACTGTCCCTGCCGCGATGGCGAAGGCATAACCTACCTCATCGACCCTCAAGACCTGTCCAACCGCAGTTTCAGCAACGCCCTCTGCGTGTAGACAGAGGGAATCAGTACTGTTCCTTCTCGTTGGGGAAGGTGACGTTCTTCACGTCGTCGATGTATTGGCGGATGGCGTTGCTGATGTCGGCACCGAAGGAGCCATAGAGGCGGAGATAGCGGGGGGTGAACTGCTGGGTGATGCCGAGCATGTCCTGCAGCACAAGCACCTGTCCGTCGGTCTCAGAGCCTGCGCCTATGCCGATGGTGGGAATATTTAACTCGCGGGTCACCTGTCCGGCCAGCTTGGCGGGAATCTTCTCCAGCACGACGCTGAAACATCCAGCATCTTCCAGCACATGGGCGTTGTGAATCAGTTGCTGAGCCTCGTCATCGTTTGTGGCACGGACAGCGTATGTACCGAACTTGTTGATGCTCTGGGGTGTCAGTCCGAGGTGCCCCATGACAGGGATTCCTGCCGTGAGGATACGGCAGATGGATTCGAGGACCTCCTCGCCACCTTCCAGTTTGACGGCGTCGGCCCCCGTCTCTTTCATGATGCGGATGGCGGAGGCCAGAGCCTGCTTCGAGTTGCCCTGGTAGGTGCCGAAGGGCATGTCGACCACCACGAGGGCGCGCTTGATGGCGCGCTTGACGGAGGAGGCATATACAATCATCTCGTCGAGCGAGATGGGGAGGGTGGTGTCGTATCCCTCCATCACATTGGCGGCGGAATCGCCCACGAGCACCACATCTATCTTGGTGGCGTCGAGGAGCTTGGCCATAGAATAGTCGTAGGCGGTGAGCATGGCGATTTTCTCGCCCTGCTGTTTCATACGCTGGAGGACATGGGTGGTGACTTTGGTTACATCAGTCTGGAGATAAGCCATAATTTGAATGTTTGAGTGTGTGAATGTGTGAGTGTGTTAGTTGGGCGGCAGCCACTTACACATTTACTTATTATCACATTTACACATTATCTGTTTCTTATAGTTCTTCATCGCCATCGGTTGGGGGGGTATCGGCGGGGGTGTCGAGATTCTCGTCGGCCTCCTCGACGATGCGGAGCATGGCACGGAAGGGTTTCTTGAATTCATAATCGCCGTTGCGGCCCACACGGAAAGGCTTGTAGAAAGCCTCTTCGCCGTACTCCATGATGGTCACAGCGCCCTGTTCGGTGGGGGTGTCGGCAGGATATAGATAGGAGCGCACCTCTTCGGGCTGTATGCGTTTGGCGATGAAGATGGTGTCGAACTGCGTGGGGTTGATTCCCGCCTGGATCATCAGCACTGGACCGCCCTTGATTTTCTTGGTGGGGAGTGATTTATACTCAACCCCTTTGTCGGAGTACTTCTTGGCGTAGATGCGCAACTTCGACTCCACCTGCTCGTCAGTAACGGGGAAACGCACGAAAATGGAGTCGGGCATCTGCTGCGAGCACTCGCCGGGCTGGCGCGTGAAGGAGGAATGCAGCACCACGTATCCCACAGGCAGGATAATCTGGCGACGGTGGGGTACAAGGAAGTATTTCTCGACCAAAGCCTTGTAGTCCAAGTGCTCTTCGATGGTGATGGTGACGGGCGGAGGGCACTCGTCGCGGGTGCCGCGGACAGAATAGATGCTGCCCTTGGGTAGGATTATCTGGGTGTAGTAGGAACGGATGTTGCTGTCCTGCGCGGGAATGAAGCATCCCTCGGAGAAACCTATGCACTCTGCCGGGTCGTGGTGGAAAGTGACGAGCACCTTGTCCTTCAGCGGCACGGTCTTGTTCAGGAACATGCGGCTCTCGGGGAGCATACTGCAATCGTACACCTGCTTGTCGACAGGCACCTCGTAGCGCAGCAGCTCGACGGTGTCGCCCTTGCAGGAGCAGTGCACGGGGTTGTAGGCATAACGGATGGGGAAACGGGTGTCGCGGTCGACATTCTCCTCGTCGCCACGCATGGAGAGATACCTGTAGACCGACTGCACCCTCGCGGCCATGAGTCCCGAGTCGGCCCTGTCGGCATAGCCCTCAATGGTGATGGCGTAGAAGCGCGGATTGTTGCGGTCGAAGCCAACGCTATAGGCCGAGTCGAGGCGGTCGAGGTCACGCACGCGGTAGTTGCTGTCGCCCGCGTCGAAGTCCAGCAGCAGGCAGAAGACCTCGGGGTTAATCCAAGCCTGCTCCAGTTGTTTGGGCTTCAAGGGCTTCTCGGACGGGATATACAAACCCGTCTGCCCCCAGGCTGTTGGAAGTATGAGGTAAGAAGTAAGAACTAAGAAGGATAGAATCTTTTTCATATTTTCAGCAGGGCGCGTCAGCCTTCTATAACCTATAACCTTTAACCAATAACCTTTATTTCAGGAGTTCCTCCACGAGGCTCTCGACGGTGATGTTCTCGGCCTCGGCATAGTAGTTGCGCACAATGCGGTGGCGCAACACCTCGGTGGCCACAGCCTTCACATCCTCCATGTCGGGTGAATACTTGCCATGCAGGGCGGCGTGTGTTTTTGCCCCCATGACGAGGTATTGCGAGGCGCGGGGGCCAGCACCCCACGAGAGGTACTTGGTGGCCAGCGAGTCGGCCTTCCCGGGACGTGTGGAGGCCGCAAGACTGACGGCGAATTCACATACATTGTCAGGCACCGGCATGCGGCGGATGACGCGTTGGTGGCCGAGTATATCTTCGGCAGTGAGCACTTTAGAGACCTCTGGATGGGTGTCGACGGTAGTGCCTTTGACGATATCCACCTCCTCGGCAAAAGAGGGGTAGTCCATGCGTATGTTGAACATGAAACGGTCCAACTGGGCCTCGGGCAACGGGTAGGTGCCTTCCTGCTCGATGGGGTTCTGGGTGGCGAGGACGAAGAAGGGGTCGTCGAGGCGGTAGCTCTTGCCCGACACCGTCACCGAGTGTTCCTGCATGGCCTCCAACAGGGCGGCCTGTGTCTTTGGGGGTGTGCGGTTGATCTCGTCGGCCAGGATGATGTTGGCGAACACCGGTCCCTTGATGAACTGGAAACGGCGGTTCTCGTCGAGGATTTCCGAGCCTGTGATGTCGGAAGGCATCAGGTCGGGGGTGAACTGTATGCGGTTGAAGGTGAGGCCGAGAGCCTTGGCGAGGGTGTTGACCATGAGGGTCTTGGCCAAACCCGGCACACCTACCAGCAAGCAGTGCCCGCCGGTGAAGATGGAGATGAGGAGGCTGTCGACGGCCTTTTCCTGACCCACGATGACCTTGCCCATCTCGCTTTTCAGCGCGTGGTATTGGGCGACGAGGGTATTAAGGGTTTCTGTATCTGACATTTTTCTTAATTGAGAATTGAAAATTGAGAATTGAGAATTGGGAGGAGTGGCGCCGCGGTCTTACTTCTTAGTTCTTACTTTCCTGCGAACCAGTTGACGCGGAAGCTGGAGCAATCCTTGTATTCGTCGGAGATATGGATATAGGTGGTCTTCACCATGCGGTTGCACCATTCCACAATCTTGGCAGTCTTGGCGGTCTGCAGGGCGGCAGCAAAGATGCGGTCGTAGTCATCCTCCAGGTTGGCGCGGTGAGCGGGGATTTTCTTCACCATACGCAGGATGCAGTAGGCGCTCTTGTTCTCGTCGGTGGTGATGGCCGTGGCGTTGGACACCTCGCCCTCGTCCATGGCCGAGATGCCGATGCCGGGATAGAGCTGTGCCAACTCCTCCTTGGTGAAGCGATTGTTGCCTGAGTGGGGGTTGGAGACGATGCCTCCCTGCTTGCGGCTGATGCCGTCGGAGTACTTCTCGGCCGCGGCTTCGAAAGTGATGCTTCCCTTGCGTATCTCGGTGGCGAGGCTGTCGAGGGTCATGCGGGCACGCAGCAGGTCTTCGGACGACGTCTTGGGCTGCAGAAGGATATGGCGGACGTTGATGGTGTTGCCCCTACGCTCGATGAGCTGGAGAATGTGGAAACCGTACTGGGTCTCGACGATGGGCGACACCTCGCCGGGCTTCAAGGCGAAGGCGGCGGCCTCAAACTCGCTCACCATCTTGCCACGCCCGAAGAAACCCAGTTCGCCGCCTTTGGCTGCCGACCCGGGGTCTTGTGAGTAGAGTTTGGCCAGCATGCTGAAGCGCTCGCCTTTGAGGACGCGCTCGCGCAACTCGGACAGCTCCGTGCGCACGCGGTCGCGTTCCTCTTCCGTGATGGAGGGCTGGATGGTGATTTCCGCCACCTCGTACTGGGCGTCGATGTCAGGCAGACTGTCCTGCGGGAAGGTGGCAAAATACTCGGCCACCTCGGCGGGGGTCACCTTCACGTTCTCAGTCAGTTCCGCCTCGACGCGCGAGCTGAGGATGCGGTCGTGCAGGATATCGAAGTACTGGTCGTGCAGTTCGTCGTAGGAGTAGCCGACGGCCTCGCGCAGGCGGTCTTTCCCGCCCACTTGGTCGACAACGGCGTCGAGATAGTATTTCACCTGGTCTTCCACCTGCTCGTCAGTCACCTCCACACTGTCGACCATACCTTTGTGCACCAGCAGTTTGCTGATGAGCATACTCTCCAGCAGGCTGCAACGCTCGGCATGGGCGTTCTCCATGCCTTGACGCAGACGTATCTGGCGGTAGGCCTGTTCGATATCGGAATTCTTGATGATGGTCTGTCCGACGACGGCCACGATACCGTCAACCACCTGTTTACGCTCCTGGGCCTGCGCCAGGGAGGCGCACACCATGGTGGAGAGCAGGATGAACAATAGTTTCTTCATTGCTTGTATCAATAGGTGATTTCGTCAATAACTTCCTGATGGACCTTGACATTGTACTTCTCTCGCAACTGACTGCACACCTTCTGGTCCAGATAGTTCTGATAGTCGTTCAGATAGTAGCCGCGGGCTTCGTGGAGAGCCTTGGGTTCGGGCTCATGCACTTTCTCCACCAACACCAGGTCGTAGCCCTTGCGATGGGGACGGCCATAGATTCCCGTGTGCCACTCGCCGTCGCGCAGAATGTCCTGGCTGCCACGTTCCACAAGGTCGAAACGCACAATCACAGGGTTGTCGGCCTTGCACTTCTTGGTGCGCACTTTCTTCATCAGGGCGTCACGCAACGCCTCGCCGCCGGGAGCGTCGGACATCTTCTTCTGCAGAATGGAGATAGCCTTCTCGGGAGCCAGGCAGGCGCTGTCGAAGATGCTGAAGGTGTAGACCCTTGCGCGCTCGTTCCAGAAGTAGGGCGCCTGGGCCGAGTCGTTGATGTCGTGCTTGGGCATGGCCTCGGCATAGAAGGCGGCGAACCCTGCGGTGTCCTTGATGGCGCGGCTCCAGACGAACTTGTCGTTGTAAGTGAAAATCATCAGCCCGTGGCGATATTCGGCCATCAGGTCGCGGAACTCGGGGTTGTCCTGCTCCAGACGGTTGTCGGCATACTTGATGAGCTCATACTCCATGAAGTCCTTGTAGCGTTCGGCCACGAAGATGTCGAGGTCGCTGATGGGCCATACCTTCTTATGCTTGGAGAGGTAACGGGCGAAGTCGCGCGAATTGTAGTTCGTCTCGCCGATGCGGAAGAGGGGGCGCATGTCGGTGATCTGGTTCGAGTCGTAGTTGAACTTGGCCGAGAAGATGGTGTCCGTCACCACGGCGCGGATGGCGGCGAGGCTGGCGGCATAGGGGGCGTTTTTCTTCTTCGAGGTCTTCACCTTGGTGTAATCCTCAAAGCCGTAGATTCTCTTGCACTGCTCGGCGAAGATGCGCTGCGGGCGTTTGCTGCGCTCGCCGACGGTCATGCGCGACTTGAGGTAGGGCACCATGCTCTCGAACGGGGGGCATTCCTCTTTGCTGATGAGCTTGATGATGTGCCATCCGTAGCGGGTCTTGAAGGGCTTCGAGAAGTCGCCCACCTGCATGCCGGAGGCGATAGTGGACACATACTCGGGAGGCAGCTGATTGCAGGGCATCTCGCCCAGTTCAATGCCCTGGGCTCCTGAACCGCGGTCCGAGCTATAGTTCTTGGCCACAGTGGCGAAGGGGTCGCCCTCGGCCAATTGGCGGTATGCCCCGTTGATCATCTTCTCGGGGTTGATGGCCTTGTTCGACACCCAGATGTGGGCGACATTGGCCTTGCCGTAGTAGTGGTTGCGCTCGAAGAGTTTGATGACGTGGTAGCCATATTTGGTCCTGACGGGCTGGCTCACCTCGCCGGGTTTCATGGCGTAGACAGCCGACTCGAAGGGATAGATCATGTCGAACACCGTGAAACAGCCCAGGTCGCCCTCGATGGGGTTGTCCTCTTCGGCGCGCTTCCTCACGAGGGGGTCCTTGCTGTTCATGCGCTGGGTGCGCATCTCTTCCTGAGCCAAGGTATAGAAATCCTCGCCGTTGCGGGCGCGGAGCGACAGTTCCATGGCGTGGTTGTAGGCCGCCTCGGTGTCCTGGGCCGATGCCGCCTCACCGCACGGCACCAGGATGTGCGCGGCGTGCAGGGCATACTGGCTGCGTTCATAGGCCTCCTGCAGAAGTTCCTTCAGGGTCGTCGAGTCAATCAGATAACTCGTCGCCAACTCATCGCGGTAGGTTTTCAGCTCCTTGCGGAGGGCCGGCAGGGTGTCGTAGCCCAGGGCATAGGCGTCGGCCAGTTTGGCACGGAAATTGACATACAACTGGGCATATTCCTCCAGAGCCTTGCGTTTCTCGTAGGTGCAGGCCGTGGGGGCTGCCGACGGGTCCTTACCGATGGACTGAAGGAAATCCTTCATGAACTGCGACTTGTAGATGGGCTTCCCGCCCACCTCGAAGATAACGGGGTCGTTGGCGGTCTGTGCCACTGCCGTCGACAGCGCGGCGGCAAGAAGCATAAAGGTCAAAACTTTCTTCATCTTTTTCAATTCCTAATTTCTAATTCCTGATTACCTTGAATAGTTCGGGGCCTCGCGGGTGATGGCGATGTCGTGGGGATGGCTCTCGGTGCGGCCTGCGTCGGTGATGCGGATGAACTTGGCCTTCTGCAGCGCCTCGATATCCTTCGAGCCCGTGTAGCCCATGCCGGCCTTGAGTCCGCCGACCATCTGGTAGAGGATCTCGCTGAGGGTGCCTTTGTAGGGCACGCGGCCCACAACGCCTTCGGGGACGAGCTTCTTGGCGTCGGTCTCCTTCTCCTGGAAGTAGCGGTCCTTGCTGCCCGCCTGCATGGCTTCAAGCGAACCCATACCCCTGTACGACTTGAACTTGCGGCCTTCGTAGATGATGGTCTCGCCCGGGGCCTCGTCGGTGCCGGCCACCAGAGAGCCGACCATGACGGTGCTGGCGCCTGCCGCCAGGGCCTTGACGATGTCGCCGCTGTAGCGGATACCGCCGTCGGCGATGATGGGGACGTCGTAACCCTTTTGTTTCAAAGCGCCTACACACTCACAGACAGCCGTCAGCTGCGGCACTCCGATACCTGCCACGATGCGGGTCGAGCAGATGCTGCCGGGTCCGATACCCACCTTGATGGCGTCAGCACCAGCCTCGGCCAGCATGATGGCGGCCTCGCCGGTGGCGATATTGCCCACCACCACGTCGATGTCGGGATATTTGGCCTTCACCGACTTGAGAGCCTTGACCACATTGGCGCTGTGGCCATGGGCGGTGTCGATGACGAGGGCGTCGGCGCCGGCTGCCACGAGGGCGTCGACACGCTGCATCATGTCGGGCGTGATGCCCACTCCGGCGGCCACGCAGAGGCGGCCGTTGCTGTCCTTGCAGGCCAGGGGGCGCTCCTTGGTCTTCATGATGTCGCGGTAGGTGATGAGGCCCATGAACTGGCCTTTCTCGTTGACCACGGGCAGTTTCTCGATTTTGTGCTGCTGCAGGATGTCGGTGGCCTCGGCGAAGGTGGTGCCCACATGGGTGGTGATGAGCTTGGTAATCATGATTTCCGACAGCGGACGCTCCATGTTGCGCTCGAAGCGCAGATCGCGGTTGGTGACCATGCCGATGAGCATCCTGTTCTCGTCGACGATGGGGATACCGCCGATGCCGTATTCATTCATCAGGCGCAGGGCGTCTTTCACGAGGGCGTCCTTGGTGAGTGTCACGGGGTCGACAATCATGCCGTTCTCGGCACGCTTCACCTTACGCACTTCGTTGGCCTGGCGCTCGATGCTCATGTTCTTGTGCAATACGCCGATACCACCTTCCTGGGCCATGCCGATGGCCATGGCTGCCTCGGTGACGGTGTCCATGGCGGCCGACACCAGCGGCATGTTCAACTTGATGTGGCGCGAGAAGCGGGAGGCCACGGTAACCTGGCTGGGGATAATCTCAGAATAGGAAGGGACGAGCAGCACGTCGTCGTAAGTAAGGCCTTCGCCAATGAATTTTGTGGTATCTGTGTACATAGCTTTGAGTGTTTTTTGTCTTGAAAAATTGTGCAAAGATACGAAGAATTTCCGACATAATATATAAAATCCTGCCCACACGTGAAAAATTAAGGTTTCAACAGCTGGCCAGAACCTGCGCAAACACCATGTTCTATGACACTTGCGCCCCTTCCGGCAATCACGCCGGAGGAGCCCCTTCCCTCACCCGCCGCCCGTCGTTTCCGCCCCTTGGAGCCTCCGTTTCCCGTCCTCGCGGCCTCCTCCAGCGCGCCGGTCCCGCGCCGTCCTTTCGCCGCTCCTTCGCCACGGCCTCGGAGCAGCCTGTGTTGTTCGCCGATTTATGTCCGTTTGTTCTTCGATTGTTCTTCGTTTTGAAAACGAAGAACAATCGAAGAAGAATCGAAGAACAAACGAAGAACAACACAGGGCGCGGCGAAGGAGCGGCAAGACCGGGACAAAGGCCTGGTGACGGCCCGCCGGAGAAAAAGCGCGACTTTTTCGCGGCGTTTTCCTACCATATTAAAAAAAAGTCGTATCTTTGCACCTCGGAAATAAAACATCAAAACAACATGAGAAAGAATATCCTCCTGTTACTCACCACAGTAGCGATGTCGGTTTTATTTGCCGGCTGCGCCAACAAAAAAGCCTACACCATCAACGGGCAAATCAGCGCGCCCGAATTCGACGGACTGACTGTCTACCTCACAGCCCTCGAAAACGAAGAGTTCATTGACTCGGCCGTGGTCGCCGACGGCCGGTTCACCTTCAAAGGCGAGACCGAAACGCCCCGCATGGCCGTCCTCACGGCCAGCGACCCCGAGAAGGGCATCGGATGCCAGAGCATCTTCGTGCTCGAACACGGCAAGATAGCCATCGACCTCATCACCGACTCGCTCAGCGGCACCCCCCTCAACGACCAACTGTACAACACCATCACCGTCAACGACGAGATGGCGCAATACCGCCAAGAGATGGAGGAATACTACCGCCAGTACGTCAACGCACAGACCCCCGAGGGCCGCAAAGCCGCCGAGGGCAAATACGACCAGGCCGAAAACAAGGCCAAAGCCCTCACGGTGGAGCTGTCACGCCAGATGTACACCAATAACCAGGACAACGTGCTGGGCGCATACGCCTTGCACATGATGGTGGAGAACGACGGCATCACCTTCGACAGCCTCGACGCCCTCCTCGCCAAAGCAGCCCCGGCCATTGCCGAATACGCTCCCCTGCGCGAGGCCCGCACCCGCCTCTTCCACCTCGACAATACCTCGGTCGGCAAGAAATACTCTGACCTCCAGGGCATCAACTTCGCCACAGGCAAGAAGACCAACCTCAGCAACATGATCAGCGGCAAGCAGATTACCCTGCTTGACTTCTGGGCCTCGTGGTGCGGCCCCTGCCGCCGCGAGATCAGCGAGAACCTCGTGCCTCTCTACGCCAAGTATAAAGACAAGGGTCTCAACATCATCGGCATCGACGTGAACGACGACATCAAGAAGCACAAGGCCGCCGTGGACGACCTGGGCATCACCTACCCCCAGTTCATCGACACCACCAGCAATGCCGTCAGTACCTATGCCGTGCAGGGCATCCCGCAGATTATGCTCCTCGACAAGGACGGCACCATCCTGGCCCGCGACCTGCGCGGCACAGCCATCGAGGAAGCCATCGTCGAAGCCCTCAAGAAATAACCAATACAACGATTAACAGACACCTCAGATATGAAAAGAACATTCGCCGCAGCCTTTTTGGCATTCAGCCTCTTCATGCTGCCCTCCGCCACTCAGGCACAGAAAAAGAACGCCCCCGCCCCCACCGGCGGCATCACCCCCGAGATGATGCAGACCATCAAGCAGTCCTACGGCACGTCGGCCTCCGACAAGGCCCTGCGCAACATCATGGTGAACAACAGCCCCGCCAAGATGTCCATGAACTATGAGAACGCCGCCAAACTGAACACCCACTTCTCGCACCGCGTCGAGAGCAGAGCCGTCACCGACCAGAAGTCCAGCGGCCGCTGCTGGATGTTCACAGGCATGAACGTGCTCCGCAACAAGGCCATCCGCCAGCACCACCTGCCCGCCGACTTCCAGTTCTCGCAGGCCTACACCTTCTTCTACGACCAGTTGGAGAAGAGCAACCTCTTCCTTCAGGCCATCATCGACACCTACAAGCTCCCCATGGAGAGCCAAGAGGTGGAATGGCTGTTCAAGAACCCCCTGAGCGACGGCGGCCAGTTCACCGGCATCGCCAACCTGGTGGAGAAATACGGCCTCGTGCCCGCCGACGTGATGCCCGAGACCTTCAACACCAACAACACCTCCTCCATCAGCGGTCTCATCAAGCTCAAGCTGCGCGAGGACGGCCTCGAGCTGCGCCAGATGGCCGCCCAGAAGGGCATGACTCCCGCCAAACTCAACACCCGCAAGACCGAGATGCTCGCCACCATCTACCGCATGCTGGCACTCACCATGGGCGAGCCTCCCGCCGAGTTCACCTGGAACCAGACCAACGCCAAGGGCGAGATTGTCTCGACCGACACCTACACCCCCATGTCGTTCTACGAGAAATTCGCCAAGGTCGACTTCTCGAAGTACTACATGATTATGAACGACCCCACCAGGGAGTACCACAAGGTGTATGAAATCCAGTACGACCGCCATGTGTACGACGGCCAGAACTGGCGCTACCTCAACCTGCCCATGGAGGAAATCGCCCCCATGTGCATCGCCTCCATCAAGGACAGCACCATGATGTACTTCTCGTGCGACGTGGCCAAGTTCCTCGACCGCGACAAGGGCCTGATGGACATGAACAACTACGACTACGCCTCGCTCATGGGTACCGAATTCGGCATGAACAAAGAGCAGCGCGTGCGCACCTTCGCCAGCGGCAGCAGCCACGCCATGACCCTCTGCGCCGTCGACCTCGACAAGGACGGCAAACCCCTCAAATGGATGGTGGAGAACAGCTGGGGCAGCAGCTACGGCTGGCAGGGCTTCCTCATCATGACCAACGACTGGTTCAACGAGTACATGTTCCGCGTGGTGCTGGAAGAGAAATACATCCCCGCCGACATCCGCGCCATGCTCGACCAGAAACCCGTCATGCTCCCCGCATGGGACCCCATGTTTGCACCCGAAGAATAGAATAAACAACAGAAATCAAAACATTTAACACCATGAAGAAGATAACACTCATTGCATTGTTCATCGGCCTCGGTCTCGCCGCCGCGGCACAGGAATTCACCGTCTATGGCGAGGGCATCATGCCCACGGGCCGCTACGGCAAAAGCGCCATTGCCACCCAAGCAGGCGGCTATCACCCCATCAGCGCCATCACCGACACCAACAATGCCCTTGGCGGCGCCACCTACGGCTGGGGCGCCGGATTCCAGATGGCATTCCCCATGGCCAACAAATACTGCGACCTCCTTGTCGATGCAGGCTTCCGCATGAACTGGGTGGACTCCAAAATCCAGACCTACTTCAACGACTACGCCCGCAACAATCACACAGAAGGCCTCACCAGCGCCCCCCACTACTACAACATCCCCATGATGGTGGGCCCGCGTTTCAACATCGACCCCATCGAGAACCTGGGATTCTACCTCAACCTGATGGTGGGTCTTAACATCCGCATCATCTCCGACGCCATTTACGACATCAACTACTTCTACGACTACTACAGCGCCTGCACCCTCGGCCTGCGCGCCGCAGCGGGTATCGTCCTCTTCGAGCACCTGCGCCTCGAGGCCAACTGGAGCTGGCTGGGCAACGACCCCGTGGAGGCCAGCGTGTACGACGGCACCTTCCACGCCCGCGGCATCCTCGGCAACATGGAGACCATGCACTTCGGCGTCCGTCTCGGCTGGACCTTCTAACCCCGAACGTGGAGAATAAAAGTTAGACAATAATACAAACACAACTATCCAATGAAAAAGATTTTCGCCATCCTCGGCGCATTTGCCATCTGCGCCACCGCTATGGCCCAGGAGCCTAAGCAAGAAGAACAGAAAGAAGACGAGGGCTACAAGTTCACCGTCGTGAAGGAACTGCCCGTGACCTCCGTCAAGAACCAGCACCGCGCCGGCACCTGCTGGTGCTACAGCGGCCTGGCCTACATCGAGGCCGAACTGCTCCGCATGAACAAGGGCGAGTACGACTTCAGCGAGATGTACATCGTCGAGAACACCTACAACGACCGCGCCATGGCCGCCATCCGCACCAGCGGCGACGTGAGCTTCAGCCAGGGCGGCTCGTTCTACGATGTGATCTACGGCATGAAGACCTTCGGCCTCGTGCCCGAAGAGGAGATGCGCCCCGGCGTCATGTACGGCGACACCCTCTCCGACCACAGCGAGCTCAGCGCCGTGACCAACGCCATGGTCAAGGCCATCGCCAAAGGAGAACTGAAGAAACTCCAGACCAGCCCCGACGGCCAGCTGCTTTGCATGAAGGCCATCCGCGCCGCCCACGCCATCTACCTCGGCGAGATGCCCGAGAAGTTCAACTACAAAGGCCGCGAGTTCACCCCGAAGAGCTTCTATGAGAGCCTCGGCCTCAACCCCGACGACTATGTGAGCATCACCTCCTACACCCACCATCCCTTCTACGAGAAGTTCGTCCTCGAAATCCAGGACAACTGGCGCTGGGCCCAGGTCTACAACCTGCCCCTCGACGAGATGATGCAGGTGATGGACAACGCCATCGCCAACGGCTATCCCATCGCCTGGGGCAGCGACGTCAGCGAGCAGGGATTCCGCATGGGCACCCGCAAGGGTTTCTGCGTGCTCCCCGCCACCGAGGTGAGCGCCTCCATGGGTAGCGACATGGCCCACTGGACCGGCATGAAAGCCAAGGACATCCAGGACGAGGCCGGCAAGCACCCCACCCCCCAGCGCTGGGTCACCCAGGAAGAACGCCAGATGGCCTACGACAACCGCGAGACCACCGACGACCACGGCATGCTGATCTACGGCACCGCCAAGGACCAGATGGGCAACGAGTATTTCATGGTGAAGAACAGCTGGGGCGACTATGGCGAGTATCACGGCATGTTCTATGCCTCCAAAGCCTTCGTCCGCTACAAGACCATGAACTTCATCGTCCACAAGGACGCCCTCCCCAAGGACATCAAGAAGAAACTTGGTATCAAGTAATTGTTTGAATGTGTGAATGTGTGAGTGGCTACCGCCTCACTTGCACATTTACACACTTACACATTAACACATTAACCCATTAACACATTAACCCATTACACCATGAAAAGAAACATTCTTATTGTTGCCGCTTTTATCGGTAGTCTTTTCCTCGCCTCGTGCGGTGAGAACAAAGACGCAAAATTCATGAAACAGGCCGACGACATGTTCGCCCAGGCAGAACAAGACCTCCAAGGCATTGACAACATCGACGACTTCTTCACCTTCTACGGTGAACTCCAGGAGAAGAAGGACGGCATACTCATGGAAATGATGGAAGCCTATGTCCAAACCGACTCTACAGTCGAGGCTGTCCCCGAAGATGTCCGCCTCCACATCTACAACCGCGCCACCGAGTACAACAAGGTGGAGGCCGTCAAGTACGCCGAGCTGTTCGACCCATTCCTCGCCAACCTGGAGAACGCCCTCGAGGCCAACGACAAGGAAGCCGCCAAGAACGCTCTGGACGCCATGATGCCATACGCCATGTACGACAATGTCGTCCCTGAACTTCAGGAACGTGCACAAGTCGCTGTCGTCAAAGCGGAAGCAATGGGTCTGCTTTAAGAAGCGGCAATACCACACTCTACAATCCCCCGTCGGCAATGACGGGGGATTTTTTCATGCCCACGGGCAATAAATGAGCAACGGCCGCGTTTGTCTCCCCGTATATGAGACAACGAGTCTCCCTGCACAATATAATCATTAATGAGACGTTATGACAACATGAAAAACAGAATCAAAACCACATTGGCTCTCGCAATGGCGGGACTGCTCTTTGCGGGATGCCGCACACAGGACACGGAACCCCGCGTGGAAGGGAACTACGTCTACGAGCACGCCTTCAACTATGATATGGAGGGCAACCATTGCGATGTGCACGAGACCGGCACCATGGACTTCTATGCCGACAGCAGTGCCCTCGATTCTGCCCGGCAGGTCTACACCGTCACCTTCGCCGATGGCGACACCGCCACCATCGTCTTCAACTACATCAGCCCCAGCCGCTGGCACCTCGACGGCAAGGACTTCCACTTTGCCGGCATCAACGACCGCTTCCGCATGGAGGTGGTTCAAGGCGAGAAGGGGCTCGACTTCGCACAGAAGATTATCGACACCTACAGCGGGAGCATCGACCACGAAACCACCTTCCATCTCGACACCCTGACCGCCGACCGCCTGCAATGGAGCCTCACCTACCGTGACGGACACAGCGACACCTGGGAGTTCTTTAGACAATGAGACGGCTAAAAGAAATAATAGGCTATCTGCTTGGCGGGATATTATTTGTGGGGCTGATGCCCACGGTGATGTGGCTGGCATCGGGCCTGCCGCCGATAGTGCATATCGGCGCTTTGAGAGCCTCCATCACAGGACTGCTGGTAATCGGGGGGCTGACATTGAGTGTCTGGACCATTGTATACATGAAGCGGCACGGCAAGGGCAATCCGATGGATGCCTTTGGCCACGAAGTGGCACCACGTACACAGAACCTGATGACCGACGGCCCCTACCGTCTGAACCGCAACCCCATGCTCAGCGGCACGCTGCTCTACCTCGCAGGCATCTGTGTATGGCTGTGGACCTGGCAGGCGGCACTCGTCTGGGTGGCCTTCCTTGCCATCATGATGGTACAGGTTGTCAGCGAGGAGCGCCGCCTCCTTCGCGACTTTGGCGAGGAATACAAAACCTACTGCCACCGCACCCGCCGCTTCTGACACCCCTGTCCACTGCCCGCATGGAAAAAGCATATTCCCACTCAGAACGCATGACTGAAACGGAGCTCTACAAGGAACTCGGGACGTTGACAAAAAGCAAGATGTTCCGTGTTCTCGGCAAACGGAGGCCGGAATTCGTCAAGCCTTACCTGCAACAGCTAAACACTATCGCCGAGACCGACAGCAACCGCGTGGTCAGAATCCACTGTCAAGGAGCAATCAAAGCCACACTACAATAAAAAACGACAATAGACGTTTCTAGAGAAAGACCATCCCTCACATGAAGAATATTATTATTGTCACGCTCCTCGCCACGCTATTTGCCTGCTGCGGGAAAAACGACGGCAAGGCCCCCGACACTTCCGAGCCTCCCACCGCTGAACCCATTGAGTATTACGAGCAATGCATCTTCCGCCCAGGCGACTATGGCAGCACCAACTGGCGCATCCCCGCCATCCTGTGTCTCAAGGACGGCTCGCTGCTCATCGCCTGCGACAAACGCAAATACAACGAGAGCGACCTGCCCGAGGATATCGATATCGTCGTGCGCCGCAGCACCGACCGCGGGCGCACCTGGACCGAGCCGCTCACCATTGCCGAGGGACAGGGCCACAAGAAGGGTTTTGGCGATGCCGCCCTGGTGGAATGCGCCAACGGCGACGTGGTGTGCGTCTTTGTGGGTGGCAACGGGTTGTTCGCCTCGTCCGAGGCCGACCCCATACGCAGTTACGTGTGCCGCAGCACCGACGGTGGCCAGACATGGTCCACACCCGAGGACATCACAGCCCAACTCTGGGGCAGCCAGGCCGTGAACGCCACCTGCCGCAACTACAGGGCCTCTTTCTTCGGGTCGGGCAACGGACTCCGCCTCACCGGTGGAGACCACGCCGGACGTATCATGTTCGCCGCCGCCATGTGCCGCAAGCCCTCGTCCAACTATACGTTGGACAACTTCGTGGTCTACAGCGACGACAACGGACACTCCTGGCAGGTCTCGGACTGCGCCTACACAGGCGGCGACGAGGCCAAACTCATGGAACTGACTGATGGCCGCGTGCTTATCAGCGTGCGCCAGAACGGGGCACGGGGATTCAACCACTCCTCCGACGGCGGCAAGACCTGGGGCACCCAGGGTCGCTGGGACTGCATGACCACCAACGCCTGCAACGGCGACATGCTGCGTGTGGGCGATGTTCTGCTGCACAGCATTCCCAACTCCATGCAGCGCGAGAACGTCAGCATCTTCGTGAGTCGCGACGAAGGCGAGACATGGCAGGATCCCGTCCTGCTCTTCGAGGGTCCGTCTGTGTACTCCTCCCTCACCCTGCTCAAGGACGGGAGCGTGGGAGTCTTTATTGAAGAAAACCCCAACGGGGCCTGCGAACTCTGGTTCCAAAACTGGCCCTTGGAGCAATTGGGAATTGAGAATAGATAATAGAGAAGTGAAACAGATACTGCTTATCAACGACGTTGTGGGCCACAGCCATGTGGGCATGGTGGCCATGCTGCCCATCCTCACCTATCAAGGGCACTCCGTTTATAACCTGCCCACAGCACTCGTCTCCAACACTCTCGACTACGGCAACTTCAACGTCATGGAGACAACAGAATACATGCGCGGCACACTGCCCGTGTGGCAGAAACTGGGATTCCGTTTCGACGCCGTCTGCACCGGGCTCATGTTCAGCGAGGAACAGGCCCGCCTTGTGGCGGACTACTGCACCCGCCTGCACGGCGAGGGGACGACGGTGTTTGTCGACCCCATCATGGGCGACGGAGGCCGCCTCTACAACGGCATCACCCAACGGCAGGTGGAGCTCATGCGCGAGATGGTGGGCGTGGCCGACCTCACCTTCCCCAACTACACCGAGGCTTGTTATCTTGCCGGCATCCCCTTCAAACCCGAAGGCATGACATGGCCTGAGGCATGCGGACTGCTCGACAGTATCGTCGGCCTCGGCGCCCGCTCGGTGGTGGTCACCAGTGCCCGCGTCGACGGAAAGACCTGCGTGATAGGGGTTATGACACACTCCTCAGTCAGCAAAGCTGACAGCTGGCTCCACAAGGTCGCCGACCACAGTTCCCCTAACTTAGGGGAGCAGCCGAAGATACAACCGGCTTCCGCCCACTCCTCCCCTAAGTTAGGAAGAGAAATGCCAGTGGCATTTCGGGCAGAGCATTGTGCGCAACAACGGGCCGGAGGAGTGTGTAACTATTTCCTCCTCCCCTACCACGAACTCCCCCTCGCCTTCCATGGCACGGGCGACATCTTCTCGGCCGTTCTCATCGGCCACCTGATGAACGGTGAATCCCTCAAGGCGAGCACCCAGACGGCCATGACCGTCGTCAGCCGTCTCATCGACCGCAACCGCGACCAGCAAGACAAATGCCTCGGCATACCGATAGAACAATGTCTGGACCTACTATAGCAGAAGAGGGTGCCTTCATCGGGCGCCCTCTTCTACTATAGAGTATCTTTCACCTCCTCCATGGCTCGCTGTATAAAACGGTTGAGCGGGAGGCTGGCACGCCAGATCTCGACGACACGGTCAGAAAAGTCGGGGGCGGTGACGGCATCCTCAGGGAGGGTGTGGGTGGTGCAATAGTCTTTGTATTTCAACAGGTCGGCATGTTCCCAATCGGCGGGATAGCCTTTAGGAACGCGCGAGAGTTTCTTGATGGTGAAGAACTCCTTGCCGAAATACCGCTTATAAGAGGAGTTCGACATGATGGCAAGGAATTCGTCGGGACAATAGAATATCTCCTGCCGGATGGCCGCCAACGACGCCGGAGCAGGCATGAAGATGCCACCGCCGAGGTTGCAGGTGCCCGTCAGGCCGTAGGCCTCCTCCGACCCCACCTGCAGGTAGTAGCCCGGCACGCCGCTGTTTTTCTTTCCCCACGAGGAGAGGAAGCAGGCGATGTGCGTCTTGTAGGGCGTCTTGTCGTTCGAGAAGCGCGTGTCGCGGTAGATGCGGTACATGCAACCCTTGGCGGTGAGCCCCTCCAATGTCGGGTCGAGGGCCGACATCTTGTCCAGCAGCTCCTGCGTGAAGGCCTCGAACTGATTCCTGATGGCCTCCCAGCGGGGCTTGTTGTCCATGAACCATGGACGGTTGTTGTTCTGTGCCAGCTCCCGGAAGAACGGCAGGGTGTCGGGATGTATTGTCATAGAAAGTTGCGAGGGCTCTCGCCCTCACAACTTTAGTGTGGTCTTATTAGCGCACCACGATGCGGCGGGCGGGCAGGCTCGCAACCTTGACGAGGTAGACACCCGTCTGCGGCAGACGGATGTACTGCTCGTCGCTGGCGACGGCGACATGGCCCACCAGGCGGCCGGCGACGTCGTAGACGTTGACGGTCATCTGGGCAGCGCCACGCACCACCACACCATTCTCGCGGGCGGCGATGGTCACGCCGGCAGCCTCGGCGGCGTCGATGCCGTTGGAACGTGCGAAGAGGGCGGCGATGACGATGTTGCTGTCGACGGTGACGGTGTAGGTTTCACTGGACTCAAGCAGGTCGGCGGTCATCTGCGTGACCGAGAAGGTATACCAACCTTGGAAGACGTAGCCTTCATCGGGCGTGGCGGTGAGGGTAGCCTCGCTGCCGGCAGCATAACGGCCAGCACCCCTGACGGTGCCACCCACATTCATCTCATAGTCCGTGTTGACCACATAGACGGTCACCGTGTAGTTGATGTCGTTGTTGGTGGTGAACAGGCAGCTCTCCGACCAGTCGGTCTCCTCGCCGTCGCAGAGGCCCTGCACCTGGAACTCATAGGTCGTGTTGGTGTCGAGGCCTTCGAGGTCGAAGCTGTTGGTGTTGACGTTGACGTAGGTCCATTCACCGGCGGGAGCCGCCTCGCGAGAGCAGTTGAAGTCGTCAATGAGGAGGTAGTTGGCATCGTAGTCCACATGGTGGATGGCGATATAGCCGTAGCCGCTGTAGCGGCCCAGGTTGATGGACACTTTGTTCCACTCTCCGTTGTCGGGAGCGGGAGCCATGGCCTGGAGGGTCACGGTGAAGCTGGCGGTGTCGTTGTTCGTGGTGGAGAGGAGCACCTCGTAGCTGTCGGGCCAGCTTGAGTTGGTGCGCACCCAGAAGGTCAGGGAGTCACCCAGGGGCACCTGCGGGGTCACCAGCCAGTTGTCGGCCTCGAGGGCAGAGCTATTCCAGCTCCATGCACTGGCGCAATAGTCGCCGCTGTGGGCCGGAAAATCGAGTTCATCCGAGGCGGGATTATAGGTATACCAGCCTTCGCTGTGGCCGTCGACGGTGTCGCCCGCCGTGTAGATGGTCCACTGGCTGAGGCCGTTCTCGAAGTCGTCGTTGATGCCCTCGTAGGTCGCGGCGGTGCGATAGCGCACAACGTAGGCGGAGTCGAAGCCGCGCCAGTTGAGGGTGGCCGCGTTGCCGGCGACATCCGTGGCAGCCAGGAGTGTGGGCACGGGGCAGGCAACGTCGGTGGTGAAGAAGGTCGCGGTCCAGGCACTCATGCCGTCAACGGCACCGCAGTTGCCCTTCACGCGCACATAATAGCCCGTCACCGGGGTGAGGTCTTCAAGTGGGTAAGGGCTTGTGGCGTTGTTCATGTGAATCCACATCAGGTCGGCGTTGTCGACAAAGGCACGGATCATGAAGGAGGCATCTTCAGCACTCTCATAGAAATCGCCCAAATCGGCCCATTCGTTATCGTACATAATCCATCTGCCGTTCTCGCCGCCGTCGTTGCCACTCAAAGCCATGAAATAGGTGCCGGTGGCCGTGAGGGTAATCCAGAGGTTCTGGGTTTGGTTAATCTGGATGGGGTTGATATAGACCTCGCGCATGCCGTTGGTGCCTTCGGTGGCCACGGTGACGGTGCCGATGAGGGTGCCGGGGGCATCGTCGCCGCCGCTGTAGATGTTCACCGTGACGGTGTTGTCGGCATAGTAGTTGTTGGATGTCTCATAGAAGGCAATCTTCGTGAGGAAGTTGCCCGTGAGCATCGAGGAGGGGTACATCACGCCCCAAGTCCATGTTTGGTCAGTTTCAGAACCCACCCTTTCAGATACCGTGTCGTTGTCATACTGCAGCCAGGTGGCAGTGGCGCTGGGGGTGTAGGCGGCATATTCGAGGTCGTAGCTGTTGCTGGTGCCGTTCCACATCACGTCGGCGGTGAAGCCCGAGATGTTGTCGACAGCGAGATCCGTGGGGGCTGGGCAGGCCACGTCGGTGGTGACGCTGACAAGGGCCATGCGCGAGGCGTCGGTGGCTGAGCAGTTGACCTCCACGCCGAAGGTGTAGCGAGTCTCGGGGGTGAGGCCGGTGACGGTGTAGGTGGCGGCGGTGATGCCGGTGGCGACAATCGAGGTGTCGGTCATGTTATACACCGAGTAGTTGGCGCCCGTGTTGATGGTGTCGACCCAAGTGAGGGTCACCTCGTGGTTGGTGACGTTGCTGGCGGTGAGGTTTCTCACGGGGAAGCAGGGGGACGAGCCGGCGGGGTAGTAGTCGAAGGTCACCCTGGGGAGGAAGTCGCGCTGGGTGGCAGAGACGGAGGACAGGTCGCTGTAGCTGTAGCCCTGCACGCTCGCACCGGTGGAATCGACGCCCGTCCAGGTGGAGGTGACGTAGGTGCCTTCGACAGTATTTTCCACAGCCACGAGGAGGTTGCCGCCATTGTAGGAGTAGGGGCTGTCGAAGGTGACGACCATGGTGTTGTTGCTGATGCTCAGGCTGCCGGAATAGACTTGCGTCATGCCCGAGACGGTGGCGAAGTCGCTGATAGTGCTGCCAGGCACCTCGGAGAGGTAGACATTGAAGTGCGCATCGCCCCAGTCGACGGAGCTCTGCGCGGCGTAGAATGTCATCCCGGTGAGGGTGCCGCCACCCATGGTGGTGAGGATGTCCGACGGATAGACGAAATGCGCCTTCAGGTAGGCATCGCAATAGAAGCCGTAGACAGGTACATAGCCATTGGAGGCCGAGCCGTTGCACACAGTCAGTGTCGACTGTGCCTGCATCGACCACGGCATCATCAGTGCCGCGAGCAGCAGGAGTTTTTGTAAAGTTCTTTTCATGTTTGTTTGTTGTTTGTTGATGGATATTGTTTGTTGTTATTGTCGCAATAGCCTATACTCCAACCTTTGCCACCTACCGTGGCAAAGGCTTTCCGTTTGCAAATATACGACTTTTTCCCATAATAACACAAGGGGCCCGCGAAATTTTTCGCGGGCCCCTTGTTGGGAGTGTTAGGTCTGGACCTTACTGTCTGACCACGACGCGGCGGGCGGGCAGGTCGGCGACCTTGACGAGGTAGACGCCCGTCTGCGGCAGACGGATGAACTGCTCGTCGCTGGCGGCAGACACATGGCCCACCATGCGGCCGACGACGTCGAAGACGTAGACCTCAGCCTCGGCGGCGCCACGCACCACCACACCGTTCTCACGGGCAATGATGGTCACGTTGGAGGCGTCGACAGCGTCGATGCCGACATTGGCGCGGAAGGCGGCGGTGAGGGCCATGGTGGTCTGTTCGAGGGTGATGGTGAAGTACTCGAGGCGGCTGAGGGTGTCGCCCTGAGCATTGACCCAACCGAGGAAGGTGCTGTTGTTGACGGCGACGGCTGTCAGCGTGACCTCATCGCCCAGGGTGCCACGATAGACGTTGAAGGGCATCTGCTGGCCGTTGAAGAGCACCTGGCCCAGCGTGCTGTCGACCTGGACGGTCAGCAGGGCACTGTTGGCGCCGATGCGCTCGAACATGGCCACCACGACGACATTCTCTTCGAGGGTGAAGGTGTAGACACTGTCGGCGGTAATCAGCTCGCCACCGAAGCCCATGGCGGAACGGGTGTACCATCCGTCGAACAGGTAGCCGCTGTCAGGCGTGGCGGTGAGGGTCACCTCGGTGCCGGCCAGGTAGGAGCCTGCACCCGTGACGGTGCCACCCACATTCAGCAGGCCTTCGGTGTTGGCCACCACGATAGCCACACTGTAGTAGTTACCAATGGTGAGCACAAGGACTTCGGTGCTGTCGCAACCCGCAACGGTCTGGGTATGGAAGTAGTAGGTACCCGACTCGGTGTAGACCGAGTCATGCCAGGTGTAGCTCTCGAGGGCGATGACGGAGTCGACAATCTCGACGCTGTGGTTGACCGTGAGGGTGATGGTGACGATGCTGTCGCAACCAGCAATGGTCTGCAGCGAGTCGATGATGACGGTCGAGGTGGTGTACCACACGTCGTTCCACTGGAGGCTGTCGCAGTCTGCCTGGCCATCGTTGTACGTGGTGCTGTAGTTGATGGTCAGGTGCAGGGTCGTCACGCTGTCGCAACCAGCGGCGTTGGTGGTGGTGTCAGTCGGTGTGTTGGTGCTGGCGGTGTAGGCGGTGCCATGCCAGGTGTAGCTGTCGCAGGCCGTCACGGTCTCAGTGCCCGTGGTGCTGTAGTTGAGGGTGAGGTTCAGCGTGTCGGTGCCGTGGTAGTAGGTGCCGCCCACGGTGTAGGTGGTGCCAAACCAGGTGTAGCTGTCGCAAGCGGTGATGTCCGTCGTCGAGCACTGGATGATGGTCAGGTGCAGCGTCGTCACGCTGTCGCAACCGGCGGCATTGGTGCTGGTGTAGGTCGGCGTGTTGGTGCTGGCGTTGTAGGTCGTGCCGTGCCACACATAGCTGTTGCAGGCCGTCACAGTCTCGATGCCCGTGTTGCTGTTGTTGATGGTCAGGTGCAGGGTCGTCACGCTGTCGCAGCCGACGGCATTGGTGGTGGTCCTGGTGGGATTGGCAGAGCTGATGTAGTTGGTGCCGTACCATGCGAAGCTGTCGCAGGCGATGGCGAAGGTGTCGCCCGTGGTGCTGTAGTTGATGGTCAGGTGCAGGGTCGTCACGCTGTCGCAACCGACGGCGTTCATGCTGGTGTCGGTCGGCGTGCTGGTGCTGGCGGTGTAGGCGGTGCCGTGCCAGGTGTAGCTGTTGCAGGCCGTCACGGTCTCGATGCCCGTGTTGCTGTGGTTGATGGTCAGCACCAGGGTGTCGGTGCCGTCGGTGTAGGTGCCACCCACCGTGTAGGTGTTGCCATGCCAAGTGTAGCTGTCGCAAGCGGTAATCTCAGTCGTCGAGCACTCGATGATGGTCAGGTGCAGGGTTGTCACGCTGTCGCAGCCGGCGGCATTGGTGGTGGTGAAGGTCGGCGTGTTGGTGCTGGCGGTGTAGTTGGTGCCATGCCACACATAGCTGTTGCAGGCCGTCACCGTCTCGATGGCCGTGTTGCTGTAGTTGATGGTCAGGTGCAGGGTCGTCACGCTGTCGCAGCCAACAATGTTGGTGCTGGTGTAGGTCGGCGTGTTGGTCGAGGCAGTGTAGTTGGTGCCGTGCCAGGTGTAGCTGTCGCAGGCCGTCACCGTCTCGGTGGCCGTGTTGCTGTTGTTGATGGTCAGGTGCAGGGTCGTCACGCTGTCGCAACCAGCGATGTTGGTGCTGGTGTAGGTCGGCGTGTTGGTCGAGGCGGTGTAGTTGGTGCCGTGCCAGGTGTAGCTGTCGCAGGCGGTCACAGTCTCGATGCCCGTGTTGCTGTAGTTGACCGTCAGGACGAGGGTATAGATAGAGTCGGCATTGGGGGCATAGACAGTGTCGGCGACCGTGGTGCTGGCAATGTAGTTGGTGCCGCGCCAGATGTAGCTGTTGCAAGCCGTCACAGTGTCGTTGGCAAAGGCCTGGAGATTGACGCTGTCGGTGGTGAACCGCAGCGAGGTGCTCCAAGCGGTGACGCCGCCGTCGCAAATCGAGTTCACACCCTGCACTTCCCATGCATAGGTGGTGAGGCTGTCGAGGCCGGTGAGCTGGTAGGGGTTGGTGACGTTGTTCACCACCGTGGTGTCGGAGGCGGGAATTAGCAGCGGGGTGGTGGAGACAAACACGCCGAAGACTTCTGCGGCCCAGCCCGGGTCTTGGCCTCTCGCCACGAAGGTGAGGGTGCCGCCCAAAGCCACATTCGGGATAATCATCCAGTTGTCGGGATACAGAACATCGTTGTTGTAGCTTGCGGAAGTGGCGCAATAGCTGCCGTTGCCCACATCGTGGCCGTTGCCATCCTGGCTGGTACTCTGAATATACCAATTCTGTCCGTCGCCGTCTTGGTCGGCGATGACCCAGTTGGCGGGCATCACGCCCGACTCGAAGTCCTCGTTGACGATGGTATCGCCATTGGCGTTGGTCAGCACGATGTCGTCGATGTTCAGGCGGAACATGTCGGTGACGTGGTAGTGGCGGAAGGCCACATTGCCCGTGCCGGTGAAGCCGCTCAGGCTGACGGTGTATTGGGTCAATGTATCATGAGCCGTGGAGTCTCCTCCTATTTGCGTGAAGTTGGCCGTATCGAAATTACTAATCCGAGCCGGCTGCCAGTAGCGCACATTGTAGCTCTCCTGATAGCCAATCCAGTCGAGGGTGGCGCGGTTGGAGAGGACGTAGGGGTTTGTCAGGCTGTTGGGAGCAGCGCAGGGCGAAGGTGTGGTGAAGCTGGTCATAGTCCAGGCACTCTCGCCGTCGACGGCACCGCAGTCGCCTTTCACTCTGGTGATATAGCCCGTCTCGGGAGTCAGACCCGTGAGAGAGGCGGGGGAGGTGGCATTGAGGACGGTGGTCCAGGTGAGGGAATCGAGGTTGAGGGGGGTAATCTCGCCGCGAATCATCCAGCCATTGCCTGCGAGGCTTGAGGCGGCATCGCCGAGGTGCATCCAAACACCGCCATTATAGATCCACTGGTTGTTGGGTTCGGAGGAAGAGCAAGCAGACATGACGTAGGTGCCGTAGGCGTCAATAACAATCCACAGGTCTTGCGTGATATCAACCATCGCAGGATTGGTGAACGTAATCTCATGGAAGCCATCCGAACCTGTGGGGGTGACAGTCTGCGAATTAAGCAGCATGATCGGCTCTGTAGCACTGCCGCTGTAGATGCTAATGGTGTAGTCCGAAGTACTGTACGATGCAGTTTCAAAGAAAGAGACCTTCGTCAACCTACCGGGAGTCAGCATCGTGGAAGGATACCTCACGCCCCACCTCCAGTTCTGCGAGGAGGAGTTACCGATGCCGTTGGTATAGGTACTGTCGTCATAGCTCAGCCAGATGGGATTAGCTACGCTGCCAGTGGAATCGGCGGGGAGGGGTGCATATTGCAGGGTGTAGCTGTTGGCAAAGTCGTTCCAGCTGGCCCTGGCGTGGGTGGGATAGATGCTGTCCATCGTCAGGTCGGTGGGAGCGGGGCAAGCGATGAGGGTGGTGGCGCTGACGGTGAGCAGGCGGGAAGCGTCGGTGGCCGAGCAGTTGGCGGCCACGCCGAAGGTGTAGGGGGTCTCGGGGGTGAGGCCGGTGACGGTGTAGGTGGTGCCGGTGATGCCGGTGGCGACGACCGAGGTGTCGCTCATGTCATAGACCGTGTAGGTGGCGCCCGTATTGATGGTGTCAATCCAGGTGAGGGTCACTTCGTGGTTGGTGACATCGCTGACGGTCAGGGTTGTGGGCATGGGGCAGGCCACGAGGGTGGTGGCGCTGACGGTGCGCAGGCGGGAGGCATCGGTGGCCGAGCAGTTGGCGGCCACGCCGAAGGTGTAGCTGGTCTCGGGGGTGAGGCCGGTGACGGTGTAGGTGGTGCCGGTGATGCCTGTGGCGACGACCGAGGTGTCGCTCATGTCATAGACCGTGTAGGTGGCTCCCGTGTTGAGGGTATCGGTCCATGTGAGGGTCACGCCACGGCTGGTGACGTTGCTGGCGGTGAGGCCTCTCACGGGAAGGCAGGTGACAGTGGTGGGGATGAATTCGATAGTCATCTTGGGGAGGAAGTCGCGCTGGGTAGGAGTGATGGCATCCAGGCTGCTGTAGCTGTAGTTCTGCACACTCGCACCAGGGGCACTGATGCCATACCAGGTAGAGGTGACGTAGGAGCCCTCGACAGTATTTTCCACAGCCACGAGGAGGTTGCCTCCCATGTAGATATACTCCTCAGTGAAGGGAACAACCATCATGTTGTCGCTGATGCCCAGGCTGCCGGAGTAGACCAGCGTCATGTCCGTCACATCGGCAAAGTCACTGATGGTCGAATCGGTCGTCTCGGCAAGGTAGACATTGAAGTTCGCGTTGCCCCAGTTGACGGAGGATTGCGTGGCATAGAATGTCAGCTGAGTGAGGGCGGCGGTACCCATGCTGGCGAGGTCAGTCGACGGGCAGATGTAATGCGCCTTCAGATAGGCGTCGGCATAGAAGCCGTAGACAGGCACATAGCCATTGGTGGCCGTGCCGTCGTTGATGGTGATGCTGTAGGCGTTGGAGGGGGTAAAGTCGCATACGGCGCTCCAGTCACTCGTGTCGCCGGCTCCGCAGATGGCCCTGACACGGGCATAGTGGGTAGCCTCAGCGGTGAGGCCGGTGAGGTTGAGGATGGTGGAGTCGGTCACAATGACGGAGGCGGCTGTCGAGAAGTCGGAAGCGGTGTCGTATTCAACCTCCCAGGCGGTCTGGGTGCTGTCGGCAGTCCAGTTCAGCGTGGCGATGGTGCCGTTGCCGGGGGTGACGGTGGCTGCCAAGCCAGTGGGTCTGGTACAGACAGGTCCGGCGCCGGGGATGATTCCCAAACGGATGAGATTGCGGTATTGACGTTGGCCCTTGCTGCCGCTAAAAGAGTTCACATTTGTCAGGTCGGGAACGTAGCTGTCGCTGTAATAGTCAAGGGCGAGGTAGGTAGAGCAGCTGGAGGTGCGGAACTTGTAGGCGCTGCCCGGGTAGCCGTTGGTGGGGTCGTAGCAGCACACCAGCAGGTTGCTGATGCCGTCATATTGGAAGGGGGTGTCGAGATTGATGGTGATCCAACCTGCACTGTCAGCCCTAAGGGTGTCGGACCAGACAAGGTCGCTGGCCGAGATGGGCTCCATATCGGTGTTGGAGGCGAAGACTGTCTTGCTCACGTTCTTCATATACATCTGAACGCCAGGCGACGCGAATGCGGCCGTGTGGGCGTAGTTGAACGAGATGGAGGTGATGGTTCCTGCCCCGCCAATCTCTTCGGGGGTGAAGAGCTGCTGCGTCAGGGAATAGTTAAAGTACGTGTTGATGGGCAGGTAGTAGTAGTTGGCGGTGTTGGCGGTGTCGCCGATGGTCACAGTGGTGGCAGTGCCGCCGCCGGGCTGGATGAGCAGCTGGACGTTGGGTCTGATATTTTGGGTATACTTGTTACCGGTGTACGATGCCAAGTCGTAGGGGTTCGGATCTGCGCTGTCGCTGTGTGCTGAGAAAAGGCTGTTCGGCGCAGAGGTACAGCTGAAATAGCGGGTAGAATAGCCCGAAGTCTTCTCATGCATGGCAATCATAAGGTTGCTGGTGCCGTCATACTGGAAGGGGGTGTCGAGGACGAGGGTCACCCAGCCGGTGTAGTTCATCGGGATGGTCCATGTGCCCGAAAACACAATGTCTGAGGAGTCGACGGTTTCGAAGTCCGTATTGCCAGCGAAAGACCCGCGGGTCACGTTCTTCATGAACACGTCATAATCATTGGTCTGCGTGGCCGAGGAAGATTGACCGAGGTAGAAACTCACTTCAGTGATGGTTCCGGCAGTACCGATCAGGCTGTCGGGATAAATCATCTCCACGAAGGAGTATCCCCAAAGGGAATTGAACGGGCCATAGTAGGAAGTACTAGTCCCGTCTCCGATGGTCACAGTGTCCTGTGCCCGCGTCGCCCAGGGCACCAGCAGTGCCGCGAGCAGAAGCAGAATTTGTAGGTGTTTTTTCATTGTTTTGTTGTTTGATTAATAAGTATTGTTAGTTGTTGTTTCTCGCAAATATCTATACCATCGTGTTTTCCATCCATTGTGGAAAACACCTATCCGACTGCAAATATACAACTTTTTTTCAAATAACACAAGGGGCCCGCGTTTTTTTTACACACTCCTCCGCCCTTCGGGCACCTCCCCTAACTTAGGGGAGGAGTGGCTGCCGCAGTCGGTATCTCCGGCTGCTCCCCTAAGTTAGGGGAACTGTGGTCGGCGACCTTGTGGAGCCAGCTGTCAGCTCGGCTGACTGAGGAGTGTGTCCCTTAACAACACAAGGGGCCCGCGAAAAAAAATCGCGGGCCCCTTGTTGGGAGTGTTAGGTCTGGACCTTACTGTCTGACCACGACGCGGCGGGCAGGCAGGTCGGCGACCTTGACGAGGTAGACGCCCGTCTGCGGCAGACGGATGAACTCTTCGTCAGAGGCAGCAGACACATGGCCCACCAGGCGGCCGACGACGTCGAAGACGTAGACTTCGGCCTGGGCGGCGCCGCGGACAACGACACCGTTCTCACGGGCGAAGATGGTCACGTTGGAGGCGTCGACATTGTCGATACCCTCGTGGCGCACGAAGGCGGCCGTGAGCGTGGTGGTGGTCTGGTCGAGGAGGTAGTCGTAGACAGCGTCTCTGCTGATGGTGTCACCCATGGTGTTCACCCAGCCGAGGAACTCACAGTTGTCATCCTGGCCGATGGCCTCGAGGGTCACGGTCTCGCCCAAAGTGCCACGGAAGATGTTGAAGGGTGCGCGCTCTCCATTGAAGAGGACATAACCCATCGTGCTGTCGACCTGGACGGTCAGCAGGGCACTGTTGGCGCCGATGCGCTCGAACATGGCCACAAGGACAACGTTGCTGTCGATGGTGATGGTGTAGACACTGTCGGAGGTAATCAGGTCGCCGCCGAAGCCGAGGCCGGAACGGGTGTACCAGCCGTCGAACAGGTAGCCGCTGTCGGGCGTGGCGGTGAGGGTCACCTCGGTGCCGGCCAGGTAGGAGCCTGCGCCGGTGACGGTGCCACCCACATTCAACTGGCCTTCGGTGTTGGCCACGACGATGGCGACACTGTAGTAGACATCCTGTGTGGTATCCACGTCGAGGATGAGGATCTCAGTGAGGTTACAGCCTTCCTGGGTCACACCATAGTAGTAGTAGGTACCGCTCTGGGTGTAGATGCTGTCGTGCCATGCATACTGGCCGCGGGCCGAGACTGTGAATGTGTCGGTGACGCTGTAGTTGATGGTCAGCAGGAGCAGACAGATGCTGTCGGTACCCGCGCCGGAGGTCAGCGTGTCGCGGTCGACAATCGAGGCGTAGTAGGTGCGGCCGTGCCATGTGGCGCTGTCGCAAGTCACAATCGTGTCAATTGTAGAGGCGGAGTAGTTGAGAGTCAAGACGAGGGTCTCGATACTGTCGCAGCCGTTGAAGGCAGTCAGGGTGTCGTGAGCCACAGTGCTGCGCTCATAGACGGTGCCATGCCAAGTGTAGCTGTCGATGGCGAGGACGCTGTCGATAGTCTCAACGCTGTAGTTCACCGTCAGGTTGAGGACAACCGTGCTGTCGCAGCCGTTGACAGCGGCGAAGACGGCGGTGTCAACCGTCGAGACGGTGTAGGTCACACCATTCCACTCGTAGCTGTCGCAAATGGTGACGGTCTCGGTGGTCGTGACGCTCTGGTTGATGATGAGGGTGACGGCGACGATGCTGTCGCAGCCCTCGGTGGTCTCCATGGTGTCGACGACGATAGCCGAGGTGGTGTACCAGTTGTCGTTCCACAGGATGCTGTCGCAACCCGTGATGACATCAGTACCGGTGGCACCGTGGTTGATGGTGAGAGTCAGCGTGCAGATGCTGTCGCAACCGGCGACAGTCAGCAGCGAGTCGACAGCCGTGGTGTTGGCAGTGTAGGTGTTGCCGTGCCAGGTGTAGCTCTCGCATGCGGTGACGGTGTCATTCACATACTGGCTGTAGTTGATGGTGAGGAGCAGCATGTAGATGCTGTCGGCACCTGCGGCGCTGTGGACTGTGTCGGTGACCACTGTGCTGGCGGTGTAGGTGGTACCATGCCATGTGTAGCTATCGCAAGCCTCCACAGTGTCGAACTCGATATCAGCGCTGTAGGTGATGGTGAGGTCGAGGATGCAGATGCTGTCGCAACCGGCTGCATTGGTCAGGGTGTCGTAGGCCACGGTGCTGGCGAGGTAGGTGTTACCGTGCCATGTGTAGCTGTCGACAGTCGTGATAGTGTCGGTATGCGAGGTGCTGTAGTTCACAGTGAGGGCAATGGTCACAACACTGTCGCAACCGGCGGTGGTCGTCAGGTTGGCGACAATCGTGGTCGAGGCGGTGTAGACCGAGTCGTTCCACAGGTAGCTGTCGCAAGCCGTCTCGGTGACAGACGCGGTAACGCTGCTGCCGATTGTCAGGTTGAGGGTCACGACGCTGTCGCAGCCGGCGGCGTTGGTCAGCGTGGCTGTGTAGATGCCGCTCTGGGTGTAGGTGTTGCCCTGCCAGATCAGGCTGTCGCAAGCGGTGATGCTCTCACTGCCGGTGTTGCTGTTGTTGATCGTGAGGTTGAGGGTGGCAATACTATCGCAACCGGCGGCGTTGGTCAAGGTGTCGACTGCCGTGGTCGAGGCGGTGTAGACATTGCCATGCCAAGTGTAGCTGTCGCAAGCGGTGACGTTCTCACTGCCGGTGTTGCTGTAGTTGACGGTGAGGTTGAGGGTCACGACGCTGTCGCATCCGTTGGCAGCAGTCAGCGTGGCGGTGAAGATACCGCTCTGCGTGTAGGTGTTGCCGTTCCAGACGAGGCTGTCGCAGGTGGCGACAGTCGCGCTGCCGGTGGTGCTGTAGTTGACCGTCAGGTTGAGGACGAAGACCGTGTCGTTGCTGGAGGTGCTGTCGACGATCACACCAGAGGTGGTGTAGGCAGTGCCGTGCCATGTGTAGCTGTCGCAAGCCGTAACCGTGGTGGTGTCGTAGACAATCACCTGCGGCACCTCGGTGGCCACGCGCAGTTCGACGCTGTCGATCCAGGCGTAGTAGGCGTAGTTGCCATAGTAGTGGATGGCCAGCTGGACGGTGTTGATGGGCAGGGTGGCCTCGAGGTAGGCAATGTCGTTCTGGCCCGTAGTCATGTAGGCCGTGGGAGTCCAGACGAAGTCGTTGCTGTTGGCCATGCGGAAGCCGAACCAGAGGCTGTCGCTGGCGCCGTAGGTGGCGTAGCGGACGCGGACATGCAGCGAGTCGCCCTCGGCCGGGGTGTTGAAGACCGGCGAGTAGGCATACTGGTTGTAGTCGGTGGCGGTGGCATACGAGCTGAAGCGCATGGCGGTGTGGCCGTCGAAGGTCACGTAGGTGATGGCGTTGGCCGTCGAGGGGGCGTCGAGCGTCCAGCAGTTGCGTGTGGCGCTGGTGGCCTCGAAGCTCTCGACGAAGGGCAGGTTGGCGTTGTCGCACAGCGTGCGGGCGCTGACGGTGGCGGGATAGGCCGAAGCCTCCGTGGCCGAGCAGTTGGCCACCACGCCGAAGGTGTAGTCGGTGTTGGCGGTCAGGCCCGTGACGGTGTAGACCGTGTCGGTGATACCCGTTGCCACGACAGCAGTGTCGTTGTAGAGAGTGTAGGTGGCGCCGGTGACGGTGTTCCAACTGAGGCTGACGCTGTTGTTGGTGACGCCGGTGACGGTGAAGCCAGCCACATTCGGGCAGACAGAGGGAGTCACGAGGGTGAGGGTGTAGTCCTCAGCCACGCCCCAGCTGTAGGAGGCGCAGGGGTTGGCGCCGGCAGCGGCGGCAATGGAGCCGGTGTAGCTGTCGAAGTAGCTGTCAGCACCCAGGATACGCATCCTGTAGCTGCCCAGGGCCTGGTCGGCGGGGATGTTGAAGGTGCAAGTCAGCGTGGTGGGGTTGGCATTGGTGCTGGTGCCCACATAGACCACCTCGTTGCTCTCGAAGGTCATGCTGTTGTTCCAGTCGACCCAGATGATGGTGCCGTAGGTGTAGCCGGTAGCGTAGGTGATGTCGACGGTGACGGGGCTGCCGGTGGCGACCATGCCGCTCATGTTGCTGTAGTTGCGATAGCCGGCTCCCGAGGGACGGGCGGCATCGTTGGTCAGGCTGCCGAAGGCCACGCTGGTGATACCCTGGCCGTCGACGGAGGTCGGGGTGGGCTGGCAGTAGCCGGTGAAGGCGTCGACCGTGGCGAACATGGGCGTGACGTCGGTGGCCGAGCAGCGGCTCTTCACGCCGAAGGTGTAGTTGGTCTCGGCGGTGAGGCCGGTGACGGTGTAGAAGGTGTCGGTCACAGTGGCGGCAATCACGCTGGTGTCGCTCATATCATAGATAATGTATGAGGCGGCGCCGTCGACGCTGTTCCACAGGAGGCTGACGCTGTTGAAGGTGACACCGGTGACGGCGACATCCGTAACAGGCATGCAGGAAGGAATCTCCTCGACGGTCACATCGTCGACATACCAGTACCAGGAGGTGCTGTTGGGCGTGTGGCGCAGGGCCATGCGGGCGCCGGCGGGAACGCCGGTGTAGCGGACGGTCTTCTGGTCGTAGGCGGTGAAGTCGTTGTAGCTGTAGGTCTCCAGGGCCACGAAGGTGGTGGCGTCGGTGACGTCGGTCACGTAGCCCACCGAGAAGGTGCCGCAGTTGCTGTTGGAGGTGCTCTCGGGACGGGTCCAGAGACGCATCTGCAGGTCGCTGAGGGTACCGTTAATCTCAGGCAGGACGATGAGGTTGCTCGTCGAGCCACTGAAGCGGAGGTACTTGGTGCTGTTGTGGGCGTAGCTGGTGCTGCTCGTCACGTTGGCGTTGCCGCTGCCGACCTTGGTCCAGCAGAGAGGTGCCGCGCCGGCATCCATATCCTCGAAGGTCCAGGTGTAGGGAGCCGTGAAGGCGGAGCAGTTGGTGCGGACGGTGACGGAGGTGAACTGCGAGGCATCGGTAGCGGAGCAGTTGGCCACCACGCCGAAGGTGTAGAGCGTGTTGGCGAGGAGGCCAGTGACGGTGTAGCTGGTGGTGGTGATGCCGGTGGCCACAACCGAAGTGTCGCTCATGTTGTAGACCGTGTAGGTGGCGCTGGTGTTGGCATCGGACCAAGTGAGAGCCACGCTATTGTCGGTGGGAGTGGCAGTGAGTGCCGTGACAGCCGTACAGCTGGGCGGCACGTTGATGGTGATGTCGTCGAGAGCCACACCGTAGCCGTAGCCGTCGGTGAACTCGAAGGCCACCTGGTAGGTGCTGCTCAGGTTGGGCAGCTGGATAGCCTCCTCGGTGTAGGCCGTGATTTCATTGGTGTAGGCTGCCAGTTGCTGCCAGGCGGCGGTGGCGGAGGTGCGGTAGTAGACGCGCAGCTCATCCTGGTCGCCGCTCCAGGCGCGCTGGAGGTGCCAGAAGCGGAGTTCGGCAGCGGTGACGCCCGTGAAGTCAATGGTCGGGGTGATGAGTTTGGTGACATTGCCGGTGGTGCCGTGGACAATCTTGGCGTTGTAGGTGCCGGTGTGGGCGCCGGTGGAGAGGGTGTAGTCACCCGTGCCGACCTGCCAAGTGCCGGGACCGTCGACCGTCCAGCAGTTGGAGAGGACGCCGCTCTCGAAGTTCTCGGAGAACGGGAAGGCGACGGCGTCGCACTTGAACATGGCGGTCACGTGGTAGGTGTGTCCGGCATCGCCGGTGGTGACGACATTCCGGAGGGGGTTCGTCGCGAGGTGCATCGTGTCGCCATTGTCCATCGAGGCCACCCAGTAGTCGAAGAGGTAGCCGGTGTTGGGCACGGCAGTGATGATGACCGAGTCGCCCGGATGGTAGACATTGGCACCCGTGTGCGGCAGGACGGTACCCATCGTGGTGTCGTTGACCGCAAGCATGAAGACCGTGCTGTCGAGAGTGGCCTCGGTAACGCTCACATTGTCGATGACCACGCGGTTGTCACCGCCGGAGGCACTGCTGCCGCCGAAGAAGGCAATGCGCACATCCTGGCCGCTGTAGCCCGTGAGAGGCACGGTGACCATGGTGTAGTTGTTGCTGAGGGCGTTGAGCTGCGTGTTGTCATAGACCAGCAGCGGGGTGTAGGTGAGGCCGCTGTCGGTGGTGACGGCAATGGCCAGCGTGTCGTTGGCGTCGTAGTTGGGCGTGGAGGCACTCCATGCTGCCACGGCGACGTCGAAGGTCAACTGGGCATTGTTGCTGGAGATGCTGATGGCCGGGGTGACAGCCCAGTAGCGGTTGGTGCTGTAGATGTTCATGGCCAGTGCCTTGCCGCTGATGGTGATGTAGTCGCCATAGCTGTTGCTGAGGGTCCATGCCGAAGTGTTGGCAGTGGGCGTGCCGGCGCCACCATTGAAGGCGCCGCTCAGGAAGGCCCAGCAATCGGACTTGGCGGTCCAGCCGTCGAAGTTCTCGACCCAAGGCATGGTGGCGACGCCGCAGGCGGTGCGGGCGGCGACGGTCATGATGGGCGAGGCATCGGTGGCCGAGCAGTTGGCCTGGATACCGAAGGTGTAGCTGCTGCTGGCGGCGAGGCCGGTGACGGTGTAGGTGGTGCCGGTGATGCCGGTGCCCATGACCGTGCTGTCGCTCATGTCGTAGACGGTGTAGGTGGCGCCGGTGTTATAGGCGTCGGTCCAGGAGAGCGTCACGCTGTTGGTGGTGGCATTGGAGGCAGTGATGTCAGCCACAGGCAGACAGGTGGGAGTGATGTCAAGCATCACATCGTCGATATAGATGTAGTTATAGCTGTACGACGTGTTGGTGTCAATCCACGGGCAGTAGAAGGCCACATACTTGCCGGTGCCGGTGTAGTTGGCGAGAATCACATTGTAGGTCTCTATGGTGCTGGCGGGCAGCGGGGTCATGTTGATGGTGTCGACAGCCACGAAGGTCGAGGCGTCGGTCGGGTTGGTCATGACACCCACGTAGATGATGGAGCGGTAGCTGACAGAGACGGTGCTGTAGCGGCGGGCCTTGAAGCTCAAGGTCAGGTCGGAAGCATCCAGCGTGGCATCGAGCTGCGGCAGGGCAGCATAGCTGTAGACGTGGGTGCCGGTGGTCGACGAGGGCTTGTAGCCGTAGAAGTAGAGGCTGCGGGTGCCGCTGGCTGCGGTACTGGTGGGATAGGGATAAGCAGTACTGCCATTAGTACCCTTGGTCCAGCAGGGGCTGATGGAGTAGGCCGAGCCGCTGCCGTATGCCTCGAAGTCCTCGGTGTAGGGCAGGTCGGCGGCAGTCAGGGTCGCGCAGGCGGTGTAGCCGGTGACGCTGACGGTCTCGCCGCTGTCGGTAGCCGAGCAGTTGGAGGTCACCATGAAGGTGTATTCCGTGCCGGCATTGAGGCCGGTGACGGTGTAGCTGGTGCCGGTGACATTGCTGGCGATGACACCTTGGGCGTTGCTCACCGTGTAGGTGGCACCGTCGTTGAAGTTGTCATTCCAGGCCAGCGTCATGCTGCTGGTGGTGGTGCTGGCGATGGTGAGGTTGGTGACGGGGAAGCACGACGGCATGACGTCGAGCGTGATGTCGTCCATCGTCAGGTACCAGGCCGAGGCGGGACGGTTGGCGCGGATGGCCACATAGCGGCCCGTGCCGGTGTAGTTGTTCAGGTAGGAGGTGTACTCGGTGTAGGTGGTGCCTTCCACGTTGATGGTGTCGACATAGACGAAGCTGTTGATGTCGGTCGGGTCGGTCATCACACCCACGTAGAGGACGGGATGGTAGCTGGTGCCGGTGGCGCGGGCCCAGAACTTGAGCTGCAGGCCGTCCATGGCGTAGTTGCCACCCAGGCCGGGCAGCACGATGCACTGGTAGTCGCCATAGGTGCCGGTGGTGGTGCTGTTGGCCCAGTAGAGGCCGCGGGCACCAGTGTGGATGTAGCTGCTGGTGGTGCTCACATAGGGATAGCCAAAGTACTGCGTGCCGTTGTTCAGGCGGTGCCAGCAGTCGATGAAGGTCGTCGAGGTGCTGCTGCCTGTGGAGGTGACGCCGTCGGCGGTCTCGAAGCCCATGGTGTAGGGCAACGTGGCGACGAAGGTGCACTCGGTATGGACAGCAATGCTGGCGGAGTCGCTTGCCACGTCGGCAGAGCAGTTGGCCACAACGCTGAAGCTGTAGTCGGTGTTGGGCGTGAGGCCCGTGATGGTGTAGCTGGTGGTGGTGAGGCCAGAGGCGATGGTGCCGTTGCCGCCGATAACCGTGTAGGTGGCATTGTTGTTCAGCGGGTCACTCCAGGTGAGGGTCACGCTGTTGTCAGCAACGGTGGCCGCGAGGTTGGTGACGGGCTGGCAGCCGGAGACCTCCTCGAGGGTCACATCGTCGAAGTAGGCAGTCCAGGCCGACGAGCCGCGGTTGGAGCGGATGGCCACATAGCGGCCCGTGCCGGTGTAGCTGGCCAGGAGAGCCTCATACTCGGTCCATGTAGTACCCTCGACGTTGACCGTGGCAACCTGTGTGAAGGTGCTGATGTCGGTCGGGTCGCTCATGATACCGATGACGAAGACGGGATAGTAGGAGGTGCTGGAAGCCTTGGCCCAGAACTTCAGTTTCAGGTGGTTCATTTCGTAAGTGCCACCCACGCCGGGCAGGACGGCAACCTGATAGTCGCCATAGCTGGCGGAGGTACCGTAGTACCAGTAGAGTGCGCGGCTGCCAGTGTGGCAGTAGCTGCTGTTGCTGGAGATGTAGGGATAGCCGAAATAGGTAGTGCCGTTGTTGAGGCGCTTCCAGCACTCGGCGTCGAAGGCCGCGTTGGTGCTGGTGCCCGTGGCGGCACCCTCGAAGCCGTAGCTGTACGGCAGGGTGGTCATGAGTTCGCACTCGGTGTGGGCCGTGACGCTCATGGTGCCGCTGGCCTCGGTGGCCGAGCAGTTGGCCACAACACTGAAGGTGTAGCTGGTGTTGGCGGTGAGGCCGGTGACGGTGTAGGTCGTGCCAGTGATGCCGGAGGCGATGGTGGTGCCCTGGGCGTCGCTCACCGTGTAGGTGGTACCGGTGGTGTTGAGGGCATCCGTCCAGGTCAACGTGACGCTGCTACTGGTGACGCCGGCGACAGCGAGGTTGGTGACCTCGGTGCAGGAAGGAGCCTCTTCGAGGGTCACATCGTCGACGTAGGCCGTCCAAGTGGCGCCTTCGGGATAGGTGGCGATGGCCACATAGCGGCCCGTGCCGGTGTAGCCAGCCAGGTAGGCGGAGTACTCAGCCCAGTCGGTGTTGCCGGCGGTATTGGTGGTGACAGTGTAGACCGTGTCGAGCGTGCTGATGTCGGTCGGGTCGGTCATGACGCCCACGTGGAAGACGGGTTGTGCGGTGGCCGACGATGCCTTGGCCCAGAACTTGAGGCGCAGGTCGCTCATGGTATAGTTACCGCCAAGGCCGGGCAGGACGATGACGCGGTAGTTGCCGTAGGTGCCGACCGTGTTGTAGTTGTACCAATAGAGGCCGCGGCTGCCGCTGTGGCAGTAGGTGGTGCTGCTGGAGATGTAGGGATAGCCGAAATAGGTAGTGCCGTTGTTGAGGCGCTTCCAGCACTCGGCGTCGAAGACGACATTGGTGCTGCTACCCGTGGCGGCACCCTCGAAGCCGTAGGTGTACGGCAGGGTGGCCATCAGGTCACACTCGGTGTGGAAGTCGGCCGTCACGGCACTGCTGCTGTCGTTGGCCGAGCAGAGGCCGCGGATGACGACGCTGTAGTCGGTGTTGGCCGTCAGGCCGGTGAAGGCCATCGTGGTATCCGTCGTGGTGCTGTAGCTCAGCACGCTGGTGCCGCTCATCAGGGTGACGCTGTAACTGGTGGCGTTGGAGGAGGTCCAGGTCACCGTGGCGTTGTTGACACCCACAGCCGAGGCAACGGCTGCGAGAGGCGCATGGCAGGTGGCGGTGTCGCAGGTGACGAGGGCCATCACCACGCGGTTCTGGACATAAGTCTTGGTACCGCTGTAGGTATCACCGGTGCTGGTGGCGGGATCGGGATTGTAGCTGTCGCTGTACCACTGGAGGCTCTTGTAGCCCGTGCAGGCAGAGGTACGGAACACATGGCTGCTGGTGTTGTAGCTGCCGCTGTTGTCGTCGACGATGACCATCAGGTTGCCCGTGCCGTTGTAGTTGTAAGGCGTGGTGAAGGTGAACTCGTTCCAGCCCTGCGAGCAGTTGAGGGAACCTGTGTAGACCATCACAGCATTGACCGGGTCGAGCAGCTCGATGTCGTTGCTGCTGCTGAAGGTCGTCTTGGTGGTGGGCTGCAGGTAGATGGTGCAGTTGGTTTTGCCAGTCATGGCGGTGGCATAATTGTAGTAGTAGCGGATGCCGTTGATGGGCATGGCGCCGCCAATCTCGGCCTCGTCGATGATGGTCTCGGTGAGGGTGTAGTTATAGTAGTTGTTGACGGGGTAGCCGTTGGCAGAGGTGGTCGAAGCCTCGTTGCCAATCACAATGCCCATCGGCCAGCAGGGAGCCTCGGTGACGCTCACATTGTCGATAACCACGCGGTTGTCGCCGCCAGTGGCACTGCTGCCGCCGAAGATGGCGAAGCGCACATCCTGGCCGTTGTAGCCCGTGACGGGGACGGTGATCGTAGTGAAGGTGTTGCCAAGGGCGTTGAGTTCTGTGTTGGTGTACACCAGCAACGGGGTGTAGGTGAGGCCGCTGTCGGTGGTGACGGCAATGGCCAGCGTGTCGTTGGCGTCGTAGTTGGGCGTGGAGGCACTCCATGCTGCCACGGCGATGTCGAAGGTCAACTGGGCATTGTTGCTGGAGATGCTGATGGCCGGGGTGACAGCCCAGTAGCGGTAGGTGCTGAAGATGTTCATGGCCAGTGCCCTGCCGCTGATGGTGATGTAGTCGCCATAGCTGTTGCTGAGCGTCCAAGCCGAAGAATAGACACTGGGCGTGCCAGCGCCGCCATTGAAGGCGCCGCTCAGGTACGACCAGCAATCCGACTTGGCAGTCCAGTTGTCGAAGTTCTCGCTCCAAGGCATGGTCACGATGCCGCAGGCGGTGCGGAAGGTGACACTGGTGGAGTCGCTGTACTCGGTGGCCGAGCAGTTGGCCACGATATGGAAGGTGTAGCTGGTGCTGGCGCTCAGGCCGGTGACGGTGTAGGTGGTGCCAGTGATGTTCGAGGCGACAACGCCGTCGGGGCCGATGACCGTGTAGGTGGCGCCAGTATTGATCTGGTCAACCCAGGTGAGGGTGGCGCTGCTGGTGGTGATGTTGGAAGCCACGACGCTGGTGACAGGCGAACAGGCGGGCACATCGCCCACGCTCACATTGTCGATGACCAGGCGGCAGTCGCCGCCGGAGGCGCTGCTGCCGGCGAAGATGGCGAAGCGCACATTCTGGCCGTTGTAGCCCGTGACGGGGACGGTGACCGTGGTGTAGGTGCCGCTGAGGGCGTTGAGCTGCGTGTTGTCATAGACCAGCAGCGGTGTGTAGGAGGCTCCGCCGTTG
>JAGCVD010000005.1 GCA_017962545.1 Bacteroidales bacterium
GAACTCGGCGAAGCCCCCGATGAAGGGCACCTTGCCGCAGAGGCTCAGGCCGGCGGCGATGCCTACCATGTTGGCCTCGGCGATGCCGCACTGGATGAAGCGCTCGGGGAATTTTTGGGCGAAGCCGTCCATCTTGACGCTGCCTTTCACGTCGGCGCTCAGGGCAACGACATTCTCATTCTTGCGGCCAGCCTCTACCAGGCCTTCGCCCATGCCGGCGCGCAACTCTTTGCTTGATTTGTTTTCGTAGTGGGTCATTGTTATTGTTGTTTTTTGTTTGTTTTCTTTTTGTTTTATGGGGTTAATGGGATTAATGGGTTTAATGGGCGGCTGACGCCTAATATTTATTTTGCCCATTAGACCCATTCTGCCCATTAAACCCATGGTTATCTCTGTAGGCTTTCCTCGCCCTGTACATCTCCTCCTTTATCCCTCCGTTCTCGAGGAAGTTCTTCTTTTGCCATTCTATAAGCCCTTTTATCAGCACATCGCATTGGTGTATCAGCGTGATGGCGATATTGGCGATGGTCTCGTCGGAACGGTCTTTTATCTTCTCGCGGTAGACCGCCGAATCTAAATGCTTTTTGCAGAACTCCCGCGTCTGCACACAGCGCGGGTCGTCGTAGGGCCACTGCTCCAGGCCTCTCACACGCAGGTAGTCCTCATAGTCCAACAGCAGCTCGTGCAGCGAGGCACGGTTGACGTTGGTCAGCTTCAGCTCCATCTCCTTGGAGGTCACTCCGTCGATATTCCCCTCCGCGAGGTTCTGCTTGCCGCTCCGCGCGGCCTGCACCATCTGGTCAATGGTGCGGTCGCCCTTTTGCAGGAACTTATTGGCAAAATAATAGGTCACGTCATAGACGCACTCCGCCTTGCGGAACGCCTTCAACGTCCTATAGTTGTTATCCTGCCGAATAAAGTCCTTGTTGTCCATTATCATTTTATCAACGCAAATAGCGAATCATTCTGGCTCTCATTATATCTATGTCCATTGTCCAACCTATAGAATATGGTGGCGTGGAAAGTGCTGTCTTCATTCATATTGTCTCTAACCACTGCATCACTCTGTATCAAGTTAAGGTCTTCATAGATGACATATTCGGCGCTGTTGATTCCTCCCATATTGTCATCCCCAAGTACATATGGTGGGTTATAACTATAAAAATCTAATGTATACATGTGATGGTCAACAATGCCGCATCTCTTGTACATTACATACACATCTGGGTCAGAGAAGCCGCCGTACTCACTGTACACCACATAGTCTTTGTCACCCCACACTTTATAGTTGAGTTTTACGCCTGCAATGAAGAATTCAACAAGACAAAGAAGAACAAACAACGTGCATCCTAACCATTCCGACAACTTTACAGCCCAGTGTTTCCCTCTGGAAATATGAATGGTCAGCATCACCGCATAGACCAATGTGAGAATCGGTGCAAATAGAAACGCCCAATTATCCAGCTGCCAGGCTAAGCGATATCTATTTCCAAATATGAATAAGCAACGAGACGCAATAACCACCGCCCACAGCACTAATGCCGTGATACCGATAATCCTGCGTATGGCTTTTGCTTTCACTTTTTATTATCAGTCTTAAAACGACAGGGCGAAATCAGTCGAACATTACTCCGGGGTTCATGGCGGAGGGGCTGCGCCATTCGATGCCGTACTCGCTGAGCACCTCGCGTTTGCAGGCCCAGTAGGCGTGGCAGTAGCCCATCCCTTTGGGGACGTCGCGAAGACGCCGTTTTACCTCGGCTTCCACCTTCTTCTCTATCTTTTTATACTCCTCGGTCAACTCGACATCATCGTAGTATAGATGACCTTTCTTGTAACTGTGCTCTGGGGGTTCTCTGTGGCGTCTTGACAACATATCTTTGCGTTTTAAAATTGTATCTTGGTGGTCTGTGAGCTCTCGATGACGAAGCGTTTGGTCTGCACTTTGTCGTATTTTGTGGCCGTCTGGGGATGGAGGACGACCTCGTATTGGCCGGGCTGGAGCAGGAGGCGTTCGCCGGCGGTGCTGGAGTTGAGGTCGGTGGTGAACTCCACGCTGCCGTCGTTGAGTTTGAAGATGGCGCCGGTAGTGATGCCCTTGGGCTTGCCGAGCACCAACATGCCGGGCATGGGCACCGACAGCTCCGTGGCGGCATTGCCACGCACCTCGACACCGCGCAAAATAGTAACAGGCAATGTCTGCACCTCCACGTCGTAGCGTCCGGCCAGGTACTGGCCCGTTTCACCTATCTCTTGTGCCGCCACGCGGTCGCCGCTATGGCGCACCACGACGTCCACATTGGGTTGCTGCCATTGGGGACGCCGTCCGTTGTATCGCACACGCAGGCTGCCCTCGTTGACGGTGACGTCCACCCTGTTCACCTTGCCGGTGCCAAACTGCAGCGTCTCGCGCCGCAGTGGCGGATGGGTGAAGACGGTGAGGTCGTAGGTCATCAGGGGGTCGAGCAACAGGGTGTCGGGCCGCAGGCGCTGGTCGACAGTATAGAGGGTATTCAGGCGGCTGACGCCCGTACGGCGGTCGTAGAAGGCCACCGCGTGCTCGGTTTCGAACAGGTTGCCGTCGCCGTCCAATAGTCGCAGCACCACGGGAGCCGTCTTGCCAGCCAGACGGAAGATGTCATAGAGCGTCTTGGCGTACTCCTCTTCATGGCGTACGGGCAGGAACGTGCCTGCGCAGTCGGCATGGTTGAAGGCGCCCTCGCCGATGCCAAGCACGAAGGTCTGCACCACCACGCCGCTGAGCTGCACCTGACGCGCCACGTCGCATATCTCGGCGTCACAGTCATCCATGCCGTCGGTGACGATGAGGATGATATTGCGTGTGTCGCCGCCTGCCGGGAAGTCGCTGAGGGCGTCGGTCAACGCCGCTGCGGCCGTGCAGCCGCCCTGTGGCACGAGGGTCTTGATCTTGCTCTGCAGCTGGTAGGTGTTGTCCTCGCCGAAAGGCACCTCGAGACGGGTTCCGAACTGGTGCTGGTTGAGATGCCCGAAGACACGCAGTGCCACATCAACGTCATGCTGACGCGACACCGAATCGAGGAACGACAGCAGCACCTGCTGCGTCACCTTGATTTTGGCGTTGCTCTGCCAGTGGTCCCACATCGAATTGGAGCAGTCCACTATCAGCAGCAACCGCGTTTTGTCGGCCTGCTGCTGTGCCTGCACGGCGAAGCCCAGAAACAATAGTACGGCGAATATCAGCGCTCTACGCATAGCCTTACTTTACGTGACAATTAGAAGTCACCGAGGGTCTCGGGCAGCTGGGCAAGGGCCTTGGGCAGGTCGTCGGCCGAGAGCACCGAGCCGTGGTACTTGTTGGTATCCTGCATGAAGTCGACGCCATAGCCCATCTTGGTGGTCAGGATGACGCATACAGGGCTCCCTTGGCCGCTCATGGCTTTGGCCTTGGCCATGCCGTCGAGTACCTGCTGCATGTCGTTGCCGTTCTCGATGACGACGACCTTCCAGAGGAAGCTCTCGAACTTGGCCTTGAGGTCGCCGAGAGTCATCACCTCGTCGACGGTGGCGTCAATCTGCTGATTGTTGTAGTCGATGGTGGCGATGAGGTTGTCCACTTTCTTTGCGCCGGCAAACATCACGGCCTCCCATATCTGGCCTTCTTCGAGCTCGCCGTCGCCATGCATGGTGTAGACGAGGTGCTTGTCGCCCGTCATCTTCTTGCCGAGGGCGGCGCCGACGCCGACACTCATGCCCTGTCCCAGCGAACCGCTGGCCATACGGATGCCTGGCAGACCATGCTCGGTGCTGGGGTGGCCCTGCAGGCGGGTGCCGAACTTACGGAAGGTCTTGAGTTCCTCCACGGGGAAGTAGCCACGGCGCGCCATGGTGCTGTAGATGACCGGCGTGATGTGGCCCTGCGAGACGAAGAGCATGTCCTCACCCTCGCCACTCATAGTGAAGTTCTTGGGCTCAAAGTCCATAAGGCTGAAGTTCATGGCCACGAACCAGTCGGCGGTGCCGAGTGAGCCGCCCGGGTGTCCGCTCTTGGCGTTGGTGGTCATACGGAGAATGTCGCGGCGCACCTGCGTCGCAATTTGCTGGAGTTCCTGTGTGGTTTTCATTATTGCTGTGTTTTATTTTGTTTCATTTTGAATACATACAGACGTGAATTCTGGTCGACGGCGAAGAGTTCATCGCCGTGACGGGTGACAGTGACGGCGAGGGTGTTCTCGTCCCAGTCGTGGATGGTACCGGTGCCCCGGTCACCTTTCATGGTCACATGCCCCCACACGCGTCCCTGGGCGCCATCGGTCTCGACATAGAGTGTCTCGGGCTTGGCGTTCTTGTTCGTGGGAGCCGCCGTCGCCACAGGTTTGGCGTTGGCCGGCTGCGCTTTGCGGAGCACGGGGACGCGCTCCGCCTCCTCGGCGGGCTGTTCCTCCTCTGCGACAACAATCTCCGGCTCGTCCATGGGAACCGTGTCAACTGCCTCGGACACCTGATGCTTACACCCTACCAGCAGCAGGGCTGCCGTCAAAGGAATTGCGAAATATTTTATCTTCATAACTCAGTGATATTGTTTTTCAATGTTTCCAAACGTTCCAATCGAATAACCCCTCCGCCTCCTCAGGCAGCGAGGGGAAGAGGTTGCGTCCTGTCACCACCTCCACGCTGTCGACAGTGACGGCATAGTGACGTGGCGAGAAGCTCTGGGGACTATTCTCCACCAAGAAACCCACGGCGCGGTAGCCTTCCGGTGTACTCACTGCCAGCGCCTTAAAGAAGCGGTCGGGCACATGCACGCAGGCGGGGCCGATGTAACGATGCTCGTCCGAATCGAACACCGGTCCGCACACCACATAGACCGCGCCATAGCGCTTGGCTATGCGACGCGTCATCTCTTCTATCTTACGCCAAGCGCCGGCATTCATCTGCTTGTCTTGCGGGCAGACATTGGTGAAATAGTCGCTCTCGGTCATCGCCTGACGGCTCCACTTCATATCGGCATGCGGCGCCATGTGACCCTTGTCCCAGCCGCTATTCGAGTAGTCCTCACGGCTGGCCTTGGGGAAGGCGACATCGGGGTCGCGGCTGAACTGACGACCCTGCTCATAGGTACCGTTGGTCTCCTCTGCCGTCAGTTCCCATGCCACCCAGTCGGGGCAGAGGGTAGTGTGGTTGTAAGAGGCCGTGTAGCCGAGATGCTCCACGATGTCCTCCGAGGCATCGTAGGCTGGTATTTCCACTTTCTCGACAGAGGACACCGTCTGTTGGGTCCCCACACCAGAGCAGGTGGCCAACAGCAACGTCAGTATAATCATCAACACTTTCATATCTACAACTCCACCTCCTCGCGGAAGGCCGGTATGCTGACACGCTTCCAGCCCACCTTATTCAATGTCTCGGCGAAATTGCGCTGCGTCTCCTCTTCGCCATGAACGAGGAAGATATGCTTCAACTTCCGCTTCTCTTGACAGCCGATGTATTGAATCATCTCCGAATAGTCGCCATGACCCGACAACGAGTCGATGCGGCGCAGCTCGGCGCGCACCTTGTGTGTCTGGCCGAAGATGGACACCTCCTCGTCGCCACGCATAATCTTGGCACCCAACGTCGACGGCTCGCAATAGCCCACACAGAGGATGGTGGTAGAGGGATTGTCGATATGGTTGGCCAGGTGGTGTTTCACACGTCCAGCCTCCATCATACCGCTGGCAGCGATGATGACGCAGGGCTTATGCCTGATGTTGAGCTGTTTGCTCTCCATGACACTCTGTATATAGTGCAGTCTGTCGAAGCCGAAGGGGTCGGGGTCGGTCTGGCAGTATTCGGCGATGGCCTGGTTGAAGCACTCGGTGTGCAGCCTCATGATATTGGTAGCGCTGATGCTCAATGGACTATCGACAAAGACGTCAATGTCGGGCAGCAGCTTGACATGCTCCAGTCGGTCGAGGGCGTAGATAATCTCCTGCGCGCGGCCGATGGCGAAACTGGGGATGATGAGCTTGCCTTTCTTCTTGGTGCAGGTGTCGAGCACAGCCTTCAGCAGCTCGGTCTCGGCATCCTGCAAGCTCTCGTGCAGACGGTCGCCGTAGGTGCTCTCCATAATGAGGTAGTCCACCTGCGGGAATGGCTCGGGATCCTTGAGAATCTGTTTGTCGTAGCGCCCGATGTCGCCCGTGAAGCCCAGTCTGATGTGGCGGCGTCCCTCGCGGATATCGAGATAGACGAGCGCCGAGCCGAGGATATGGCCCGCGTCATAGAACTCCACCGTCACCTCGCCCTCGATGTTGAACTTCTTGTGGTAAGGCACACTGATAAAGCAGCTCATACAGGCCTGCGCGTCCTGCTCGTCGTAGATAGGTTCCACGGGGTCGAGCCCTTGCGCCTTGCGCTTCTTGTTGAACGTGGTGGTATCCTGCTCCTGTATGCGGCCCGCGTCAGCCAACATGATGGCGCAGAGGTCGCGCGTGGCGGGCGTACAGAGCACCGTGCCGCGGAAGCCCAGTTTGTAGATATAGGGTATCAGGCCGCTGTGGTCGATATGGGCGTGGCTGAGGATGAGATAGTCTATCTCACTCGGCACAAAGCCCAGGTCACGGTTCATGGCATCGGTCTCGAGACCTTTGCCCTGATACATGCCGCAGTCGAGCAGTATCTTCAGTCCGCTTTTGGTCGTTATCAGGTGTTTGCTACCCGTCACCTCACGGGTGGCACCCATAAATTGCAGTTTCATAACTTGATTGTTAAATGTCGGACGGTCAAACCGATAAAACAATATAATTACTTATTTAACGCGCGAGCGACCGATTTATTGCCCGCCGATGGTAAAGTTATCAACACCCCTGTGGCGCTCCGTCCGATCCCTTCCCCACCCCTAAAATATAAAAAAAAATCGTGCACGATATATTTTTTCAGGGTATTTTTTTGAGGATGCCAGTTTTTTATGTATCTTTGCAATTTCATTCCCGACTGTCGGGGATATTTATTGTATTGTTAATCATATAATAAGACAAGAACTAACAACAACTATGGACAAGAAATCAATCATAGGACTGGTTTTGATATTCTTAATATTCGTCGGCTACATGTTCTGGGTAGCCCCGTCGAAAGAAGAAATCGCCGAGCGTCAGCGTGTGTACGACAGCACCGTAGCCGCCAACCTCGAGGCCCAGCGCATTGAGGACAGTATAGTGGCCGAGAAGGCTCGTCTCGACTCGCTGGCCGCCGCCGGCGACACCGTTCTGCCCGGAGCACAGCGTACGGTGCAGGACATGGGTGCCTTCAACAGCGCCGCGCAGGGCGAGGTGCGCAACTTCACCATGAGCAACCACCTGATGACCGTTGAGTTCAACACCCTCGGCGCTCGCGTAGACCGAGTGGTGCTGGCCGACTACCAGACCTACGACAGCAACGAGTTGGTGCTCATCACCCCCTCGGAAGACAATATGAACCTTGTTTTCTCGACCGAGGACAACCGTGTAATCAACACCAAAGACCTGGTGTTTGTGCCCTACCTCGGTGACACAGACAGACCTGTTTACAACAGTCTCATCGACAACGAACTCGCCCTTGACTTGGAAGAGGTTTTACGCGTCCGTTTCCGTGCCGAAATCGACGACAGCGTCAATCACGGCTACCTCGAATTCGCCTACACCATGCACGGCGACAGCTACGAGGTGGACTTCGACATCAACTTTGTGGGCCTCAAGGAGGTGGTGCGCAACACGCCCTATATGGATTTCCAGTGGCAGAACCGCATGTTGCGACAGGAGAAGGTGAACAGCGGCAGCCGCGGCAAGAGCAACCGCAACAGCGACCGTGAGCGCTTCTACAGCAGCATCTACTTCAAAGGACCCAAAGAGAAGAACCCCAACAACGTGGGCATGGGTCAGGACAAGCAGAAGCAGGTGAAGACCACGCTCGACTGGGTGGCCTTCAAGGACCAATATTTTGCCGCCATCCTCAATGCCGAGGGCGGTGTGCCGTTCGAGAACGCCGACCTGGCTGTGACGACCGACAAGCGCGACACTGCCAAGAATTACCTGACCGATATGACCGCCGTCATTGGCCTGCCCTACGACGCGGAGACTGGCAAGATGCAGATGAGCTGGTACTACGGTCCCACCAAGCTGCGCGACCTGCGCAAGATGCACCGCGGCTATGACCGCATGCTACCCCTAGGATGGACCATTATCTCGAAGAGCATCAGCCGCTACCTCATCGTGCCGGCCTTCAACTTCCTGGAACGCTTCAACTGGAACTACGGTATCATCATCATCGTCTTCACACTGCTTGTCCGACTGGTGCTGCTGCCGCTGGTGTTCAAGAGCTATCAGGGCGGCGCCATCATGCGAGTCCTCAAGCCTGAGATGGACGCTCTCAACAAGAAGTTCCCCGCCCAGGAGCAGGCCATGCAGAAACAGCAGGCCATGATGGCGCTGCAGAAGAAGGCGGGCTACAGCCCCATGGCAGGCTGTCTACCCGTGCTTATCCAGATGCCCTTCCTAACGGCCATGTTCATGTTCTTCCCCCAATCGATTGAGTTGCGCCAGAAGCCCTTCCTATGGTGCCCCGACCTGTCGAACTATGACTCCATTCTTGACTTCGGCTTCAACATACCGCTCTACGGCGACCACATCTCGCTCTTCTGCCTGCTGATGTTCGGCATGCAGTTCTTCTACACGTGGTACACCATGAAGCAGCAGGCAGGCACCCAGACCATGCCCGGTATGAAGTTGATGATGTACTTCATGCCCTTCATGATGCTCTTCATCTTCAACAGCCAGAGCGCCGGATTGAACCTTTACTACCTCATCTCGCTGACCTTCACCATGTGCACCATGATGCTCATCCGGCGCTTCACCAGCGAGAAGAAGGTGCGCGCCCGCATGGCGGCCTACGACGCCAAGCATGCCAACGACAAGGGCAAGAAAAAGAAGAAGAGCAGCTTCCAGCAGCGTCTGGAAGAGCTGCAGAAGCAGGCCGAGCAGATGCAAAAACAGCAGAAAAGATAAACTTACGATACCATGATTGTTTCACTCATCACAATTTTCATCCTCGGGTACGCCTGCATAGCGCTGGAGCACCCATTGAAAATCAACAAGACTGCCACAGCCCTGATGCTGGGCACTCTGGTGTGGACCATCTTCGCCCTGTCGCACGTAATCCCCGGCGAAGAGATTAGTTCCCACCTTATCGAGAACCTCGGCGAGACAGCTGAAATCGTCTTCTTCCTGCTGGGTGCCATGACCATCGTGACGCTCATCGAAGACTACCAAGGTTTCACAGTCATCACTGACCACATCACCACGACTAACAAGAAGAAACTGCTGTGGGTGCTCTCCATCCTCACCTTCTTCCTGTCGGCCCTGCTCGACAACATGACCACCGCCATCGTCATGGTGGCCCTGCTGCGCAAACTCATCGCCGACCGCAAGGAGCGCTGGTTCTTCGCCGGCATGGTCATCCTGGCCGCCAACGCAGGTGGCGCCTGGAGTCCCATCGGCGACGTGACCACCATCATGCTCTGGATCAAGGGTCAGGTAACCACCGTCAACATTATCGTCAAGACCCTTATACCCAGCTTGGTCTGCATGGTAGTACCTCTGGTCATCCTGGGCAGCCAGCTCAAAGGCGAAATTGAGCGTCCCGAAGAGACCCGCAGCGGTATCGACGTAGCTCCCTGGATGCGCAAGCTTGTGCTCATCATGGGCGTCTGCGGACTCATCTTCGTACCCATCTTCAAGACCATCACCCACTTGCCGCCCTACCTCGGCATGCTCCTCAGCCTCTCCGTGCTGTGGGTCACCACCGAGATACTGAGCCGCAAGCACTCCAAGGAAGGTCACCGTTTGCCCACCGCCGTCAGCACGCTGGAGCACGTCGACGTACCCACCATCCTCTTCTTCCTCGGCATCCTGATGGCCGTCAGCTGCCTCAAGGTCGCCGGCATTCTGGGCAGCCTGGCACAGGGACTTGACTCGATGCGCGACCTCAGCGTGGGACCGCACACCGTCGGCTTCTTCCTCATCGACCTCATCATCGGCGTCCTGTCGTCCATCGTCGACAACGTGCCACTGGTGGCCGCCGTGCAGGGCATGTACCCCGTCACCCCCGAGGGCTTCATCGCCAACCATCCCTTCTGGGAGTTCCTAGCCTACTGCGCCGGCACGGGTGGCTCGTTGCTCATCATTGGTAGCGCCGCCGGCGTGGCCGTCATGGGCATGGAGAAGATAGACTTCATCTGGTACCTCAAGAAAATTAGCTGGCTGGCACTGGTCGGCTACATTGCCGGCGCCATCGTGTTCATCGGCATGAACCTGATGCTCGAGCCCTTCGAGTGGTGGAGTAGTATGGTGTAATGAAAAAGCTCTGGACTGAATTCAAACAGCGTCCCTGGTGGCGCAAAACAATTGACATCCTGATGGTGCTCTTCGCGCTGGCCGGTGCTGCCATCATCGGTGCCTGGGGACTCTACCAGCTGGGCGCGACCAACAACCGCGGCGCTGTCGACAAGAACTACCGCTACCTAATGTCGGTCAGTGAGATAGAGCAGATAAAAGATTTGAGTCCCGAGGAGCTCGACGAACTGTGGGCCTCGCAGCTCGACCGGCTGGCTGTGCTGGCGCACCGCTACCCCGTTAACACCCGTCTCATACTGCAAGCTGCCGCCGTCAGCGACGACCCCATGCTCATCGACCGCATGGTCGCCGCCCTGAGCGTCTACACCGACACCTCACTCCAAACTCCGAACTCTGAACTCCGAACTCAAAACGCCATCCCCTGGATGGCCACACCCGAGTGGGAGGCCTTGAAGGAGGCCATCACGCGCGACAGCGCCCTCATCCGCGAAGCAGGACGCCTCACCGGCGTCGAGCCCCGTCTCATCGTGGGCTGCCTCATCGGCGAGCAGATACGCCTCTTCAACTCCAAGCGCGAGATGTACAAGAAATACCTCGGCCCGGTCAAAGTGCTCAGCGTGCAGAGCCAGTTCAGTTACGGCGTCAACGGCATCAAGGACTTCACCGCCGAGGCCGTCGAGGAGCACCTTAAAGACCCCTCGTCGGAATACTACATGGGCCCCGCCTACGAGCACCTGCTCGACTACCCCGAGGGGGCCAACATCGTCGAAGAACGCTACCGCCGTCTCGTCGACTATGGCAGCCACCTCTACAGTTACATCTACACCGGCTGCATCCTGCACCAAACCATGCTGCAATGGCGTCGTGCTGGCTACGACATCAGCGACCGCCCCGACCTGCTCTTCACCCTCTTCAACCTGGGCTTCAGCCAGTCGGTACCCAAGCCCGACCCCATGCCTGGAGGTAGCCACATCACCGTGGGCGACCGCGAGTACACCTTCGGCGCCATCGGATTCGACTTCTACTACAGCGGCGAGCTGGCCACCGTATTCCCTTTCCGGCATAACCACTTTACCACATCCGACGACATTGCCGATATCGGGGCAATACAGGCCAGCATGACCAACTGCAACCGTCCCGAACGTGGCTTGGAATACCGCCAAGACTCATCACGCAACACTCAAAACCCATCATTTGAAGAAGAGGAGCCCGATCCCTTCGGTGTCGACCACAGCAAAGTGCGCCCTGTCGAACATACGGCACAATAAAAAAAGATTCTCCTCGTTATCCCGAATATACATCAAAAAACAAAATAAATTATGAAAACAATCAAGAGAATTATGACGGCCATGGTTGCACTGGCTTGTATGGGAATGACTGTCTCGTGCGACAAGACAAATGACGACAGCAACTCACTGGTAGGTCGGTGGCGAGTGGACAACCTGACCTATGACGGTCGGGATATGACCCCTGAGGACATGGTGCTGGTGATGAACGACAACGGCACGGGCGACGTACTCACCAATGGTCATAGCGACAACGACAGCTTTACCTGGAGTGTCAGCGGCGACGTGCTCACCGTTTATCCTAACGGTGGCAGCGAGTACACCTTCACCATCGTCAGCATCAGCTCGACGGAGGCTTCGCTGACTGGCAATGTAGTGCCCGGCACCGACATGCAGGGTAACGTCACCATGCATCTGACCAAGGTCAGCGGTGGCGACCCCACTCCCGACCCTGACCCCAACCCCGACCCTAACAACTACAGCACTATTCTTCCTGGAAACTGGCAACTCGACGGTTTGGTCCATAATGGACAAGACCTCTCTTCAAACCTGCCCAACATTCAACTCTCCTTTAACGCCAATGGCACAGGTCTGATGAGCGACGGTGGGGAGACAGAGCACAATGAATTCTCCTGGGTTATCAATGGCAACAATATCACCATTACCGTTCATAATGGCCAACAGTACACCTTTACTATCGTTAGTATTACTTCCACCGAGTGCACTTTCAGTGGCACCTATCTCGACATGGCTGACATTGTATTACAGGGAGACATACAGATGCACATGACCAAAATACAGTAAAACGCTTCTCTTATAATATACTGAGGGCCGCCCCGATCGGGGCGGCCCTCATCACAAACCACAACAACACCCTCCTCACACAATATCGTCCAACATCAAATCCTCAATACTGATGCCCAGCGTCTTCATGCGCTGGCGGATATACGGTAACTCTTCATCGAGGAACTCGCGGCGCTGGTGCGCCAAAATGCGCTCACGTGCGTCGGCACTGACGAAATAGCCCACACCACGGCGCTGATAAATAATCTCTTCCTGCTGCAGATAGTCGAAGGTGCGCACCACCGTGTTGGGGTTCACCCCCATCGAGGCGGCCACGTCGCGCACCGACGGCATCCGGTCGTCGGGCGTCAGCACCCCTTGCAGCACCTGCTCCGACAGGTGGTCGGCAATCTGCAGGTATATCGGTTTTTGTTTTCTAAAGTCCATAATACTACAATTCATTAACGTTAAGCGTGCAGTTGACGCCTTCGATGTCTATCTCGCAGGCGCCGTCACCGAGGATGGTCTTCTTGCCTTCCTTTCGCGTAGGACGCTCGCTGGTGATGTTCAAATACTTCTTCACGCCGCTCATCTCTATCGTCATGCCTGCCGTGAGAGGTGCTTGCAGGTTTAAGTGGCAGTCCACCCCATCAATATTTATCTCGTTGGGAAGCGTCGGGTAGTTGGCAGTGATGCCGAAGGCGACACCATCCACTGTCAGCTCACGGCTGGCGACACTGTCAATATTGACACTGGCCGACACCAAACTCATGTCTATCTCATTCAAGACAGTGCCGCGGGGAACCTCGATGGTAAGGTGCTTCCCGAGATTGTTCAGTTTTTGGGTCTTGAAGAATCCGTTTTTGCAGAACTGGATGTCCAGACAACCCTCGTCGTCAAGATACCAATGCATACTGAGACTATCGTCCAATATGCTGTCGGTCTTCTCGTAGATACGCACCTCGGGGTGGTCGACATACACGATGTCGATGTCGCCCTCGAGCCAGTTAATATCGAGTTCGTTAACGGTTTGGCTTATCACTGCGTCACCCATCTGGTAACGCTCGGGGTGCTCATAGCTGAATTTCATCTCACCCTTGTAGTTGATGTGGCACCCTGTCATCAGGCAAGCCAACAGGCTTATCAATGCTATCTTTTTCATGGTTAAATCCTCCCTTTTGCACGGTTAAACTCAATGATGCGCATCTGGCGGCCCTGCGGGTCGGGGACGACGCGCATTCCACGCTCGTCGAGCCAGAGGCTGTCGGACGACCAGTCCTTGCCACCGATATCACGCCCGTCGACGATGATGTCCATATCGACATCTGGGGCGGCCGACACCGGCATGTGGCGATTCGCACGCAGCTGCACAATTATGGCAGCGATGTTTTTGACGTCCATGTCCCCCTCCTGTACCTCCGTCTTACGATGGGACTCCAGGCGAGCCGAATCGAAGACCACAAGCTGTTGCAGCGGCTCGTAAGTGGTGTCGGTGCGCAGTATGCCACGGTCAATCATGGCTTGCAGCAGTGGCGCGTAGTCGAGGGGTTGGGTGGTGTCATGGTCGATGAGAGTGAAGATATATTTCGGCAAGATGACATACTTGTCCCTATCGACATAATACATCGTGGTGTTGGCAATAGGGTAGTGCGACACAAGGAAGATAGCCATCCACGGCACAGTGGTTGTAAGCACAGTTGTATCATCGCCGCTATGATAGTAGCAGTTCACATTGCTTTTGCCTGTGGCGTCACGCCAGGCGTCAATGCCCTGTATCTTCAGCGTGTAGCGGTCGGTCTCTATCGTCTCATTGACAAGGCGTTTCTTGTTGTAGCAACCCACCATCAGCAGGCTCACCGCAAGGGCTATAAAAACGGTCTTTTTCATTTGTCTTAACTACTTAACTACTTTAACTACTTAACTACCAAAAATCAATAGGGCATCCTATTAAGTCTGCGCCAGCTGAGCCAGCCGAAGAGCCCGGCCAGGATGACATTGAAAACAATGGTACCCCAGAAGAGCCAGTTGTACGCCACCATCGGATCATTGCCGTAGAAGGTGTCGTAGAGCCACTCCATGAAGTCGGTATTGGTGAAGATGGCGATGAACACAGGGATAAGGATGATGCTGATGACGAACTCAATGACATAGAGCCATAAGATGGTCTGCAGCACCTTGTGGCGTTTGAAGAGGGTGCTGGTGAAGAGGAACATAAGCACCGTGCCAAAATAGCCAATCCAGCAGCCGACGGCCCACAGCGGGCCGAAAAGGCCACTCGCAAACATCTCGGCGCCCTCCTCGCTGACAGACCATTCGGAAAGTGCCGACAGGTTGATTGTGAAGGGGAAGCCCATCTCGCCCTGCCAGAGCCAGTCGCGCCACGGCCCAAAGGGCAGCGCAGTGAGGAACATGTCGAGTGCCATACCGCCGAGGAAGACTGCCAGCGGGCAGATGACAAGGGAGTAGAGCAGCGCGCTGCAGAATTTCTCTAACTTGGAAGCGGGCAACATAGCATAGTAGATGCCCTCGTTGCGGAGGTTCCATGTGCGGTACATGCGCGAGGGAGCCATCAGGGCGGCGATGTAGGCCACTCCCTCGATCATCATCAGGCGGAAGTCGGCCGGCATGGAGGCATCACGGTTGAAGACGACAATAAACAGCCACACCGCGAACGGCAGCGCCGCCAAGATTAACATTGTCGGGCCGAACATCGGCCACATATTGCGAAAGTCCTTGTTGACGACTTTGCAGAAACGATTCCAGTCAAATTTATTATTCATATTTGTTTTGTTTTAATATCCAAGTTTGTTCATTTTATTCCAGCCAAGGAAAGCCATAAGGGCTGCAAATACGACCTGCACTCCTGCCATTATCCACAATACTGTAGTGTTGTCAGATACACCAAGGATTACCGTTGCTGCCAAAAAGCCCATCATCCACATCCAAAGAAAGATGCCAAATATGGTTCGCCAACCTTTGCTCCGCACGACGTTGGTGAACATGTAGCCCAAGGTAGCGCCGACGAATGCCAGCAGGCAGTTGCAGAACACAGGCAGGCTGAGTAGGTCTAATAATTCGGCCTGCCACAGATATATGTGGTAGTAGGGCATATGTATCGCCGTCAGCAGGCTATCAATCGCAAAGTTAGCTATCATCAGTGCGAAGGGGATAATCACCAGCGAGAGCACCAATATCGACAGATATTTCTCCGACTTGCTGGCAGGCAGCATAGCGAAGTAGATGTCACCGCGCTTCTTCTGGCGGCCTATGTTGGCGTAGAGTTGCAGCGGTGTCAGGGATGCCATAATTACCGATATTAGGGTCATCATGCCTAGGCGGTAACTGGCGCCTACCACCTCGCCAGTCACGCTCTGAAATAGTGTCATTATCGGAGTGAATGGCAGGATACTTATCAGCATGGCTCCGAAAGCGCTGAAGCGTGGAGAGCAGCGACGTACATCATGCCACACTAGTTTCCCGAACCTCTTGATATCGAATGTCTGGCTCATGACCATTGTCTTAAATACTCAACTACTGTCTACTTAACTACTTCAAGCAAACAACTCGTTAATGCGGTTCTTGTTGCGCAGCACTGCGTTGAAGAGAGCCTCGATGTTAATCTGGCTTTCCTCGCCGTTCTCGTTGGGGATGACATTCATATAGCCACCCGGCATCAGCTCGCTGTAGAGGGCCTCCTCACGAGCCTCGCCGCCGTACTCAAAGAAGAGTTTTTCGGTAATCTTCTGCACCGAGGCGTCTAGCAGCACGGCGTTGTGGCTGAGGATGACGATGGGGTCGATAAGGTTCTCCACATCCTTCACCTGGTGGGTGCTGATGATGATGGTCTTCCCCTCGTCGGCCATCTTGCTGAGGATACTACGGAACTGCGCTTTACTGGGGATGTCAAGACCGTTGGTAGGCTCGTCGAGCAGCACATAATCGGTACCCAGCGCGAGGCTGGCGGCGATAAGGCTCTTCTTCTGCTGGCCGAAACTCATCTCTTTGAACTTACGGTCGGGTTCCACCTCCAGTTCCTGCATCAGACGCAGGAAGGTGCCCTGTGAGAAGGTAGGATAGAAAGGTTCCAACTCATCCACATACTGCTGCGGTGTGCTATTATCCGGCAGCGTCACCTCATCGGGCAGGAAGACGATGCGCTGCAGCATCTCCGGCAGACGGTCGTGGCTGGTGAGGCCGTTGACGGTGCAGGTACCCTGGCAGGGACGCTGCAGGCCGCAGATAATCTTCAGCAACGTGGTCTTTCCCACGCCGTTCTCACCCAGCAGGCCATAGATGGCGCCCTGCGGAAAACTCAAATTGATGTCACTGAAGACCAGCGTCTTCTTGTAACTGAAATCTAGATTTTTAATTTCTATCATAACCGTTGTTATTTTATTGTAGTTAAGTAGTAAAGTAGTTATCGCTTCGCTCGCCCTGCGGGCAGTAGTTAAGACAAATGATATGTTGTCCTTTTGTAGTAGACATGATGTATTGTCTTAACTACTTAACTACTGGCCACTTAACTACTAATTTCATTTTAACCTTTATACTTAATTGCTGTTCCGAACACCAGCACCTCGGCGGCCTGCGCCATGATGCTGTTGGTGGTGTAGCGCACACCGACGATGGCGTCGGCGCCCATACGGATGGCTTGGTCGACCATACGCTGGGTGGCTATATCGCGGGCCTTCTCCATCATGTCGGTGTAGCTTCCCAACTCGCCGCCCACGATACCCTTAAGCTGCTGGCCGAGGTCGGCAAACATGTTTTTTGCACGGATGGTGCTGCCGCTGACAACACCAAGCTCTTCATAATTGCACCCTTGCAGGGTATCCACTGTTACGATTTTCATAGTATAGATATTTTTATTAATTACATTTTAGGACTATTGTCGGTGGCACCCTGGCGGGCCTTGCTTTCAAGCTCCATCTTGCCAATACGCCAGGTGAGGCCGAAACCGACGAGGCGGGTGTTCCAACGCTGACTGCCGGTAGTCTGGTACTGCGGCGCGGTGGTGTTGCTGCCCCATTCGGACCAACCGAAGATGTCGTTCACCGTGAGGTTGACGCTCAGTTGGCGGTCGAAGAAGTCGCTGCTCACACCAAAGTCAAAACGCTTGTTGGGATTGGTGATGGTGTAGAGTCCGAGATGCGGCGAGCTGTAGCTGCCGTTGGCGAAGATTTCCAGCTTGTTCCACACCTTGGCCCACACATTGAGGCGGAAGCTGTAGCTGAGCTTGCTGTCGCTGAAGTCGTTGTAGTTATAGCCATAGTTGAACAGCGACGCATTGAAGCGCACATTGAGGAAACCCGTAGGACGGTAAGTGATGTTTGCCTCGATGCCTTCGGTGTGCGAGGAACCGATATTATCGGGGAAAGTGTAGTTGACCAGATAAGCACCATAGTAGGGGTCGGTACCGGCAGCGGTCATATTGCCTATCTCATTGGTATTGGCGCGCCAGTAGGCGTTGAGACTCACCATACCGAAACCCATCAGGTACTTGCTCCAGGCAGCCTCAAGGTTGTGCGTGTAGCTCATCAGCAGGTTGGGGTTGCCGGTACGGAAGCTGTAGTCGTCATAGATGCGGAAAGGCAGGTAGCTGCTGAGGTCGCCATCGTGCGAGAAGCGGCGGGTGTAACTGAAGCTGTAGCTAGTGAAGGTCTTGGTCTGGTAGCTCAGGTGAATGCTGGGCACCAAACCGGAGAAGACGGTGTCGAGGCGCTGACAGTCATCGAGGCCCGGGTGCTCAATCATACCGCTCTTGAAGTTATTATTGTAGCGCAGGCCCGCCTTGGCGGTGAAGCCGCCCCAACGCTTCTGCGCCGTCAGGTAGACATTGGGTTCGAAGGCTGTCCCGTTCGACGCATAGGAACGGTAGGGCATGCTGCTCCAATCGCCCGAAGGCAACAGGCTGTCATATATCTCGCTGTTGCGGCTGTAGCCATATCCGAGTTCGGCACCGGCCTCGACGGTGTAGTCGTTCTTCAGCGGCAAGGTGTAGTTTACACCCAGTTCGCCGCTGCCGTGGAACATGTCGCCCGTCAGGTGGCGGGTGAAGTCGGTGAGCGTGGCCGAGCGGTAGTCGCGCACCTGGTCGCTGTAGCCGCCGTTGCTCCAATAGTTGCCGTTAAAGGTGACGCTCAGCTTGCGACCCGTGGTGTCGTAGCGGTGTTCGAACCATGCGCCGCCATAGGCACCATGGCTGAAGCCGTTGTTGCGCTCGGTGTAATTGTAGCTCAGGTCAGTCAAGACAGGTTGGTATTCGTAGTAAGTATAGCTGTGATCGTACGAATTACGGTCCCAGTAGGGATAGGCACCCGCCCAGGCCGAGAGGTGGGTCATGCTGTCGATGTTCCAGTTGAAGTTGATACCCGCATACCCACCGTAGTAAGGCATGTAGTTCTCAGTGTTGTATTCCTGGTAGCGGCTGGTGTCGCCGTTGGCGTCGAGGAGGGTGGCGGTACCGTCGGAGGCCGATTCCTGACGGCCGTAGTTACCGCTGAGATAGAAGTTGAAGTCAATCTTTTCATTAGCCCACACATAGGAGAGCCACGGCGCGACGGCTGGCGTGGTGGTGGCGCGCACACCGACGCAGAGCAGCTCGTTGCGCTTCACCGTCTGGTTAGTGACAATGTTGATGACACCGCCATTGGTCGAGTAGCGTGCCGAGGGATTGGTGATGACCTCGATGCGCTCGATGGCGCCCGCCGGCATGGTCTTGATATACTGCTTGAGGGCCTCCTCGTTCATATGGCTGGGACGGTCGTTGATCCAAATCTCGACACTCGAGACGCCGCGCAGGGTGATGTTGCCCTCAGCGTCGACCTCAACACCCGGGGCATTCTGCAGGGCGTCGCTGGCCGTACCCGTCTGGATGCTGGGGTCCTCTTTTGTATTATACATATTCTTTTCGCCGTCCATGACGTAGAGAGGCCGCTGCGCCACCACCTTCACCTCCTCAAGCGTGGTGCCACGCATAAGCTTAATTTCCAGGTTGTCTAGATTGCCTAGGACTTCTAGATTATCTAGATAGGAGACGTAGCCCACAAACGAGGCCTGCAACAGGTAGCTGCCCGGAGTCACATCCTCGATGGCAAAATTGCCGTTGAAATCGGTCGTGGCGCCACGCATAAACACCGTGTCGGCAGGCCGCATGAGGGCCACATTGACGAAGGGCATCGCCTCGCCCGTCTGCGAGTCGACCACACTACCCTTCACCTGCAGATTTTGGGCATTCACAGTCCCTCCAATGGTAAATACGGTGAGCATCACCACCGCTAAAATTTTACTCAACTTGCTGATTTTCATGTTGTAATTTAGATTTAGTATTACTGTGTTAGTTGACTAGTACACTGCAAAAGTAACACAATATTTCATATTGGCAAAATTTATTCCTAAAATTAACATACTTTAACATATCTGGCAGGCGGAAAATATACGGACGGTGAATGGTTTGTCTGTTTTTCAGTATTTTATGTGTATTTCTTTGGTATTTCTTTGCTTTTCCCCAAAGAAATACCAAAGAAATGCCAAGAAAATGGCAAGGAAATAAGCATGGATATATGGAGGGGATGCAATAAAAAGGTAGGGGTGTCGTTATATGGAACATTGAATACAATAATATTAAGGATATGGAACAGACTTTCGGAAACAACTACGACCATCTGGCTACTGCCCGCTTCTTCCGCCGTTGGTGGAAAGTACTCGTTATCGTGGCGGTAGTCGCCGCGGTGGTGTCGCTCGTCGTGGCACTGCTCATCAAACCCCTATACAAGTCGAGCGCGGTGATATTCCCCACCAACTCAAACCGCCTCTCGAAGGCCATCATGGACTATCACTACAGCCTGGACTTCATGGACTACGGCATTGAGCGCGATTGTGAATATGCCATCCAGATTCTCTCATCGAAGCGCATGCAGCAGGCTGTGTGCGAGCATTTCAACCTGATGGAGCACTATGCCATCACCGGCGCCCATCCGCAAGCCAAGCTGGAGAAGCAGTACAAGAGCAACATCACGGTGAAGCGCACCGACTTCCTCGGTGTGGAAATCGGCGTGCTGGACCAAGACCCGCAATGGGCCGCCGACATAGCCAACTATATGGCGGCGATGTATGACACCCTCTGCCACGAAATTCATGCCGACCGTGCCGCGTCGGCCGCCGACGTGATGAACGGCGTGGTGAGCTCGATGGAGCAGGAGATTGACTCGCTCAGCGCCACCGCCGGCAACTCGGCTTGGAAGAAGACCCTCATCGAGGACAAGTGCGAGCAGCTGGCCGACCTGCAGACACGCGCCATGCAGACCAACGTGGACCGTAGCCTGGAGGTAAGCTACAAATATCTGGTGGACCGCGCGGTGCCGGCCGACAAGAAGGCCTATCCGAAACGCATGCTCATCGTGCTGGGCGGCATGCTGGGCGCCGTGGTGGTGTGCATCTTTGGTCTGCTGGTGTTCTGCCCCGCCAAGAAAGAAGAGACTATTGCCTGAGGGGCCTAGACAATCTAGATATTCTAGAACATCTAGAATATGAAGCAATGGCTGATAAATAACAGGGGATTGCTGGCGGCATTGGGGCTGACGGTGTTGTTCATCGTGGCCGAGGCCGAGGTGATGTTCTGGAAGGGTGGCCTGACGATGGCGCTGGTGCCACTGGCACTGCTGGTGGTGTGGCTCTTCTACGTGCGCCTCGAGACAGGCCTGCTACTGATGGCCCTGCTGACGCCTTTCGCCGTGAATGTGGCGCTGATGCCCGGCATGGAGCTCTCCATGCCCGTCGAGCCCATGATGATACTCTTCAGCTTTTTCTTCCTCTTCCGAGTGCTTGTAGCACACAACTACGACTTACGTATTCTGAGGCATCCCGTGACGCTGTTGCTGCTGGCGGGGCTGGCCTGGTGGGTTGTAACCAGCTGCACCTCGAGGTTGCCGTGGGTGTCGTTCAAGTATTTCATCGCACGCCTGTGGTTCGTCATACCGTTCTATTTCGCCGCCGCGCAGATATTCCGCAACCGCGAGCGCATTGCCCAGTTCTACTGGGCCTACGCCATCGGCCTCGGCATCGTCATCCTCATCGCCACCAGCAAGACGCTGGGCAACTTCAGCGACCTGCAGACGCTGCACCGTGTGATGCGCCCCTTCTACAACGACCACACGGCCTACGGCTGCGCCATAGCGCTGCTGGTACCCGCATCAGTCCACTTCATCTTCGGCGGACGATGGAAAGGATGGCAACGTGTGCTCACACTCCTACTCTTCGCCCTGTTGTGCATCGGATTGTTCTTCAGCTACTGCCGCGCAGCATGGATTAGCGTGGTGGCGGCACTGGGCATCTACGTGCTTGTCCGCATGGGTATGAAGGTGAAATGGATGGTGCTGTTGTTCGGCTTGGGCGTGGGTATGTTCTTCGTCTACCAGAGCGACGTGCTCTACAAGCTAGGCAAGAACCACCAGGACAGCAGCTACACGCTGGCCGACCAGGTGAAGAGCATTTCCAACATCTCGACCGATGCGAGCAACGTGGAACGCCTGAACCGCTGGGCGTCGGCCATGCGACTTTGGAAGGAGAGTCCAGTGGTGGGCGTGGGGCCCGGCACCTACCAATTCCTCTACGGCAGCTACCAGAAGAGCTACCAGCTAAGCACCATCAGCACAAACGCCGGCGACCTAGGCAACGCACACAGCGAGTACATAGGACCAATGACCGAACAGGGATTGCCGGGGGTGCTGCTCGTGGTGGCATTGTTCCTCACAACCTTCGCCACAGGCGTGCGCGTGTACCGTACCGCCAAAGACCTCGCCGTGGGACGTATGGCGCTGGCATTCACGCTGAGTCTCCTTACCTACTACGTGCATGGCGTCTTCAACAACTTCCTCGACACCGACAAACTCTCCGTGCCTTTCTGGGCCTTCACCGCCGCTGTAGTGGCCCTCGACATGTACTCTGAGAAAAATGAAAAAGGAGAAAAGAAAAAATGAAAAATTCAATTCTCTTTCTCATTTTTACCCTTTCATTTTTCATCTCCAATGCGCAACATGTGGTGCGCCACAACTGTTGGGATATCGACATTGAGGTCGCGTCGGACATCGACGTGCCGCCACCCTACATCATCAGCCGTTCCGACACAGGGCTGATGATTGTCGCCATGGGCAAGGAATATCTCGGCACACCCTACCATTATGGCGGCCGTACACCCAAAGGCTTCGATTGCGCTGGCTTTGCGCTGTATCTCTACCGCCACTTCGGCCACCACCTGCCAGGCTGGTGCGGTGCACAAGCCAAACTTGGCGTCGAGGTGAGCGACACACGCAATCTGCTGCCAGGCGACCTGGTTTTCTTCGGCGGTCGCCACAGGACCAAAACCATTGGCCATACTGGCATTGTGGTCAGCGCCGACCCCACCGACGGTACCTTCCGTTTCATCCACGCCTCCACCAGCAACGGCGTCATCATCAGCCGCAGTACCGAGGAATACTATTGCAGCCGATACATCACGGCCCGCCGGATACTGAAATAAATAACACAATGGCAAAACGGGGATTTATTGTTTTGGCCTGTGCCATACTGGCGGTAACAATGTCCGCCTGCGAGCGCGATATGTATGGCGACCTGTTCGTTACCCGAAAGTCGGCGACATTCCATGTGCAGTCCGCTGACGGCCAATCCCTGCCAAACGTCCGCCTGATGACCGAAGAACTGGATGCCTTAGACGGTGACCTGATTGTCAATGGAACGCACTATGCCACTACCGATACTGACGGTCTGGTTACGGTAAAGGCCGTCTTTGATGAAGAACCGGGATACAGCCATCTCGGGGAACGGACTACAAGATTCTCTTTCACCGCCACAGATTATGCCGAATACGACACCGTATTCAACTACTGGGAGGACACCATCGATATCGTTCTCCTCAGGGAGTAGCGTTACTCGTCGCTGGTGGCGCTGATGAAACGTCGGTAGGCGCTGAAGGTGTTGGCACGGGAGATAAAGCCAAGGTAATTTTGATTGTCGTCGATGACCACCAGGTTGTAGCGGTTGCCAATACGGAATTTCTCAACGACATCCTGCAGACTGTCGCTGCTGCGCACCAAGTCGCCCTCGGAGAGCGGGTGCATCAGGTCGTCGACCACCACGGTGTCGTACATCTCAGTATTGAAGATAATCTTACGCACATCATCCAACACAATAACACCAAGGAACTTATCATCATCGGAGAGCACCGGGAAAAGGTTGCGGCGTGAGGTCTTAATTGCCTCAACAAGGTCGCGCAGGTGATCACCACTGCGCACCACTACGAAGTTGGTCTCTATCAGCCGCTGCATATTCATCAGGTTCCAGGCGGAGGCGTCCTTGTCGTGCGTCAGCAGGTCGCCATGCGCCGCCAGTTTGCGGGCGTAGATGGAATGGCGTTCGAAAGGATTGATGCAGAGGTATGTCACCGCCGCTGCTGTGAGCAACGGCACCAGCAATTCATAGCCGCCCGTAATCTCGGCGATAAGGAACGTCGCCATAAAGGGGGCGTGCATCACACCCGTCATCACCGCCGCCATGCCCACCAAGGCAAAGTTAGCCGTGTTCTGCGGCGGCAGGCCCAGCTGGTTGCAGAGCATAGCGATGAAATAGCCCGACAGCCCACCGATGACCAACGATGGACCGAAGGTTCCTCCCACGCCGCCGGCGCCGATGGTAATAGCCGTTGCCACACCCTTCAATAGTATCAACGCCAAAAGGATTGCCAAGGTGACCCACGCGCTGCCTGCCAACGAGCGGTAGGGCGCTCCGGCAAAGAGACTGGCGGGGTTGCCATGCAGCAACTCGGTCAACGACGCATAGCCCTCACCGTAAAGCGGCGGGAAAAGCACCACCAGAAGACCCAGCAGCAGACCGCCGATAATCATTCGTATCCATGGGTTGCGACGCTTGGCGAACCACCCCTCCACACGGTCGGTAACACGGAGGAAATAGACCGATACGGCGGCGCAGAAAACACCCAACACAGCATAATAAGGCAGCTGCGACAGGGCGAAGTGCTCGTTCACAGTGAAAGTGAACTGCACACCGGTACCCATCAAGAAATAGGCCACCGTCGAAGCAGTCAGCGAGGCAATCAGCAGCGGTAACGCCGTCGTCGCCGTCAGGTCGAAGAGAAACACCTCCACCACGAACATGATACCCGCAAATGGAGCCTTGAAGATACCTGCTATCGCACCTGCGGCGCCGCAGCCCAGCAGTAATCGTACACTTTTCGGACTGAGCCTGAACCAGCGACCGATATTGCTGCCGATGGCGGAGCCTGTCGAGGCAATAGGAGCTTCAAGACCCACGCTGCCGCCGAAAGCCACCGTCAAGGTCGATGCCACCAACGATGTCCACATATTCTTGGCAGGCAAGGCTGAACGATTGCGACTGATGGCCAGCAGCACACTCGGCAGCCCGTGACCGATGTCGCCACGCACCACATACTTCACGAACAACATCGTCAACAAGATACCTATCAACGGTAGGGAGAAGATAACTATCAGCTGCCAATTACCCGTCACCAGTTGCCAGTCGGCCCTCGACAGACGTGTCACCAAGGCGCCGGCATAATGCACAAGCGTCTTCAGCGCCACCGCCGCCAAGCCTGCCAGCAGACCCACCACGACAGCCAGCAGGAGCAACATCACCTGCTCGCTCACGTGGCGCAGGCGCCACCGGTGTATCTTCATGTATAACGACATCGTTTTCAAAAAAAATCGGGTGCAAAAATACGAAAAATATTTAACTTGCGTTATTTTGTCATAAAAAAACATGAAAAACATGAAGAAAACTATTCTTTTCGGCACCTTGGCTGCTTTCGCCCTCACCTCGTGTGTCTCCCTCAGCGAGCACGAAGACCTGCAGAACAAATACGACCAGACTTCACGCCAGTACAGTCTCACCCAGCAGGAGCTCATCGAACTCCGCGAAGAGAACGCCTCACTGGCCCGTCAGAACCAGTCGCTCAACAACGACTACACAGAACTGGCCATCGCCAAAAACGCCGCCGACAGCCGTGTCGACAGCCTCAACCGCCGTATAGAGCAGATGGCACAGCACTACGACACCACCATGGAGAACTACATCCAAGAGGTGGCAGGCAAGAGCCGTGACCTGACCCGCGCCCAGAACCTCCTCACCGCCCGCACCAAAGAGCTCGCCGACAAGGAACGCGAGCTGCAGGCCCGTCAGACCGAACTGCAGGACCAACAGGAGTCGTTCAACCAACAGCGCAGCGAGTTCAACAACAAAGAACGCGAGCTCCTCGCCAAGCAGCGCCAGCTCGAAGAAGAGGAGGCCATCACCCGCGCCAAGCTCGAAGCCAAAGAGCGTGAACTAGAGACCGTGCGTACCGCCGTCACCAAGGCTCTCACCGGATTTGCCGACAAAGGACTGAAAGTGGAGACCAAGGATGGCAAAGTCTATGTCTCCATGGAAAACAAGCTGCTCTTCCCCTCGGCCAGCTGGACCGTCAGCAAAGAGGGCGTCAACGCCATAAAGGAACTGGCCAAGGTACTCGAGAAAGACTCCTCACTCAACATCATGGTTGAAGGCCACACCGACAACGACGCCTACCGCGGTTCCACCGCCGTCAAGGACAACTGGGATCTCAGCGTGATGCGCGCTACAGCCATCGTCAAACTACTGATACAGAATGGTCCCGCCATCAACCCCGCCCGTATCGAGGCCTGCGGTCACGGTGAGTTCGCCCCCAAGGTACCCAACACCAGTGCCGAGAACAAAGCCATCAACCGCCGCACCGAGATTATCCTCACCCCCAACCTCGACAAACTGCTTCAGGAAGTAGGCCAATAATCGCCCCCACTTTCCTTTGTGTTATAACCATTTAACCCCTGTTCGCGAACAGGGGTTAATCATTTATAGACCTTTCCTCCTATGAGCGTTAGGGATCTTTTTTTTCACCCGTTCAGTCCAATCCGAAAAAAAAGCGTATATTTGCAAGAATATATGTGCGCACGCGCACGCATAAAGCGCACGCTATTAAAGGTTTGAAGATAAATATAAAAATATAAAAAGATGAAAAAAACAGTCAGAAGCGTCGTATTCCGTCTTTGTGTAGCCGCCCTGCCGCTGTTGGCGCTGGCTCCTGCTGCCCACGCACAGCAACTCGACCCGCTACCCGTGCCCGCCGTGAGCACCGACACACTGATGAAGCACATCGTGGAACTTACCTCGGAGACCTACCAAGGTCGTCTGTCGGGCACCCGTGGCCACGAGCGCGCCATGGCCTACGTGGAGCGCGTGCTGGAAGGCTACGGTTTGAAAGTCAAGGAACAGGAATTCAAAATTGAGTGCAACGAGATAGAGAACTGCAAGTTCAACATCTACATCCCTGGCAGCAAGGAGCGTCGCTACTTCACGCTGGGCAACGAGTTCTGCTGCGCCGGTATGACGGGCCGCGGCTATGTCGACGCCCAGATGGTCTTCGTGGGCTACGGCATCGACAATGCCATCTTCAACGAATACAAGGGCGTCGACGTGCAGGGTAAGATAGCCGTCGTGCTGACCGGCACGCCGTCGTGGCTGCCTGCCAGCGTGGGCGACAATTACACTCAGCTGCGCGACAAGGCCCGCACCGCTGAACGCCATGGCGCCATCGGTATGCTGGCTATCAACATCAGCCCCAGCTGCCTCAGCTACGAGCCTCAGAGCCGTATCTATTGCGGCGAGCTGCCCCACCTGGCCACCTTCCCCATCCTGCAACTGACAATGGACTGCGGCCGCGAGTTGCTGACGACCGAGGCCAGCGACCTCGACGCCGCCATACGCTCTATCGAAGAACAACACACCTGCTCTTTCGCCCTCTTGAAGAAAGCCGAGATTGACGTCAACGCCATCTACCGCTCACAGGCCCGCACAGCCAACGTGCTGGGTCGTCTGGAGGGCAGCGACCGCATGTTGCGCCACGAGATCATCGTGGTCGGCGCCTCACTCGACGCCCCCGGCCTGCAGGGTGAGACGACCCTCTTCCCAGGTGCCGACATCAACGCCTCGGGCGTGGCGGCAGTCCTCGAGACGGCGCGGATCCTGAGCCAGAGCGGCTACAGCCCCAAGCGCAGCGTGCTCTTCGTGCTCTTCAGCGGAGGCGAGCAGCAGTGGCTGGGCTCGCGCGAATTCCTGGCACAATACTCCAAACTGAACAACGTGGAAGCCTTCCTCAACCCGCAGAACATCGGCTGGGGCGACAGCCTCGTGGTTCTGGGCGACAACCACTACCCCACCCTGTGGGAGATATGCCATTCGCACGACACCGCCAGCGACCGCCAGTACATGGTGCACAGCGAGGAGAAGACCAATCCGCGCGGCGACGCGCGTGCTTTCGACAACCGTCGCATCCCCTCGCTGGTCATCACGACGCACAACGGCCTGCAGCACAACCACGTGAGTTCCGACATCTGGGAAAACATCGACCGCAACATACTCACCAAAGCCTCACAGCTGCTCCTCGAGACCGCCGCCGACCTGGCCGACGGTCGCTACCAAGGTCGCAGTCCTAAGAGTAAAGGCAATCGTTACTAATCAACTATGCTCACGCTATACAAGAAAGAACTCTCCAGTTTCTTCTCGTCGCTGATTGGCTATCTGACCATAGCCGTTTTCTTGGTACTCACCGGATTGATGCTGTGGGTGCTGAAAAGTGACTTTAACATCCTTGACTACGGCTACGCCGGCATGGACGGCCTGTTCCTCATCGGCCCGTTCCTCTACCTGTTCCTCATCCCCGCCATCACCATGCGCTCGATGGCCGAGGAAAAACGCACGGGCACCATCGAGATGCTCATGACACGGCCGTTGAGCGACTGGACCATTGTCTTCGCCAAATTCCTGGCTTCATGGACACTGGTACTCATCTCGCTGCTGCCGACGCTGGTGTGCTACGTCAGCGTCTACGTCCTCGGCGACCCCGTGGGCAATATCGACACAGGCAGCGTCGTCGGCTCCTATATCGGCCTGCTGCTGCTGGGCGGCGCTTTCGTGGCCATAGGCCTCTTCTGTTCGTCGCTGACCAGCAACCAGATTGTCTCCTTCATCCTCGCCGCCCTGCTGTGCGCCGTGGCCTATCTGGGCTTTGAGAGCATCTACAACATGGGCATCCTCGGCGATGCCGACCTCTTTGTCAAGCGCCTCGGTGTACGTCACCACTACGAGAGCATCAGCCGCGGTGTGGTGGATTCACGCGACGTGATATACTTCGTCTGCGTGATGGCGTTGTTTCTGATGGCCACACGCCTGGTGCTGCAAAGCCGCAAATGGGGTGGCTGGACCAAACGTCGCAGTCTCAAGCGCAGCCATTGGCTGGAGATGGGGGCCACGGTGGCCATCATCGTCGCCGTCAGCGTCATCAGCAACTATCTCTTCTTCCGTGCCGACCTCACCTCCGAGCGACGCTACACCCTCAGCAAAGCCACCAAGCAGATGCTGAAGAAGATTGACGAACCCGTGCTGTTCCGCGTCTACCTCGAGGGCGAGTTCCCCGCCGACTTCAAACGGCTGCAGAACGAAACCAAGGAGATGCTCAACCAGTTCCGCGCATACAACCGCAACATCGAGTACGAGTTTGTCGACCCCACCAGTTTCGAGAGCCGCGAAGAGCAGCAGGTGTTCTACCAGAAGCTGGCACAGAAAGGCATACAGCCCACACAGATACAGACCGCCGGACGTGGTGGCACCACGACACAGATTATCATCCCCGCCGCCGACGTGTTCTACCGCGGCAGCGAGACCTCGGTGCAACTCATCCAGAACCAGCGCTATGTCAGCGATGCCGACCTGCTGAACAACTCCATACAGAACCTAGAATATGTGCTCTCGGGCGCCATCCGTGCGCTGGCACGCGGCGAGAAGAAGCAGATTGGCTTCCTGCAGGGCCACGGTGAGCTCAACGGCGGCGTACTCTACGATGTGCAACGCTCGATGCAAGAGTTCTACAGCCTCGACTACGTAACCATCGACGGACAGATACAAGCCCTCACGGCGCACCACCGCAACTCGGTGGACACCACCAAATACGAGTTCTTCAACCTCTACGACCTGCTCATCATCGCCAAACCCACGAAAGCTTTCAGCGAACAGGACCTCTACATCCTCGACCAGTACATCATGTACGGCGGCAAGGTGCTGTGGCTCCTTGACGCGCTGGATGCCGACCTTGACAGCCTGGCCGACCGAGGCCAGATGATGGCGACGCGCTATCCTCTGGGGCTCGACGAGATGCTCTTCACCTATGGCGTGCGGCTGGGTGCCAACCTGCTGATGGATATGCGCTGCCGCCCGATACCGATACAAGTGGGTCTCGTGGGCGAGAAGCCCCAGTTCCGCTTCATGCCGTGGTACTACTTCCCCGAGATAGTGCCGCTGAGCGACCACCCCATCGTACGCAACCTCGACCTCATCAAGACCGACTTCGTGGGCAGCTTGGATCTTATTGACAACGATATCCGCAAGACCGTCCTGCTGACCACGTCGGAGTACACACGTCTGAAGAGCGCTCCCGCATTGGTCGAGTTGGCCGAGTCACAGACCGAGCCCGACCGCCGTCTGTTCTCGGCGAGCAGCCTGCCCGTCGCCGTGCTGCTCGAGGGCGAGTTCCACTCTGCCTGGCGCAACCGGCTGTCGCCCAACTTCATCTCCCAGGCCGCCATGGGATTCCGTGAGGTAAGCCCAGAGAACAAGATGATTATCATCTCCGATGGCGACATCATCCGCAACCGCTACATGCAGGAAGACGGTGCCGTGCTACCCTTGGGCTACGACTATTTCACACAAACACAATACGCCAACAAAGACCTTATCCTCAATGCCGTCAACTACCTTGTCGGCGACGAGGGCATGATGGCGTCACGTTCCAGAAACATCCGGCTGCGCAAGCTCGACGTGATGAAAGTCCATGAGCAGCGCACTCGCTACCAAATCATCAACATCGTCTGTCCCCTCGTGTTGCTGGCAGCCGCTGGCGGCATCATCGTGCTGGTCAGACGCAAGAAATACAGAAAACAGAAATGAAGAAACGCAACATCATCCTCATCGCCATCGTGGCCCTGATAGCCCTGACGGCTCTGATTATAGCCCTGCGTGGCTCACGCAAGTCCACCTTCCCACAAGACTACCACATCGCCGACACCGCCTCCGTCACACGCATCTTCATGGCCGACAAGCAGAATCAGCAAGTACTGCTTGTCCGTACCGGCGACTCCTCCTGGGTGGTCGACTGCAACGGCACCCAATACCAAGCCAACCAGCCCATGGTCAACCTGCTGCTTGAGACCCTCAACACCATGCGCATACGCCAACAGGTGAACCGCAGTGCCATACCCACCATCATCAAAGACCTCTCCGCCCGTGCCATAAAAGTCGAAGTCTACCAGCGCAAACCTTTCATCAACTGGTTCGGCGGCCGCCTGACCCTCTTCCCTCGCGAGAAACACACCGTCACCTACTTTGTGGGACGCGAGACACAGGACATGATGGCCTCCTATATGTACCGCGAAGGCGACAAGGTGCCCTACGTCATCCACATACCGGGCTTCCGTGGCTTCCCCACGCCACGCTTCATCACCGACCCGCTGAAATGGCGCAGCCACCTCATCGTTGACCTTGACGTCAAAGCCATAGACCGTGTAGAACTGACGATACCCGACAAGCCCGAAGAGAGCTTTGCCGTGCAACGTGAGGGCGAGGGCTTCCACCTGGAGCTGGCGAACGGACAACGGGCCGCAGGCTTCGACACAGCCCGTGTGGCACAGATGCTCTCCTCGTTCACCTACCTCAACTTCGACGAATACGCCGCCATCGTGCCCAACAGTTTCGCCGACAGCTGCGTCAGCGGCACTCCGCGCACCATCCTACGCATCACCGACACCGCGGGACACACCCGCGAGATGCGCACCTTCATCAAATACGAGAATCCCGACGACCTCTTGGTCATGCCCGACCCCGAGATGTACGAGACCTTCGACGTCGACCGCCTCTACGCACTTATTCGTGGCGAGAACGCCACCACCGAGGACACGGTGCTGATACAATACTATATCTTCGACAACATTCTCCAGCCCGCCAGCTATTTCCTGGGCCACGAGAAACAACGCATAGCCCGATGAAGCCGCTGATACTCATCACTAACGACGACGGCTATGCCGCCCGTGGGCTCAAGGTGCTGACCGAGGTGGCCCGTGAGTTCGGCGACGTGGTGGTTATGGCCCCCGAGCAGAACGCTTCGGCCAAAGGTCTCAGCCTCACCACCAAGGTACCTGTGCGTGTGCGGGAAGTCCAGCAGGAGAAGGGACTCCATGTCTACGCCTGCGACGGAACCCCCGTCGACTGCCTCAAGCTGGCCTACGAGCACTTCTGCCCCCGACGTCCCAACCTGGTGCTCAGCGGTATCAACCACGGCAGTAACAGCTCCATCAATGTGCTCTACAGCGGCACCATGGGTGCCGTCATCGAGGCCACCGTGTTAGGCGTCAACGCCATAGGCTTCTCGCTGCTCAACCACAGCCTCGAAGCCGACTTCGAGCCTTCGCGGCCCATCGTGCGCCACATCGTCGGCCATGTCCTCAAGCACGGCCTGCCGGCCGACGTAGCACTCAACGTCAACATCCCTCGGCTCACCGCCGACGAGATAAAGGGCATCCGTCTGTGCCACCAAGCCTCAGGGAAATGGCTCGACAGCTTTGAGAAACGCGTCGACCCCATTGGTCGCCCCTACTGGTGGCTGACGGGCAAGTTCGTCTGCAATGAACCTCCCGACACCAGCGACGAATGGGCGCTGATGCACGGCTACGTATCCGTGGTGCCCATACATACCGACTACACCCACTACCCCGCCATCGGCGAGTTAAAAAATATGGAGCTATAAGATGAAACACTTCTTCACACAGGACAAAATAGCGGTGGGCCTGGTATCGGGCCTAGGCTCCGAGATGCTCCTCTGCCTGCTGCTGGCCGCAGGTCTGCTGCTGGCCGGCGAAGACCTAGCCAGCCACATACGCTGGTTCGGCGGCATGTTCATCCCTCCCATCCTCATCCTGCGCGCCTACGCCCGAACCCGACAGCACCCCATTGTCACCAAGACCCTCGCCACCATCCTCTTTGTCACCTTCGTGGCTTTCATGTATTACCTCCTCAGCTCCCACTCTTTAAACCTTAAGCCTTGAAATACTACCTCATAGCCGGTGAAGCCTCGGGGGACCTCCACGGTGCCAACCTCATGCGGGCACTGCGTGAGAAAGACACCGACGCACAGTTCCGCTTCTGGGGAGGCGACATGATGGCCTCCGTGGGCGGCACCCCTGTGCGCCACATCCGCGACCTCGCCATCATGGGCTTCGTCGAGGTGGTGGCACATCTGAGCACCGTACTGGGCAATATAAGCTTCTGCAAACGCGACATCGAAACGTGGCACCCCGACGCCGTCATCGGCATCGACTATCCGGGCTTCAACCTCAAAATCGAGACCTGGGCCCACGAGCGGGGCTTCAAGACGGTGCACTATATCTCGCCCAATCTCTGGGCCTGGAAGAAAGGTCGCATCAAAGGGATGCGCAAGAGCCTCGACCTACTCTGCTACATCCTTCCTTTCGAGGAGCGCTTCTTTGCCGAGAACGACATGCCCCAGGCGCTCTACGTGGGACACCCGCTGCTGGACGCCGTCAAGGACCAGCTGTTCGAGCCTGCCTTCAACGGCGAACGCCCTGTGATTGCCTTGCTGCCCGGCAGCCGCCGGCAAGAGCTCAAGAAAAGCCTGCCGCTGATGGTGCAACTGGCCCGGCGCCATCCCGAGTATCGCTTCATCGTGGCCGGCATGAGTCTCATCAGCAAGGAGTTCTACGACGAATTGATTGAGAAACACTCCAGCAACCTTGAGGTCGTCTACGACCAGACCTACCCGCTGCTGGCATCGGCCTACGCCGCCGTCGTATGTTCCGGCACCGCCACACTCGAGACGGCGCTCTTCAACGTGCCGCAGGTGGTATGCTACCGCGCCAACCCCATCTCCATCGCCATCGCCCGGCTTATCGTCGGCAAACGTATCAAGTACATCTCGCTGGTCAACCTTATTGCCGACAAGCCCGTCGTCACCGAGTTGATTCAGGACGACTTCAACCACGCCCGTCTGGAACAGGAATTCCAACTCATCACAACCAACGACGCCAACCGCATCCGCATGTTCACACAATATGCCCAGATGCGGACGCTCATTGCTGGCAGCGGCGCCAGCGCACGCACCGCACAAGCCATCATCGACCTCATAACTCACAAATCGTAACTCACATGCGCCGTCTGCTGTCCATACTCCTGCTCCTCCTGACCCTCCAGTCCGCTCATGCCGAACACATCCGGGTACGTCTGTATAGCAACGCCCAGATAACCACCCTCAACGTATCCTTCGACCTCGGCTACTACAACCTCTATGCCGACGGCGACCAGCTCATCGAGGACATGGTGGGCGAAGGGCGCTCCGTCATCATCCGCCCCGACGGCGGCAAACTGCATGTCAGCGTCAACGAGGACGACTACGGCACCTTCAGCACCCTGCGCCTCGAAGCCACCGACACCGCCTGCATCCTCTGTCTGAATCCTGAGGGCCAGAAACAGCGCACCTACGAGGGCAACCTCGAGGTCAGCCCCCTGAAAGGCGGCAAACTGCTGCTCATCAACGACGTAGAGTTCGAGACCTATATCGCCGGCGTGGTGCAGAGCGAAATCTACGGCACCCAGAGCGACATCTTCCGCATACAGGCCATCATCAGCCGCACCTGGGCGCTGCGCAACATGAACAAACATGCCGCCGACGGCTACAACTTCTGCGACTTCGTCCACTGCCAGGCCTACCAGAACCGCTGCATACGGCCCGACATCATGATGGGAGCCATCCAGAGCAGCGGCGAGACACTCGTCGACAGCCTCGGCGCCCTCATCGAGACACCTTTCCACTCCAACTCCGGCGGACAGACCTGCAACTCGGAAGACGTGTGGCGCGCGGCGCTACCCTACCTGCGCTCCGTGCAGGACACCTTCTCTTACCACATGCGCCAGAGCGACTGGGTGAAAACCATCAGCCTCGACCGCTGGCTCAACTACTTCGCCAAGAAGCACAACCTCGACATCAACGACAGCGCCATCCGCGACAGCCTGCTCCACTTCACACAAGAGCAACGCCGTGTGCGCCTTCTCGACATACCCCTCACCCGCATCCGTACCGACTTCCAGCTGAAGTCCACCTTCTTCAGCGTCAGCGTCGACAGCGTCACCGAGTCCGTCATCCTCCACGGACACGGCTACGGCCACGGCGTGGGACTCAGCCAGGAGGGAACCATACGCATGGTAGGCCTCGGCTACAGCTACGACAGCATCCTGCGCCACTACTACACCGGCGCCGTCATCCACCTCGACCCCACAGCCAACCACTCCTACGTCGAGAACTACGCCGGACAACTGGCTCGCATCATCGAAGAAGACAAGAACAAGAAAACCCAGACACGCTCCAAGAAAGACGACTGGCTGGGACGCCTCTTCCGCCTGCGCGACCGCGAGGAACGCGAAGAGATATACATCGAAGAACAGCAAGACAACGAAAAAGACTGGCAATACGAGTGGTAGAGAGAAGAATTAATAATTAAAAATTAAGAATCATGATGAATAAGATAAAAGCAATTGTATTCTGCGCAAGCCTAATCTTCAACTTTCAGTTTTCAATTTTCAACTCGGCCCAAGCCCAGGTGAAATGGCACACCATCGAGGAAGCCTCGCAGGCCAAGATTGGTGAGAAGATGTACTTCGTCGACTTCTACACCTCCTGGTGCGGCTACTGCAAGAAGATGGACCGCGAGACCTTCAGCGACGCCACCGTCGCCAAGATACTCAACAAATACTTCTACCCCGTCAAATTCGACGCCGAAGGCACCAACACTTTCCAATGGAAAGGCAAGACCTACCATCCTGTCCTCACCGGACGCAACCGCCAGCATGAGTTCGCCCGCGGCCTGCAGGGCTACCCCACTTTCGCGCTCTACAAATCCGACGGTACCCCGCTGCAAGCCATCCCAGGCTTCTACTCGGCCAAGGAATTCACCATCATCCTCTGGTATTTCGCCTCCGGCGACTGCGACAAATACCCCTACGAACGCTACCAGAAAATATTCGACAAAGAGATACGCCCTACTATGGAAAAAGCCCTCGGAAACTGAAAAATGAAACAATAAGGAGACAGGAGATAAGACAATACCACTACTAGCAAAAACGGACCCAACAAATACATTTGTCTTGAACTTCTTGAACTCCTTCAAAAAACCGAAACTAATAACTAAAAATATGGGACTCTTCAGCAAGAAAGAAAAAGACGCCGAACGCCAAACCCTCGACAGCGGACTGGCCAAAACCAAAGAGAGTTTCTTCCAGAAAATCTCCCGCAGCATCCTCGGCAAATCGACCGTCGACGACGATGTCCTCGACAACCTCGAGGAGACGCTCATCACCTCCGATGTGGGCGTCGAGACCACCCTCAAGGTCATCGAGAAACTGCAGGAGCGCATCCGGCGCGACAAATACATCAGCACCTCCGAGCTCAACTCTATCCTGCGTGCCGAGATAGCACAACTGCTACGCCAACCCCAGACCCACTTCCCCGCCGCATTCGACGCGCCGCTGCCCAAGAAGCCCTACGTCATCCTCGTGGTGGGCGTCAATGGTGTCGGTAAGACCACCACCATCGCCAAGCTGGCCTACCGCTACAAGGAAGCCGGCCGCAGCGTCATCCTCGGCGCCGCCGACACCTTCCGTGCCGCCGCCGTCGAACAGCTGCAGCTCTGGGCCGACCGTGTCGGCGTGCCCATCGTACAGCAGGGCATGGGTGCCGACCCCGCCAGCGTGGCCTACGACACCCTGCAGAGCGCCCTCGCCAAGGACGCCGACGTCGTCATCATCGACACCGCCGGACGTCTGCACAACAAAGTGGGCCTCATGAACGAGCTCACCAAGATACGCCGCGTCATGCAGAAGCTGGTGCCCGACGCACCCCACGAGGTGCTCCTCGTCCTCGACGCCTCCACGGGTCAGAACGCCATCGAGCAGGCCCGCCAGTTCACCCAGGCCACCGACGTCAACGCCCTCGCCCTCACCAAACTCGACGGCACCGCCAAAGGCGGCGTCATTATAGGCATCAGCGACCAGTTCCAGGTCCCTGTCCGCTACATAGGCCTCGGCGAGAAGATGACCGACCTCCAGCTCTTCAACCCCTCCGAATTCGTAGACTCCTTGTTCGAATGAAAATCAACATCATCACCCTCGGCTGCAGCAAGAACACCGTCGACAGCGAGAATCTGGCAGGGAAACTGAAGGCGCAGGGCCACACCGTCTGTTTCGACGGCCAGCCCGACCAGAACTTCGACGCCATCATCGTCAACACCTGCGGCTTCATCGGCGACGCCAAAGAGGAGAGCATCAACACCATCCTCCAGCAAGCCTCCCTGCCCGGACATCCGCGCCTCATCGTCTGTGGCTGCCTGGTGGAGCGCTACAAAGACGAGCTGGCCAAGGAGATACCCGAAGTCGACGTCTGGTATGGCGTCCACGAGTGGGAGCAGATAGCCTCCGACCTTAAAGACCTTAAGGACCCTAAGGATCTTAAAGCACTCACACGTCCCCTCTCCACCCCCAGCCACTACGCCTACCTGAAGATTGCCGAAGGCTGCAACCGCAGCTGTTCCTACTGCGCCATACCCCTCATCCGCGGAGCCCACCGCTCGCGGCCTATGGAAGAGCTGGTGGCAGAGGCCAAACAGTTGGTGGCAGAAGGAGTAAAAGAACTGATAGTCATCTCTCAGGACACCACCTACTACGGACTCGACCTCTACCGTCGCCGTGCGCTGGGAGAGCTACTCAACCGCCTTGCTGAAGAAAGCGGCGCCCCCTGGATACGCCTGCACTACACCTACCCCTCCTCCTTCCCCGAGGATGCCATCGACGCCATCGCCCACCATCCGAACATCTGCAACTACATCGACATACCCCTGCAGCATATCAACAGCCGTATCCTCGGCTCCATGCAGCGCGGCATCGACCGCGAAGGCACACTGCGCCTGCTGCAGACCTTCCGTGCCAAGCTGCCCGACGCTGCCATACGCACCACGCTCATCGTGGGCTACCCGGGCGAGACCGAAGAGGAGTTTGAGGAACTCAAGCAGTTCGTCCGCGAGGCCCGTTTCGACCGCATGGGATGCTTCGCATACTCACCCGAGGAGGGCACCCCCGCCGAGCACCTCGGCGACCCCGTACCCGAAGAGGAAAAACAGCGCCGCGTCAGCGAACTGATGGCCATACAAGAAGAAATCTCGCTTGAGAAAAACCAGGCCCGTGTGGGCAAGGTGTACCGTTGCATTGTGGACAGAAGAGAGGGCGACTATATAGTCGCCCGTACAGAATATGACAGTCCCGAAGTCGACGACGAGGTCCTCGTCCGGCAAACCCAGGCCTCCATCCGCCCGGGCGACTTTGTCAACATCCGCATCACCCAGGCGATGGAGAACGACCTCATCGGATCACTACTACCTTCCTGGCGGAACGGTCGCCAACCTTGACGATATACACCCCCGCAGGCTGCACCTGGTCACTTACAGGGCGGCCCATTATGTCATACACGCAGACCGTCTCACCCTCGGCGCCTTCCACCACGATGCGACCATCCACAGCACGCACATTGATGTCCGAACGCTGGCCATCGGCCTCGTCGACAGCCATCGTGCTGGAGAAGTTGGCAGTCAGCGCCGTATCTTGCGTGAGCTGTAACGAGCGGGGATTCTCGGTGTTGCCGTCACTCCAATGGCTGAAGGCATAGCCGTCGGCTGCCGAGGCAGAGAACGTCAGCGTATTGTCCTCACAGGAAGTCGGTATCGTCTGAATCTCCACAATGCCCTGAGCGCTGTCCGCGCTCTGGATATCGTAGGTAAAGCTCAACTCCTCGACAAAGTTGGTGAAGTGTCCCCAGGCGCTGTCGTAGGCCACACTGCTGCCACAGGGAACATAGACGGGAATATCGTCAGGCACAAACAGGAACATATAGGAAGTGTCCGGGGTCTCCGGCACCTCTGGCGCCAACGAGCGGATATAGGTCAACCCACTGCAGGCGAAGAATGCATAATCTCCCAAATAGTGGAGCCCACGGGGAAGGGTGACAGAACTCAATCGGGAGCATCCAAAAAACAGATATTCGCCCATATAGTCCACACCTTCGGGAATGTCGACAGAGGTCAGGTTGCTACAATTCTTGAATTCGCAGCTGGACATCCTTGTGAGTGTGGCAGGCAGCGAAACCGAGGTCAGGTTCTCGCACCCAAAGAAGGTGTAGCCGCGGAGCGACGTGACCGAAGACGGGATAACCGCCGTAGTCAAACTGAGACAGTGTGCAAATGCATTCGTGCCCAGAAAATCCACCGATGAGGGTACCGTCACCGACGCCAGCGACTCGCAATGATAGAAGGCGGCGTTGTCAATCCACTTGACAGAAGAAGGGATGTCCACCGACGTCATTGCCGTGCATCCGCGGAAGGCGCCGACCTCGAGGGTGTCGATGGTCGGCGGAATGGCGAACGAGGTGATGTGGGTGCAGCCTGCGTAGGCCGCCTTACCGATGGTGCGGACTTCGGCCGGGATCACCGTATTGTGGCACCCACGCACCAGCGTGTTGGTGGCCGTCTCGATGATGGCGTTGCAGTTGTTGCGGCTGTCAAACACAGGGTTGTTCGCATCCACCACGATGGAGGCCACCTCGCCGCAACCCTCAAAAGCCATGAAACCGATATGCGACACCGACGCCGGGATGTAGAGCGAAGTGATACCGCCGCAGTCGCGGAAAGCCGTCTCGGGAATTGCCTTCACATTATTGCCGATAACCAGCGTGGTGATACTATTATCACAATCGAGAAAGGGGCTACGCATTGAGATGCAGCTGTCGGCATTGAAAATGACCTCCGTAAGACCTGTACACCCTTGGAACGTGCAATCAAACACCTGGCGCGAGGGTATGAAGCCGATGCGGGTAACCGACTCGGGGATGGTGATGGAGGTCAAACCCGTACAGTTTTTGAAGGCCATACCCCCTATCCATCTCACGGTGTTCGGTATCGACACCGAGGTCATGCCCGGATTGTTCCTAAAGGCATTTTCATAGATTTCGGTCACGGCGTAGGTCACACCGTTGTAGGTCACGCTGTCGGGGATAATCAAGTCGCCGGTAAGCGTACCATTATAGAATCCCACAACTGCGGCCGAGCCACCAATCGTGTCGTAATGAAGAGTGTGCCCCGAGGGAGAGACACTGTTGAAGAGATAGGCTTCCGCCTTTTGTGGACACAGCAGCGCCGTTAGCAGGGCAACTGTAAAAAGGACTTTCGTTTTCATTGTTTTGCGGGTTTGTGGGTTAATAATTGGTGATTGTGCACTCTCGACCTAATAGATGCCTCGGCGGCCGGTTTTGTTGCCAATAAGACGAATAAAAGGTGCGTTTTGGACCACGGGAGGTGAATAATTAACATTATTTAACTCTTCCGTCATCTCTCCTTTCTCATTTTTCCTTTCTCCTCTCTCATTTCTCATTTTTTTTCGTATCTTTGCAGCCGGTTTTGGTCGCCCAAAGTGGGCGCCAAGAGGGAATCGGGTGCGAATCCCGAGCAGTCCCGCTGCTGTGAGCCTCAATGGTTTACACATCCAACAAGCCACTGTGCACCGCCATAGGTGTATGGGAAGGCGGATGTGTGGAGGCGAGCCAGAAGACCTGCCAAAGCCGCAAAAGAAAAAGCCCTCGAGGAAAGGACTGAAGAAAATGAGCATTGTATTGTATCGTATCGTAAAGTTTATCGTCCACCGACCACAATGCTCGGTGGCCACGCTGCTCTACGTTCTGTGCTCCTGGGCTTTTCTTTCTTCTGCAACAGCACAAGACACCATACAAATCCTTGACGAGGTGGAGGTTAGCAGCCAGCGCACCCCCGCCACCCTGCGCACCGCAGCGCCCACGCAGGTGCTCGAGGCCGCCGCCATCGAGGCCCAAGGGTTGCTGCAGCTCAGCGACGCCGTGCGCCAGATGGCCGGCGTCACGCTGAAGGACTACGGCGGCGTGGGCGGCATGAAAACCGTCTCGGCCCGCGGCCTGGGCAGCCAGTTCTCGACGGTGACCATCGACGGCGTGGCCGTCGACAACGCCCAGAACGGCCAAGTGGACCTGGGACGCTATCTGCTGGGCAACGCGGCCTACGTGAGCTTCAGCCAAGGGCAGCAGCAGGAGCCGCTGCTGTCGGCACGCGCCTATGCCGCAGGCAACGTGCTCAACATCGAGACCTCCGAGCCACAGTTCTTCCTGGCGGAGCGCACGAACCTCAAGGTGGGCATGGAACTGGGCAGCTTCGGCATGATGAACCCCACGGCGCTGTGGGAGCAGAAATGGAGCCGGCGTCTGAAGAGCAGCGTGTGGGTCAACTGGCTGAAAAGCGACGGCGACTACCCTTTCACGCTCTACCACACCTACGACCATACGGGCCTGACCACCCATGAGCGCCGCCTGCACTCGGCGATGCATATGTTCACCGCCGACGGCAACCTGTTCTACAGCATCGCCCCCAAGAACACGCTGACGGCCAAGGTACACTATATGAGAGGCATGCACCAGCTCCCCGGACAGGTGGTGCTCAACAGCAGCTACACCTCGGCGCAAAGCACCCACGAGCATTCCGCCTTCACCCAGGTGCGGTGGCGTGTGGAGAAGGAGCGCTGGCAGTGGCAGCTGCTGGGCAAGGCCATGAGCGGCTACGACCAATACGAGGACAGCCTGGCGCTGGGGTATGTCAACAACTATATGGAGAACCACTACCGCCAGCGTGAGGGCTACATCAGCGCCAGCGCCCTGTGGCATGCGCTGCCGTGGTTCGAGCTGAGCATGGCTGCCGACGGCGACATGAGCAACCTGCGGAGCAACCTGGCCTACCGCAACGACGTGCTGCGCAGCAGCCTGCTGACGGTGCTGTCGGCCCGCGCCCACGCAGGCCCCCTCGAAGGCCGTGCCCATCTGCTGGCCACCGCCACACGGGACCGTGTGGGCGACCTCGACACCTGCCCGGCATACCGCCGCCTGTCGCCCTATGCCGCCGTGCTATACACGCCCATCACAGGCCTCACGCTGCGCTACTTCTACAAGGAGACCTACCGCGTGCCCAACTTCAGCGAGCTGTATTTCTTCCTCTCCATCCCTCGCAACCTGCGTCCCGAGAGGGCCCACCAGCACAATATCGGCGTCACCTACGCCACCGACCATCTCAACGCCACCGTCGACGGCTACTTCAACCGCGTGGAAGACAAGATCATCGCCAAGCCGGGCTCCAACATGTACTACTGGACGATGGAAAACCTGGGGCTGGTGCACATCCTCGGCGTCGACGCCACCGCCAACTTTCAGTTTTCAACTTTCATTTGTCAGATTAACTACAGCTTCGCTCATGCCGTCGACATGAGCGACCCCACCGACGAGAAAACCTACGGCTACCAGATACGCTACACCCCACGGCATTCGGGCGGCGGCAGCCTGCGCTGGGAGAGCCGCTGGGTGAACCTCGGCGCCACCGCCATGGTGGTGGGGCACCGCTACGCCTATGCGCAGAACAACGCCAACAACCGTCTGCCCGCCTACTGCGACCTCGGGCTCAGCGCCGACCGCCGCTTCGACCTGCGGTGGGGCACGCTGCGCGTGCAGGTGCAGGTGCTCAACCTGCTCGACACACAATACGAGGTGGTACAATACTACCCCATGATGGGGCGCAACTACCGCCTCGCCGTCACCTATGAATTCTAATATGATTATAATATGAAACCGATCACCCGCTTATTGACTCTCGCCCTCGTGGTCGCCGGCCTCAGCGCCTGCGAGAAACCCGAGCCCCAACCCGTCAACCCCTCCGGCAACGACACCCTCGCTGCGCCCCATGCCCTAGTGCTCAACGAAGGCCCCGAGGGCAACAACGCCTCGCTGTCGTACCTGAACCTCACCACAAGCGACGTCGTCAACCACTGGTTCGCCACCCACAACGGACACCAGCTGGGCGATGTGGCACAGGACCTGCTGGTTTATGGCAGCAAGGCTTACGTCACCGTATGGAAATCGGGCTGCCTCGAGGTGATAGACACCGCCACCGGCGCCTCCACCCATGTGGACCTCGGCACCCGCGGGCCCCGCTACATGGCTGCCGACGGCGGCAAGCTCTATGTTACCTGCTACAATCCAGCCAGCGTGATACGTATCGACACCGCCACCCTGCAGGTGGAAGCCACCTGTCCGCTGGGCAGCTACAATCCCGAGGGTGTGGCCATCGCCGCCGGCAAACTGTTCGCCGTCAGCTCCTGGATTGGCAACAGCCAGAGTGAGATTACCTACGACAACAAGGTGTATGTGGTCGACCTCGCCACCTTTGCCAGCGCCACACCCATCGTGGTAGGTCCCAACCCGCAGACGGTCATGGTCATCGACGACAACCACCTTATCGTCAACTGCTGGGGTGTGTGGAATATGTCCAATGGGACGACCGAGGGTGAAGGGTCGGCCGTCATCGACGCCACGACGCTCAATGTCAGCCAGACAGGACAGCCGCTCACCAAGATGACCGTCAGCAACGGGGACATCTACGGCTATATGTCGACCTACGACGCCTCGTGGAACATGACCACCTCTTTCCTCAAGATGGACGCCACGACCTTCACGACGACGCCTCTCCTGACCTCCTGCGGCATCAACAACCCCTACTGCATCGCCGTGCATCCCGCCACCGGTAACATCTATGTGGGCACCGACGGTAACTACAGCACCAACGGCGACCTCTACTGCTTCACGGCAGACGGCACCCTGTGTTGGAAACGGGAGGTGGGCATGCTGCCCTCCAAAGTGGTGTTCTTCTGATTACTTCTGCGTGGCTATATAGTCAAGCACCTTCCTCTTATCGCTGGTGAAGGTGAGCACATCGATGGTGCGGTAGTAGTTGGCGGGATCGATGCAATAGCCATAGGCATATTTAAGAAACTCGACCTGTGAGTTGCTGAAGTCGATGCTCTCGGCCAGACGTGCTATCTGAGCCGCGGTGAGATGCGACGAGGCTACGATGACCTTGCCCAGCGCGAGACGCTCGTTGTCGAAGGAGAGCGACCTCATGCGCAGCAGCATAGAGTCGAGTCCGTCGGGGGTGACTTCGTAGAACGGGACCTCCTCGGCGACAGCTTCCTGCTCCGGTTCACGCGTCTCGGAGTCGAGCGTCACCACACGGCGGGCCTCCTCGCGCAGAGCATTGCGCTCCTCGGTGTCGGGACGGTTGCGGGCGGCGGTGTAGAGGTAGAGTTCCCCCAGACGTGCGTCATAGTTGACGTTAACGGTGACGACCTTCTCGTTGGGACGCAACTGGAGCACGGCGGCCTTCTCGACAGGACGTTTGAGGATGACAACGACCTCATGGACCTGGTCGGTGACTTCCGTCACCAGCACACGTCCCAAGGGCAACCGATTCTGCAGGTTGCCGTCGATATAGACGTTGAAAGCCTCGCCATGCTGCGACACGAAGTTGACGCCATAGTGGACAGGCGGCGGGGTTTTGGTGACAGAGAGGTTGCCCGTCTGCGCAGTCGTGGCGAGACAGAGATGCAAGAAAAGGGATATGGCTGTGAGGTATCTCATAGTGACCGCAGTTTATGTTCACGGAAATACATAGTGTCTATCCATCGACCCTCCTCGCCGCGCAGCGCTTTGGCGAACTCGCTGAAGGAGCGGTGCTCCATATAGATGACATTGTAGACGTCACCCACGTTGTCGATGAAATGGGCGTCGCTGTCGGTGATGAAGTTGAAACGTTTAAGATAGGCGAACTTCTTGACAATCTCGTCGCGGGTGATGAACTTGTTTATCTCCAGACCGTCGGCACGAAGGTCGGGAGGCACGAAGCCTAGCTGGCTCGTCAGGCTGGTGGTGCCCTTGTTGATATGGGCGGGCACAAAGAGGCCGCCAATGCGGTGCACCTCGTCGTAGATGCCGTCGATGTCGACATCAATGGCGTTGAGCAGGTGATACTGCTCCTCCCCAACTATCTCGTCGTTCTCGTCGACGATAAGCTGGTAGCCGAAACGGTCTTCGTCGTTGGGTATCGGAGGCAGGTGGGCGTCGAGGAACTCCTGGAAGGCGTCCAGCTGTTCGTCGGTCTCGAAGTAGCACAGACAATGGGCCTCTTCCTGCGACGTCACCTCCACGCCTCCCAGCACAAAGAGGCCTTTCTGTTTGCCTATCTGCTGGGTCACTTTGACCTGACGGGTGGTGTTGTGGTCGCTGATGGCTATCATGTCAAGGCCGCGAGCAAGGGCACGGTCGACAATCGCCGTGGGCGACATTTCCAAGTCGCCACACGGCGATAGTACCGTATGGATATGCAGGTCAGCTTTGAAAGGAGCTACCATAACATTTGTCTTAACTCCTGTCTCCTTACCTCCTAATTAAGCAACTGGTATATCTTACCGACCGTCTCGTAGGTCTGCATGTCGGTGCTGAGGAAGGGGATGCCCTCCTCGTTGCTCTGCTCGACGGTGTCCTCGGGGGCGGTGAGGCCTTTGACGAGGATGACACAGGCCAGCTCTTTCAGCGAGGCTATGGCCATCACATTCTTGTGGGTCTGCAGCGTCACCCAGACGTTGCCCATCTCGGCATTGCCCATCACGTCGCTCAGCAGGTCGCTGACATAGCAGCCGTCAATGTCGCGGTCGAGGCCGCTCTCACCGCACAATACACGGAGATTCAGTTTTTCGACAAGTTCTCTGACTTTCATATTCTATCAATTGTGTTTAGTGTTCTTAACGGGGAATGGTGATATTGACCAGACGCATGGCATCGCCGACATAGGAAGTGGCGCAGAGGCCTCCCTGGTTGTAGAAGCCCACATAAACCTCTTCGGGATAGCGATTGGCAAGTTCCTGCACGCGGGCGTCCATTTTCTTGGCGATGGGCAGCTGACGGTCCTTACGGACCTTCATGACATCGACAACGACCTTGTGCTGCAACGGGGCAGCCATCTGGAAATAGGCGCACCTGTCGTTCTCCGAAGGCTCTTTTTTGGCGCCGTAGTTCTTCTGCCACATATCGCCGCAAATCGAATCGACTTCGCCATATTTCGTCTCTATCTCTTTATCTAGGGCGGTGTACTGCTCCATCAACTTGCTATACTCCTCGTCGGAAGCGAGTCTCTCCGCGGTACGCAGATAACGGTCCAGCAACTCGTTGGCATACTTGGTGGTCAGTTCCTGCTTATCCTCGTCACTCATATTGTTGTACTGCTCCTCACTGATGCCCAACTCGCCGAACAGATGCTCGTCGTAGTTGTACAGGCTTCCTGCTTTGGCGCCACCCATCATGACCACATAGCCCGAGGCCGATGCCACAACCATCTTGGAGACGAATGTGGTAGTGGGATTGGCGAGCACCTTGAGGGTACGTTGATTGGCACGGTTCTGCTCACAGGCATACTCCGCCAACTGCTGCGGCGCAGGTATCTGAGGCACCATCGCCATCACCTCCTCGGGGGTGGGGACATGGTTTTCATCCATCTCTTCCTCTGTCGACTGCTGTGTCGCCCTGGGAGAGGATTCCTGCTTCGACACACCCAAGGACTCACCCACTTTCTTCTCTAAGGTCTGCTCCATCTTTTTCTTGAGGGCTCCGCCCACTACTCTCCCCACCTGGGCCTGAGTGCCCATGGTCAGCGTGAGTGCAAGGAGCAATACTACGACTTTTCTCATATCAGTTTGTAATTAAAATTATTCGGCACGGAACGATGCGAGGTCGGCCTCGGTGAAGTGCATCACGTAGTAGGCTTTGGCGCAGACATCTTCCTCAGTCATGCGGACATAGACGTTGGCGCTCTTCTCGAAGAGTTCGGGAGCACGGGTGGCGTCGTCCATGATGAGGAGACTCATGATAATCTCGGCGGTCATGTCGTAGAGACGGCGGGCCAGGAAGTCGTGCACGTCTTCGTTGTTGGCTTCCTTGACGTAGTTGACGGCCTTCTCATAGAGATCCACCAGCGGAGCGATGCGGGCCTTCAGAGGCTTCATGGCGTCGCTCACCTCGCTCTGCAGCATGTCCTTGATGACCTGCAGGTAGGTGCCGTTGGTGACGTAGCGGATGGCGGCGACGACCTGTAACTGGGTGGTACCCTCGTAGATGCTGAAGATGCGTGCGTCGCGGTAGAGTCGCTGGCTCTTGTACTCCATGATGAATCCCGAGCCGCCGTGAATGCTGATGGCGTCGTAGGCGTTCTGGCTGGCGTACTCGCTGTTCATACCTTTGGCGATGGGCGTGAAGGCGTCGGCCAGACGGCTGTACTGCTTCATCTCGTTGCGCTCCTCGGGGGTAAGCTTGCGGTCGCGGCTGATGTCCTCGAGGCTCTTGTAGAGGTCCACATAGCGGGCGGTCTGATAGAGCAGGCTGCGGCCGGCGTCGAGCTTGGCCTTCATGCGGCTGAGCATATCGTAGACGGCGGGGAATTTGATGATCTTCTCGCCGAACTGGGCACGTTCGCGGGCATAGGCCAGACCTTCGTTGTAGGCCTCCTGCTCCACACCGACGCTCTGGGCGGCGATACCGAGACGGGCGCCGTTCATCAGGGCCATGACGTATTTGATGAGACCCAGCTTGCGGTCGCCGCAGAGCTCGGCCTTGGCGTTCTTGTAGGTGAGCTCGCAGGTGGGGCTGCCGTGGATGCCGAGCTTGTGCTCGATGTGGCGCACGTCGACGCCGCCGTTGCGCTTGTCGTAGATGAACATCGACAGGCCACGGCCGTCCTTGGTGCCCTCCTCGCTGCGGGCGAGAACGAGGTGGATGTCGGAGTCGCCATTGGTGATGAAACGCTTCACACCGTTGAGGCGCCAGCAGTTCTCCTTCTCGTCGAAGGTGGCCTTGAGCATCACGCGCTGCAGGTCGCTGCCTGCATCGGGCTCGGTGAGGTCCATGCTCATCGTCTCGCCGGCGCAGATACGCGGGATGTACTTGGCACGCTGCTCCTCGCTGCCGAACTCGTAGAGGGTGTCGATGCAGCTCTGCAGGCTCCAGATGTTCTGGAAGCCGGCGTCGGCGGCGCTGATAATCTCGCTCATCATGCTGAAGACCACGTTGGGAACGTTCAATCCACCAAAGCGGCGCGGCATCGAGACGCCATAGAGGCCCGCCTTGCGGGTCTGCTCGAGGTTCTCGACGGTCTTGCTGGCATAGATCATGCGGTTGTTCTCCAGGTGCGGCCCCTCAAGGTCGACACTCTCGGAGTTGGGTTCGATGACGTTGGCAGCCACATCGCCGGTGATACCCAGGATGCGACGGTAGTTCTCGATGGCATCCTCGTAATCCACGGGGGCGTAGTCGATGCCGTTGGCGGCGTCCTCGTAATTCTTTTCGCGCAACTCCACGAGCCGCTTCATCAGCGGATGCTCCAGGTGAAACGCTATCTCAGGATGGTCGGTATAATAGTTTGCCATAACTTATTGTTCTTCTTGTTCTTCGTTGTTTGTTATTTTTGACTCTTCCTCAACCTTTTTGGCAGCCTCCTCAGCCTCGCGACGACGTAGCGCTTCGCGCATGGCTTCCAATTCGAGATTATTGTGGTCACCGGTGTTGTATTGGTTTCCATACCCAAGTTCCCACGCGTCGTGATCCTGTTGCTGCATTGTCTTGCCCATGGTTATTTGCTGTTTTGCTTGTAATACTTGATCATCTTGGGGACGACCTCCTCGACGGTACCGGTGATGACGTAGTCGGCGATTTTGTTAATGGGGGCCTCGGGGTCGCTGTTGATGCTGATGATGATGCCGCTGTCCTGCATGCCGGCGATGTGCTGAATCTGGCCGCTGATGCCGCAGGCGATGTACACCTTGGGGTGCACCGTGACACCCGTCTGGCCTATCTGGCGGTCGTTGTCAATCCAGCCTGCATCGACGGCGGCGCGGCTGCCGCCCACCTCGCCGTGAAGCACTTTGGCGAGCTCGAAGAGCATGTCGAAGCCTTCCTTGCTGCCCACGCCGTAGCCGCCGGCAACGACGATGGGTGCCCCTTTGAGGTTGTGCTTGGCGGCCTCCACATGGTGGTCGAGCACTTTCACCACAAAGGCTTCAGGACTGACATACTTGCCCACCTCGGGATAGACCACCTCTTTCTTGCAATTGCCCTCATAGACGGCTTTTTGCATGACGCCGCTGCGCACGGTGGCCATCTGCGGACGGTGGTCGGGGTTGACGATGGTGGCCACGATGTTGCCACCGAAGGCGGGACGTATCTGGTAGAGCAGGTTCTCATAGGTCTTGCCGCTCTTCTTGTCCTCGTAGGGACCAATCTCGAGCTGTGTGCAGTCGGCGGTGAGGCCGCTGGTGAGACTGCTGCTGACACGCGGGCCGAGGTCGCGGCCGATGACGGTGGCGCCCATGAGGCATATCTGCGGCTGCTCCTCTTTGAAGAGGTTCACCACGATGTCGGTATGCGGTGCCGAAGTGTAGGGGAAGAGCTCGGGGGCGTCGAAGACGAAGAGCTTGTCGACGCCATAGGGGAGTATCTGCTCCTCGACTTTACCTTTGATGCCGGTGCCGATGGCTACGGCGTGAAGCTCTACTTTCAACTCATTGGCCAGCTTGCGGCCTTTGGTCAGAAGTTCCTGCGAGACCTCACGCACCTCGGTGCCTTCAATCTCTATATATACGAATACGTTGTTCATTAGCCAATAATCTTATCGTTCAACAATTCCTTGATGAGGCCGTCGATGTCGGCGTCGGCGCCGGTGAGGCTCTTGCTCTCCTTGGCCTGGAAGGCGATGCTCTGCACCTCCTTCACCTTCGTCGGCGAACCACTCATGCCGCACTGGTTGGGGTCGCCGTCCACGTCAGCCACGCTCCACTGCGTGAGGTTGAGGTAGGGGCGCCCGGTGCGGAGACCCTTGCGGGCGTCGTCCTCGGCCACTTCCAGCGGGCAGGCAGCGTACTTGTATTTCATGACGAGTTTGGCGTTCTGCGGGCGGCACTCGGCGGCGCTACCGTTGACGGTGACAACGAGGGGCAGCGGAGCCTCTACCACCTCCACGCCGCCGTCGATCATGCGGCGGATGGTGGCCTTGCCGTTCTCAATCTTCAGAATCTCTTCTGCATAAGTAACCTGATTCAAACCCAGTTTCTGAGCCACCTGGGGACCCACCTGGGCAGTGTCGCCGTCGATGGCTTGACGGCCGCCGATGACGAGGTCCACGTCGCCAATCTTCTTGATGGCGGTGGCCAGAGCGTAGCTGGTGGCCAGTGTGTCGGCACCGGCGAAGAGACGGTCGGTGAGCAGCCAGCCGGTATCAGCACCGCGATAGAGACCTTCGCGGATAATCTCGCCGGCACGCGGCGGACCCATGGTCAGCAGGCCCACAGTGGTACCAGGATTCTGCTCCTTGATACGGAGCGCCTGCTCCAATGCATTCAAATCTTCGGGGTTAAAAATGGCAGGCAGAGCAGCACGGTTCACCGTACCCTCCGCCGTCATAGCATCCTTGCCAACATTCCTTGTATCAGGGACTTGCTTGGCAAGTACAATAATCTTCAGACTCATATTATTAATAGATATTAGTGTGCAAAGATACGAAATGTTTTCAAACTGACCAAATATTGAAACCTTAGAACTCCCACATGCCGCTGTCTTTGAGGAACTGCAGCAGGTCGCGGCTGACGCCCACGTTCAGGTCGTGGGGGTAGCGCTTGGTGGTGAATATCTCACAGTAGTTGCGCGTGCCGTTCTCCTCGACCATCCTCTTGTTGAAGGGGTCGTCGTCGCGCACCTTGTGGCTCTCTGTCAGCTCCTCGTCGCTGGGCACATGGTAGGTCTCGCGGTGCAGGACGGCATCCTGTCCGAGACGCTCGCTGCGACGCGGCGCCTCCGCCGGATAGCCCATGGCGATGGCGATGACGGGCACCACCCCCATGGGGCACTGCAGCAACTCGGCAATCTGGCGCGTATTGTAGTTGACGGTACCCAGATAGCAGAATCCCAGTCCCTTGGACTCTGCGGCGACACAGATGTTCTGCGCGCAGAGCGAGGCGTCGACGAGGGCCGAGATGAACCACAGCAGGTTGCCGTAGGGTTCGTCGCAGCCGTTCACACGGCAATACTGATGGTAGCGGGCCACATCGGTGCAGACGGTCAGCCACAGGGGCGCCGTGGAGCACTGGCCGAAGTGCAGCTTGCACAAATCGGAACGCAGCGGCTCCTGGGTAGTGGCTATCACGCTGTACAGCTGCATGTTGCCTGTATTGGAAGCACGGAGGCCGCACTCCACTATCTCTTCCAGCATCTGGGCCTCAACGGCCTGCTGAGTAAACTGGCGCACCGAGCGGTGCGCCAGCATGGTTTCAATGGCAGTCATTTCTCCTTTTATTACTTTACTACTATACTCCTTTTCTCCTCTCTCCTACAACGACACACCGCCGTCGACACAGATGACCTGGCCGGTGATATACTCAGAGAGGTCGGAGGCCAGGAAGAGCGAGGTACGCGCAATGTCGAGGTCGGTACCACCGCGACGGAGTGGTATCTCGGCGAGCCACTTGTCGCGGGCTTCCTTGGGCATCGCCTGGGTCATCGCCGACTCGATGAGGCCGGGGGCGATGGCGTTGCAGCGGATGCCGCGTGAGCCGAGTTCCTTGGCGAGGCTCTTGGTGAAGCCCAGGATGCCGGCCTTGGAGGCCGAGTAGTTGCACTGGCCCGCGTTGCCGTTGACGCCCACCACCGACGAGGTGTTGATAATGGAGCCTGAGCGCTGCTTGAGCATCATGGGGGCGAAAGCCTTGCAGTAGTTGAACACCGAGCGCAAGTTCACCTCCAGCACGAGGTCCCAGTCCTTGGGGCTCATGCGGAGCAGCAGGCCGTCGCGGGTGATGCCGGCGTTGTTGACGAGGGCATCAAGACGGCCGAACTCTTTCTGCACCTGCTCGGCGACGGCCATCGTCTGGTCGTAGTCGGCGGCGTTGCTGGCGATGAAGGTGCTCTTGGGGCTGACCTTCTGCAGTTCGGCGAGGAGCTCACGGCTGGCGTCGTTCTCCTGCAAATCAGTGAAAATCACGGTGGCGCCCTCTTCTGCGAAGAGCTGCGCGGTGCGGCGACCGATACCGCGGGAACCGCCAGTCACCAAAGTTATCTTGTCTTTTAAAAGCATAATCATTAAGGCCTCACCCCCACCCCCTCTCCTAGGAGGAGAGGGGTGTTGGTAGAGGACTTTTTTAATCGTTATACAATTGTTTTACTATTTTCTCAATCACTTTGTTCAAGTCAAACAAAACTTCTTCATTGCTGAATCTTATGACTCTGTATCCCCAGTTATTCAGGTTTGCTGTACGAACCTCATCATCGTCCTGCTGTCTCGGCTCACTATGATACCCCCCGTCAACTTCAATGACCAATCGTTTGGGGAGACAAATAAAGTCCACAATATAATCACCTATTGGGTGTTGTCTGCGGAACCTAATACCAGACAATTTGTCACGCAAGGCATTCCATAAAACACGCTCTGCCTCTGTCATGTTTTTACGGTTCTCTTTTGCATAATCTTTCAAAAGGCCGTATCTGTCAGGATATGTTGTTTTGTTGAGGAATCCAGCCATGGTTTCGTGCCCCCCCTCTCCTATCAGGAGAGGGGCTGGGGGTGAGGCTATTTATTATCAATCAGCGCAAACGTGAGGTCACCCTGACAGCAGGGCTTGCCGTCGACGCTGGCTTTGGCTTCCACGAAAAATATCATCCCGCGGCGGCTGGTGATATGGGCGTGCACCTCGATCGTGTCGCCGGGACGCACAGGCTGGCGGAAGCGCACATTGTTGATACCGCTGTAGAGCGGCGTGCGGCCCACCAGTTCGTCGCGCACCAAGATGCAGCTCGACTGAGCCATAATCTCGCACTGGATGACGCCGGGCACCACGGGGTTGCCGGGGAAGTGGCCCTGCAGGAAAAACTCGTCGCCACGCACATGGTAGTGGGCGATAGCCTCATCGCCTTCCATCACCACATCGTCGATGAGTAGCATCGGCTCACGATGCGGCAGGAAGGTTTTTATGTCGTCTCTGTTCAATACGTTCATATTTCTCTAAACTTTAAACTCTAAACTTTAAACTTTACGCAGCGCCACCGTTGCGTTGTTGCCTCCGAAGCCGAAGGTGTTGCTGATGGCGATGTCGGCCTGCCACTGGCGGGCGGTGTGCGGCGTGTAGTCGAGATCACACTCGGGGTCGGGCTGGTCGAGGTGGATCGTCGGCGGGATGACGCCGTTCTGCAGCGCCATAGCGCTGATGATGAGCTCTACGGCACCCGTGGCGCCAAGCATGTGACCGTGCATCGACTTGGTGCTGCTGATCATCGCCTTGCGGGCACCTTCTTCGCCGAGGGCCGCCTTGATACCCTTCGTCTCACCCTTGTCGTTGAGTGGCGTGCCTGTACCGTGGGCGTTGATATACAGTCGCTCGTCGCTCTTGAAGCCCGACTCCTCCAGCGCCAGACGCATCGACTCGGCGCCACCGCGGCACTCGGGGTGCGGGGCGGTGTAGTGATGGGCGTCGCAGGTGTTGCCGTAGCCGCTGACCTCGGCATAGAGCTTGGCGCCGCGCTTCTTGGCAAGCGTCTCACTCTCAAGGACAAGAATACCGCATCCCTCACCCAGCACAAAGCCCTTGCGACGAGCGTCGAAAGGCAGCGAGGCGGCCATGGGATCGTCCACCGTGGTGAGGGCTTTCATATTGGCGAAGCCGCCGACAGCCATCTCGCAGATGGCCGCCTCGGTGCCGCCGGTGATGACGGCGTCGGCACGACCCTCATGGATGAGACGGTAGGCCTCGCCCACGCTGTGGGTGCCTGTGGCACAGGCCGTCACCACGGGGATATTGGGCCCTTGGGCATTATAGGTGATGGCCACATTGCCGCCGGCGATGTTGCTGATCATCTCGGGGATGAAGAGTGGCGAGATACGGCGCAAGCCGTACTGCAGCTTGTTGGCGTGCTCACGCTCGAAGGTCTTGATGCCACCGATGCCGCTGCCTATGGCCGTGCCGAAACGGCGCGGGTCGATGTCCTCGCCCACACGCAGGCCGCTGTCGGCCATCGCCTGCGCGGCAGCCGCCAGCGCAAAGAGGGCGAAACGGTCGTTGTGACGTATCATGGTCTTGTCGATACCGAAATCCTCGGGATTGAAGCCCTTCACCTCGGCGGCAACCTTCACAGGAAGGTTCTCGCGGTCAATCTGCTGGATGTAATCGATGCCACAGACACCGTTCACCAGACTGTTCCACAATGCTTCAACGCTATTTCCAAGCGGGGTGATGCAACCCATGCCTGTGATGAAAACTCTGTTCATGCTATATTATATATTAATGTTTCTAATAAATATTAATTAATACCTCACCACGGCGGCGCTGGTCACAAAGCCGGCACCGAAGCCGTTGAAGACCAGCAGGTCGCCACGCTTGATGACGCCCTCGCGTATCTTCTCGTCGAGCAGCACGGGGATGCTGGCCGACGAGGTGTTGCCACGACGCTCGATGTTGTGCAGGAAGCGCTCCTGCGGCAGGTCGAAGTTCTGCTTTATGGCCTCAAGGATACGCATATTGGCCTGATGCAGAAGGAAATGGTCGATATCCTCCAGCTTGAGACCCGCCTTCTCTACCACCTCGCGGATGTCGCGCTGAGCCGACGTGACGGCCATGCGGAACACCTCGCGACCCTTGAGCTGCATGGCCTTGTGGGTGTCTATACCCTCGCCCACCTCGAACGGCGTCGGCTCGCAGGGCAGACGGTAATAGATTACGTCGGGCATCGGGGTGGAGGTCAACTTGCTGGCCAGCAGGTTGTCACCCTTGCCCAGCACCATGGCGCCGGCGGCGTCGCCAAACAGCACACAGGTCTCGCGCTGCGTCCAGTCGACCATGCGCGTCACCTCCTCGGCACAGATGTACAGGATATGCTTGGCGCGTCCCGTCTCGAGGAAGGCGTCGCAGATATCCAGGCCGTAGGTGAAACCGGCACAGGCCGAGTTCAGGTCCATCGTCGGACAGTTGGGACCCTTGATGCCTAGGATATACTGCACAAGGGCTGCCAATGAGGGAGTTACGTAAACGTTACAGACATTGTGACAGATGATGAAGTCGATGTCCTCCGGCACCAGCCCCGCAGCCTCGATGGCCCGCTGACCCGCCAGAGCAGCAATCTCCTCGAAACGCTCCGTCGTGATAATCTGTCTTGATTTGATACCAGTGCGCGTGGTGATCCACTCGTCACTCGTCTCCACATACTCCGAAAGCATGTCGTTGGTGACGGTGTGTTTCGGTACGGCACTTCCTGTTCCAAGTATTTTCATTCTATCAAATTTGTGGACTCGTTGTGCTTGCTGTTTTGTAGTTTGAGCCCGTGTTATTATCTTAATTTTTATTAAATTTCGTGGTGCAAAGAAACACCATTATTTAATATTGGAAATGTTAAAATCTGTAAAATTCACAATATAGTTGGTAAAAGAGCGTTATTTTGGGTGAAAAAAGCATATTTTGGGTAAAAAATGAACGACATCTATATTGACCAACTGTTAAACATACGCTCCATCCGGCACTTTTTGACCCGCCGGGATTACATTTTCCTGTTTTTGGCACTCACGGGTGTAGCGACAGTTTTGATGGTTGTCTTCGGACAGCCCACCTCGCTGACCGGATACACCGAGCAGCTCACCTCACTCTCGCCCTTGGGACAGATCACCATCAGCTTCATCTCCGGTTTCGGCACCCTGATACTGAGTCGCGCGCTGCTCTACTTCGTCAACCGCGCCCACGAGGTCACTCCGGGCGGTCTGGCCGTCTGGATAGCCATCGAGCTCATCTTCTGTGTCTCCGTCATCACCCTGGTACTCTGGGCCCTCGGTGGCGGCGGCAAAGTCGACCTGGCCTCCTTGGCGGGCACCGTCGTGCTCGGCTTCGTCGGCCTCGTCCTCATCCCCCACATCATCACTTACCTCGCCTGCCGTCTCCGCGAGACCCACGACGAACTTATCCGCCTGCGCCAGATGCTCAACCGCCAAGACCCTCTCTCCCAGACCACTACCGACACCAACGTCAACTTCTACGCCAAAGGCGGACGCATGGCCTTCTCCACACGGCTGAGCAACATATTATATATCGAGGCCGCCGACAACTACGTCAACCTCCACTACCTCAACGACGACAAAGAGGATACCTTCATCCTCTTCAACTCAATGAAAAACATCGAGAAAGACTTCTCTGGCACCAGCCTCATGCGCTGCCACCGCGGCTACATGGTCAACGCCATGAATGTCAAGCTGATGCGCAAAGATGGCGCTGGACTACTGCTCGAGTTGAACAAGAGCGACAAAGTGGTACCCGTGTCGAAGAGCTTCGCCGAACCCATCACGCGCTACTTCGCCAGCAACACCAGCATGCCCCTCCCTAGCGAAAGTTGACAGTGGGCAGTTGACTGTAAACACAAAACTCAACAAATACATTTGTCCTGCACTCCTTTCACTCCTTAAAAAATAAAAAAAATGGAACTCCGTCTCACCTATCAGGAAATCAGCGACCTCATCGAGAAGAAAGCCGGCCGTGCGCTGCCCATCGTCTATGGCGGCCCACACACCGTGCGCGTCAGCTACGACGTCAACGTGCTCTTCAAGAGCGCCAGCGTGGGGCTCGACCTCACGGTCGACCGCATCGAGGGACGCGACATCTTCCTCTCCTACTCCGGCGGCGCCGGCATCGACTTCATGGTGCGGCAAGCCCTCAGCATGGCCCGCACGCGTCCCGGCGGCGAGCTCATCGAGCCCCTCGACGGCAACCGCATACTCCTGGCTCTCAGCAAGAACCCGCAGGCCGGCACACTCCTCGACCACGTCGAGCTGCGCGACATACGCTTCGACGAGCGCTACGCCATCATCGAATTCATCCCAAAAGATACAAATATTTAAAAACCTTTCTGTTGTGAAAAAACTATTCTGATTCCTCTGTGCAGCGATGCTGCTCGTGTCGTTTACCGCCTGCGACGACGAGAACAACGGGAACAACAACACCCTCGACCGACCATCCACCGACCCTCGACCCGTTTTTACGATTGGAAACGGGCACAAGACTCCCTCAGGCGTTGTGGTATTTCTCGTGGCGGAGGATGGTGAAGGCGCGGTAGAGCTGCTCTAGGAAGAAGAGGCGCACCATCTGGTGGTTGAAGGTCATCTGCGACAATGAAATCTTGCTGTGGGCGGCGGCATAGACGGCCGGCGAGAAGCCAAAGGCGCCACCGATGACGAAGGCCTGCGTGCGCACGCCGCCATTCATCTGTTTCTGCAGGTATTCAGAGAAGGCCACGGAGGTGTACTCGCGCCCGTGTTCGTCGAGGAGCACGACACAATCGACTTTCTCCAGCTGTTTCAATATCAACTGTCCCTCACGCTCTTTGACTTCGTCGGGCGACAGCTTGCCGACGTTCTTCAGCGCGGGGATGACGACGAGCTCGAAGTCGCAGTAGTGCTTCAGACGGCCGACATATTCGTCGATACCCGCCTGAATATAGGGCACGTCGGTTTTGGAGACGACTATCAGTTTTATATTCATAGGTCCAGGAGTCGTTTGCCGAAGGGGATAGTGGAACGGTAGATGCAGCGGTAGGGTGTCTGCTCGGTGCCGAAGGAGCTGTAGAAGAAGGCCAAATTGGCATCCATGCCGCCCTCGAAGTCGAAGCTCTGCGTCAAGGTGGAGAGCCGGCGCAGCATCTGCCACATGAGGTAGCTCATGGCCCCGTGGGGGGCTTTGTCGCCAATGGCCAGCAGGAGGGACCAAGCGCAGCGCTCGTCGTAGGCCACGAACCAGGCGGCCTGCAGGCTGCCGTCCTCGCGGCTGCGCAGTCCCCAGAGGAGTCCTTGCTGGCGGCCGCAGGCGGCGGTGACGACGCGGCGCAGCAGCGCTTCGGGGATGAGGTCGCGCTGGCCACGACGGCGGTAGTAGTCGATATGGAAGGGGACGAATTCGTCGAGGGCGAGGTGCTCGTCGACCACACAGGCGGCCTCGACGGATTTGTCGTAGCGGCGGCGAATGCGCGAGGCATTGGCGTAGAGGGCCTCGGGGTCGGCCAGCGAGGGGAAGCGGTAGGTGTGGCGTGTGGCGGTGCGGAAGCCATGCTGGAGGAAAGGCTGGCTGTCGCCCATCTCGGGAGGGAAGCACTGCATGCAGAGCACCGCCTTCTGATGGCGCAGGCCTGCGGCGAGGGCCACAAGGGTGTGCTGGCGGCTGGTGGCGTCGAGCGAAGGGTCAATCCAAGGCCCGCACCAAGGGGTGAGCTGGGGTTGAAGGATGTATTTCATTCCAAACTTGCGCCCGTAGAGATAGGGCATCGCACCATCCAGATGACCATGCCCCTTGCTCAGCAGCACGTCCCACTGCTTGTCGGCGCAGACGGCCTCCATCCACCAATATTGCTGAAACAGAGGGACGTAGAGACCCTCTGTTTCACATAGTTGGCGGTATTGTTCCTTGTTGGTCACTGGATCTTGATGCTCACGCGGTTGTTCTTGATGCGGCCCTCACGGGTCTCGTTGTCGCCGATGGGGTCGGCGTCACCCTTGGCCTCGACCTCGATGCGGTCGGCCTCGATGCCGCGCATCAGGAGAGCCTTCTTGATTTCGACGGCCCGCTGGCGCGAGAGGCCTATGCAGTAGGCCTCGGTGCCCTGGTTGTCGGAATAACCCGTCAGCAGGACGCCCTTGCGCTCGTTCTCCTTGAGGTAGAGGGCGATGGTGTCGATTTGAGGTATCCAGGACTCGACGATGGTGGCGTCGTTGGGGAAGAAGCGTATGTCGTCGAAGGTGCGGCTGACGGTGTCGGGGGTGAAGATGGGGCGTTTCTTGGTGCCGAAGTACATGAGCAGGCCCACACGGATGAGGGGCTCCTCGCGTTTCTCGTTGTAGTAGTTGACGCCTTTGAAGTAGCGGTAGTCTATCTCGGCCACCTGATAGGTCAGCTTGTTGCGCATCTCCATCTTCCCTTTCCATTCCTCGAAGGCGTCGAGGGCCTCTTTGGCCTCGACTTTGGCCTGCTCGACGAGGGCGTCGTGCTGGGCGTTGTCCTCAATCTCGGGGTTGACGGCATAGATGGCGCATATCGTCGCTGTGGCGCGCGACATGCGCTGCAGGTAGTTCACCACGGGCGTGAAGTCGCCCCAGTTGGCTTTCTTCTGGCGGGCCACCGCGGGCATGACGGAGTAGTCGTAAGGCATGTAGTATATGCGGGTGTCCTTGGTGGAGAAGTTGGTGAACTTCCAGAGGGTGTCGTAGTCATCCTGACGCACCTTCTGCCGGCCCTCGATGTAGGGCGAGGCGCCTTTCTTGCCGCCACGCGGCTTGGACTGTGCGACGGCGTCGAGACATCCGGCGACCAAGAGGAGGGCCATCATCAGACTGATTATCTTCTTCATAACAGTTGCGTTTTATCTTTTAGTGCTCGTATAACGTGTTTTATTGCAAATTATTGTGCCTCGGGGTCGACGAGGGTGCCATTTTCGCACACGGCCACGCGGGCGGGGAAGCGGTCGATCATCATGAAGTCGTGGGAGGAGATGAGCATGGTGGCACCTGTCTCGCGGCCCACGTCGACGAGGAGCTGCATGATTTCGGCCGAGGTGACGGGGTCGAGGTTGCCCGTGGGCTCGTCGGCGAGGATGAGCTTGGGGTTGTTGATGAGGGCCCGTGCGATGCCCACGCGCTGCTGCTCGCCCTCGGAGAGGTGACGCGGCATAGCGTCGGCCTTGTTGGCGATGCCGACGGCGGCGAGGGTCTTCTTCACCTGGTCGTCGATTTCCTGGCGTTTCTTCCAGCCTGTGGCGCGGAGCACGAACTCGAGGTTGGCATAGACGTTGCGGTCGTCGAGCAGACGGAAGTTCTGGAACACGATGCCTATCTGGCGGCGCAGCGCCGGCACCTGGCGGCGTTTCAGTCGGGCGACGTCGATGCCGCACACGACGGCTCTGCCCTCGGCGATGGGCTGGTCGCCATAGAGGCTGCGCAACAGCGACGTCTTGCCGGCGCCACTCTTGCCTATAAGATAGACAAACTCGCCTGTGCCAAGTCGCAGGTTGACATCCTTCAAAAGGGGTTCCTCGTCGTGGCTAATAACCACATTCTCAAGCAGCACCACAGGCTCCTGCAGAGCCTCAGTCTCATTGTTTTCCATAGGATAATATTCACTCAAATACGAGTGCAAAAATACATAATAATAATGGAACCACAATAAATGTTACAAAAACAAATCAACACCCCGCTGTCGAAATCCTCGGCGGGACAGGAATATAAGGGCGACGACAGGTGGGAATTATGTTAAATTATCTTTTTTTTACTACCATATAGAAAAAAGTGCGTATTTTTGCATTTTAAAACGAAACGAAACTATGACAGAAATCACACGCACTTTCGACCTGCTGGACCACTTGGTGGAGCGCTATCCGAAGGATGACCTGCTGGCAGGTAAGGTGAACGGCGAATGGGTGAAATACTCGTCGCACGACTACTATAAATATGCTCATTATCTGGCTTATGGCCTCTGCGAGATGGGCCTCAAACAAGGCGACCGCGTGGTGACGATGAGCGCCAACTGTCCGGAGTGGAACTTCATCGACATGGCGTTGGCGATGAGCGGCATCATCCATGTGCCCATCTACCCCACCCTCTCGGCGGAGAACTATCTGCACATACTGCGCCACAGCGAGGCGACGGCGATATTCGTCAGCACGAAGGTGCTGATGAACCGTCTGCGTCCGGCACTGGAGCAGCTGGAGGAAAAGCCGCAGGTGTTCACCCTGGCCAACATCGAGGGCGAGCACCGCATGCTGGAGATACTGAAAGCCGGTATCGCCAGCCGCGAGAAATGGATGCCCGAGATAGAGCGCCGCAAGCAGAGCATACAGCCCGACGACTGGATGACGATGATCTACACCAGCGGCACCACGGGACTCCCGAAGGGCGTCATGCTGAGCCACAGGAACCTGTGCAGCAACTTCCTGGCGCACGAGAAGGTGAACCCGATGACGTCGGAGTGCCGTGTGCTGTCGTTCCTGCCGCTGAACCACATCTACGAGCGCAGCCTCAACTATCACTGGCAGACCAAGGGTGTGAGCATCTACTATGCCGAGAGTCTGGGCACGATACAGCAGAACATGATGGAGATACACGGCGATGGCTTCTGCGCGGTGCCGCGAGTGCTGGAGATGGTCTACGACAAGCTCTATGCCGCCGGCAAGGACTTCACCGGCATAAAGAAGAGGATTTACGACTGGGCCTTCCGTCACGGCCAGCGCTACGACTACACGCTGCTGAAGAGGGCGAACATCTTCTTCCAGATGTCGCAGTGGTTCCTGGAGCGCGCCGTCTACCGCCACTGGCGCGAAAAATTCGGCGGCCACCATCTGACGATTATCACCGGCAGCAGCTCGATACAGCCTAAGATGATACGTCTGTTTGCCGCCGCCGGCATCAACATCTATGAGGGCTACGGTCTGAGCGAGACGAGTCCTGTGATAACTGTCAACGACCCCGCCCACCATCAGGTGAAGATAGGCACCGTGGGGCCTGTGCTGCAGGGCGTGGAGATGAAGTTCGCCGACGACGGCGAGATACTCACCCGCGGACCGCATGTGATGCTGGGCTACTACAAAGACCCCGACTACACGGCCCAGGTGCTCGACAAAGACGGCTGGTTCCACACGGGCGATATCGGCGAGCTGGTAGGTGGCAAATACCTGAAGATTACCGACCGCAAGAAGGACATCTTCAAGCTGTCGGCCGGCAAATATGTGGCGCCGCAGCTGATAGAGAACATGCTGCGCGGGTCGGAGTACATCGACCAGGTGATGGTCATCGGCGAGAACGAGAAGCAGACCGCCGCCATCATCAGTCCCAACTTCAACACGCTGCACTACTGGGCGCTGAAGTACCACCTCCACTACCGCGACAATGTGGAGCTCATCTCGCTCCCCCAGACGCAGGACAAGATGCGCAAGGTGCTCGACGAATACAACAAGACGCTGGCGCCGCACGAGCAGATAAAGCAGTTCCGTCTGGTGCCCGAGGAATGGACGGCCGCCAACGGCATGCTGTCGCCGACCTTGAAGCTGCGCCGTGCTCCGCTGATGGAGAAATACAAGAGCATTATCGCCGACATCTACGGCCACGAGGAGCAGTCCTCATCCGGCTTCTTCTCGGCGTTCAAGAGTATAGAACTGCCCACGATGCCGTGGGGTAAGAAAGGAGAAAAATGAGAATCCTGCTACCTCTCTCACTGGTCGTCATAGGACTGTTCTGCGGCTGCAAGTCGCAGCAGGAGTATGCCTATTTCAGCGATGTGCCCCGCAACACGGAGTTCCCCATCGCACAAACCTATTCGGCGACGGTGTTTGCCGGCGACCGGCTGCACATCGACGTATACAGCCAGACGCCCGAGTCGACACAGCCCTTCAACCAAGAGGTGGTACGCGTGGGCGACAGCCGCTTCGTGCAGGACACCCTGCACGCCACGAACACGCGTGGCTACCTGGTGGGCACCGACGGGAACATCACCTTCCCGCTGCTGGGCGTGCTGCCGGTGGAGGGGTTGACGCTTGACAGCGTGTCGCACCTGATAGAGCGGCGCCTCAAGGAGGGCCACTATGTAGACGATGCGCTGGTCACGACGAAGGTGATGAACTTCAGCGTGACGGTGGTTGGCGAGGTGGCGAATCCGTCGCAGCTGCACAGCGACGGCACCCGGCTGACCATCTTCGAGGCGCTGGCGCAGTGTGGCGACGTGACGATGGACGGTATGAGGACCAACGTGGTGGTGGTGCGCAAAGGGCCGAACGGCGAGACGGTCGACAGCGTCGACCTCACACGTCCCGAGGTGTTCAACTCACCCTACTACTACCTGCAGCAGAACGACATCGTCTATGTGCAGCCCAACGAGAAGAAAAAGAAGACCGCCTACCGCAACGAGGACTGGCCCCAATACCTGAACTTTGGCGTGCAGGCTGTGAGATTCGCCTACACGGCCATCTACCAATGGTTCTTCAGTCCAGCATCGAGGGAAGTGCTCCAAAACAGGAACAACTGATAAAAGAGAAAGCCCCGCATCACGATGCGGGGCTTCTTCTTGTTGTCCCACCAGGATTCGAACCTGGGCAAGCAGAACCAAAATCTGATGTGCTACCATTACACCATGGGACAATCTCTCTCGAAAAGAATGTGCAAAAATACTAACTTTTTGACGACTGGGCAAATTTATTTTCTTCGACACTCATTATCAAAACCATAATAGCATATAGATACCCTATGAACTGCAAGCCCATCTGGCGCTCGAGCATCGATTCGAAGAGCAAATTGAACATCACGACACCCATTGCTGCCACCAACGGGAAAGCATAGCGACTACGGCGTTTCATGGCCAGGCAGAGTGGCATCACCAGGAAACAGAGCAGCGCCAGCAATCCCGGGATGCCGGCGGCCAGCAGGCTCTCCATATATTGGTTGTGGGCGTTGAACGTCCAACTCTCGTGACCATCCTGTGCATATTGTTGCTGCTGGACAGCACGATAGTCACCCACGCCGTATCCAACCACAGGCGACTGCATCGCAGTGCGGAAGTTCTCCCGATTGATACTGGTTCTCGCATCGTCCTCCACATTCACGACCGTCGATGTGATGCGATCGACATAACCCGGCATCAGTTGGGTGACCGCCACCATGCCGCCAGCCACCAACAAAGCGACCCCTACGCCCAACTTCCAGCTGCGACGTGTGAGTGCGAGGTGCACCACACAGGCCAAGGCGGTGAGAGCCATCGCCAGCATACCGGCGCGCGAATTCACCAATACAGTATAGCCGATAAGCAGCAGCAGCGCGACAATCAGCACAATACGAGACCAGACCTTGTGCTCTTTCCAACGGCTGGAGAGCTCATGATAGACGAAGACCATGGCGACCACAGCATACAAGGCGATATACGCGTGGTGGTAGACACCACGGTTCTCTTGAGCATAAGAAGCATAGAAACTATTTTGAAAAGAGACAAAGCTCACTCCCTTCAGCGCACCGATGCCAGCCTTGACGAGGAAGTAGAGGAAAGCGCCAACGACGCCTATCAACAGGGCGTAGCCCACACCGCGCAGATGGCTGCGCGTAAGGTAGCTTGTATCGGACAACAGGAAACTGACGGGGAAGATGAGCAACACTGCTTTAAGGTACAGCACCTCCGCACCTTCAGCCATGTCGTTTGTCCAGAGCAGGCTGAGAGTCAACACCAGCCAGTAGACGACGGCTCCCGCCATTGCCCAGCGCAACGGCTTGGTGAGCGCCGGGTTGCCCAGCCGGCGCTGCGCCACCATCTTAACGACGGTCACCAGTCCCAGAAATGCGGCCGTCCAGAGACCGTAGCGCCAACCTATCGGCATAGCGGCGGCCATGAGCAACATGGCGCCATACTGTAGCTTATCGTACCATTTCATCATAGTTTTTATCTTGCTGTTTCCAATAACGCTTGCAGCTCTTTAATCTCATCGCGGTAGGTGGCGGCGGTCATGAAGTCCAGCTCTTTGGCGGCGAGCTGCATCTTGCGCTGCCGCTCACGTATCTCCTTGCGCAGCTGCTCCTTGGTCATCGCCATGAAGGCTGACATACGCGACACCAGAGGCGACGCCTCCTGCTCTGAGCCTTCGGCGGCCATCAACGGCCGCTCTTGCTGCTGCTCGTAAGGACGCACGGGAGCCTTTCCCGCGCTCTCTTCGGCAGCACGTTCGATAACGCTGGTGGTACCTAGGATGGCTTCGGTGCTCTTCACAATCTGACGCGGCACGATGCCGTGTTCCATATTGTATTTAATCTGCTTCTCACGGTGGCGGTTGGTAAGGTCAATGGCTCGCTGCATGGAACCCGTGACGGTGTCGCCGTAGAGGATGGCCTTGCTGTGCACGTTGCGGGCCGCACGTCCGATGGTCTGGATGAGGGCGCGGTCGCTGCGCAGGAAGCCCTCCTTGTCGGCGTCGAGGATGGCCACCAGGCTCACCTCCGGCAGGTCCAGACCTTCGCGCAGCAGGTTGACACCTACCAGCACATCGAAGACACCCATACGCAGGTCGCGCATAATCTCCACACGCTCCAGCGTGTCCACGTCGCTGTGGATATATTTGCTACGGATGCCCAGGTTGATAAGGTAAGTCGTCAGCTCCTCGGCCATGCGCTTGGTGAGGGTGGTGACGAGCACACGCTCCCCTTTGTCGACGGTGTTCTCTATCTCGTCAAGCAGGTCATCGACCTGACTGACGGCGGGACGTACCTCCACCACAGGGTCCAGCAGACCCGTAGGCCTGATTACCTGCTCCACCACGATACCCTCGGCTTCGGCCAACTCGTATTCTGCCGGCGTGGCGGAGATGTAGATGGTCTGACCAGTGAGATTATAGAACTCCTGGTAGGTCAACGGACGGTTGTCGAGTGCCGACGGCAGACGGAAGCCATACTCCACCAGCGAGGTTTTGCGGCTGCGGTCGCCGCCGTACATGGCGCCGATCTGCGGCACGGTGACATGACTCTCATCGACCACCAGCAGGAAGTCGTCGGGGAAATAGTCTATCAGACAGAACGGGCGGCTGCCGGGCGCACGGCCGTCGAAATAACGGCTGTAGTTCTCGATACCGGAGCAGTAGCCCAGCTCCTGAATCATCTCCACATCATAGTTGACACGTTCCTCCAGGCGTTTGGCCTCGAGGTGCTTGCCGATACTGTAGAGGTAGTCGCGCCGCTCGTACATATCGCGCTGTATCTGCAACAAGGCATCGCCCATGTGCTCCTTGGAGGTCAAGAAGTTGGAGGCGGGATAGATGACCACCTCGTCGAAGCGCTCCAGCCGCTGGCCGCTGACGGGGTCGAAGCTCTCGAGGCCTTCTATCTCATCGTCCCAGAAAGAGATGCGGTAGCAGAAGTCGGCGAAAGAGGGATACACGTCCACCGTGTCGCCTTTCACGCGGAAGCGGCCGTTGGTGAACTCAATCTCATTCCGAACATACTGACCTTCCAGCAGCTGCATCAACAGCTGGTCGCGCTGAAGGCGGTCGCCGACATGCAAGGTGACGGTACCACGCTTGAATTCGTCGGGGTTGCCGATACCGTAGATACAGCTGACGCTGGAGACCACGATGACATCGCGACGGCCGCTGAGCAAGGCGCTGGAGGCCCGCAGGCGCAGCTTGTCGAGCTCGTCGTTGATTTGCAGGTCTTTTTCAATATAGGTGTTGGTAGAGGGAATATAGGCTTCAGGCTGGTAGTAGTCGTAGTAGCTGACGAAGTACTCCACCGCGTTGTTGGGGAAGAACTGCTTGAATTCGCCGTAGAGCTGTGCCGCCAGCGTCTTGTTGTGGCTCATCACCAGCGTGGGACGTCCCAGCTGCTGGATGACGTTGGCCACGGTGAAGGTCTTTCCGCTGCCTGTGACACCCTGCAGCACCTGGGCCCGCTGACCGGAACGCACACCCTCCACCAACTGGCGGATGGCCTCCGGCTGGTCGCCCATGGGAGCGAAGTCCGATTTCAAGTCAAAGTTCATCGCTGCTTTAAACGTAGAATAGTTCAACTTATTGTCCCACACCATAAAATAAAAAGCGGGGAAGTGCGTTTTATTGGCAATGAGAACCATCAGCATAGACCTCACTCCGGAGGAGTACCATGTGCCGGAACAGTTGCGCCGTGCTGTCGCCCGACAGCTGGGCGTCGGTGTCGACACTCTGGAGGAGCTGCATGTCACCCGCCGCACCCTCGACTGCCGTCGACGCCAGGTGGTGTACCACACCGAGATAACCCTTGGAAGCGCCGCAGATTCCGGTTTATCTGGAGATATTAGATTATCCCCCATCCCCTCCTCTGCCCCACGGGTGGTCATCGTCGGCGCAGGTCCTGCCGGACTCTTCGCAGCCCTGCGCTGCCTCGAGTTGGGCATGAAGCCCGTCATCGTGGAGCGCGGAAAGCCTGTGGAAGAGCGCAAATACGACATTGCACGACTCACCCGCGAGAAAGTCGTCAACCCCGACAGCAACTGGTGCTTCGGCGAAGGCGGCGCGGGGACCTACAGCGACGGCAAGCTCTACACCCGCTCCACCAAACGCGGCGACGTGGGCGCCGTGCTGCGCACCTTCGTGGCCCACGGCGCCGACCCCGACATCATGCTCGACGCCCATGCCCATATCGGCACCGACCGTCTCAGTGGCATCATCCGCAATATGCGCCACACCATCGAGGGGGCCGGTGGCGAATACCACTTCAACACCCGCATAGCGGACCTGATATTCAAAGACGGGCGCGTGCTCGGCGTCGTCGACACCGACGGCAACCGCCTCGAGGGCCGCGCAGTCATTCTCGCCACCGGTCACTCAGCACGCGACATCTACTCCTTGTTCCACCGTCACGGCTGGCTGCTCGAAGCCAAGCCCTTCGCCCTTGGCGTGCGTGTGGAGCATCCACAGGAGCTCATCAACGAGATACAGTACCACGGCAAAGGCTATTCCAAATACCTACCGCCGGCAGCCTACAACCTGACAACGCAGGTAGGTTCACACGGAGTGTTTTCATTCTGCATGTGTCCTGGAGGCGTCATCGTGCCTGCCGCCACTGCCGACGGACAGCAGGTGGTCAACGGCATGAGCAACTCGCGCCGCAACTCTCCCTACGCCAACAGCGGCATCGCCGTCACCGTAGGGTTGAACGAAGAATTAAGAATGAAGAATGAAGGGTTGGCATCGCCATTAGCCTTGTTGGCGTTTCAACAGCAGATGGAGCAGCGTATGTTCCATGCCGGCGGCGACGCCATCAACGCCCCCGCCCAGCGGCTGGTCGACTTCCTGCAGCGCCGCTCTTCGTCGCGTCTCAACCAAACAGGCTACATGGGCGAGGCCGTCAACGCCCCTCTGCACGAACTGCTGCCGTCCTTCGTGGTCGACAGCCTAATACAAGGTTTCAAAGATTTCGACCGCAAGATGCACGGTTTCATCACCGAGGAAGCCTCGCTGCTGGCCGTCGAGAGCCGCACCTCGTCGCCCGTGCGCATCCCCAGAGACAAAGAAACCCTGCAGCATCCACAGCTGCAGGGCCTGTATCCTTGTGGCGAGGGTGCCGGTTACGCCGGCGGCATCGTCAGCTCCGCCCTCGACGGCATCCGCTGCGCCGACGCCGCGAAAACCCTCAGCCTTCAAAAGTAAAGCTAAGCATGAAAGTACGGGAGCGGAGATAATCAAAGGAGCGGATGTAAATCTCCGGGTCTTCCACTTTGAGGTCCAACAGGCCGAAGGACATCTTCATCTCGATGGCGAACTTGACATAGGTCAGAAAGACATCGAATCCCACGCCCATGGTGTAGCGCAGGTCACTGGGCTGCAGACGCACAATGTTCTGGTTGGTCTGGTTGCGGTTCTTGCGCAACGAGGCGAAATCGAAGCCGTAGCTGGCGCCGGCGGTGAGGTAGGGCCGGAAGTCACCGTATCGCACCGAACGCAGCTTCAGTTCTATGGGGATGTCGCCGTAGACCGACTCCACGTTGCGGCTCCGCTCGGCAAGATGGTGCGTGGCAAAGTATTGCTGTTCCCATGCGAAGCTAATCTCACGTGTCACCAGCGTGACACCTGGCAGCATACGCAGGTTGAACCAGTTGCCCAGCCTCATGTCGCCGACGACGGCGATATGGAACCCTGGGGCGTAGTACGACGTGGTTCCCTGCAGGGTCTGTCGCAACTCGGCATCCTCGCTGTAATGCAGGTCGAACTTCGACTGGGTATAGCCCACCTGAATGCCATAGTGCAACAGGCGTCGGTCAAACTGACCCAGGTTGCCCGTCTGACCTTGTGCTGACGCCTCGCTAAACTGAAAACTGAAAAGAAGAAAGAAAAAGAGTGAAAAGACAAGCGCTCTGTCTCGCACATTTGTCACTTCACTCCCCTTCACTCCTTTCTCACTCCTTTTCACTCCCATAGTCAATTTTCGGTTATTTCTCCACGGAGCGACTGGCTGAGGCGCACCTTGACATGCTCCTTGTCGTCGGGATACTCGCCCAGCAGGCACATCATCTTGGCGATGGCGGCCTCGATGGTGATGTCGCCGGCGCCGATGACACCGATGCGGTCCATGTCACAGCTGGCGGCATACTGGCGCATCTTGACGGAGCCGGCCTTGCACTGAGTGACGTTGAGGACGATGACGCCGCGGCGTATGGCATCGTCGAGGGCCGAGATGAACCACTCGTCGGTGGGGGCGTTGCCCGAGCCATAAGTCTCAACAACGACGCCCTGCAAATCGGGCGTGTTCAGCACCGCGTTGACCACCTCCGGACCGATGCCGGGGAAGAGCTTCAGGATGGCCACACGCGTATCGAAACGCTTGCGCACCTGCAGCGGCTCGGTAGGCATAGGCAGGAAGAGGTGCTCCTTGAAGGTGATGTTGATGCCGGCCTTGGCCAACGAGGGGTAGTTGTACGACTCGAAGGCGTCGAAATTCTCGGCATTGATCTTAGTACTGCGGTTGCCGCGGTAGAGGTGGCTCTCGAAGAAGATACACACCTCGGGGATGGTCACCAGACGTGTGGAGGCAATCTCCAAAGCACAGATGATGTTCTCGCGGCCGTCCGACCGCAGCATACCCAACGGCAACTGACTGCCGGTGAAGATGATAGGCTTCCCGAGATTCTTAAACATGAAGCTCAGCGCCGAAGCCGTATAGGCCATCGTGTCGGTGCCGTGGAGCACCACGAAGCCGTCGTAGTTGTCATAGTGACGCTCAATAATCTCCGCGATATTGACCCACAGCGCGGGAGTCATGCAGCTGGAGTCGATGATGTTGGGCAGCGTCACCGAGTCGATACCGTAACTGCAGCCGCGCAGCTGAGGCACAGCGTCATAGATGCGGTCCAGGGCGAAAGGATGCAGTGAGCCATTCTCGTCCTGCACCATACCGATGGTACCACCGGTATAGACAATCAGAACACGATTATGCGTCATTACTTGGTCGAAATCACCAAATAGTCAGTGTATTTCCAGAACTGGGCAGGGTTGAGAATGCGCAGGTAGGCGGTGACGGCGGCATTGTCTTCGTCGGCCACCAGCTCATAGCTGTTGTCGGGATGCTGCGAGATGACGACGGCGTTCTTCTTGTTGATGCTGATGGTCGTCACCTTGGTGCGGTCAATCTCGGTGAACATCTCCGTGTTCATGTCCGCCACGGTGCCTTGCTTGCGGCCGATGCCGATGAAGCCACCCGTCTTGGCGACAATACCGGCTTCCTTGAGCTCGTTGTAACTTCCCACGACGAACCAGGCACGGTTGGCGTCGGCAATCTGCTGGGCGATATAGTCGGCTTTCTGCTGGTTCTGGGCCGTCAGGTCGGAGACATTCTGATGGAGGTCTCTGATGACCAGCTTGCTGTTCTCCAACTCGGCCGTCAGGGCGGCAATCTGCTGCTCCTGCTCGGCGGCGCGCTCCTCGAGACGGGTGATGAAAGCCTCCATCTCGGCAGCCTTCTTGTCAAGGGTGCCCACACGCTGGTTGAGCTGGGCTATCTTCTGCTTGTTGGCGGCCATCATAGTCTCGATAGCACTCATCTGCTCGGCAATCTGCTTCTTCTGGTTGACATTGCCCTCCACGTTGTTGCGACGCATCTCCTGGACGGTGCTGTACTTGGAGTTGATCATCGAAAGATTGTCCTCGATTTCGTTGAGCATGACAAAGAGGCTGTCAATCTCAGCATCCTTGGTGTCGACGATGCTCTGCAAGGAGTCAATCTTGTACTGACGACTGTCAAGTTCCTTCTGGTTGCACGACATAAAGTTCATCGTCACCAGAACCAATCCCACTGTCAAAACAATTTTCTTCATATCATTTACTATTTTCGTTTTTTCAATAACAAATTCTCCGCCCAATCGCGGTATTTGCATAACGACGTTTCTTATATGTTATTTTATACGTGTATCGTAAATAATGTTAAAAACATTTTTACAACAATAAAACAATAGTTCTTCAATGCACGATTGAAGAACTATTGGAGAACTATCGATGAAAGGCAGGCGACTAGCGCTTGACAATCTTATGGCTGGTGGTGCCTATGCGAAGCAGGTAGATACCGGCTTTGAGGCTCTCGGTGTCAATCTGCTGGCGGTCGGAGGTAATCTGCCAGCTGGCAAGCTGACGGCCCGTCATGTCGTAGAGAACGACCTCGCTGCCAGCGGCACCACAGACAGTCAGACGGTCGCTGACAGGATTGGGATAGACGCTCAACGTGGTGGTGGCCACATCGTCGACACCCTCGGTGTTCTGGTGCAGCACAGCCACACCGTCAAGGTCGAAGCCAGCGCTATAGCTGATGGTGGGGAACGGGTCGTTGACTATGTGGCCATAGGCATCGTAAGTGGCGTACTGCGGGTCGATGCTGCCGACAACATCAACGATACGCACGTGGGTGATATTGTTGATGTCGATACCCGTGCTGTCAGCCAGCTCGGCAAGATCGAACGGAGTGCCGTAACCTGCGCGGTACTTGCCGGCGAGGTTATTGATGTACGTGGCGTCCACCTTGCTGACAATCTGGCGGGATGTCTGAGTGAGACTGGTGGCGGGGAAACGCACAAAGCGCTCACCGTCGCTGCTCACCTCAACAAAGGCCAGTTCAAGGAAGTAGTCGTCGAACGGGTTCTCAAAGACCGCAAAATCGGGGCCCTCACCATTGGTGATGGGATGGGCAAAAGTGAGCGTAGCCATACCGCCGTCACCAAGACTGACAACATCCGTGGTGCTGGTGGTTGCAGCACCCACAGCGTCGTTCTCAGTGCCGTAGGTCACCACAGGTGCCTCGGGGTTGGTGAGGTTCTGCGAGCCGCGCACGATGGTGCAGGCGGTAGCCCAAGCCACGATGTTGGTGCTGTTGGCAGCGATAGCCTCACAACCCTCGGTGCCCACACTGCCGCTGAAGGGACCATAGCCGAGAGGCTGGCCTGCAGCGTGGATAGTCATCGGATAGACATAGATATAGTCGGTCCAGTTCCACTCGGGAATATAAACACTGTCGACCAGCACACCTGCGGCGGGGTCGGCCCAGCGGCTGAAGTCGCCGTTATGGAACGCCTGACCCATGCCAGCACTCTGGTAACCATTGATGAAGTGGCTCCACCAGTTGCCAGCGGTGATGCCATGGGTGGTGCCATTCTCGGTGAAGGTGATGTCGCTAACCATGCCGGAGGCGCTGTAGTTGAAGCGCGGGTCGGCTGCAGCAATGTCGTCCATGATGGTCTGCAATGTCACGCTGTCGGCGTCGAAGCGGTAGCCCCATGCCAAGGCAGTATCAGCCCAGTTGACCACGAAGAGCACCTCGCTGGCGCCCTCACCCACCCAAAACTCAATGGCACTGGCCTCGATGATGGCGTCAACAGGCAGAGGAACACTGACAGGATGTATCTCCATGGGGTAGACATAAATGTAATCGGTCCAGTTCCACTCGGGAATATAAACACTGTCGACCAGCACACCTGCGGCGGGGTCGGCCCAGCGGCTGAAGTCGCCGTTATGGAACGCCTGACCCATGCCAGCACTCTGGTAACCATTGATGAAGTGACTCCACCAGTTGCCAGCGGTGATGCCGTGGGTGGTGCCATTCTCGGTGAAGGTGATGTCGCTAACCATGCCGGAGGCGCTGTAGCTGAAGCGCGGGTCGGCAGCAGTGATGTCGTCCATGATGGTCTGCAAGGTCACGCTATCGGCAGCAAAGCGGTAGCCCCACGCCAAAGCGGTATCGGCCCAGTTGACCACAAAGAGCACTTCATTGCTGCCTTCACCCACCCAATAGAGGATGTCGCTGGCGGCGATGGTAGCATCGACGGCAGCGGGAGCGTTGGGGTCAACGGCCATAATCATCGTGTCGGCGGTGCCCATCTGCATCCAGTCGACAAAATCGCCGTTCTGTATCATATCAGCGGCCACACCACCCGACGAATAAGCCGCGTCAGAAGAGTTCAACCAATTGTACCACCACCAATCCACAGTGCCAAGCAAGCTAAGACCCAGCTCGGCGTCATTGTAAGCGAGATTGCTCACCCACGAAGGAGAGCCAGTGACGGTGAAGCGGCTGTCATAGGCGGCGATAGTGTCCATCAGCGAGCGGAGCATAATGGGACCACCGTTCCACTGCACACCCCAGGCGACACCGATAAAGTCTTCGTTGTCATCTTCCCAAGTAACAGCTATGACGGCACGATTGCTGCCGGTACCCGTCCAGAACTGGATGGCGCTCTGCGGAACCGTGGGGTTACCAGGACCCATCTGAGCCATGGCGCCAAAACCAAGCACCAGGCATAAAGATAATGTGAGTAATTTCTTTACCATATTGATATTGTTTTAATTGTTAATAATACTTCCAATCTCACAATATCGGCAACGGAAACTTCGGGGAAAAGACCTGCGGCAAATGCAAATCTTCTGTCACCGGATGCTTTTTCCTCGAAAGCGGTACCGATTTTCTACGATTTGGCAGGTCTTCTGGCTTGCTCTCCTCCACCCTGTCTTCCCATACGCCTATGGCGGCGCACAGTGACATAAACATCTGGGCTTCAGCTCTCGAGCTTACAGCAGCGGGACTGCGCCGGACTCTCACCGGCTTCCCTCTTGGCACCCTCGACGGGCGACCAAATCGGCGGCAAAAGTACAAAATAAAATCCATATGGGAAAATAATTTTATTCCGGCGCCGTTATTTAAGTATTATGAATGAACAACTAGCCAAACAGATACTCAAAGTCTTCGTCAACAATCCCTTCGACGCCTTCAACCACAAGCAGATCTCCTCGCGCATAGGCGCGGGCAGCAAGGCCGAGCGGCAGGAGGTGATACGCACCATACAGCAGCTCGCCGAAGAGAAGCGCCTTGTGGAAGACGACCACAAGGGGAAGTATAAAATCAACCCCAAGAGCATCGACGATGAACTGATGCCACGCAACTACGTCACCGGCATCATCGACATGAAGCAGGGTGGCAAAGCCTACGTCATACCCCAGGTTGACGAACGCGACCCCAAGGGAGCGAATGTCAACCTGGGCGAGGACATCCAGATAGCCCCCAACAACACCCACCACGCCCTGCACGGTGACACGGTGAAGGTGCTCATGTTCCCGCAACGCAAAATGCACAAGCCCGAGGGACAGGTGGTGGAGATTATCAAACGCGCCAAAACTCGCTTCGTGGGCGTCATCCAGCGGCAGGAGCGCTTCGCCTTCATGGTCAGCGACAGCCGCACCATGCCCGTCGACATCTTCATCCACATCGACGACCTCGGCGGTGCCGAGAACGGTGAGAAGGTGCTGGTGGAGATGACCGACTGGCCCGAGCGCATGAACAACCCCGTAGGCAAGGTCATCAAACGTCTCGGCCGTCCGGGCGACAACAACGTGGAGATGCAGAGCATCCTCGCCGAGTACGACTTCCCGCTCGACTTCCCCGTCGAGGTCGAGGAGGAGGCCAAGAAGATTCGCAAGCCTACCAAGAAAGAGATGGCCTCACGGCGCGATTTCCGCGACGTCACCACCTTCACCATCGACCCCGCCGACGCCAAAGACTTCGACGATGCCCTCTCCTACCGTGAGCTACCTAACGGCCACGTCGAGGTGGGCGTACATATCGCCGACGTGAGCTATTATGTCAAGCCCGGCAGCGCCATCGACCGCGAGGCCTACGAGCGTGGCACCTCGGTCTACCTCGTCGACCGCACCATTCCCATGCTGCCCGAGAAACTCTGCAACGAGGTCTGCTCACTGCGGCAGGACGAAGAGAAACTCTGCTTCAGCGTCGTCATGGAGATGGACAGCAAGGCCAAGGTCCTCAACACCTGGATGGGCAAGACCGTCATCCGCAGCGACCGCCGCATGGCCTACGAGGAGGCGCAAGAAACAATTGAAAATGGAAAATGGAAAAATGAAAATTCGACTGACGCGGTTGGTGAGGCGATATTGAAGTTGCATGCTTTAGCCACCATCTTGAGAAACCAGCGCTACAAGGACGGTGCCATCAACTTCGAGACGCAGGAGGTAAAGTTCCAGCTCGACGAGAACGCCAAACCCATCGGCGTCTACATCAAGGAGAGCAAGGAGGCCAACTGGCTCATCGAGGAGTTCATGCTGCTGGCCAACCGCAGCGTGGCCGAGTATGCAGGGAAGACATCAAGACATCAAGACATCAAGACATCAGGCTCCAAAAACTCGAAGTCTCGAAGTCTCGAAGTCTCGAAGACTTTTGTTTATAGGGTCCACGACGAGCCCAACCCCGAGAAGCTCAACACCTTCGTCGAATTCGTCGCCAAGCTGGGCTTCAGCATGAAGACCACCAGCCGCAAGGCCCTCGCCGAGAGCTATAACCGCCTCTTCGAGAATATCGCCGGACGCGGCGAGGAGCACATGGTCGACACCATCGCTATACGCACCATGTCCAAGGCCTACTACAGCACCGAGAACATAGGCCACTACGGCCTCGCCTTCCGCTACTACACCCACTTCACCTCGCCCATCCGCCGCTACCCAGACCTGATGGTGCACCGCCTGCTGGAATATTACTTGTCTTCAAGCCGTCAAGACATCAAGACATCAAGCTCGAAGTCTCAAGGTCTTGAAGTCTCGAAGTCTGCTCCCGACAGGGAGCGCCTCGAAGAGGCATGCAAGCACTGCTCCATCATGGAGAAGAAAGCCTCCGACGCCGAGCGCACCAGCATCAAGTACAAGCAGGCCGAATACCTGGCCGACAAGCTGGGGCAGGTCTTCCCCGCCCTCATCAGCGGCGTCAGCAAGTGGGGCATCTATGCCGAGATAGAGGACAGCAAGTGCGAGGGAATGATACCTATCGGCAGCCTCAAGGACGACTACTATATGCTCGACGAGGACAACTACCAGGTCATCGGACGCCGTCACGGCCGTTGCTACAAGCTCGGCTACCCCGTGCACATCCGCGTCCGCCGCGTCGACCTCCTCAAGAAGCAGATAGACTTCGACCTCGTCGAAGAGGAAGAGCTGAGCCGTCCACAGCGTCCCGCCTCATCAAAAGGCAATAATCAGCGCAACAAGAAAGGCAAAGAGACAAAAGCCAAAGGGCACTCCCACCATCGGAAACAAAACAAAAAATAATAAAAGATTATGAAAAAGAATATCGTACTGGTAATAGCGGCCCTGATGGCCTTCACGGCGAACGCCCAGCACGGCGGTCCCCTCTTCCACATCCAGGTGGATGGCGTCTATGGCTACATCAACAACACGGGCAAAGTAGTCATCAAACCTCAATTCAGTGATGCTCGCGACTTCTCGGAAGGGCTGGCAAGGGTAACCTTGGACATCTACCATTGGGGATACGTCGACACCACCGGCAAGATGGTCATCCAACCCCAGTACGACTGGGCCGAAGACTTCTCCGAGGGTCTGGCGGCAGTGAAGGTCGGCGGCAAATGGGGTTTTATCGACAAGAGCGGCAGATTCGTCATCAGCCCCCAGTGGTCCAGCGTACGCTACTTCCACGAAGGTCTGGCGGCAGTGGAGACCCCCCTTAGCAGATACAGAAGCAGCTGGGGCTTCATCGACAAGAGCGGCAACGTCGTCATCGCCCCTCAATTCGACAAGGCCTGGCACTTCTCCGAAGGCCTGGCGCTGGTGCAGATCGACGGCAAATGGGGGTTCATCAACAAGACCGGCGCCGTCGTAATCACCCCGCAGTACAAGGTAGCCTGGTCATTCCATGAGGGCTTGGCACAGGTGGCATTAGATGAAGACTACGGCTTTATCGACAAGAGTGGCAAGATGGTGATTGCTCCGCAGTTCACCTCCGTCGAAGATTTCTCCGAAGGACTGGCGGCCGTCAACGTCAAAGGCACCTGGGGCTACATCGACAAGAGCGGCAATTTCGTCATCAAACCGCGCTTCGACCTGGCCTGTCCTTTCTCCGAGGGGATGGCCGCCGTGCGGCTTGACTACGACAAAGGACTCTGGGGCTACATCGACAAGACCGGCAAGATACTCTTCCAGCTGACCTGCGGCTCCGCCGGGAATTTCAGTCACGGCGTGGCGCCCCTCGAACGCGAAATCCTCATCGACTCCGATGGCGCCGATTTCGCGACAGACTACATCAACAAGAATGGCAAGATAGTCTGGAAAGAGAACCGTAAATAACAACTGTTATTTGAACAGCGCGTCGATCTGCTCCTGGTAGGCGGCGGCGACGTTGCGGCGGATGAGCTTCTGGGTCGGCGTGAGCATCTTGTTGGCTTCGGTCCAGGCCTCGGGCACAAGGGTGAAGCGCTTGACACGTTCCGTCTCACCGAGTTCAGCGTTGTACTTGTCGACCACCTTCTGGTAACGGGCGATGACGGTCTTGTCGGCCACCATCTCCTCGGGCGTGGTGGCGCTGACACCGTGACGCTTGCACCAGTCCTTCAGCATGTCGAAGTCGGGGGCTATCAAGGCGGCGGCGAACTTCTGTCCGTCACCCACGACCATCATGTCGAGGATGAAGGGAGCCTGTTTCATCTTCTCTTCAATCACCTCGGGATTGATGTACTTGCCCATGGAGGTCTTGAACATACTCTTGGTACGGCCGGTAATGAACAGGTAGCCGTCGGGGTCGAAGTAGCCCGTGTCGCCGGTGTGGAACCAGCCTTCGCTGTCGATAGCTTCGGCGGTGAGCTCAGGCTTGTTGTAGTAGCCCTTCATCACGTTGCCGCCACGGCACTGTATCTCGTTGGTCTGCGGGTCGATGCGCACCTCAATCTCGCGCATGGCGAAGCCCACGGAGCCTATCTTGCGGCCTTTCTTGTTGCTGTTGGTCACAGCGATGAGCGGCGAGCACTCGGTGAGGCCGTAGCCCTCGTAGAGGTCCAGGCCCACGCAGGAGAAGAAGCGCGTGAGACGCGGCTGGATGATGGCGCCGCCACTGACGAGCATGCCCAGATGGCCGCCCATGCTCTCGCGTATCTCTTTATATACCAACTTGTCGGCAATCTTCTTCTGCAGCTTGTACCAGCAGCTGAGCTTGCTTTCGTCGAGGTCGTATTTGAAGGCCAGGTCGAGGGCCCAGTCGAATATCTTCTTCTTCATGCCGGTGAGCTTCTCGCCCTTGCGGAAAATCTTGTCGTAGACCTTCTCGATGAAACGCGGCACGCAGGCCAGCATGTGCGGCTGTATCTCCTTGCAGTTGTCGCCCACCTTGGCGATGCTCTCGGCATAGGCAATCTCGAAACAGAGCCACTGGTAGAGGTAGCCCATCATGCGCTCGTAGATGTGGCACATGGGGAGCCACGACAGGGCGCGCGTCCAGGTCTTTCCCGGGCTCTCCTTGATTTCCTGCACGTTCATGATGAGGCCGCGGTGCGTCAGCATGGCGCCCTTGGGCACACCTGTGGTGCCACTGGTGTAGATCATCGTGCATACGTCGTCGGTGGTCAGCGAGTCCTTGATGGCCTGCAGCTGCTGCGGGGCGTCGGGGTGCTCGGCCACATAGCGGCGGCCAATCTCGTAGATGTCGTCCATCGACTTCACGCCCTCCATGGGCACGATGGTGCAGAGATTCTCCAAGTGAGGCAGCTGCTCGCGGATATTGCTTATCTTCTTGTACAGGGCGGGGGTCTCCACCACCAGCAGACGCACCTCGGCGTCGTTAAGGATGTACTGGTAGTCCTCCTCGCTGATGGTCGGGTAGATGGGCAGCAGCACGGCACCCGTCTGCTGCACGCCGAAGTCGACATAGTTCCACTCCGGACGGCCGGCGCTGATAAGGCCGATATTCTCGCCCTTCTTCACGCCGAGGTGCAACAAAGCATAACTGATGAGATTGACTTTCTCGATATATTCGTCAATAAAATGCGACTTCCATTCTCCGTTTTCCTTGAACTTAAAGACGGGACGCTCGGGGTGGAGTTCCTTTCTCCACGCAAGCAGGTCAAACAATCTGGTAGGTTCTTGCATAGATTTGTTAATTTAAATTAATTTTGCAAAAGTACGACATTATTGTCACATGGCAAAAAAAAAAATGTTAAAAGTGTCCCACCGACAAAACAAGTCCTCCCACAGCCCCTGTAGAATGGACTGGCTTTGACAAAAAACTTGTGGGACTTCCGATTTTTTTCGTATCTTTGTCGATTGCAAAGTTTAGTCGACATCGATGGCACTGACTGATAAACAACTGATTGAGGAGCTCAAGCGGGGCTCCTACAAACCCGTTTACCTGCTGACGGGCGAGGAGAACTACTATATCGACGTGGTGTCGGACTACTTCGAGCAACATGTCATCGACCCCTCGCTGCGCGACTTCGACCAGACGGTGGTCTACGGTCGCGACGTCGACATGGCCACGGTGATAAGCACCGTGCAGCGCTACCCCATGATGTCACCCGTGCACCTGGTCCTCGTCAAGGAGGCGCAGGACATCGACCTGCGGCAGTGGGAGCGTCTGACGGCCTACCTGCAGCAGCCGTCGCCCCAGGGCGTACTGGTGCTCTGCTACCGCCACAAGAAATTCGACAAGCGCACGGCCGTCTATAAAGCCATCGACAAGGCCGGCGTGGTGTATGAGAGCCCGCGCATCTACGACAACCAGGTGCCGGCATGGATAGCCCGCGAAGTGCAGGCCCGCGGCCACAGCATCACCGACAAGGCCACGGTCATGCTGGCGGAATACCTGGGCACCGACCTGGGCAAGATAGCCAACGAGCTCTCCAAGCTCTACCCCCTGCTCCCCGAGCAGGGCACCATCACCGAGAAGCTCATCGAGGAGCAGATAGGCATCAGCAAGGACTACAACATCTTCGAGTTGCAGAAAGCCATCGGACGGCGCGACGTGGTGATGTGCAACCGCATAGTGAACTACTTCGCCGCCAACCCCAAGAAGAACCCCATCCAGATGATGCTGCCGCTACTGTACAGCTACTTCCTGAAGGTGATGTTCTACCACCAGCTGGAGAACAAGAGCGACGCCGCCAAGGTGCTGGGCTGTGCGCCGAGTTTCGTGCAGGACTACGCCGTGGCGGCACGCAACTACTCCCTCGGCAAGCTGGCCACCTGCATAGACTACCTCTACGAGACCGACCTGCGCAGCAAGGGCGTCCGCAACAGCGGCAACGTCACCGACGGCGAACTGCTGAAAGAGTTGATATTTAAAGTGATTCATTAAACGGCGAATTATACAACGAATAGGGATGAAACGACTACTGTATATAGCGTTATTTTTCAGTTTTCATTTTTCATTTTTCATTTCGGCCCAGGCGCAGGGCACCGTGAAGGGTGTGCTGTTTGACGAGAGCAACGGCGAGGCCGTGCCTTTTGCTAATGTGATACTCGACGGCACCGCCTACGGTTGCGCCACCGACCTCAACGGCTTCTTCCTTATCAACAAGGTCCCCGCCGGCGACTACACCCTGCGGGTGCGCTTCATGGGCTACGAGGAATACTCCCAGACCGTCACCATCGCCGACCGGCGCATCGTCACCCTGACCATCCACCTCAAGCCGGCGGCCCAGATGCTCAAGGCCGTGGAGATCACCGACAGCAAGGCCGAGGAGCGCCGCATACAGACACAGGTCAGCGTGGAGAAGCTCACCGCCAGCCAGATACAACAGATGCCCTCCATCGGCGGCACGGCCGACATAGCGCAGTACATGCAGGTGCTGCCCGGCGTCAACTCCACCGGCGACCAGGGCGGCCAGCTCTACATACGCGGCGGCTCGATGATACAGAACCTCTGCCTGCTCGACGGCATGATTGTCTACAACCCCTTCCATAGCATAGGACTCTACTCCATCTTCGAGACCGATGTCATCCTCAACGCCGACATTTACACTGGCGGCTTCGGCGCCGAATACGGCGGCCGCATGTCGTCGGTGATGGACATCACCACACGCGACGGCAACAAACGCCACCACACCGGCAAGATAGGCATCAACACCTTCGGCGCCAACCTCATCCTGGAAGGCCCCATCAAGAAGGAGACCTCCACCTCCAAGTCCACCGTCACCTACCTCCTCACCGCCAAGAACTCCTACCTCTCCAAGACCTCCGAGCTGCTCTACTCCCACGTCAACGGCGGCCTGCCCTTCGACTTCCTCGACCTCTACGGCAAGATTACCGCCAACTCGGGCACCGGCAGCAAAATCAGCCTCTTCGGCTTCCACTTCGACGACTCGGTGAGCAACTATCAGTCCATCGCCGACTACCACTGGCGCAACTATGGGCTGGGCACCAACTTCATGCTCGTCACCGGCTCGTCGGCCATCCTGGAGGGCACCGTGGCCTACAGCAACTACCACATCACCCTCGACGACGGTTCGGGGAAAGACAAGTACAGCTCCATCAGCGGCTTCAACACCACCCTGCAGGTGACGAACTTCATCGGTGCCAACCGTCTCCGCTACGGTCTCACCATCGAGGGCTACAACACCGACTACCGCTTCTACAACAACTACTCCAAGTGGATCTCGCAGCATGTCCCCTCGACCAACCTGTCGTTGTACGCCACCTACAAGTTCACCTCCGACAAATGGCTGCTCGACCCAGGGGTGCGCCTCGTCTACTACGCCACCCTCGCCAGCACACAGCTGGAGCCCCGCATCGCCGCCAAATACAACGCCACCGACAAGCTGCGCTTCAAGATGGCCGGCGGCTTCTACAGCCAGATATTCCTCGACGCACGCTCCGACAATGACATCGTCAACCTCTTCTCCGGCTTCCTGACCGGCAGTGCCGACCTCGGGCTGCCCTCGACGTTCCTGGGCAACGAGGTGACCTCGTGCGTGCAGAAAGCCAAGCACCTCATCGTCGGTGCCGAATACGACCTCACCGACCTCATCACCTTCAATGCCGAGGTGTACCTCAAATACTTCGACCAGCTGCTCAACGCCAACCGCAACAATATCTACAGCGACCTCGACAACGACTACAACAACCCCTCCAGCAGATACTACCAGCCCGAATACCTGCGCAAAGACTACATCATCGAGGAGGGCCTCGCCACGGGCTTCGATGTCAGCGCCACCTTCGACCTCGACCGTCTCTACCTCTGGGCCACCTACTCCCTCGGCTACGTGCAGCGCACCGACGAGCTGCAGACCTACAACCCGCACTACGACCGCCGTCACACCGTCAATCTGCTGGCCACCTACACCTTCGGCAGCAACAACGACTGGGAGGTCAGCGGCCGCTGGACTTTCGGCTCGGGGTTCCCCTTCACGCAGACGCAGGGCTTCTACCAGCAGCTCATGTTCAACGACGGCATCGTCAACGACTACACGCGCGAGAACGGCACCTACGGCATCCATTATGCCGAGCTCTACAAAGGCCGTCTGCCGGCCTACCACCGTCTCGATTTGGGTATCAAGCGTAAATTCTCACTGGGCACACGCTCCATCCTGGAGCTCAACCTCAGCGCCACCAACATCTACAGTCGCGAGAACATCTTCTACTTCAACCGCGTCACTTTCGAGCGCGTCAACCAACTGCCCATACTCGTCAGCTTCGGCGCCAACTTCCGCTTCTAGTCAGTTGGCCTTGCGAGCGAACTCGAACAGCGCCCGCGGCAGATGGCAGTAGCCGTCGGGGTGCTTCTCCAGATAGTCCTGGTGGCTCTCGTCGGCGGGGTAGAAATTGCGTATAGGCTCCACCTCCACGGCCAACGGGGCGCTGTAGCCGCGCTGCACCTCGTCATACACCTCGCGGATGACCAGACAGTCTTCCGGCTCGATATAATAGATGCCTGTGCGGTAGCGCGTCCCCTCGTCGTCGCCCTGACGGTTGACGCTCGTGGGCTCGATACAGTCGAAGTAGAGGTTCAGCAGCTTGCGCAGGGGCAGCACCTCGGGGTCGAACACCACGCGCACCGCCTCGGCATAGCCCGTGCGGTCGGTGTAGACCTCCTCGTAGGTAGGCTTCTCGGTAATAATATCGTTTGCTCCCATGCGGTCGCACTCGGTATTCTTACCGTTTGCAAAGCCCGTCTCGGTCTCCACCACGCCGTGAATCTGTTTCAGATAATGCTGCGCGCCCCAGAAACAACCCGCAGCCAGGAATATAGTCTTCATATATTGTACTCTACATTTAACATCACGGAACCGCAGCCCTGCAATTCCGACTGCAAAAATACAACTTTTCTCCGAAATACGAGGGGAAAATAGTTTTAAGTTTTTAGTCACATTAATTTTTGAGGGAGTTTACTCCAATTAGGTCGCAGGCCTGCGGGGCAGGCAGCAAGAAATGAACGCTACTGCCTGTTCACCCATTTATCACAACAGAAAAGGCCCTCCAATGAGAGCCTTTTCTTCTTTGGTTACGGTTGTTTTTAGTTACATTTTTTTGAGAGAGTGAAGGGGAGTGAGAGGAAGTGAAAGGACAAATGTGTTTGTTGGGCCCGTTGTTGTTAGTAGAGGTATTGTCTTATCTCCTCCCTCCTTACCTCCTTATCTCCTTACCTCCTTATCTCCTGTCTCCTTACCTCCTTATCTCCTTACCTCCTTATCTCCTGTCTCCTTACCTCCTTATCTCCTGTCTCCTTACCTCCTTATCTCCTGTCTCCTTATCTCCTTACGGTCTGCCACAGCACTACGCGATGGTGCCGGTGCCGGCGTAGAGGGTTGCGGAGAAGGCCTTGGGGTCGTGGGGCGTGTTGTCGGCGGCCTTGAGGAAGGCCCACACCTCCACGTAGTCGCCCTGCCAGTTGCCGGGCACGTCGAGCTTCGCCTCGCTGTCCGAGCGCGTGGCGCTGCCGTCGCTCATCACGGCGAGCCCCAGCACGGTGTTGTACACCACAAGGAACACGCGGTCGCTGGCGCTGTTGACGTTGGTGTCGATGTAGCCGTTCTCGATGGGCACCACCACACGCTTGGGCGTGCTGAAGCTGGCCTCGCCCAGCGAGACGGGCGTGAGGGCCGACTTGGGGGCCGTCAGCGCGATTTCCTCGTAGTCGGCCTCTGCGTGGCGGTCCTGGCCGATGATGGTCACGGCGCCGTAGTTCTGCTTGAGGAACTGGCCGCTGAGGGTCGTCTTCTTGCTGACGGCGTAGTCCTGCAGCGTGAAGCGGAGGACGGTCTTGAGGGCGGCAGCCATCGAGGAGAGCAGCTTGAACTTCGCGCGGGACTCCTTCTGCTTGGCGGTGTTTGGATTGGCGGGCGAGTCGTTGTACTCGCGGCCGACGATGATGCCGCGCCACTTGTACTGCACGGCGTCTTTGAAGCGGTTTTTGAAGGTGCCGTAGGCACCTGTGTAGACTTTTGCCATAGTTTTTGTAAAGTTTAAAGGTTAATGGTTAATGGTTAATGGTTTTGTAGTGAAGTAGACAGTAGTTTTTCACTAGATTAAATTTATTTCAAAGGAGTTCAAAGCCTGCAAGCAGGCAGAAGTAGTTAAGACAAATGTGTTTGTGGGGCCCGATGTTTGCTAGTAGTGGTATTGTCTTATCTCCTTATCTCCTTATCTTCTTTTCTCCTTATCTCCTTATCTTCTTTTCTCCTTATCTCCTTATCTCCTTACCTCCTTATCTCCTGTCTCCTTTTTCGCTACATTTTTTTAATTCAGCGGTGCTCAAGGCCTTTCCCTCATCAAGCTCGGCAGCCACAGCACCCTTCGGTCAGGCAGATCTCCTTCTCTCCTTACCTCCTTATCTCCTGTCTCCTCCCTTCCTCATTTCGTTTCGGATCCAAAAAACGGGTCGAGGGTCGGTCGAGGGTCGGTCGAGGGTGGAGGGTTTCTCAGTCGTGTCAAAGACCTTTTTCGTTAAGCCAGATGACCAATGGAAGCTTGCTTACATTGGCATGGCGAGAAAAAGTGGATGTCAATCAGCTCTTCCTTTTGTGATCACGATGCAAAAGTACGA
>JAGCVD010000037.1 GCA_017962545.1 Bacteroidales bacterium
CGCACATTTAACGGACCAGGAGGAGGAAAACCTTTACGAACAATCTTATGTGCGAAGCGCAGGATACTATTTTGATGGTATGAGCGAGGGATATATCTATAGCGGTCCAGATTATCAACTCGAGGCTCATTTCAAATATAGACCCGATAAGATTATCTTTAATACCAGTTCCGACCCAGCAACCCGTCCAACATACTACCGTGTGCTGGAGTAACGCTGCTGAATCTGGCCAAATTGAGTGTTCTTCATTTCTCTTTCAAGGGGCGTCACGAGAATTTCCGTGACGCCCCTTGTGTAACAATAACGGCAAATTGCTTTTCAACGGCGAATTGCTCGAATTACACGAAAGGGACTGGTGGACATGAATTGTCGTGAATTTTCAGAATAACGTTTGTATATAATTCGTGTAATTAGAGTAATTCGCCGTTTCAGGAAAGATTTTTTTGTCCGTATCGGAAAAAAGTTGTAATTTCGTGCTTTGAAGCGACCCGCCCACTGGCCCCCCAAAGGCAGTGCAAGCGGTTGATATTGATATTGATACAACGTAGAATAAAATAGAAACATATATATGAAAATGCTGAAAAAAGGTCTCCTGTTGCTCGTTGCAACGCTGTCGATAGCCACCGGCGCACAGGCGCAGAAGAGTATCGCCCAGAAGGCCGACGACCTGTTCGACCAGAACCGTTTCGTCGAGGCCTTGGACCAATACACGAAGGCTTACGAGCGCATCAAGGACAACAAGGCGGAGAAGAACCGTCTGTATTTCCAGATGGCCGAGTGCTACCGCATGATGTACGACTATCCGCGTGCCGAGCGCATCTACAAGCGTCTGGCCAACGAGGGCTATGCCTCACTGGAGCGCAAGCTGTACTTCAACCTGGCGGAGATGTGCCGCTTCGAGGAGAAGTTTGAGGAGGCCGACGAATACTACGGCAAGTATCTGGAGATGGAGCCGTCGGACAGCTACGCTGCCAAGCGCCGCTCGTCGCTGCTGTATGCCAACCAGCTGTCCATCGACCGCACGCGCCACGAGATTGCGAAGATGGAGGAGTGGAGCAGCGACTACAACGACTGGGCGCCGCGCTTCCTGGGCGAGGACACCACGCATCTGATTTTCACCACGTCGCGCTTCGCCGAGGGCGAAGGCTTGGGTGCCGACCCGTGGACCAACCAGGCTTTCTCGGACCTCTACCAGGTGTTCCAGGACCGCAACGGCCGCTGGACGAGCACACCCGAGCCTTTCGACAAGGGTGGCAAAATCAACACGATGGTCAACGAGGGTGAGCCTTGTTTCTCGCCCGACGGCAACACGATATACTTCACGCGCTGCGACATCCGCGAGAAGGAGACCGTGGGCTGCCGCATCTACACGGCCTCGCGCGCCGTGACGGCCCCCGAGAAGAAGAAAAAGAAGACGCCCGCCAAGAAGGGCGCCACCACCAACGAGAAGGGCAAGAAGGGCTCCTCGGCCAAGGAGGAGGCCGAGACGCCGGCGGGCGAGTGGAGCGAGCCCGTCATGCTGGTGCTGGGCGACACGGCCTACAACTACCTCTACCCCGCCGTGAGCAGCGACGGCCTGACGCTGTACTTCAGCAGCGACATGCCGGGCGGCTTCGGCGAGTATGACCTGTGGAAGGCCACGCGCAAGAGCACGGCCGACGACTTTGGCCACGCCGTGAACCTGAGCTCCATCGTCAACACACCGGGCCGCGAGGTGATGCCGTTGCTGCGCACCGACTCGCTGCTGTACTTCTCGTCCGACGGCCATCCCGGCGTCGGCGGCCAGGACCTCTTCGTGACGCGCCTGAAGAAGAACGGCAAGTTCGACTTCCCCGAGAACCTGGGCGTGCCCATCAACTCGTCGTACGACGAGATGTCGATAGTGTTCTACCCCGAGGTGTCCAAGGGCAGCAACCTGCTGGAGCGCGGCTACTTCTCCTCGAACCGTCCCTTCGCCGACCCCCACAACAAGAATATCGCCAACCAGAGCAAGAACAAGACAGCCCCCATCAACGACGACCTGTACTACTTCGAGCTGCAGGGTCTGAACTACAGCATCGAGGGCACCGTGCGCGACGAGAAGTCGATGCAACTGATGCAGGACGTGCGCGTCAAGCTAGTGGGCTCGGACGGCACCGAGAAAGAGGTGCGCACCGACAAGCGAGGCCACTACAAGTTCGACAGCACGGTGGTGCGCCGCGACGTCATCTACAAGCTCTACCTGTCGAAGAAGAACTACTACAGCATCGAGGGCTCGGAGAGCACCAAGGGCTACAACAACAACAAATACCTGAAGCACGACTTCCGCATGGACCCCGTGCCGCGCACGCCGGTGGTGCTGCCCGAGATACGCTTCGACCTGGCGCGTACCGAGCTCAAAGGCGAGTTCATGGATTCGCTGATGGACCTGCTCATCGTCATGGAGAACAACCCCGGCCTGGTGGTGGAGATACGCTCCCATACCGACTGCCAGCCCTATGTGGGCCTGACCAACGACACGCTGTCGCAGCGCCGTGCACAGACGGTGGTGGACTACCTGGTCAACCGCGGCATCGAGCGTGAGCGCCTGGTGGCCAAGGGCTACGCCGACCGTGTGCCGCGCGTGCTCGACGAGGACATGACCGTCACCCTCAACGGACAGAATTACACCTTCCAGAAAGGCACCGTCATGGAGTGCGACTACATCGCCACGCTCAGCGGCGACCGACAGCAGGCGGCGCACTCGCTGAATCGCCGCATCGAGTTCCTCGTGCTGAGGGACGACTATGTGTCGCGCCGCGAGATTGACAACATAGCCAAGACGTCGGACGCCAAGGTCATCGACCTTGTCGACAACGAACTGGAGGACCTCGACCGCGTGCAGCAGCCCACCATCATCCACGACGAGAGCACCATTCCCGTCACCATGATCAACGCCACACGCGGCGAGATCAGCTGCATCGTCAACAGCGCCATGCAGGTGCCCATGCTCATTGACGAGCGCTATCCGGAGCCTCTGGCCATCTCGTGGGAGGAGGCCATGAACCTGCTCTACCAGCAGCGCATCACCAAGGAGGACTTCCCGCTACGCGACGAGAGCTTCGACCCCGAGGGCAACATCGTCGACCGCGCCACGCTGGTCTTCAAAGAGATGCAGATTGGCGAGCAGCGCCAGCGCAATGTCGAGGTGGTGGTGATGAAGGGCATCGACTACAAGTTCATCATCAACCGCACGGGCCTGCGCCAGTTCGGCGAGTATGAGTTCGACAAGCAGCGCGCCAAGCTCATCTTCTTTGATGAATAAACTCTGAACCCTGAACTCTGAACTCATAACTATCCTAGGTCCCACGGCGACGGGCAAGACGGCTTTGGCCGTTGAGGTGGCCTGGCGTCTGGGTGGCGAGGTGATCAGCGCCGACTCGCGGCAAGTGTTCCGCGGCATGGACCTCGGCACCGGCAAGGACCTGGCCGACTACGACCTGCACGGCATCCATGTGCCTTATCACTTGATAGATATCTGCGACCCTCGGGAGGAGTATTCCGCCTACCGTTTCCTTAACGACTTCAAGCGGGCCTACGAGGACATCACCTCGCGCGACCGCCAGCCGATACTCTGCGGCGGCACGGGGCTATACGTCGACGCCGTGGTGCGCGGCTACCGTCTCAGCGACGCTCCCGTCGACGTCGCCTACCGCGCCTCGCTGGAGGCCTGCAGCGACGAGGAGCTCACCGAGCGTCTGGCCTCCTACGGCCCTCTGCACAACCACACCGACACCGAGACGCGCGAGCGCCTCATCCGCGCCCTGGAGATACAGGAGTATGCCGCCGCGCACCCCGACAACTACACGCGGCTGCCCGAGATGGAGCACCGCGTCTACGGCATGGCGCTGGAGCGGCAGGAGGTGATAGAGCGAATCGGGCGGCGCCTGCGGCGCCGCCTCGACGAAGGCATGACGGCCGAGGTGCAGCGTCTGCTGGACGACGGCGTGCCAGCCGAGCGCCTGATGCGCTTCGGGCTGGAGTACCGCCATGTGACGCGCCACCTGCTGGGACAATGCTCGGAGGAGGAGATGTTCCGCGACCTCTACACCGACATACGGCGCTTCGCCAAGCGCCAGATGACCTGGTTCCGCCGCATGGAACGCAACGGCGTGGCCATCCACTGGCTCGACGCCTCGCAGCCCGTCGGCGATTTGGCCGAAGAACTGATTGACACCCTATAGGCGCATATCACCAATAATGGTGAGGCTGCAAGTGGCTGGTTTTTCGTATCTTTGCAACACGAAACAAACTAGATACGCCTATGCTACTCTCTGAATTACAGACTAATGAACGCGGTGTGGTGGTGCGCGTGGCGGGTCACGGCGCCTTCCGCAAGCGCATCATCGAGATGGGTTTCATCAAAGGCGTCACCGTCGAGGCCGTCCTCAACGCGCCGCTGAAGGACCCCATAAAATATAGAATAATGAACTTCGAGGTGTCGCTGCGACGCAGCGACGCCATGAAGGTGGAGATAGTCAGCGAGAGCGAGGCCGCGAAGGAGATTGTCCACCACGACGACTACAAGCCCCTAGAGGCGCCCGAGTGCGACGCCATGCACCACATCGCCGAGGAGCGCGGCAAGACCATCAACGTGGCTCTTGTGGGCAACCCCAACTGCGGCAAGACCAGCATCTTCAATATCGCCGCCCATGCCCATGAGCGCGTGGGCAACTACAGCGGCGTGACCGTCGACGAGAAGGTGGGCACCTTCACCCACGGCGGCTACACCTTCAACCTCGTCGACCTGCCCGGCACCTACAGTCTCAGCGCCTACTCGCCCGAAGAGCTCTACGTGCGCAAGCACATCATCGAGAAAAACCCCGACATCATCCTCAACGTGGTGGACGGCAGCAACCTGGAGCGCAACCTCTACCTCACCAGCCAGCTCATCGACATGGATATCACCATGGTGATGGCGCTGAACATGTACGACGAACTGCAGAAGAGCGGCGACAGCCTCGACATCGAGCAGCTGAGCACCCTGCTGGGCATGCCCATCGTGCCCACCACAGGCCGCAACGGCAAGGGCATAGGCACGCTGTTCGAAACCATCATCGATGTGTTCGAGGGCAACAACGCACAGGTGCGCCACATCCATGTGAACCACGGCGCCGTGCTGGAACGCAGCATCCGCCGTCTGCGCACCGAGCTCTACGAGCACGGCTTCAGCGACACACTGTCCACACGTTTCCTGGCCATCAAGCTGCTGGAGAACGACAAGCAGCTGGAACAGTACGTGCAGCAGCGCGACCCCGACGGCAGCGTGCTGAAGATGCGCGACGAGATTGCCGTGGAGTATCTGAAGAGCAGCCGCCACACCGTCGACGACACAGAGCACATCCGTGAGGCGCACGACGGCGACCGTCACGCCCACCAGGACATCGAGAGCGCCATCACCGACGCCAAGTATGCCTTCGTGCGCGGCGCCCTGGCCGAGTGCTACGAGAAGAATGAGAAGAGCACCCTGCACGCCCATACCGACAAGATCGACGCCATAGTGACCCACCGCTGGCTGGGCTACCCCGTGTTCCTCGTGGTGATGTTCATCACCTTCTTCTGCACCTTCGCCATCGGCCAATACCCGATGGACTGGCTCGAGGCCCTCTTCGGCTGGCTGGGCGATTGGGTAGGCAGCCTGATGAGCGACGGGCCGCTGAAGAGCCTGCTCTGCGACGGCATCATCGCCGGCGTGGGCTCCGTGCTCGTCTTCCTGCCCAATATATTAATATTGTATCTATTTATATCTTTCATGGAGGACAGCGGCTACATGGCCCGCGCCGCCTTCATCATGGACAAGCTGATGCACAAGATGGGGCTGCACGGCAAGAGCTTCATACCGATGATCATGGGCTTCGGCTGCAACGTGCCCGCCATCATGGCCACGCGCACCATCGAGGACCGCAAGTCGAGGTTGCTCACCATGCTGGTCATCCCCATGATGAGCTGCTCGGCCCGCATACCAGTCTACGTCATCCTCGTCAGCGCCTTCTTCTCCAAATGGGCCGCCTTCGTGCTGATGGGCCTCTACCTGCTGGGCATGGTGATGGCGGTGCTGATGGCCAAGCTCTTCAGCCGCTTCTTCGTCAAGGGCGAGAGCCTGCCTTTCGTCATGGAGCTGCCGCCCTACCGCATGCCGACGGCCAAGGCCGTGCTGCGCCACACCTGGGAGAAAGGCAAGGAATACCTCAAGAAGATGGGCACCATCATCCTCGGCGCCAGCATTATCGTATGGGCGCTGAGCTACTATCCCACCAACGCCGACCGTCGTGTACAGGCCGAGAACAGTTACATGGCCAAGATAGGCAAGACCATTGAGCCCGCCATGCGGCCTTGCGGCTTCGACTGGCGCCAGAGCGTGTCGCTGCTGGCTGGCATAGGAGCCAAAGAGGTGGTGGCCTCGACGATGGCTGTGGTCTACGCCACCAGCAGCGACGAAGCTGAGCTGCTGGAGGAGGACTTCGAGAGCGCCGAGGGCGAGAGCCGCATCAGCGAGCTGATACGTAACAATATGACACCCCTCTCAGCGGCCTCCATGCTACTCTTCATCCTGCTCTACATGCCCTGCGTCTCCACCATTGTGGCCATCAAGAACGAGAGTGGCAAGTGGAAGTGGGCCCTCTTCACAGTGCTCTACACCATCGGCTTGGCGTGGATAGTGTCGACATTGTTCTTCCAGATAGGGAGCCTGATTCTTTAGGAGATAAGAAGACAGAAGGTATGGAGACAGGAGTTAAGGAGATAAGACAATAGCATTTATGTGGCAAACGGTTCTTGTGGTACTCATTGTGGCGACGGCGCTCTTCTTCGCCGTGCGGCGGCTGGTGCGCACGTTGCGCAGCAAGGGCGGCTGCGCCGGAGGCTGCGACCACTGCCCCATGAATGGCGGCGGTGACTGCCACTGCTCCCACACCCTCCCTAACATTGACCCCGACGCCCTCTAGGCGTCGGTTTCTCTTTTTTTCGTATTTTTGCACCCCGTTTGTCAGATTTGGGACAAAAACGGTGTATTATATTGGTAGATGGACCGCAATAGTGCATACTACGAGTTGCTGGAGCGTTACCGCCCGATGGTGTGGCGCCTCTGCTGGCGTCATGCCCGCGGCGACTGGGACCGTTGCAACGACTTGGTGCAGGAGGTGTCGATAGCGCTGTGGGAGCACTTCGACCAGCTGCGCCACGACGCCACGACACAGGAGCAACGTGCCTGGGTGCGCTGGCAGGCACGCTCAGTGCTCGACCTGCAGCGCCGCAAGCAACACCTCGTCACCGAGCCGTTCACCGACGCCATGACCGAGACCTTGGTCGACGAACCGGAGAGCGCCAAGGAGAAGGTGACCGAGGTGATGGAGTTGCTCACGCCCGAGGAGCAACGGCTGGTGCGCCTGCAGTTGTGCGGCTACAACGCCGCCGAAGTGGCACAGATTATGCACCTCACGCGCGACGCCGTCTACCAGCGTATGCACCGCATCATCGTCAAGGCACGCAATGCGCTACTCGTCCTGTTTCTGCTGCTGCTCACCTCGACGCTGACCGTAGCCGTGGTGCCGCAATGGCGACAGAAGGTGTTCCGTCCCCGCGGAGAAGCACCGCAAGACAGCACGCCGAAGCAGCGCACGGAACTACAGGCTCCCCAGACCGCACTGCTCCGCCCTTGGGTTGAGGTAGACACATTTGCGGTTGCCCCGCCCCACAGCGGCCACTCGTGGCAGTACCGCCAGGACGAGCACGCGCTGGTCTACATCCGCTATGCCTGCTCCTATGCCGTCCGCGCCGTGATGCACAATGTCGACTCCTCGCTCTTCGCACAATCCCAAATCCCGTACAATATGTTCAACGTAAAACGACAGGCTGCCCTCGCGGCCACCATGGCGGTGCTCACCACCGCCGCCTCGGCCCAAATGGGCTACGACTTCAAAGCCGTCAGTCCCCAGGGCGACACCCTTTTTTGCACTGTTGTCGACACGGTGGCGCACCACGTCAGCGTACACGGTGACCAATACATCTACGGCACCGACTACCTCCGCTACCCCGACACACTGGTCATCCCCTCCACCGTGGAGCACAACGGCACTGAGTACACCGTCACCGCATTGGCCGACAGCGCCTTCTGCGACCATAGCGAGGTGAAGGCCTCCGTGCTGCCGACGACCATTGCCCGCATCGGCATATCGGCTTTCAAAGGCACGGGAATCTTTGAGATGGAGGTGCCTGACGGCGTGAGCACCATTGGCGCGGACGCCTTCTATCTCGTCCGCAATGTGGTCTACCACGGCACGGCCACAGGCAACCCCTGGGGCGCCTTGACGGTGAACGCCTACGAGGAGGACAGCCTCCTCTACCGCGACAGCACACGCTCCGTGCTCACCGCCTGCCGCCCAGGCCGTGTACAGGTCGCCGTGCCGGCCACGGTGCGCACCATCGACCGCTACTCTTTCTGTGGCATCAAAACACTCACCACCGTCTCCCTCCCCGAGGGACTCGACACTATCGGTGCCAGCGCTTTCAAGAGTTGCAGCAAGCTGGGCTCGCTGACCATCCCCTCCACAGTGCGTGCGATAGGCAAGGCCGCCTTCCACAGTGCATTCCAGCGCAACACAGGCAACTCGGTGGTGGCCATCGCCGACGCCGAGTGCCGCATCGGCAAATCGGCCTTCGCCTATAGCTACCTGGCAGCCATCGACCTCGGCAGCCGCATCACCTCCATCGAGACCGACGCGTTCTGCAACTGCTATAAGCTCGACTCTGTCATCGTGCCCGCCAGCGTCACCTATCTCGGGCCGCGCGTCTTCTGCTACAACTACAACGGCCGCCTGAAGAAGGTGCACCTGCCCGAAGGACTCGACACCATCCGAGCCGAGCTCTTCCACGGCAATCCAGGGTTGCGCGAGGTCAACATCCCCTCCACCGTGGTCTACATTGACAGCCTGGCCTTCAACGAATGCTCCAAACTCACCGAACTCACCCTGCCCGAAGGACTTACCGCTATCGGAAACTATGCCTTTGGCGACTGTAACGATGTGTCTCGCATCACCTCCCTCGCCACCGTGCCGCCGCAGGTTGGCCTTGACGCATTCCACAACATGCAATCCAACCTCACCCTCACCGTACCCTGCCACAGCGCCGAGGCCTATGCCACAGCTTCACAATGGAACTACTTCTGCAATATTACAGAGGACTGCAGCGCCGTGTCCGAGGTGGAGATCGACGGACTGACGGTACGCGTGGTAGACGGCACTGTCGTGGTGGAGGGCGCCGAGGGCGAGAGGGTGCGCCTCTACGACGCTGGCGGCCGCCTGCTGGCCACCGGCACCTGCAACGGCACCTGTCGTCTGCCGCTGCCTGCGGCAGGTATCTATTTAGTACAAGTCGGCGACCGGCCTGCCCGAAAGATTACTTTTGCCCCGTAATTGACACCCCAAAATCACCATTCATTTCCAATCATTTAACCGCTGTTCTTTTACAAAACTAAAAGAACAGTAAAAGAACAGCAATAAAACAGTTGAAGAACAGGGGGCTTCTATTTGGGGAAATGATGGGGATGGAAACATGGTGTCGGCAAAAAAAATATTTTGTCAGTTCAAAAAATGTTAGTAACTTTGCACTCTCCAAAAATGGGGATATTGTGCCTTGTATACCCGTTCAAGGTACATATTCTCAGGTTGGTACGCATGTAGACCAATTATCCGTCAGCGGTCGAAATGTGGTTCAACCGGAGGAGAAATTAACAAAAAAAGAGAAAAACATCATCGTTAGTAAAATAAAAAAATGAGTACGTTAAGTTACAAAACCGTATCAGCCAACAAGCAGACCGTCCAGAAGGAATGGGTGCTGGTTGATGCCGAAGGACAGACCGTAGGCCGTCTGGCTACCCGCGTGGCCAACATCCTGCGCGGCAAGACGAAGCCTTGCTACACCCCGCACGTCGACTGCGGTGACAACGTCATCATCATCAATGCCGAGAAGTGCATCTTCAGCGGCAAGAAGGAGAGTGACAAAATCTACCAGCGCTACACCGGCTACCCCGGCGGTCAGCGCGAGACCACCCCTGCCAAGGTGCGTGCCACGCACCCCGAGCGCATCCTCGAGCACGCCATCCGCGGCATGCTTCCGAAGACCCGCCTCGGCGACGCCCTCTACCGCAACCTCCATGTGTATGCCGGCAGTGAGCATCCCCATCAGGGCCAGAACCCCAAAGCCATTAATATTAACGAAGTAAGATAAGATTAAGATATGGCAGAAGTAATCAACACCATTGGTAGAAGAAAGACCGCCGTCGCTCGCGTGTACATGACCCCCGGCAACGGTGAGATAAAGGTCAACGGCCGCGACTATAAGGAGTATTTCCCCACCGGTCCGCTGCAGTACGTTGTCAACCAGGCTTTCGTCGTGGCTAACGCCGAAGGTAAATGGGATGTCAAAGCCAACCTCGACGGTGGTGGCATCACCGGTCAGGCCCAGGCCCTGCGTATGGCTATCGCCCGCGCCCTGTGCGAGAACAACATTGAGGACCGCCCCGCCCTGAAGAAGGAAGGCTTCCTGATGCGTGACCCGCGCATGGTCGAGCGTAAGAAACCCGGTCAGCCCAAAGCCCGCAAGCGCTTCCAGTTCAGCAAGCGTTAAAAAGACAACAAGACATCGAGTCATCAAGACATCAAGCACTCGAAGTCACGAAGTCTTGAAGTCACGAAGACTCAAAAACAGTTTAGTATCCAAATTGTCAGGATGTACCGCTGCGTTGATACTCCGAGCAGCATAGGACAGCCGGAAAACACAGCCCTAAGGTCTGCCTGACGATTGGCAAAAGTTTAACAAACAAAAAAGGAAAGTAAACAATCATGAACGAACTCAAATTTGAAGACCTCCTCGAGGCCGGTTGTCACTTCGGACACCTCAAACGCAAATGGAACCCCAAGATGGCTCCCTACATCTTCAAGGAGCACAACGGCGTGCACGTCATCGACCTGCAGAAGACCATCGCCAAGGCCGACGAAGCCGCTGCTGCCCTGAAACAGATGGCCCGCAGTGGCAAGAAGGTGCTCTTCGTCTGCACCAAGAAGCAGGGTAAAGAAATCGTGGCCGAGATGGCCAAGAGCGTTGATATGCCCTTCGTCACCGAGCGTTGGCCGGGCGGTATGCTCACCAACTTCAGCACCATCCGTAAAGCCGTCAAGAAGATGAACAGTCTTGACAGCCTGATGCATGACAAGGACTTCAACAACATCAGCAAGCGTGAGCGCCTTCAGGTGCAGCGTGAGCGCGCCAAACTCGACAAGAACCTTGGTTCCATCGCCGACCTCACCCGTCTGCCCAGCGCCCTGTTTGTCATCGACATCAACAAGGAGCACATCGCCGTCGCCGAGGCCCGTCGTCTGAACATCCCCACCTTCGCCCTCGTGGACACCAACACCAACCCCGAGCTTATCGACTTCCCGATTCCCGCTAACGATGATGCGTCGAAGTCGATTGCCGCCATTCTCAAGCACATGTGCGAGGCCATTCAGGAAGGTCTGAACGAGCGCGCCCTCGACAAAGACGCCCAGACCGAGGAAGAGGCTCCCGTGATGGAAAACGCCGAGGAGAAGCCCGTCGAGAAGAAGACCCGCGCCCGCCGTCCCCGCAAAACCGACGACGCCCCCAAGGCCGAGAAGGTCGCCGAGGCCAAGCCCGAAGAGAAGGCTGAATAATTAATTTAAAAAGAAAGGAAAATAAGATATGGCAATTACCGCTTCACAGGTTAACGAGCTCCGCAAACTCACCGGTGTCGGCATGATGGACTGCAAGAAGGCCCTCGTCGAGACCGACGGTGACATGCAGAAAGCTATTGAACTCCTCCGCCAGAAAGGTCAGAAGATGGCCGCCAAGCGCGCCGACCGCGACGCCAATGAAGGCTGTGTCCTCGCCAAGAGCGCCGGCAACTTCGGTGCCCTCATCATGGTGAGCTGCGAGACCGACTTCGTTGCCACCAACGCCGGTTTCGTCGATTTCACCAACAACATAATCGACACCGCCATGGCTCAGCACATCACCACCAAGGAGGAAGTCCTCGCCATGGACCTCAACGGCAGCAGCGTGGCTGACGCCATCACCGACCAGATTGCCAAGATTGGCGAGAAAATCGAACTGGCTCACTACGAGGTTATCGAGGCCGAGAAGGTCTACGCTTACGTCCACCCGGGCAACCGTATGGCCTCTATCGTCGGACTGAACAAGGCCGGTTTCGACCAGGTCGGTCATGACATCGCCATGCAGGTCGTCGCCATGCGTCCCGTAGCCCTCGACGCCGAGAGCGTGCCTCAGGAGATTAAGGACGCCGAGCTCCGCGTCGCCATTGAGAAGACCAAGGAAGAGCTCGTCGGCAAAGCCGTCGACGCCGCCCTCCGCAAAGCCGGTATCAACCCCGCCCACGTCGACAGCGAGGAGCACATGGCCTCCAACATGGGTAAAGGCTGGATCACCGAGGAGCAGGTCAATCAGGCCCGCCAGATCAAAGAGCAGGTCGCTGCCGAGAAGGCCGCCCAGCTCAGCGAGCAGCAGATCAATCAGATTGCCAACGGTCGCCTCAACAAGTACTTCCAGGAGAACACCCTCATGGAGCAGGAGTACATCATGGAAGCCAAGGTGAAGGTCAAAGACTTCATCGCCAAGGCCGACAAAGAGTTGAAGTGCACTGGCTTCAAGCGCCTCGAACTCGGCGCCTAAAAGGCCAAGCAATAAAAGAAGAAGCCGTGGGTGGTTCCCACGGCTTCTTTGTTTTTATACAAAAGAACGAGGCCCGCTGTATAAACAGCGGGCCTCGCATTTGTGTCGTCAAGAGAGATACTCTTACTCAGCCTTGGGGGCCTCGGCCTCAGCGGCGGGAGCCTCGGCAACGGGGGCAGCCTCAACGGGAGCCTCAGCCTTCTTGGCGCGCGAGCGGCGGGTGCTCTTGGCCTTCTTGGCGGTGCTCTCTTTGAGCATATTCTCGTTGTAATCGACGAGCTCGATGATAGCCATCTCGGAGTTGTCACCGTGACGGATGCCGGTCTTCAGGATGCGGGTGTAGCCACCGGGGCGGTTGGCGACCTTCTGCGAGACTTCGCGGAAGAGCTCGTTGACGGCCTCTTTGCTGTGGAGGTAACTGAAGACGATACGGCGGTTGTGGGTGGTATCTTCTTTCGAGCGGTTGATGATGGGCTCGACATATACTCTGAGGGCTTTTGCCTTGGCAACGGTGGTCTCAATGCGCTTGTGCATGATAAGCGAAGTGGCCATGTTGGAAAGCATAGCTACGCGATGGGCGTGGGTTCTTGACAGATGATTTACTTTGCAACCGTGTCTCATATTCTTTGTTATTCTTTATCGAGTTTATACTTTGAAACATTCATGCCAAACTCAAGGTTCTTCGAGGCAACGAGGTTCTCGAGTTCGGTGAGGGATTTTTTGCCGAAGTTACGGAACTTCAGGAGATCGCTCTTATTGAACGACACGAGGTCACCCAGGGTCTCCACCTCGGCGGCCTTGAGGCAATTGAGGGCGCGCACGGAGAGGTCAAGGTCAATGAGCTTGGTCTTGAGGAGTTGACGCACATGAGCGGTGGTCTCGTCGAAGTCCTCCTGCACGGGCTTGGTCTCAACGTCAAGCGTGATGCGCTCGTCAGAGAAGAGCATGAAGTGCTGGATGAGGATGGTGGCAGCTTCCTTGAGAGCCTCCTTCGGATGGATGGAACCGTCGGTTTCAATGTCGAAGGTAAGCTTCTCGTAGTCGGTGCGCTGCTCGACACGATAGTCGTCGACGGCATACATAACCTTCTTGATAGGAGTATGGATAGAGTCGATAGCGATAACGCCGATGGGGTCGGTGGGGCGCTTGTTCTCGTCGGCGGGCACATAGCCACGGCCCTTGTCGATGCTGAGCGTGATGCGCAACTCGGTAGAGGGCTCCATGTGGCAGAGCTCCAAATCGGGATTGAGCACCTGGAAACCGTTAAGGTGACTGTTCAGGTCGCCAGCTTTGAAGATGGTCTGCCCCTTGACGGTGATGGTGAGCTTCTCATGCTCGGTGTCATCGAGTTGACGACGGAAGCGTATTTGCTTGAGGCGAAGGATAATATCGGTCATATCCTCGACGACTCCGGGGAGCGAAGAGAACTCATGATCGACACCGTCCACCTGCACCGAAGTGATGGCATAGCCTTCGAGCGAAGAGAGAAGGACGCGACGCAGAGCGTTGCCGATGGTCGTGCCATAGCCAGGCTCCAGCGGACGGAATTCAAACGTACCACGGAAGTCGTCAGCTTCAAGCATAACCACCTTGTCGGGTTTTTGGAATGATAAAATTGCCATTTGTTATCCTTTCTTTCTTTGTTTGGTTTATGCCCTGGCACCTTGCCAGGGTGAACACCTCGCTATGAGGCTATTACTTCGAATAGAGGTCAACGATGAGCTGCTCGTTGATGGTCTCGGGAATGTCGGAGCGCTGGGGGAAGCTGACGAACTTACCGCTCATGCTGGCGCCATCCCATTCAAGCCAGGGATAGTTGTTGGCACGCGAGGCCAGCGAATCGGTGATAATCTCGAGAGACTTGCTACGCTCACGAACGGAGATGACGTCACCCTCGCGAAGGCTGTAGGAGGGGATGTTGACGACCTCACCGTTGACGGCGATATGACGATGGGAAACCAACTGACGGGCCTGAGCGCGGCTGCGGGCGATGCCGAGGCGATAGACGACATTGTCGAGACGAGCCTCGATGAGTTTCATCAACTCCTCACCGGTGATGCCACCACGACGGGAAGCTTCGGCGTAGAGTTTACGGAACTGACGCTCGAGGATACCATAGGTATATTTGGCTTTCTGCTTCTCCTGAAGCTGGATACCGTACTCAGAGAGTTTGCCGCGGCGACGGTTCTGACCGTGCATACCGGGGGCATAGGGTTTCTTCTCGTAACTCTTGTCTGGGCCATAGATAGGCTCGTGGAACTTTCTTGCGATTTTGGTCTTCGGACCTGTGTATCTTGCCATTGTTTACTTGCTTTTCTTTAAAGATTAATAATTACACGCGACGACGCTTCGGGGGACGGCAACCGTTGTGAGGCAGCGGGGTGATGTCGGTAATCTCGGTCACCTCGATACCGCAGGTGTTGATTGCGCGGATTGCAGATTCACGTCCTTGACCAGGTCCTTTCACAAAGACCTTAACTTTTCTTAGGCCCAAATCATAAGCAACTTTGCCGCAATCTTCCGCAGCCATCTGAGCGGCGTACGGAGTGTTTTTCTTCGATCCGCGGAAGCCCATTTTTCCAGCAGACGACCAAGAAATCACTTGACCGGCGTTGTTC
>JAGCVD010000038.1 GCA_017962545.1 Bacteroidales bacterium
CGGGGTCGCCCTCGTCGGCGTTGCAGATGATGTACTTCTGGTCAGCCTGGTTCTTGGCGCAGAGGCCCCACTTCACGCCGGTGGGGAAGCCGGCGCCGCCACGGCCACGGAGGCCGCTCTTGGTGATCTCGTCGATAACCTGCTGCGGGGTCATCTCGGTCAAGCACTTGGCCAGAGCCTCGTAGCCGCCACGGGAGATGCTCTCCTCGATGTTCTCGGGATCCACAAAGCCGCAGTTACGTAGGGCGATACGGATCTGCTTGCGGTAGAAGTCCATGTGCTTCGAGTCGCTGACGTGCTCCTTGTTCTCGGGGTTCATATAGAGCAGCTCGGGGACCTTACGACCCTTGATGATGTGCTCGTTGACAATACGCTCCACATCCTCGGGTTTCACCTGGGTGTAGAAAGTGTTGTCGGGCATAATCTTCACGATGGGGCCTTTCTCACAGAAGCCGAAGCAACCGGTCTTGATGACCTGAACCTCTTCGGCGAGACCCTTCTCGGCCAGAATTTTCTGGAAGTTCTCAATGATCTCGAGGCTGTTGGACGATTTGCATCCGGTACCGCCGCAGATCAGAATATGCATTTTGTATTTTGCCATGATTCTTTGTCTTATTTGTCAATGGTTTCGTAGTTCACGGGGATGATACCCTCGACGAGTTCGCCGTTCTGGACGTACTTCATCAGGATTTCGTCGGCGCGGTTGTTGTCGACGTGGCCGAAGACGATGGGGTCCTTGCCCGGCACGCGCACCTCAAGGGTGGGCTCGGCGTGGCAGTAGCCCATGCAGCCCGTCTGCGTGAAGACGGCGGGGATGTGGAGCTCGTCGGCCTTCTGCATCATGTGTTCCATAACCTGCTTGGCACCGGCGGCGATACCGCACGTGGCCATAGCTACCTTGATCTGCACCAAGCTCTCAGGATTCTCCGCCTTCTCACGGACGTCGAGGTTCGACTGGAGCTTTTCGCGCATGGCTTTCAGGTCAGCCAAAGATTTTACTTTTGTCATAGAGTGACTTTTTTAGGATTAATATTATATTATTAAACTAATTATCAATCTCATACATAAGACTCGGCCTATGTATGACAGCGCAAATATACAAAATAAAAATGACATACAAACACTTTTTATAAAAAATACTCCTTCTGAGAAACCGCCTTCCCGCCTCCCCGCGACACTGTCTATCGCAGAGCCTTCACAGGGCATTCACGGGTGCAGCGGTGGCACAGGATGCATTCGGTAGCGTTTCGTCGCTGGCGCGAGTTATTGTTCACTTCCACCTCCATCGGGCACACCTCCAGGCATTTCCCGCAGTGGATGCATTTCTCCTCGTCGCAATGGATGCGCAGCAGGGCATAGCGGCTCATCGGCTTAAGGAACACCGTGACGGGACAAACGTACTTGCAGAAAGCGCGGTTGTCCTTCAGCAGCACGGCAAGGACGATGCCGAAGGCGTAGTAGGCCAGATTGCCCGCCACGAAAAGAACGAACATGGTGTGACTGGTGGCCTTACCGTAGTGGAACAGCAACAGCACGAGCACCAGCGAGAGGGTGAAGACGATGTAGCGCACGAACCCTATCTTTCTCCTCGGCCCTCGGGGCTGTCGGTAGGGCAGCAAGTCGAGCACCATGGCCGTCCAGCAGCAGTAGCCGCACCATCCGCGGCCGAACAGCAGCGGCCCGAAGATTTTGGCAATGGCGTAATGCAACACACCGGCACCCACCACGCCCGACAGCAGGTAGTACCAGAAACCTTCAATCTGCATATTCTCCCTGCATATCAGGCCAAGAAACACCAGCATATAGGCTCCCACGCCGAACTGGATGAACTCCCTGGCGTAGTGCCACCCCGCAGCCTTCAACGCCAGCCCCACGCCCAAACACGTGCCGATATAGGTGAAATTGAGCAAGTAGAACAGGTTCCCCGTTGCCAGCCACAGCGATACGGCAATGGCCTCGAACACGACGAACAGGACAATGGCGCTTCTGTATTTCTTCATGGGACAAAGCCGTTTTTCTTGTGACACGAGGGTTATTTCACGACGAACCTGGTCGTCGCAAAGACATTGTCACCCTTCATTTGCAGCAGGTAGACACCCTTGCCCAGCGCCGCCACGGGAATGCTCCCGCCGGTGGTGCCGGCGGCCACCTTATTCCCCAGGACATCAAATACGGCATAATCCACCGCCTCGCAGGGGAGGCCATTCAGGTGGAGTAGGTCGGATACGGGGTTTGGATAGACGGTGGGAGCGATGGGCGACGGGAGATGGGTGATGAGTGGCCCTGTTGTGGGGATGATATCCACGATGATGCCCTCAATCTTCGTCCAACCGTAAGAGAAGCCGCTTGGTTCGGGCAGGCTGTACCATCCGTCCTTGTAGCCGGCCCAGCCGAAGTTGATATGGAACTTACCGTCGCTTTCGCGGTAGCCGTCGACCACCACATTGTGGCCGCTCGTCCCCGCGGGATTCTCGACGGCCAGATGGGCGGGATAGCCGGCCTGCAGGTTGGAAATCAGGATGGCGTACAACGTCGAGTCGGGCTCCCGTAACAGCTGGCAATCGGCAAAACCGAACCGGCGGTAAGCGTCGAACGCCTGGTCAACATAAAAAGTCCCCGAGCCGTAGGACGACGACGCGGAATATACCTGCTTGCAGGCCACGCCGCAGGCGAAAATCACGGCGGCCTTCAATGAGTCGGACAAAGCCTCGCCGCGCAGGAAGCGGGCGTCGGCAGAATCCAGCAGCCTGTTCAACTGCGGGAACGACGGGAACAGATACGTCTCCCAGTCATCGTCGATATTGAACTGTCGGCCAAAATAATTGCCTGTGAAATAATCGTCGCCGTCGTCGAAACGGGTGCCTTGCGTCGTACGCAGATAGTTGATAATCTGCCCCATGGCGGTGGCGGGACAGCCCGTGTAGCTGTGGTCGTAGTTCTCCAGCGGGTCGGCCGGGCAAAGCATGTTGTAGGGAAACTCCTGCGTCCACTGCGTGGTGAGGAGAGGCGTCTGTGCCCAGCTGCTGGCGGCGCAAAACAGAAACATCACGGTTAGCAATCTTTGCATATAATAAAGATAAAGTTTTTATTATTGCCCCAAATAACGGCGTCTCCGCACATTTATTGTCACCCCGCCCCAGAAAAATCACCACGAATAGTTATTGCCAGATTCCGGAAAAAGATGTATCTTTGCCGCGGATTTTGAAATGCGAAAACGTAGCGGAACTATTGTATGACAATGAGTTGTGTTAGGCGCATAGCATCGTGGATGCTGCTGGCGGCATATTTGCCGCTGGTGTTGCTGTCATCGGTCCATATCCACCATGAGACCGTCGACCTCCACGACAACTGCCTGCAGTGTGCCGGACATTTTGAGGTACAACACAACCACCAGTGCGACTGCCAATACTGCCATCTCCTGAGTCAGAGCTATCTGGGTCAGGATACAGAGCCATTGGTTGTTCACATCCCCGTTGCGGACAGCCGTCCCACCGAGATTGTGGAAAAGGCAGAGGTGTTCCGTCATGGGGTGTGTCTGCTGCGGGCGCCGCCGATTGTTTAAGGATTCCATGAGTCTATGAGTCTATGAGACCTTGAGTCTGAGAGTCGCTAAGTCGCTTAGTGACACAGCGATTCAATGTTATCTGGTTTACAAAAAACTTAAACAATCAAACAACAGAAATCAAAATGAAACGGATACTATTTTTAATTTTTAATTTTTTATTTATAATTTTTTCATTCCCCACGATGGCCTTTGCGCAGAAGCATACCGATGCTAATCTCTTGGGGCATGTTATCAATTCGAAGACAGGCGAACACGTGGCCTACGTCAGCGTCTTCCTGCAGGGTACCACCATCGGTGCCGCCACCGACGAGACGGGCCACTTCCATATTGCCAACTGCCCCGAGGGCACCTTCACTGTGGTGGTGCGCGGTCTGGGCTTCAAACAGACGGAGCGTGAGGTGACTTTCGAGCGTAACAAAACTGTGGAAGTCGACTTCCAGTTGTTACCCGACGCTATCTCACTGGGACAGGTAGTCGTCACCGCCACCCAGCACGCCACCTCGCGCATGGAGACACCGGCGGTGGTGGATGTCATCGGCAGCGAACTGCTGGAGGCCGCCAGCGCCGTCAACCTCGCTGAAGGACTGCGTCTGCAGACAGGTGTCTGTGTGGCCAATACCTGCCAGAACTGTGGCGCCAACGAGGTGCGAATGAACGGTCTCGGTGGGGCTTACTCTCAGGTGCTCATCGACAGCCGTCCCGTCAACAGCGCTCTCGCCAGCCTCTACCTGCTGGAACAGCTGCCCACGGCGATGATTGACCAGATAGAGGTGATGCGTGGCGGCGGTTCGGCGCTTTATGGAAGCAACGCCATCGGCGGTGTCATCAATGTCATCACCAAAGAGCCTCTCCGCAACTCCGCCTCGGTGGAAAATACCACCCGTCTGGTGGGCGGACAGAGCATTGACTGGAGCAACGCTTTCAATGCCTCGGTCGTCAGCGACAGTCGCAAATCAGGCCTCTTCGTCTACGGCAACAACCGTCAGCGTCATCCCTACGACTATGACGGCGATGGCTACTCGGAAGTTGGTTTGTTGAAAGCACACATGGTGGGCATGCGCGGATACCTGCGCACCAGCGACTTCTCAAAGCTCAATGTCGAATATCACAACATCGGCGACTACCGTCGTGGTGGTGACCGCTTCGACCTTCCAGCCAACCAGGCTCATGTGGCCGAGGGTGGCGAACATGATATCCACTGCGGCAGCCTCAAGTGGGATTTGTTCTCGCGCGACGGCTTCAGCCACGCCTCCGTCTTCGCATCGGCGCAGTATGTCGACCGTGAAAGCTATAACGGCGAGCGTGAGGACGACGAGCCCTTTGGCAACTCTTACGGCTACACTACCGACCTCACCATTAACGAGGGGCTGCAGTACAGCCGCCACTTCAAGCACTTGCTCTTCATGCCCGCCGAACTCACCGCCGGTCTTGAGCACACCTATGACCATCTGCAGGATCGCCTGCTCACCGACACCGCCACCCTCGACCAGAGCACCTCGGTGCTGAGCGCCTACCTTCAAAACGAGTGGAAAGACAAGCCCTGGAATATCCTTGTCGGTTTGCGTATGGACAAGCACAACCTTTTGGACAACCCTGTGGTCAGCCCTCGTCTCAACCTGCGTTACTCTCCCAGCGAGCACCTGGTGTTCCGCACCGGCTACTCCTCGGGCTTCCGAGCACCGCAGGTCTACGATGAAGACCTGCATGTCGGTGCCGTCAATGGCGAGTTGTACAAGATTACCAATGCCGCCGACCTGCAGCAGGAGCGTTCGCACTCCCTCAACGCCTCCGCCGACCTCTGCTTCCACCTGGGCGGCTTGGAGGGTGACCTGCTGGTGGAAGGATTCTACACCCGCATCAACGACGCCTTCGTCAACGAACTTCTTTTTGATGACACCGCCAGCGGCTACCGCCACTACGAGCGTCGCAACAGCGACGGCGCCGAAGTGAAAGGCATCAATGTCAGCTTCTCACTTTCCACTTTCAACTTCTCACTTACTCTGGGTGGCACCTGGCAGCGCAGCCGCTACCTCGGTCAGGGACAGGAATGGGACGAGGGCAAGTTCGAGAACCGCATGGAGCGCATGCCCGACCTCTACGGCTACCTCACGGCTTCCTACAACCCAAACAAGCGGCTGAGTCTCATAGCCACAGGCACCTTCACCGGCCCCATGCTGGTATATCATACCACCGACGTGGTCAAGCAGGTCGTCACTCCCTCTTTCTTCGACCTCACGCTGAAAGCATCCTATAACATTCCTCTCGGCGCACGGACATCGCTTGAGTTCAATGGCGGCGTGCAGAATCTCTTCAACAGCTTCCAGCGCGACTTCGACAGCGGTCCCGACCGCGACGCCTCCTACATCTACGGTCCCACGCTTCCGCGGACCCTCTTCGTTGGCGCCAGACTGGCATTATAGTTCATCTTGACAGGTTCGCTCCAGTCTCACGCGGCACTATCTCCTGATGACCACGGCGTCGGGGTATTTCGACAGGTCGAGTTTGAAGTGGCTGTCCTTGAGACCTATGCGGATACGGGTGACGGTCATCGTGGCTTTGACGCCGTGGGCGCTGGTGCGTAACTCACGCATGGTGTAGTTCTTGGAGGAGATTTTGACAGCGATGCTTTTGGCCTCGTTGTCTTTGTCTATAGGCTCACTGAAGGTGATGTCGTAGTAGCCCTCCTTGAGTTTCATCTTGGCCTTGCGGTATTTCTTGTCGGGATCGAAGGCAAGGTTGCCGTCGCTTTTCTGGCGTTTGTCACCCCGCGTGATGATGATGGTGTCGCCCTTGGACGAGTGCTTGATTTCCCAGGTGTCGCTACCGTCGAATCCCGACTCGGATGTTATCTCGGCGCCCAGCACCTTCATGTTCATCGTGGTGCGGTTCAGCTTGCCTTTGTCGGCGACGACGAAGTGCATCTTCATCGCTACGGGCCCCAAGCCTGCTTTCATGTCCATCTCGTATTCGAGTCCGGCGGCGTTGGTCATCGCTGCACGGCAACGGTCCATCACGTCGGTCACCTCGGAAGGTATCTGGCCCCACACCTTGGCGGCGCCGAGCAGCAAAGCGAGGATAAGGATTACTTTTTTCATTTTATTTTCCTACCAGCTGGCTGATGAAGATGACGGCTATGGCGACGGGTGCAAGGTAGCGAATGATGAAGAGAATGGCTTTACGGAGACCTGTCTTGAGGGTGCCGCCGTTGGTGAGTTCGTCGAGGACGTCGGCACGTTTCATCTTCCAGCCTACGAAGAGGACGATGAGCAGTCCGCCGAGGGGCATGAAATAGGAGGCTGTCATGTGGTCGAGGAGGTCGAAGACGGTGCGTCCGCCGATGTGCAGGGGGCTGCCGTCACGGAAGCTGAGAGTAGCCAGTACACCGATAAGAGCGGTGTCCACGGCGCCGAGGATGGCGGCCAGGGGGCGCGAGAGCTTCATCTCCTCGGTGGTGGCGGCGACGATGACTTCAAGCAGCGAGATGGTGGAGGTGAGGGTGGCGATAACCAGCAGGAGGAAGAAGATGAGGCAGAAGAAGTAGCCGCCCGTCATCTGTTGGAAGACCATGGGCAGGGTGGTGAAGGCCAGCGAGGCGCCGGCTTGGGGCTGTATGCCGAAGGTGAAGGCGGCAGGGAAGATGATGACGCCTGCCAGCACGGCGACGAGGGTGTCGGCCAGCACGACGCCGGCGGCGCTGCTGACCATATTGTCTTTCTTGCCGATGTAGGAACCGTAGGTGATGAGGGCACCCATGCCGATGGAGAGAGAGAAGAAGGCCTGTCCGAGGGCGCTGATGAGCACACGGCCGTTGATTTTACCGAAGTCAGGGTTGAAGAAGAATCGCAGACCCTCTTTGGCCCCGCTGAGCGTCAGCGAGTTGATACAGAGCACCACCATGATGACCAGCAGCAGGGGCATGAGTATCTTGCTCCAGCGCTCGATGCCGTCCTTCACGCCGCGAGCCACCACGAAAGCGGTGAGGGCGAGAAAGATGAGCTGGCAGACGATGGGTAGCCAGGGATGGTTGGTGAAGTTCATAAATTGGAGCTGTATCTGGCCGAGGTCCTGTCCGGCGAAGTGGTTGGCGGCGCTCTTACCCAGGTAGCCCAGGGTCCAGCCCGCCACGGTGGTGTAGAAGGCCAGTATGAGGAAAGCGCAGAGCACGCCGAGGTAGCCTACCACAGGCCAGACGTTTTTCTTGCCGCTCAGCAGGCGGAAAGCGCCGATGGGGTTGCTGCGGGCACGGCGTCCAATGACGAACTCGCTGACCATCAGTGGAGTGCCTATGAGCAGGGCGATGATGAGGTAGACGATGAGGAAGGCTCCACCGCCGTTGGTGCCTGCTTCGCAGGGGAAGCGGTAGATGTTGCCCAGACCGAGGGCTGAGCCCGCAGTGGCCACGATGATGCCCAGCTTGGAGCTGAAGTTTTCTCTCTGTTTCATCTTTTCTAACGTTCAATTTCTTTTTTTAGATCAGCGATGCGGGCGGTGAGTTGCGCGATGCGCAGCTGCAGGAAGTCGTCGCTGTATTTTCGGTCGCAGAAGCCGTTGCCACGGGCCACGAAGGCGTCGTCGTCCTCTTGGTCGACGGCGAGGTCCTGGTAGCTGGCCAGCAGGCGCTGGGCTTCGACGAGTTGTTGTTCTAAAGGTGTCATTGGAATAGTTGGTTGACTGCTTGTTCGATGCCTTCGTGGTCGACGTCGGCTGTGACGAGGTCGGCATGGTCTTTCACTAGCTGCTCGGCGTTACCCATGGCCACTCCTATGCCGGCCCACTGCAGCATCTCGATGTCGTTGCCGCCGTCGCCGAAGGCCAGCGTTTCCTCCTGTCGTATGCCGAAGTGGCGGCAGAGGGTCTCCATGCCGGCGGCTTTGCTGTTGCCGGCGGCCACAATGTCTGTGAAGGCGGGGTGCCAGCGTGGCAGCCGGCAGTGGGGCAGGAGAGAAGAAACCTGCTTGTCGAGGTCGGCAGGCATGAGGGCGATAATCTGGAAGGCTTCGTGGCGTCGCATCTCGTCGATGTCGACTACGGGAGGCATGGTGAACTCCAGCTGGTCGCGCAGCTTGAGCCCCACTTCGTTGGGTTGGGCCAGCATCATGCCGTCGGTGGTAAACACCATGGTACAGAGGCTCAGCTGTTTGGCAAAGTCGAGCCATGCGTTGAGGTCCTCGTCGGGAATAGGATTGGACAATAGTACTTTTTCAGGCGTGAATACCAATCCTCCATTCATGGTGATGTGGCCCTCGAAGCTGACGGGCATAGGTGGGATGAGTACCATGGGGCGACCGGAGGAGATGAAGGTGCGGACACCGTGGCGGTGCAGGGTGTCGAAAGCATGCACCGTGCCCTCGGAGACGCGGTGGGTAGTGAAGCTGAGCAGTGTGCCGTCGATGTCGAAGAATGCCGCTTTAATCATTTCTTTTTTATATGTGCCATTTGCCAGGCATTGAATATGTTTTGATATACGCTGTAGAAGGCGAGGAAGACTGCCGCTAGTGGGTTGAGGAAGGTGTTGGCCATCCAGATGCCGAAGGCTGTGTTTTTCTGTCCCAGCAGCTGACCGCCGCCGATGCGGTTGCCGTAGCGGCGGCCTATAAGCCGTCCGGTGCTGAACTGCACCACGCAGAACAGCAGAGACAATCCAGCCAACCAGGCGATGTTGTTCCAATTGCCCCGTCCGTGCAGGAAGATGAAGTCGATGGTCTGTCCGAGGGTGAAGAGCAGGGCGCAGGCCCAGAGGTAGAAGCCCATGATGTTGAGTTGCCGCACGACGGCGTTGACCTTGGGCAGCCATAGTTGCAGCGCAAGGGCGATGAGGAAGGGCAGGGCGAGGGTGGAGCCTATCTTGGTGAACATCAGCAGGAAACTCTGCCATAGGCTCATCTCGGGGTGGTGGCCGATGAGGGTGAAGACGACAGGCGCCACGAGGGCTACCATCAGATTGCCGACGATGGTGTAGGTGGTGACGGTGGCACGGTTGGCGCCGAGGAGGCACGAGATGACGGCGACAGAGGAGGCTACGGGGCAGAGCACGCCGATGAGCACACCTTCGGCGATGGTGTTGTTGCCGCCGAGGAGTTTTATCAGCAGGTAGCTGCCTATGCTCACCACTATCTGGAAGAGCATCAGCCAGATGTCGAGAGGGCTGAATTTTAGGCGGCGCAGGTCGACGGCCGAGAAGGTGAGCAGCAGGATGGTGAAGATAATGTAGGGCACCAGGAAGGAGAACATGGCGCACCAACGGTGCAGCAGCAGTCCAAGCACGATGGCAACGGGGAGTACGTAGGGACGGAGGCGTTGCATTAATGATGAGTTATGAGTGATGAGTGATGAGTCGGGTGAAGAGGGCTGTCATGCGGTCGGCGGCACGGTCGGCCTGCAGCACGACGTCGTTCTCGTCGTTGACGGCACCATTCTTCAAGTCGGCCGACTGGTTGGTGATGACACTCATGCCGAAGACTTTGATGCCGCAATGACGTGCGACGATGACTTCGGGCACTGTCGACATTCCACAGGCGTCGCCCCCGAGGGTGCGGTACATGCGGTATTCGGCCAGTGTCTCGTAGGTGGGGCCCGTGCCGGCTACATAGACACCGTGTTGCAGCGTGAGTCCAAGTTCGGCGGCTATCCTGTCGGCCTCTTGGCGCAGACGGGGGCTGTAGACCTCGGTCATGTCGGGGAAGCGTGGGCCGAAGTCGTCAAAGTTGGGTCCTATCAACGGGTTGGGCATGAGGTTGATGTGGTCGGTTATGACCATCAGGTCGCCGACATGGTAATCGGGGTTGCATGCGCCGGCGGCGTTGCTGACGAGCAGCGTGTCGACCCCCAGCAGCGAGAAGACGCGGACGGGGTAGGTGACCTCCTGCATGGTGTAGCCTTCGTAGTAGTGGAACCGTCCCTGCATAGCGATGACACCGCTGCCGCCCAGCATTCCGATGATGAGGTTGCCTTTGTGGCCTACGGCTGTGGAGGTTTTGAAGTGGGGTATCTCGCGGTAGGGTATCGTCAGCGGTTCTTCGATGCGGTCGGCCAGTTTGCCGAGTCCGCTGCCCAACACAACAGCCACCCGGGCTGTCTGTTTGCCGGCTTGGGCGATGCGTTGCTTCAGGTATTCCGCTGTCTCTCTATATATATTATTTTCCATTTTTCATTTTTTCGATTTCCATCTGTATCTCTGCGGCGCGCTCGTAGTCTTCGTTTTCCTCGCAGCGTCGCAGTTCTTCCTCGAGATCTTCCAGGCTGTCTTCTTTTTCCGTCGGATGGTCGTTTTTCACCCTTACGCCAGTCTCCTCTATCACCCGCTCGTCGGCATAGACGGGGGCACCGGTGAGCAGGGCCAGGGTGACGGCGTCGGTGGTGCGGCTGTCGAGACAGTGCTCGTTGAATCCGTCGGAGACATACAGGGTGGCATAGAAGATTCCTTCCACGACTTTGTCTATTGTCACTTTCTTGAGAGACAGTCCGTATGTGTTCATCATCTGAACCATCAATTGATGTGTGAGCGGGCGGCGTATTTTGTTGCACTCCTCCGGATTTTGGGCCAACAGGATGCTTTGTGCCTCGCCGGGGCCGATTATGATGGGTATCTGTCGGCTCTCCAAGGGTTCGTGGAGCATCAGCAGATAGCTTCCGCTCTGTGACATACCGCTCTGTATGGTGACGGGGTAGACCTGTTTCATGGTTGGGTTTACTGGTTCTACGGGTTGAGCTCGCTTTGCTCGCTGAAGGTTAAAGTGGGTTATAGTGTTTTGTTTTTCAGGTAGTCTGTCAGTTTGGCGACAGCGAGGCCGCGGTGGCTGATGCTGTTCTTGACAGCCAAAGGCATCTCAGCGAAACTGACGGCGAAGCGGTCGGGCATGAAGACGGGGTCGTAGCCAAATCCCTCGCCGTTGCTGTGTCGCTCGGTCAATATTTGGCCATCTACCCGGCCTTCAAAATATTTTGGTATACCTCCTTCGATGAGGCACATAACTGTGCGGAAGCAGGCGCGGCGGTTTTCTTTGCCATTGAGGGTGGCAAGCAGTTTGTCAATATTGTCGTCAAAAGAACAATGCTCGCCGGCATAACGGGCGGAATAGACTCCAGGGGCGCCGTCGAGGGCATCCACCTCCAGTCCGGTGTCGTCGGCAAAACAGTCGGTATGAGTCCTCTCCCATACCCACTGGGCTTTCTGCAGGGCATTGCCTTGCAGGGTGTCGGCGGTCTCGGGTATTTCTCCTTGCAGCCCCGCTTCGGCTAGTGTGGCAATCTCAACGGTTCCATTCAGTGCTGCACGCACTTCTTCAACCTTGTGCTTGTTGTTGGTCGCAAATATCAAACGTTTCATTTTGCGGTTTTCTTTATCAGGATGGATAATAACACACTGACTACCAGTATGCCGAGTATGACCAACAGTGATACCAACGTGTCGATGTGCCAGTGGAATAATTCGCCGCCAATCATCTTCAGACCGATGAAGCACAGCAGCGCTCCGAGGCCGTAGTGCAGCAGCCAAAAGCGGTCGGCGATGTCGCTTAAGAGGAAGAAGAGACTGCGTAAACCCATGATGGCAAATATGTTGGAGGTGTATACGATGACGGGGTCAGTGGTAACGGAGAATACTGCCGGAATGCTGTCGACGGCAAAGATAATGTCCGAGAATTCGATGACAAGCAATACGATGAACAACGGCGTCAGCAGCACTTTGCCCATGTCGTTCTTGTGGAAGAAATCGTGACCATAACTTTCTTTGCTGACGGGGAAGTGCTTTGATGCGAAGCGCACCACAGGGTGGTTGGCCGTGTCAATCTGTTCGTCGCTCTGTGGACGGAACATCTTTATTCCGCTGTAGATGAGTATCACCCCGAAGACTGCCAGTAGCCATGAGAACTTGGTGACAAGGGCTCCCAGGGCGAAGATGAAGATGAATCTTAGCACGATGGCGCCGAAGATGCCCCAAAAAAGCACACGGTGGTAATACTCCCGTTTGACGCCGAAGCTGACGAATATCATTATCATCACGAAGATGTTGTCGATGGAGAGGCTCTCCTCGAGGAAGTAGCCCGCCAGGAACTGTTCGGCTGTCTCATGGCGGTAGGAGTTCAGTTCTGCCAGTGTGGCGAAGTCGTCAACCGAACGGCCATGTACCCACTCGGCGTGGAAGTAGAGCATCACGGCAAATCCCATTGCCAGCGCTACCCACATGGCCGTCTGCAGAGCCGCCTCCTTGACGGTCACCACATGGTCTTTTTTGTGGAACACGGTCAGGTCGAGCGTGAGCATTACCACGACGAAGACCATGAAGATGATGAAGAAAAGATTGTTCATCGGTACAATAATATTGTTTTTCGTCAGTTATAATTTTATATAACGCAATCGATGGTTAAATATTGTGACATTTTTTGGAGTTTTTTCAAGGTGGGTACTTTTACCGTCGGAGGGGGCTATGCCATGATACCGTTGATGCAGCGTGAATTGGTCGACAGGCATCACTGGATGAGCGAGGAGGAATTCCTTGACGAGGTGGCTCTCTCTCAGTCCATGCCTGGTGTTTTTGCCGTCAATATGGCGACCATGACAGGCTATCGTCTAAGGAAAGGGTGGGGGGCCGCCGCCGCCATTGTTGGCAACGTCCTTATGCCTATTGTCTTCATACTTCTGTTGGCCTTCTTCTTCCGTGCCTTCCGTACCAATATTTATGTCGAGCGCATATTCATGGGGTTGCGTCCCGCCGTGGTGGCTCTCATTGCGGCGCCAGTGTTCACCTTGGCCAAGAGTGCCCATGTTACATGGGGTAATGTCTGGATTCCAGTCGTTAGCGCCTTGCTTATCTGGCTCTTCGGTGTCAATCCAGTCCTTGTGGTCCTCGCAGCCGCCCTCGGTGGTCTGCTCTATGGAAAACTAAAAACTCATAACTCATAACTCTTAACTAACATGATCTTCTTCCAGCTTTTCTACACGTTCCTGATGATTGGCGCCTTCACCTTTGGGGGTGGTTACTCTATGGTGGCGCTTATCCAGGGCGAAGTGGTCACGCACCACGGCTGGATGACCGCTGCCGAGTTCACCGACCTGCTGGCCGTCAGCCAGGCCACTCCTGGACCTGTGGGTATCAATACCGCCACCTATGCCGGCTACACGGCAGTCATCAACGCAGGCTATCCCCAATGGGCTGCCATCGGTGGCTCGCTGCTGGCTTCGCTGGCTGTCATCATCGTCCCCGTGGCGCTGATGATGCTTGTCGGCGCCTGGCTGATGCGTCATAAAGAACATCCCACCGTGGCCTCTGTCATGCGTGTTCTCCGCCTCGCTGTCGTCGGTCTTATCGCTGCCGCCGCCCTGCAACTGGGGAGTTCGGAGTTGTCGACTGCCGACGGTATCTTTCCGAAGGTGGTCTCGGCCCTTATTTTCGCTATTGTATTCTTCCTTTCCTGGCGAAAAAAAGCCAGCCCGATAGCCCTTATTCTGGCTTCGGGTGTCATTGGACTCATCGTGTATTCATTTTAACGGCCTTTTTTCTTTTCTACGCGTACAATATTATTACATTGTCTGCGTTATGGGATAAAATATAAACAAATAATAGTCAAGTTATGAAGAGTATAGCTATACTTACTGGCGGCGGTCCCGCCCCCGGAATGAACACTGTGGTGGCCTCGGTGGCCAAGACTTTCCTGCGCGACGGCTATCGCGTCATCGGCCTGCATGGTGGCTACAGCGCCCTGTTTACCGACAAGCCCCGTATGCAGGACCTCGACTTTCTTACTGCCGACGAGATTTTCAACAAGGGTGGCAGTATCCTCAAGATGAGCCGCTTCAAACCCACTCCCGAGGATTTCGAACAGCGTTTCAACCTGAAGCTCTTCACCGAAAACGAGATTAAGTTGCTTGTCACTGTGGGTGGCGACGACACGGCTTCCACAGCCAACCGTATTGCCAAGTTCTTGGCAGACAAGCACTATCCCATAGCCAATATCCATGTTCCCAAGACCATCGACAACGACCTGCCGCTGCCCAATAGCAGCCCTACTTTTGGCTACAATAGCGCTAAAGCGCAGGGCTGTGTGTTGGCCACCGCCGTGATGGAGGATGCCCGCACCAGCGAGAACTGGTTCGTGGTCTCCGCCATGGGCCGTTCGGCTGGTCACCTGGCCCTCGGCATCGCCGGTGCCTGCCACTACCCGATGGTCATCATTCCCGAGTTCTTCAACAAGAGCGAGATTACCGTCGACAAGATTATCAACATGGTTGTCTCCTGCATCGTCAAGCGCAAGCTGATGGGCATCAACTACGGCGCCGCCATGATTTCGGAGGGTGTGTTCCACTCGCTGAGCGACGAGGAAATCAAGAATAGCGGTATTCATTTCAGCTATGACGAACACGGTCATCCAGAACTGGGCAAAGTCAGCAAGGCGCATATCTTCAATGACCTGTTGGAGCGCAAGGTGAAGGAGCTCGGCCTCAAGGTGAAGAGCCGTCCCGTGGAGGTTGGCTACGAGATTCGTTGCCATACACCAATCGCCTTCGACTTGACGTATTGCTCACTGATGGGTATGGGCGTGCATACGCTCTACAACCAGGGCTGCACGGGATGTATGGTGTATGTGGATCATCAGGGTGCCGTGTCTCCGTTGTATCTGAAGGATTTGCAAGACCCCGCCACGGGCAAGATTCCGCCGCGTTTGGTCAATGTCAACTCCAACAAGGTGCAGAGTTACGTGAACGACATCATGGACTACATCACCCCCGCCGACTACGAGGCAGCCAAGAAATACCTGCCCAACCCCGAGGAGTATGACTTCAAGAAGATTCTTAACTGGAATTAATGTAGTTCAGCTAGTTCAGGGAGTTCAAGTAGTTCAAGACATATGTACTGGCTGGTGCAATCGTCTTGTGCTCCTTGCACTCCTTGTAATCCTTGTAATCCCCAATGCGGCTTTGGCGCAGAGCAAGCAGCAGCTGGAGAAAGACAAGGCTCAGGTGGAGCAGGAACTCCGCCAGTTGAACAACGACCTGGCAAAGGCGAGGAAGAAGAGCAAGAGTGGCCAGAAGGAGCTGAACCTGCTGGAACAGAAAATACAGCAGCGAACACGCCTTATCAACAATATCAATGGCCAGATTAACATGCTTGACATACAGATGCATGTCACGCGGGATAGTATTGTCTTGATGCGCAGCCAGATTGACAGCCTTAAGCAGGAGTATGCCAAGGTAGTGCGGGTGCTCTACGGTGAGCGCGGCAACCTCGACAAGGTGGTGCTGCTGCTCGACACCAAGAGTTACAACTACGCATACCTCCGCACCAAGTATTTCCGCGATTACAGCCGCTACCGCCGCCGTCAGGCCGCTTTCATCCGACAGAAGGAGGATGAACTGAACGAGGTCGGTATCGCTCTGGCGCGTCAGCAGCAGGAAGCCACGTCGCTCCTGGCGCAGGAACGGCGTCAGAAGGAACAGTTGGCACAAGAACGTAAAGAACGTCAGCAGAACCTCAAGCAGAGCAAGCAGCAGGAAAAACAACTCCAGCAGCAGATTGACAAGAAAGAGAAGCAGAAACGCCAGCTGCAGCAGCAGATACAGAAGATTATAAACGAGGAGATAGCCAAAGCCAACAAGGAGAAGAAAGCCGCCGCCGGTGCCGGCGCCGGCAAGAGCAGCTCGGCGTCGACAGCATCGACCGCTGACGTGGCGTTGAGCAACGACTTCGCTTCCAACAAAGGCAAGCTCCCGTGGCCGGTGTTCTACACCAAGGTGGTGCGCGAATACGGCCGCTACACCCATTCCAGCGGTGGACAGAATATGAACAACGGCATCGACCTCCAGTGCAAGAGCGGCACCTCGGTGCAGGCAGTCTTCGGCGGCACAGTAAGCCGCGTGTTTACCTGTCCCAACGGCACCCGTGGCATCATCATCCGTCATGGCGACTATATGACAGTCTATGCTAATATGGGCACGGTGACAGTAAAAGAGGGCGCCAAAGTAAACACCAAACAGAACTTGGGTACTGTCTACACCAATGAGGACGGCTCCGCCGACTTTAGCTTCCAACTGTGGAAGGGGACTTCGTCGCAAAATCCGCGCACATGGCTGAGATGATTTATTTTATATCTGACGCCCATCTGGGAAGCGGCAGCGATTCACGCCAGCGTGAACAGGAACTCTGCCGCTTCCTGGATAGCATCAAAGCCGACTGCCGCACGCTCTTCCTTTTGGGCGACATGTTCGACTTTTGGTTTTCCTATCGCTACACCGTTCCCCGAGGCCACACACGTCTGCTGGGCAAGTTGGCCGAACTGGCCGACAGTGGCGTGGAACTGCACTTCTTCATCGGCAACCACGACATGTGGCTTTTCGACTACCTGGAGAAGGAGATGGGCGCTGTGATGCACAGCGACCCCGAAGTGATGGTGATTGACGGCAAGCGTTTCCTTATCGGCCACGGCGACGGACAGGGCCATCTGGACAAGAACTACGACCTGCTGCGCCGCATCTTCCGCTCCCGCCTCAACCAACGGCTCTTTGCCCTGCTGCCTGCCTCATGGACTTTCCCCATCGCGCTTCGCTGGAGCGACAGCAACAAGGAGAAACATGCGCGAAAGGATACGCTGCACTACCTCGGCGACGACCGAGAGGGCATCGTGCGCTACTGCCGCGAGCGCTTAAAGTCAGAACATTTTGACTATTGCATCTTCGGCCACCGTCACACACCACTGACAATGCCGCTGTCAACTGCAAACTGCGAACTGCCAACTGTCTACGTCAACACCGGCGACTGGCTCTTTAACCGAAACTACGCTGTTTACGATACCGCCACTCACCAGCTGACGCTTCACAATCTTATTGATGGCTGAGTTTTGACCGTAGGTGCTCAGTGGTGTTCTTGAAATGTAGCGTGTGGGGATTGTCGGGGTAGCGCTCCTGCAAGCCATCGAGCACTAAGTCATACCAGTCGATGCTGTTGGGGTCGCGCGTATCAATCAAAAGACGGTTATTGAAAGGCTTGTAGAGTGCTATCAAGGTGCTCAACGAACCTTTGTTTTCCTCCAAGAAACGATAGATATAGTCTTGTTGCTCCTGAAAGGTGGCTTGATAGATGCTGTCGGTCTCGTCTTTCTTTTGAAGCACGTCTTCGTTGGTTATCTTGCCGTCGAACAGCATCTGTGCATAGAGTTCTGTAGTATCAACCAATGCCTGCAGCACCTTGGCGCCGTCGTTGGTATACTGTTGCAGCAGCCACAATAGGCCACTCTCGGGCGATCCTTCGACAGAGTAACTCACCGACAGGTTTTCATAGTTACCGCCTATCTTCAACTTCTCGCCGTAGTCGGGCAGGGTGACGATATAGTTGTTGTCTGTGGTGTGCAGGTTGTACAGTGAGCGGTAGGGCATCTTGTAGGTGTACTTGAAGTGTCCCTTGTTGTCGACAGGAATACTGTCAATAAACAACGGTCCGTCGGGTGCTATTTCTTCGATCCAGAGGGTCTTTCCAGCGCCGCCGTCAAGGGTGCCGCTGATGGTGAAGGTGTCGTGCTTGCAACCCGCAAGCAGCAGTAGGACGATGGGAAAAATGAAACAGAATCTCTTCATAACAAATGGTTGATTATACACAGTGCGGCCATGGCTTCCACCACAACGGCGGCGCGCGCTATGTGGTAACGGTCGTGACGGCCGCCGATATTGAGTGTCTCCAGGTGGCCGTCCTCGTGCAGGCATTCCACAGGCTGGGGAATGGTGACCACAGGATGGAACGCCACGCTGAACTCTATCGGCATGCCGTTGCTGATGCCGCCCTGTATGCCGCCACAATGATTGGTCTGTGTCAGTTCGGAACTCCGAACTCCGCCTTCCGCACTATTCCAACGGTCGATGTATTCGCTGCCTTTCATCTGTGCGGCGGCGAAGCCGGCGCCCATCTCAAAGCCTATGGCCGACGGGATGCTCATCATGGCGGCGGCCAGCTGGGCGTTGAGTTTGCCGAAAAGCGGCTTGCCGATACCAGCAGGCACGCCGGTTACGCGGCAGCTGACCACGCCACCATGCGTATCATCGCTCACCTCCGGCCTCGTGCCCACGACATCCGACCTAATCTCCACTTCCGGCATCATTTGTTTGGCGATGGCGCCGGCCACCACACGGGCCACCGTCTCGCGTGCCGATGCACGGCCGCCGCCACGGTGGTCGGCGATGCCGTATTTCTGTCGGTAGGTGTAGTCGGCGTGGCCTGGCCTGTAGCAGTCGGCCAGGATGTCGTAGTCTTCCGGGCGGCTGTTCTTGTTGCGGATGAGGAAGGCGATAGGCGTCCCCAGCGTGACGCCGTCCTTGAGGCCAGAGAGCCACACTATCTCGTCCTCCTCCTGTCGCGGGGCCCCGAGACGACGACGGGCCAAGTCGGCACGGATGTCCTCCATACAGAGGCTCACATCCGACGGACAGCCGTCTATAATGCCACCAACGGCGGGTCCATGGGACTCGCCGAAGGTCGTTAACCGGAATATGTCTCCGTAGGTGTTCATCTATTCTTATCTCCTTATCTCCGGGCTCCTTTTCTCCTTATTTGGGGTTTATCTCCAGCAGTTCTACCTCGAAGATGAGCGTTGAGCCGGGAGGTATGCTGCCGGCCTGCTGCTCGCCATAGCCGAGGTTGTAGGGTATGTAGAGCATATACTTCGAGCCTTCGTCCATCAGCTGCAGACCCTCGGTCCAGCCGGGGATGACCTGATTCAGCGGGAAGGTGATGGGCTCGCCGCGGTCCACGCTGCTGTCGAACTTGGTGCCGTCGATCAGCGTGCCGGTGTAATGCACCTTCACTCGGTCGGTAGCTTTGGGCTTCTTGCCGTTGCCTTCGCGCATCTTACGGTACTTCAGGCCGCTGGGGGTAGTGTAGACCGACTTGTTGTTGCTTATCTCCTTCATGAACTTGGCACCGTCGTCGATGTTCTTCTGCACACCGGCGCGCTGGCGCTGCTCGAAGTCCTGCTGGAAGCGCTGCAGCAGCGGAGCAGCCTGCATGTCATTGAGGCGGAGCGTGCCACGGGCGCCGTCAATCATGGCCTGTCCGGCCATGGTGCCGCTGATGCCCAGCTGCTGGGCGTTCCACTGCTTGTAGACATCGCTGCCGATGGCATAAGATGCCGAATCGTTGAAGGTCGTCATGGCCGGCGGCATCAACTGCTGTTCCAATGCGGCAATGCGTGCATTGGCAGCCTCCAGCGCGGCAGCTTTGGTCACCAGTGTGTTATAGTATTCTTCCGACATCGTCGCCTTGCCTTTCTTAATTTTCACCTCCTGTGCGGTGGCGCCAAAAGCGACGACGCTCAATGCCAGCAATACAATTACTTTCTTCATATCAACACGAAAACTTTAAACTGGAAGTTGTAAGTTTTAAACCTTAAATTACTTATATTCCTTCACGACCACTCCATCAAGCACCTCCTTGCCGCAGATGGCGAGGGCCAGCATCTCGTTCTCGCCCTTGTAGATCTTTACAGGGGCAATCCAGCCGACGCGCTGTTCTATCATAGCCATCCAGGGCTTGCTGTAGGCGATGCCGCCGGTGAGGATGATGGCGTCCACCTTGCCGTTGACCACGGCGGCCAGGCGGCTGATCTCCATCGACACCTGGTAAGTGAAAGCTTCCACTAGCAACTGGCACTTCTCGTCGCCGGCCAGGGCGCGTTTCTCCACCTCGTAGGCGTCGTTGGTGCCCAGATAGGCTACGAAGCCGCCTTCGGCGGTGACCATCTTCTTCAGCTTGGCCTCGTCGTACTTGCCGCTGCAGGCCACCTCAATAAGCTTCGAGGCGTTGATCGAGCCGCAACGGGTGGGCGAGAAGGCACCGAGACCGCAGAGGGCGCGGTTTACCTCGGTCACACGGCCGTGCTCATGGATACCCACGCTCACGCCGCCACCCATGTGGGCGATGATGAGGTTGAGGTCCTCGTAGTGCTTGCCCAGCTCACGGGCATAGAGCTTGGCGGTCATCTTCTGGTTCAGGCAGTGCCAGATGACACCCTCGCGCTTGGGGTCGAGGTCGAACACGGGGTGGCCGCTGATTTTGGCGAACTCGGGACGCTCGTCCACGATGCCGGGATCGGCGATGTAGGCGCATTCGAGGCCAATCTCACGCGCGATGGCGTCGCTGATCAGGGCGCCGAGGTTGCAGGCGTGCTTGCCCTGGATACCGGCGTGGCACTCTTCCTTCATCAGCTCGTTCACACGGTAGCAGCCGCTCTCACAGGGGCGTGTCAGGCCACCACGGCCCATCACGACAGCAATCTCATCGGTACCGACACCGTGGCGCTTCACCATGTCGAGGATGGCGGTCTTGCGATAGTCGAACTGGTCGGCCACCTCGTGGAACTTCTGTATCTCCTCGATGGGGTGGGAGAGGTTCTCCGTGAACACTTCGTTCTCGCCATCGTAGATGGCAGCCTTCGTCGATGTGGCACCAGGATTGATAACCAACGTGTATTTTCTTGTACTCATAACTATATTGTATTAATTATTTACATCATAAATTTCGAAGTGCAAAGATATGAAAAAAAAATCAATCTGCGAGGATTATTTTTCAAATATTTTTTCACACTCTCCCCAAAACCTCCCATTCCTCCCTTCACTGCCATTATATAGGTATATCTTTGGTATTTCTTTGGAAAAAAGCAAAGAAATACCAAAGATATACCTATCAAACACCTATTATATGTTAACCTGTTTATCACTTGTTCTTCGGTTGTTCTTTGGTTTTTTCCAAAGAACAACCGAAGAACAACCCTTTTTAATGTGTAATAGGGATAAACCCAAGGGCATGATGTAAACAATTCGATATTATTTCTTCAATACGCGATTGAAGAAATATTGAAGAACTGATGAGACAGTATTGAAGAAAAGAGCGGGGTCTCACAATGTGGACCCCGCTCTTAGTGTTGTCACCAAGGTGACTATTCGCTCATCTCGCGGTAGCGGTCGACTTCATTCTGAACATTATTCACATTCTGGTTGGCGGCGTCGGCTCTCTTCTCGGCATCGCCACGTTTGCCGGAGACCTTCACGATTTCGTTCTCGTATTTCTTGATGTCCTTCTCGCAGTCTTTGATCTTCTGCTGGCATTTCTTGATGTCCTTGTTCTTGCCGTCTATCTTCTTCTGCAGCTTGGCGACCTTCTTGTCGATGGCGGCGACGGCGGCTTCGGCCTTGGCGGCTTCCTTCTCGGCTTTCTTCAGGTTGTCCTGCTCGGCTTTCATGTTGAGGCCGGCCTCATAGCGGTCGATGTAGGAGACGAAGCCCTGGAGCCAGCGGAGGGCGCCGGCACGCATGGCGCTGGGGTCGTTCATGGCGAGGTTGCTGCTGAGGGCGCAGACGCTGACGACGGCCTCGTTCTTTTTCTTTTTCTCGACGAGGGTGTAGAAGTTGATGTCGTTGATGGCGATTTCCTCGATGAAGGCGTTGGTGCAGACATAGTAGCCCTGGTCGTCCTTCTGGGGTTTCAGCTTGGAGTCCTTGAGGTACTGGATCATGGCGTCCTGAATCATCTTGGGGTTCTTCGACACCGTGACGGTGGCGGCGGGAACGGTGAGACCACCCACCTGGAGGGTGCTCTCGGTGACGGACTGGGCGGCGAGACCGAGGGTCATCAGAGCCGCGACGGCAAAGGTAAAGATTTTTTTCATGATGGTATGTTTTTATGGGTTGTTGTTGCTTTGTTTTTCTAGATTTTCTAGAGATTCTAGAATTTCTAGATTTTCTAGACCATCTGCTCTATATTCCATACGAAGGCTCTGATGCCGACTTCCTCGTTGCGCTTGTCGAGCTTGCGGACGGCGGTGAGGAGCTCGTCGACCTTGTCGTCGGGGATGACGGTGAGGATGGCGTTGTTGAGCTCGGGCCAGGTATGCGTGCCGCGGTGCGGATCGCCCGGCACACGGTTTTGTGTGTCGGTACGGCCGAAGTCGCCGCTTCCGCGCCCCTGCACATTCTCCCAGAAGGTGAAGCCGCGGATGCCGAGGGTGTCGAGCATATACTCGGCGCGCTCGTTGTTGGCTTGGTTGTAGACTATCAATACAGATTTCATAACTGCTGTTCTTTTATTTTTTAACGGCGAATTTAGCGAATTTAGCGAAGCTACGCAGGTCAATTGCAGGCGAATTACTCGAATTGGCTGCCGCGGGCCGACTGCCGTAGGCCCATTCGAGTAATTCGCTTGTAATTATGTATTGTGTCAGCATAATTCGTACAATTCGTTTAATTCGCCGTTCTTATAATTATTCGTCGAGGTTGATTTTCATAAAGACGAACTTGCGGCGTTCGCGTTCTTTCTTCTCGATGTCGCCGCGGCGGTTGAAGACGCCGTAGAGGACGGGCACGACGATGAGGGTGACGAAGGTGGAGACGGTGAGGCCGCCGATGACGACGAGGCCCATGGTGGTCCACATCTCGGAGCCTTCGGAGTTGGAGGTGGCCATGGGTATCATGCCGAGGATGGTGGTGAAGGCCGTCATGAGCACGGGGCGCATACGGCTCTGGCCGCTGAGGGCGATGGCCTCGTTGAGGGCGATGCCGCGCTCACGCATGAGGTTGATGTAGTCGACCAGCACGATACCGTTCTTCACCACGATGCCGATGAGGAGCACGAGACCGAGGAGGCCTATCATGTCGATGTTGTTGCCCGTGAAGTACATGATGAGCGAGACGCCGCTGATGGCGAAGGGGATGGAGAACATGATGATGAAGGGCTTGGCGAAGGACTCGAACTGGGAGGCCATGACGATGTAGACGAGCATGAGGATAAGGGCGGCGAGCATCATCATGTCGCGTGTGGAATCCTGCTGGTCCTTGTAGTTACCGGCCAGGGCCACGTGCACGTCGGCCGGCACGCCCATGGCGTCGATTTCCTTCTGCACGTTGAGGGCCAGTTCCTGGAGCGAGGTGCGGTAGGGCATGACGGTGAGGGTGAGGTAGCGCTGGCGGTTCTTGCGCTCGATGGTGGGCGGACACCAGTATTCCTCGATGGTGCCGAGTTCTTCGAGCTTGACCAGCTTGCCGGTGTTGGTGGGGATGGAGAGCTGCTCGATGTCGGAGATGGCGTCGCGGTATTCCTCGCGGAGACGCACGACGATGTTGTATTCCTCGCCGTCCTCCTTGAGGTAGCCGGCCAGCATGCCGTTGACGCGGTTGCGGACGTAGAGTGCCACGGTGCTCTCGTTGAGGCCGTGGAGGGCGAGTTTCTGCTTGTCGAGTTCGATTTTCAGCTCGGCGCGGTCTTCGTCGCGGCTGATTTTGGTGTCGCGGGCGCCGGGCACGTTGTCCATCACGCGCTGGCGCAGCCGCTGGGTGAAGTTGGTGGTCTGGTCGAAGTCGTAGCCGTATATTTCGACGGAGAGGCTGTTGTTGGAGCCGCCGCCCATGCCGCCGCCGCTGTTGACCTGGTAGTTGACGATTTCGGGGTACTGGGCGAAGCACTGGCGCAGCACCTCCTGCATCTCGAAGATGGTGCGTTTGCGCTCGTACTTCTTGGTGGTGCGCACCGTCATGGATATCTTGTTGTTGGTGGTACTGTTGAAGAGTGCCGCCATGCCGGCGTCGTCGTTGGAGCCGGCCGAGGTGGAGACGACGATGACGTCGTCGCCGAGGAGGCGGTAGATGTCCTCCTCCATGTGGCGGGCGGTCTTGAGGGTCTCTTCGATGCGGGTGCCGCGTTGCAGCTCGGCGCTGATACTCATGCGGCCGTTGTCCTGCTCCTTCATGAAGTCCATGCCTATCTTGCCGGAGAGGAAGGGAAGGAGGGAGACGACGAAGAAGGCGAGGGCGATGAGCAGTGTGACACGTTTGTGGCGCAGGCACCAGCGGAGCACGTTGGCGTAGCCGGCCTCGATGGCGTTGAAGGTGCGGGTCACGGTGCGGTTGTAGAGGTTGCGCTCGCGTTTGCGGTTGTAGGCTTCCTCGTCCTCCTTCTTGAAGAAGAAGGGGCGCTCCTTGAGCATGCGCGAGGAGAGCATGGGGATGAGGGTGATGGCGGCGGTGGTGGAGACGCACACCACGATGGTGACGATCCATCCGAGCTCCTTCATGAAGATGCCCATCATGCCGGGGAGCATGGTGAGGGGCACGAAGACGGCCACGAGGACGAGGGTAGTGGCTATGACGGAGGTCCACACCTCGTTGGTGGCGCAGATGGCTGCCTCGCGCGGGTTCTCGCCGCGTTCGATATGCTTGGTGATATTCTCCAGCACCACGATGGCGTCGTCGACGACCATACCGATGGCCACGGTGAGGGAGGCTAGGGAGATGATGTTCAGCGAGCTGTCGGCCAGGAGGAGGTAGATGAAGGAGGTGACGAGGGAGATGGGGATGGTGAGAGCGATGACGAGGGTGGAGCGCCAGTTGCCGAGGAAGAGGAGCACCACGAGGATGACGAAGAGGAGGGCGTAGAAGATGGACTCGGTGAGACCGTTGATGGCATTGATGATGTTGTCGGAGCCGTCGTTGATGAGTGTAATCTCGATGTCGGGCGGCAGGGTTCTCTGGATGCGTTCCATCTCCTTCTTCACCTCGCGGGCGATGGCCACGGTGTTGGCGCCGGTCTGCTTGGTGATGATGAGGCGGGCGCCGTCCTGACCGTTGATTTTCTCGTCGAGGGAGAGGTCCTTGATGGTGTCGCGTACGGTGGCGAGGTCGCGGACGAAGACTTGCTTGCCGTTGTAGGTGGTGGTGACCACAATGTCGGCGATTTCGGAGCTCTCGACGTATTCACCCTTGACGCGCATCTGGTACTGCTCCTTGCCCATCTTGACGGTGCCGGAGGCCAGGTCGAGGTTGTTGGCCGAGATGGCGTTGCCGACCAGCTCGAGGGGGATGCCGTAGGCGTCGAGCTGCTTGGGGTCGAGGTCGATATAGACGTAGCGCTCGGGGGCGCCGCTGACGGTGATGTTGCCGATGCCGTCGATGCGGTTGAGCTCGTTGACCACGTTGTCCTCCAGGATGCGGTCGAGGCCGGAGTAGGACTCCTTGGCGGTGAAGCCGTACATCATGATGGGCATGGCGCTGGAGTTGAGCTTCAGTATCATGGGGCGGCTCACTCCGTCGGGCAGGTTGTCGTAGAGCAGGTCGACGTAGGAGCGTATGTCGTTGAGCGCCTCGTCGATATCGGAGCCCCACTCGAACTCAAGGGAGACGACGGAGATATTGTCGCGCGAGTTGGAGGTGATGTTCTTCAGGCCGTCGACGCTGTTGAGCGAGTTCTCGACCAGCTTGGTGATATTGGTCTCTATCTCGCTGGCGTTGGCGCCGGCGTAGGTGGTCATCACGGTGACGTAGGGCGGGTCCATCTCGGGCATCTGGTCGATAGGCAGGCGCGAGAGGGAGAAGAGGCCCAGCACAATGACGGCCACGAAGATGAGGCCTGTCGTGATGGGGCGTTCGATTGCTGTCTTGTATATTGCCATTATTCTTCTACGATTTCAAGGGTTACACCATCCACAAGACGGGCCTGGCCGGTGACGACGAGCTGGTCGCCAGCTTTGAGGGCGCCATTCTCGACGGGGATTATTTCAATGCGGTCGTCGAAACGTTGTCCGAGGGTGACGGCCACACGACGGGCGGTAGTGCCATCAGCCACGAATACATAACGGTCGTTGCTGCCAGTGAGCTTGAGCACACTTTGGTAGGGTACCACTATGGCGTCGACCTCTCCCACAGCGAGTTGTGTGCGCACATACATGCCTGGGCGTATCTTTTCGCTGGCATTGGGGATATTGAGCTTGGCCTGGAAGGTGTGGCTGGCGGCGTCGACGGTGGGGTAGACAATCTCGATGGTGGCGGGGAAAGTTTGTCCCGGGTAGATGTCGCTCTCGATGCTGACTTTCATGCCTTGGTGGACTAGGGGGAAGTAGGTCTCGGGGATGTTGATGATGGCTTTCAGGCGGCTGATTTGTGTGAGCGTGAGGATGGGGGCGCCGGTGTACATCTCGCCGTCCTCGTAGTTCTTGGCACTGATGACGCCGGCGAACTGGGCTTTGACGAAGGTGTTCTGCTCCTGGAAGCGCTCGGTCTCCACCAACTGGTCGTAGCCTGCCTTGGTCTGGTCGTAGACTTGCTGGCTGATGCTGCCGCTCTGCTTGAGGGCGCTGACGCGGTCGAACTCGGTTCTGGTAGAAGCGAGGTTGATGCGGGTGGTGTTGAGCTGCGTCTGGTCCATGCGGACGAGCAGGGTGCCTTTCTGCACGCGGCTGCCCACCTCGACGTAGATGTGCTCGATGTGCCCCGTGATGCTGGGGGCGATGTTCATGGTCTCGTAGCCTTCGAGGGTGGAGGAGAGCTCGAGGGTTTTGGCGATGCGCTCGCTCTGGAGGGTGAGCACCTTCACCTTCTCGGCTTCTTTCTTGGTGGTGGTGGCAGTCTTGGAGTCACCGCTGCCTTTGCCGCCGCAGGCCGTGAGGGAGCAGAGGGCCAGGGCGATGGCTGCAATTCGGATGGTGTTGTTCATATTGTGATTGTCTTTTTATTCGTTTAACATATTCTCAAGTGCTACCTGTGCCGAGATGACACTCATGACGGCCTGTATGTAGTTGCTCTGTGCCGAGATGATATCGGTGGAGGCGTTGGTTACCTCGAGACTGCTGGCGCGGCCGTAGTTGTATTTCTCGGTGAGATTGTCGAAGACACGCTTGGTGACGTCGAGGTTGCGGCGCTGGATATCGTAGCTCTCGAGTGCCGAGGCGAGGTCGTAGCAGAGCTGGTTGTACTGCACCTGCAAGCCGTCTTCGGCCTGACGGCGGCTGTTCTGCGTCTCCTGGAGGGCTATCTTGGCGCTCTTGATGTTGGCCGCCCGGGAGCCGCTGCTGAAGAGGGGCATGCTGACGGAGGCACCAATCATGTTGGGCGGCGTCATATTCATGCCTTCGTCGCCGAAGTAGTGCTTCTTGCTGTATTGGTAATAGACCGACAGGGTGGGGGTGAAGTCCATCCAAGCCATGGTGACATTCTTTTTGGCCAGTTGTTCGTTCTGCTCCAGCAGTCGGTAATTGTAGTTTTTGGTGATGTCGAAACCTTTGGCCAGCAGTTGTGTGGCATTGTCGACGCTCAGGATGTCATCGACGGGTGTGGTGAGCTCCAGTTCGGCATTGACGTCGGCTCCCAGCTGCAGCAGCAGCGAGTTGCGCAGGGCTTCCAGAGAGCGGCGTGTGCTGTTGATGCTGTTGCGCATAGAGGCCACCTGTACCTGCAGCTTGTCGGCGTCGACCTGCTCGGCGGCGCCCACATCGACGCTGGCCTGACTGGTGGCGGCAAGACGTTCAAGGTTGGCCAGGCTGGAGTCGAGCAGTCCTACAGTCTGTTGCATGACGAGGATGCTGACATAAACGTTCTTCACGTTGGCACGGGTGGTCTGCTCAGTCTGTTGACGCGAGATGTCGGTCATCTGCATGGAGATGTTTTGTAGCAAGGTGCCGACAATCTGGGCACCCGTGAGAGCCACAGAGGCCGTCACGCTGAAGGTGCCGTTGGGGTCCATGGGGATATTGAAACCGCCAAGGTTCATCTCGTAGCCGCACATGTTCTGGTAGTCGAAGCCAGCCTTCACCTGAGGTAGCATGGTGCTGAAGGTTTTCCAACGTTCCATCTCGGCCTTCTTGATGTCGAGGTCGGCATTTTGCATGGTGGCGTTATGTTCGACGGCATATTGTTGTGCCTCGGCAAGGCTCAGACGCAGCGTCTGTCGCTGCTGCGCCAATGCTGATGTTGCAAGGGCCAGACAAGCGACTGTTAGAAATAGTTTACGGTAATTCACGGTCTTGGGACTCTTTTTTTTACTTTTTTGTTTTCCGCTCGGGGATGGGCTGCAAGGTGGCAATCTGCACTTTCATGCGTATGCCGGGGGCGGCCTCGACAGAGGCGTAGGAACCGTCGCGGCTGACGAAGGTGACGTGGATGCCTCCAGCGGTCATCAGGCGGTCACCGGCTTTCAGACTGTCACGGTAGGCGGCTTCTTTCTTGGTCTTGTCGCTCTGTGGTTTGATGAGGAACAGGTAGAACACGGCTATCATCAGCACAATCATGATGGCTGTCTTCCAGCCGTTTGCGATGTCAAGTAGTAGCATATTTCTTGTCTTTTATAATATTTCAAAAATCATTTAACGGCACTCTGTTTTCTTTATTGTGTGAAGTGGATAAATTTTTAGTGAGAAAGTGTGACAATATTTTATTGTTAAGGACGTTATGTAAAAGTATGAATAACACAGAAAAGTATAACTCGCTACGAGCACAATACCCTGTATTTGAGTATGTCGCCTACCATGCCTCGGTGGAAGATGAGGGGTTGCGGGTGAGGTTTGACTTCCGTATGGGTGATGTGGAGTTTCATCCCACGGCGCTGGTAGAACGGCGACCGTTCCTTGAGTTCGGAGATGTCGACAGGCTTGTTTTTGATATTGGCATGGTGGAATTGGTAAGCTACTGGAAGTGTGCTTGTCCGCCGACGGTGCGTGTGCTCTGCGGCCACTTGACGGAGGAACAGAAGGCTTTCTGGAAGAAGCTCTACTGGAACGGGTTGGGTGAGTTCTACTATACCAACGGCCTCACCACCGAACCCCTCTCCTCGAAAGAGAGGGGAGTGGATAGCGATTCTTTTATGGTAATTGAGTGTTCGAAGCAGGACGTTCAACACCCCTCTCTTCATAGGAGAGGGGCTGGGGGAGAGGCCGCATACTTGGTGCCCGTCGGTGGTGGCAAGGATAGTGTGGTTACACTAGAGTTGTTGCGCCGGGCCGGCAAGACGATACGTCCGCTGATCATGAATCCGCGCGGTGCCACGATAGAATGTGCCCGCGTGGCTGGTTTCCCGATGGACGAGGTGCTGGTGATACGCCGCACCATAGATCCGACACTGTTGGAGTTGAATGCCAAAGGATATTTAAACGGTCACACGCCATTTTCTGCCATGCTGGCCTTCTACACCCGTCTGGCGTCGGCGCTGAGCGGCATCCCCAATGTGGCGCTGAGTAACGAGAGTTCGGCTAATGAAAGCACGGTGGCAGGCAGTTATGTCAACCATCAGTATAGCAAGAGCCTGGAGTTTGAAGATGACTTTCGCCTTTATAATTCGGAGTTCGGAGTTCGGAGTTCGGAGTATAATTATTTTTCATTTCTCAGACCGTTATCCGAGTTGCAGATTGCCATGCTTTTCAGCCGCTTCACGCAGTATCACGACGTGTTCCGCTCGTGCAACGTGGGCAGCAAGCAGGATATCTGGTGCGGACACTGCGCCAAGTGTCTCTTCGCCTACATCATCCTGTCGCCTTTCATCGCTCCCGACAGGCTGAACCGCATATTTGGCAAGTCGATGCTCGACTATGTGACGCTAAGGCCTGAGTTTGAGCAGCTGATTGGCGAAGCCGAGACAAAACCCTTCGAGTGTGTGGGCACCGTCAGCGAGGTGCGCCAGGCACTGTCGATGGCTATAGACCGCTGGTACAAGACCGAAAGGCCGTCTCTCCTTAAAGACCTTAAAGACGTTAAAGACCCTAAAGACCTTAATGTTCTATTGCCTATTGGCAACCTTGCAGAGGAAGAACGAAAAATACTTCAAGACGCATGTTTAGAGAAGAGCAACTGAGAGCCCTTTTGGAGGGACGCCGTATACTGATAGCCGGTTACGGACGTGAGGGTAAGAGTGCCGAACGTCTCATCCAGCGGCTGGTGCCACAAGCCGATTATACTGTTGCCATGCAAGTGGAAAACGGAAAGTGGAAAACGGAAAGTGGAGAATGGTGCGCCGACTGGCCATTTGATATGGTCATCAAGAGTCCCGGCATCCCCAACTACCAACTGTCAACTGTCAACTACCAACTAATAACATCTCTCACCGACCTATTCCTGCAGGTGTATGGCGACATGACTATCGGTGTCACTGGTACCAAGGGCAAGAGTACTACGGCGAGTCTGATACACCACCTGTTGCCCGGCTCCATCTTGGCTGGTAATATCGGTATTCCGCTCTTCGACATCCTCGACGAACTGAAGGAGGACTCGCTTGTGGTCGCCGAACTCAGTTGCCATCAGTTGGAGAATATCCACCGTTGCCCCCATGTCGCCGTGCTGCTGAACCTCTTCCAGGAACATCTCGACCATTACGAGAACTATATGGGCTACAAGATGGCCAAGATGCAGATAGGATTGAAGCAGCGTGTGGGTGACCATTTCTTTTACTGCACAGACAATAAAGAACTGTGTGAAATGGTTAAGAGTTATGAGTTAAGAGTTAAGGGTGAGTTACATCCGTATAGTATCAATGATATTTCATGTGGGGAACGTGAGGTATTGAAGGCTTGCCCTTTGGAGGGCGAGCATAATAGGAGCAACGCGTTGGTGGCCTGTCGTGTGGCAACTCTTATGGGAATACAGGTGTCTAAAGGACAGTTGTCCTCATTCCAAGGATTGAGACATCGTATGGAGAAGGTGGGTGAGGTGCGTGGCATCATATGGTATGATGACAGCATCAGCACCATTCCCGCCGCTGCCATTGCTGCCGTGAAGGCACTGGGACGCGTCGACACGCTGATTCTCGGGGGCTTCGACCGCGGTATCGACTACTCACCACTGGTCGATTTTCTGAAAGAACACCCGATAAAGAACCTCGTCTTCGTCGGTCAGGCTGGCCGCCGTATATTCTCTGCCACTCAGCCACTCAGCCACTCAGCCACTCTCATCGAAGATGACTACACGAAAATAGTGCCCTGGTGTGCCGAGCATACGCCACAGGGTGGGGTAGTGCTTCTCTCGCCGGCGGCGGCGAGCTATGACGCCTTCAAGAACTTTGAGCACCGCGGCGACTTTTTCGCCGAGCAAATCAGCAAACTATGATCGACTACAAAGAGATACGTCACGCGCTTCACGAGCATCCACAGACGGCGGATTGCGAGGAGTATGCCCATGATACTATAGTCAAGCATCTGCAAGGACTCCATCCCGACAAGGTATATACCCATGTCGGAGGATACGGTGTCATTGCCGTCTGGCAATCTCAAAACTCACGCAATCACGCAATAGAGCAATCATGCATTCCTACCATCGCTTTCCGGGCTGATACTGACGCCCTGCCTATTGGTCACCGCTGCGGTCACGACGGACATACGACTATTCTGTTACGATTAGCTGAATTGATTGACGGCCTCACCCCCCAGCCACCTCTCCTGGAAAGAGGGGGGGAGAATAATGTTTCAAACTCCCCTCGCCTAACAGGAGAGGGGCTGGGGGTGAGGCCCAATGTTCTCCTCCTTTGGCAGCCCGCCGAGGAGACCGGCACCGGCTCGCGGGCTGTGCTCGACACCGGCATCCTGCAGCAGTACAATATCACGGCGTTCTATGCCTTGCACAACCTGCCGGGCTACCCGTTGGGCACCGTGGTCCTTTGTCCACACACCTTTGCCGCCGCCTCGACGGGTGTTGTCTATCACCTCGACGGCCGCGAGACCCACGCCTCCACGCCCGAGCTTGGCGTCAACCCCGGCCTCGCCGTGGCCGAGATAATCAACAGGTTCAGCGGGTTTAATGAACATTCACTCAACCAATCAAGCATTCAGACATTCAAGCAATCAACACTCATC
>JAGCVD010000006.1 GCA_017962545.1 Bacteroidales bacterium
GATGATGTCGGCCTTGCCTTCGGGGATGACGTCGGCGAAGATGGGCTCCGAGCTGATGCGGAGGTGGCTGAACACCGAGCCGCCGCGCTGGCTCATGCCGTGAATTTCGCTCTGCTTGACGTTCATGCCCAAGTTGAGGGCAGCGTCGCTGATGATTTTGGCCACGGAGACGATACCGTCGCCACCTACGCCGCAAAGTATGATGTCTTTCTTCATTGTTCTTATTTTTATGTAGTTAAGTAGGTAAGTAGTTATCGCTTCGCGCGCCCTTCGGGCAGTAGTTAAGACAAATGCACCTACGTCGCGATTTTGCCATAGTGGTTGTATTGCCTTAACTACTTAACTACTGTCTACTTAACTACTCGGTTAATCATTATTTGTTAGCTGCAATACGTTTCTTGTTCTCCACGATGCAGACGCGCTGCGGGATGATGACGCTGACGCCGTTGTAGGCGATTTCCTCTTCGAGAATCTTCATGAACTCGTCGTGGTTCTTGGGCAGCGGCACGATGGTGCGGATGTGGTCGGGGTCGACACCGAGGCCCTTGCAGATGTTGAAGAGCTTCTGGTTGGCGCTGGAGGGCTGACCGCCGGTCATGGCCGTGATGTCGTTGTCGAGAATCATGATGATGACGTTGGCTTTCTCGTTGACGCAGTCGAGCAGACCCGTCATGCCGCTGTGGCCGAAGGTGCCGTCGCCGATGACGCCGATGGCGGGGAAGATGCCCATCTCGGCGGCTCCCTTGGCCATGGTGATGCTGGCGCCCATACAGACGGTGGTGTCGATGGCACCCATGTTGAAGCCGAGGGTGTAGCATCCGATGTCACCGAAGACACGGCCGTTGGGGTATTTCTTCATCACGTCGACCACGGCCTGGTAGCTGTCGATGTGGGGGCAGCCGACGCAGAGTGCGGGAGGACGGTTGGTGACTACCTCGGGCACTGCGGGACCCTTGGGCATGGGGTTGCCGAGGGCGATGGCGACCTTCTCGGCATTGAGCTCGCCGTCGCGGCGGATGGTCTCGTCCAAGCGGCCGTGCACGGGCTTGCCCTTGCCTAGGAAGCCTTTGATGTGCTCCTCGACGAAGGGCTGGCCGTCCTCGAGCACGAGGATTTCCTCGACCTCGTCATAGAGTTTGTTGAGCATGTTGTAAGGCAGCGGGTACTGCGTAATCTTCACCACGGGATAGGGGCATTTGCCGCCGGGGAAGTTCTCCTGCAGGTAGTTGTAGGCAATGCCGGTGGTGATGATACCGCGCTTGTGGTCGGTGCCGGGGATATACTGGTTGAAGCCGCTCTCCTCGCTGCTCTTGGTGAAAGCAGGCTGCTTGTCGATGAGGTCGCGGTAGAGGCGCTTGGCGTTGACGGGCAGCAGCACATAGCTCTTGGGGTCGCTGGGACTGCTGAGGGGGTTCTGGGCGCGGACGGGCTTGCGCTCGACGCCGGCGCGGCTGTGGGCCAGACGTGTGGGGATGCGCATCAGGATGGGTGTGCCCATCTGCTCGCTGAGCTCATAGCCGAAGAAGACCATGTCGTAGGCTTCCTGCTGGTTGCTAGGCTCGAGCATGGGAATCATGGCCCAGTGGCCGTAGTAGCGGCTGTCCTGCTCGTCCTGGCTGGAGAACATGCTGGGGTCGTCGGCCACCACGATGATGACACCCTTGGTGCCGATGATGGAGGCGTTCATGAAGGGGTCGCCGCAGACGTTGAGGCCCACGTGCTTCATGCAGGTCATGGCGCGCTTGCCGCTGTAAGCCACGCCGATGGAGGCCTCGAGGGCGGTCTTCTCGTTGGCGCACCAGTTGGCCACCACGCCCTGCTCCTTGGCCTGTTTGCTCTTCATCACGTATTCGGTAATCTGGGTCGACGGGGTGCCCGGGTAGCTGTTGATGGCGCTACCGCCGGCATCGATAAATGCCTGTGCTATAGCCTCGTCGCCTAAAAGGAGGAGTTTTGACATAATGCTGTATATTTGTTATTAATTAATTACAATGAAATTGTGTGCAAAGTTAGGAAATAAAACCCATACCACCAAATCTTTTTTCTATTGCGCTGATTTATAGCGACGGATGAGCAGTATGACCGCCCAACCGAGGGTGACGCCGAGGGCGTTGGCGACGAGGTCGTTGATGTCGAAGCCGCGATAAGGGAGCAGGTATTGCACCCCTTCGGTCAGCAACCCTATGGCGACGGCGCAGAGCCAGGGGTGCCAGCGACGGGGGAAGAGGTCCCACAGGAACAGCGCGCAGGGGATGAACACCGAGGCGTGCAGCAAGTGGTCGGCGCGGAGGCCGAGGATGTAGTTGTCGAGCGGTATGCCGAGCCCGTTCAAGGGTGCCCACATCAGGATGACAAGCAGGCCGAAGTACCACGGGCGCAACTGCTTCCGTCCGCGGTGGCCGAACCATCGCAGCACGAAGTGTTTCAACTTGTGGTGCTTCTCTACCGCCACCATGCGCCCCACGATGTCGTCGCGACGGCAACTCTCGGTGCCCACGCAGTTGTCGCCCTGCAGGGTGTAGACGCCGTCGACGATGGCCACGATGCGATGCAGCCTGTGCTGTCCGCGGTAGCGGAAGAGCACCACGTCGCCTACAGCGGGCTCGCCAGCCAGATGTTCCAGGATGACGGCGTCGCCCTCGCAGAGGGTGGGCTGCATGCTGCTGCCCACAAGGGTGATCTTCACCCGCTCGCCGGCCTCAAGCCGCTCCTCGACGGCGGCAAAGAACAAGGTGTTGTCTACTTTCATGCCATGAGGGTTTGGTGGGCCAGCCTCGCGGCGTCGGCGTCGGGCCGGCAGCCGAGGCGATAGACGGGTATGCGGCTGATGACGCCGCCGATGAAGTCGACCATGCGGTCGGTGCAGAGTTCGTCGTGCGCCAGCGCGGGCGGGCAGCTGGGCTGCAGGGCGGTGAAGGCCTCGATGGCACGCAGACGCCGGATGGCGTTCTCGGGGCGCTGCTCCAGGCGCAGCAAGGCCGCCACAGGGGCGCGCTCCTGCCGGAAGCAGGGCGTCTTGCCGCTCCACGGCGAGCCGTAGACGACCACCTCGTCGCCCTCGACACGCAGCACAGGGCTGTCGTCGTTGAGCAGATGGCACCCCTCGATATGCTTTATCCAAAGGCTTGTGTGCGTGCTCTTGCCTGTGCCGCTCTCGCCGAGACACAGCACCGCGCGCCCTCGGCAGACGACCGCGGAGGCATGCACCGGCACGGCGCCGCGCCAGAGGCCCGCGATGGAGTAGGCCGTCCAGAGGACGTAGCGCAGCACCGAGGGGTCGGGAAGAGGGCTGACGCGCACCTCGTCGGGCTTCCGCGGGTCGAAGCGCAGATGCCCCGCGTCGCCGAAGGTGTAGTGATAGACCTCCTCGGCGTCGACACCGAAACGGCATTCCATCATGCCGTCGACAATGTCGAAGCGGTGCAGCCATCGGCATTCCGGCAGGGTGAAGGTCTCGTCGAGATGAATGGTGACGCCGTCGGCGCGCTCCTCGCGGAACACCTCCATGCCGGGCAACGCCAGCGCCCAAGCGAGGCTCTTGCCGCCGCTGAGCGTCAGAGGCAGGCCTCCGATGGTGAATGTCGCGGTGCTGCCCATGCCGAGTGTCAGTTGATGATGAGATGTTGTTCGCGCATCTGGAACACCCACTCCGCCGCGTCGATGCGGGCCGTCGACTCGTCGACCTCATAGGTGTCGAGCATGGCGCGCACCACATCGTCGAGGGTGAACTCGCGTCCCTTCAGCAGGTTGTATAACTCCAGGGCGCTCTCGTTGAGCGCCACCACCTGCGTCATGTCGGCGGCGCCGTCGGCCTGCATGATGACGATGTTCTCGCCCGACACATGGCGTACTTTCTTGCTTTCGTCTATCCTCATGGGTGTTTCTTTTTCCCTCCTAACGCCAGTTTGCCCGTTTTATTGCCACCCAAGTCGAATTATTGACGAAGTCCCAAATGTTAATACATGTTAATCGTGTTGCTTTTTCCCAAAGTGACGTCTCGATGCCCAAAATACAGAAAATAGTCCTTCAAAATATGATAATATATTGATATACAATGCCGTATGCAGGCAAAATCAATCCAAGTAAGTGATACTCAGTACTAAAGAGACACCCCCTCTTACTCATCACCTACCCCTCGCCTTAAAAACGCCTTATCAAGACTTACTTTTGTAAGTGTTAATCAGGTGTTTGTTTGGTGTTAATAATGGTTAAAAATAGGGAATATGTTACGTAGGTACCAGTTGGGTTGTAAGAGGGTGGGGAGGTGGCGCAATGTTTTTTTTGCGTGGGTGAAAAGTTTTTCTTATCTTCGCACAATGGAATGTTGTGCCGATGGTTGGTGCAATCCGTTGTGTGATAATAATTTACAAGGTATGAAATATAGTAGAGTATTGCTTAAATTGAGTGGTGAGTCGCTGATGGGCGCTCAGAGCTATGGTATCGACCCTGCGATGCTGACGCAGTATGCCGCCGACATCAAGGCGGTGGTGGAGCGCGGCGTGCAGGTGGGCATCGTCATCGGCGGCGGCAACATCTTCCGTGGCCTCAGCGGCGCCTCGAAGGGCATGGACCGTGTGCAGGGCGACTATATGGGCATGATGGCCACGCTCATCAACAGTATGGCGCTGCAGGCCGAGCTTGAGAAGCAGGGCCTGAAGACCGAACTGCTCGGAGGCCTCGCCATCGAGCCCATCTGCAAGGCCATGAGCCGCCGCCGTGCGGTGGAGGCCATGCAGGAAGGCCGCGTCGTCATCATTGGCGGCGGCACAGGCAATCCCTTCTTCACCACCGACACCGCGTCGACGCTCCGCGCCGTGGAGGTACAGGCCGACGTCATCCTCAAGGGCACGCGTGTCGACGGTGTCTACACCGCCGACCCCGAGAAGGACCCCACAGCCACCAAGTACCAGACCCTCACCTACAGCGAGGCGCTGGAGAAGAAGCTCAAGATTATGGACCTCACCGCCTTCGCGCTGGCCGAGGACAACAACCTGCCCATCTATGTCTTCGACATGAACCGTCCGGGCAACCTGCTGCGCGTGGTGGAAGGCGAGAACGTGGGAACGTTAGTAAGTAAATGAAAATTAATAGTTAAGTAGACAGTAGTTTTTCACTGGATAAAATTAATTTCAAAGGAGTTCAAAGCCTGCATGCAGGCGGAAGTAGATAAGACGATACATTATGTCTACTGCAAAAAGGCAATATATCATTTGTCTTAACTACTGCCTGAAGGGCGAGCGAAGCGATAACTTCTTATCTACTTAACTACTAAAATGGTCAAGTAATAAAACAATCAAGCAATCATATCATGAACGATCTATCGAAAGCCTGCCTCGACGAGGCAAAGAACAGTATGAAGAGCTCGCTCAGCTTCCTCGACAAGGAGCTGACGAAGATTCGCGCCGGCAAGGCCAACCCCGGTATGCTCGACGGCGTCAAGGTGGACTACTACGGCACCATGACGGAGATCAGCCAGGTGGCCAACATCAACACCCCCGACGCCCGCAGCATCATCATCCAGCCGTGGGAGAAGACCCTCGTGGGTGCCATCAACAAGGCCATCCTCGACGCCAATCTGGGCTTCACGCCGCGCCATGAGGGCGACATCCTCCGCATCGTCATCCCGCCGCTCACCGAGGAACGCCGCAAAGAGCTCTGCAAGCAGGCCAAGACCGAGGTGGAGAACGCCAAGGTCAACGTGCGCAATGTGCGCCGCAAGGTGATGGACGAGGTGAAGAAACTCAAGGACAAGTCGGTGCCCGAAGACGAGGTGAAGCAGGTGGAGAAAGAACTGCAGGACATCACCGACAAGAATATCGCCGAGTGCGACAAAATCTTCGCCGCCAAGGAGAAAGAGATTATGTCCATTTGATGCGCATCGTGCGTTTTGACTCGCTGGAGTCGACAAACAAGTATTGTGAAGCCCTCGACCTCGCTGAGGTGGAGGACTTCACTTGCTATTGGGCTTTGGAGCAGACGGCCGGCATAGGGCAGCGCGGCAATGTTTGGGCCTCCGCATCAAGGGAAAACCTTACTTTCAGCCTTGTGCTGCACCCCACGTTCCTCCCCGCCGACCGTCAGTTCAAACTGACGGAAGCCCTCTCGCTGGCTTTGGTCGACGTCCTTAAGGACTTTAAGGACCTTAAAGACCCTAAGGACCTTAAGGTCAAGTGGCCTAATGATATCCATGTCGATGGGAAGAAGATTTGCGGCACGCTGGTGAGTACGCGCCTCAGCGGCAACGCCATCTCTTCCGCCGTCTGCGGTATCGGCCTCAACGTCAACCAGACGTCCTTCCCCGACTGGGTGCCCAATCCCACGTCGCTCTCCCTGCTGACAGGGAGGGAATATGAGTTGGAGCCTCTGTTGCGACAGTTACTAGCGTGTATCGAACGAAGGTACAATGAATTGAAGGCCGGCCTCGACCCCGAGCCGGAGTATCTGGAGCACCTGCTGAACCTCGGCCTTCCCGCGCGTTATAGATATAATGAAGAGGAGATAGAGGCTACCATCACCGGTGTCGACCCACACGGCCGCTTGCTTCTCACCACCTCCGACGGCCGCCGCATTTCCTGCGGCATGAAAGAAATCACCTTGCTTTAGCGTAGCAGCGTCACCGTCCCCTTGCCTGAGTGCACACGATTGTCGGCGGCAGTGCGCAGACGGTAGTAGTAGACGTAGGCGCCTTGCGGCAGGCCTCCGCCGTCCCACCAATCATGTATGTCGCGAGTGCTGTAGATTAACTCTCCACAACGTTGGTAGATGTACATCTCAAACTCTGTCACCTCGCAGGAGGTGACACAGCCGAAGCGATTGTTATTGTCCAGCCCGGGGGTGAACACATTGGGAAACCACACTTCGCAAGGGAGTGCTTCGGGGGTGTGCGGTGTGTAGACGGTAAGTCGCAGTATCACGGTTGAGTCACAGCCGTTAGCGGAGGGGTAGACGAACGTATAGGTGCCCTCCGTGGTCAGCAAGGTGTCGGCAAAGGATAATGTGTCGCCGACGGCGATGGTGTTGTAGAGGTGTGTGACAACGGGGTCAGGGACAAAGAGCCGTAGGCGGTAATGTACCATTCCGTGGTTCTCCAGTACTTCGCGTCCGTAGGTGTGGATGCCCGCTGCCGTGAGGCTGTCGACAGTGAACCCAAAGCCGTTGTAGGGCTGGCCCAGGCAGACGGTGTCGCAATAGTCGATGGTGTCCATCTCGTTGGCAACACGGAGGTTGTCAATATAGATATGGACAAGGTCCAAGGAATCCATGTTGCAGTTAGGTCTGAATGCTAGGCGTCGAATAGTGGGAAGTGTGGAATAGTGGGTGCGTAGGTCGAGGCGGTAGTGCTGCCAATGGTTGGTGTCGGCTATATTTCCGGAAAACCATGCAGCGGTGTCGATGACGATGTTGGCTATAGGGAAATAATTGCCAGCAGGGTCGTTTTCATCGGTGACATATCCCAGCTGGAGAATGCCTGCATGCCAAGAGAGACCGTCAGGGATGCCATCGGTGCCTGTCGAGTTGAACCAACAATACTGCACGTCGAAAGAAATGATGGTAGGTAGTTCGTTGAATGACGGGGAAACCATGTAGGTATAGGATATGCGGTCGGGCTGCCCTGCCATGGGATGGTGTGCGAATAGGTCAATCGAATGGTCGCCGATACCTGTATGGTTTGGCGCAATCATCGAACGGACAGTATAGAGGGAACGATATATATATTGGGTCCAGCAGTTGTCTTCCGTCACCAGTGTCATATCCACGGCGCTGCTAGCCCAAGGGGTTTGATAGGAGAAACTGTTGAAATTCTGCACATATGGCAGATCCATGGTGCAGGAATAGGATTGCCCATACATGGTAGTTGGAAAGGCCAGCAAAGCCCACAAAACAATGTTATGGTATGAGCGCGAGTGGAACATCAGCGGCTGTTATGCATGATCTTCTTGACGAGGCGGGCGACGACGGCGTCGTATTCCTCTTCGCTGTCGGCACAGAAGACGTAAACGGCGCGGCTGAGGTAGGAGATACCCATGTAGCAGCTGGCAGCCATATTGATATTTTCCCCTACAACGGGGGCATTCTCGCGGGGGTTGCTGCGGCTGCGGCGGGCGAAGAGCACCACGTCGCTGCCCTCACGCAGGCTGGCCTGCTGCTCGGGTGCCAGGTCGCCGATATGGAACTCGCGTTTCATCCAATCCCATCCGGCATCGTCTTCGGCGGCGATGACGGTGACGTCGACCTTGGCATTGCTGTCAAGGGCGAAGTTGCTGACCGAGGCCACCTTGACGTTGGGATGTGCGGCATAGCGCTGGTAGAGGTCGGTCTGTGCCGAGACAGCAAACGAAGCGAGCAGCAACATAAGAAAGGGGATTGCTCCTGTAAACCGTAACCCGTAACCCGTAAACTTTCTCATACCGTCAGGAATTTCCAGATGTCGCTGATGACCGAGTCGGCCTCGCATTGGTTGTTGCAGACGACCACAGGCTCTTCGGCAGCCTTCTCGATGGGTTGGACGACGGTGGCGGGACGGACGTCAGCCTTGCGCGCTGTCGTCTTGACGGGGGTAGGAGTGACGGTGGAGGGTTTGGCGGGAACGGCCTGCTCAACCGTGGGCTCCGGGACGGCGATGACGGCCTCGGGCGTCGTTGCCTCGGCCACCAGGCTCTGCTCCTGTCGCGGTAGCAGGGTCCACACGGCGGCGCCGGCCAGAAGCAGCCCCGCCATGGTGAAGGCCACGGAGCGACGGCGGCGCAGGATGCCGGAGGCGCGTTGCTCGGCATCGGCCATCACCTCGTCGCGGTGGGTGAGCCTGTTGAGCTCAGCCAGCTCGCTGTCGCTAAGCGTCCCCTCGCGGTAGCGCTCCAGCAGTCGTTGTATGGAATCTGTCTTCATATCTCGTGTGTCATAGTATACGTTATCTTCTTCTCGGCGTTGGCCAGCAGGCGTTTGACGGTGGATACGCTCAGTCCCACTTTGGTGGCTGTCTCGTTGTTGCTGTAGCCATGGTCGCGTCGCAGCTCCAGCACGCGGCGTTCCAAGGGCAGCAGCAGTCGACGGCTGTCTCTCAGTTGGCGTTTCAGCTCCTCCTCTTCGTGGCTTGTCTCTATCGTCACCTCGTCGTACTGCATCATCTTTCTCCTGTGCCGCAGGATGTTGATGCATTCGCGTTCGGTGGCGCGGAAGCAGTAGGCCACCATGTCGTGCACCCCCACTCGTACCAGCGTCTTCACCACGGCCTCCTGCACCGCATCCTTGGCATCATCCTCGTCATTGAGGATGCCTATCGCCCGGCTGTAAAAGTCGAGGTAGTGCTCTTCGAGGATGTGACGCTTTCGGGCCGTTATCATAACCTATAGACGAAAAAAGGGTCCCTTTTGGCTCACGCGTTAACATTATTTAAGAAAAAAGGGATGTCGGACAACTGGCGCAGGGTGCGGTTTTGGTAGTCTATCTCGATGATTATCTGTTGTTTTCCGTTGGTGAGCAACAGCAGAGGGACTTGCAGCACGGTGTTGTAGCGGCAGGCCTGGTCGCAGACTTTCTGGTTGATGGGCACCTCGGGTTGCTTGCATTCGACAATCATGCGGGGCTTAGCGGTGGTGTCGTAGAGCACGATGTCGCAGCGGCGCGTCATGCCGTTGACGTTGATGGCGCCCTCGACCTGCATAAGTTCGTAGGGGTAGCCGTAGTGGTTGTGCAGCAGCAGGAGTGTCTGCTGGCGCACCCACTCCTCGGGTGTCAGCGCCACCCAGCGGTGCCGCACGGGGTCGAGCACCTCGCGGCGTCCGTCTTGTTCCCTTGTCAAGGGTGTGCTATCACTCTCAATTTTCAACTTTCAATATTCAATTTAGTAGATGGTGCTTTCGTCTCCACCCTCTTCCTCTTGTTGTTGTGGGCGCTGTTTGAGTCCGTTGTTGATTTTCCATGAAAAGCCGAGGGTTACCACCGGCGAGAGACGCTTGGCTTTGACCACGCGGTTGAAAGTCTGGCTGTAGGTGGTGTGGCCCCAGCCGCCGGTGCAGAAGACGTCGCTGACGCGCAGGTTGATGGTGCCTCGTTTTTGGAAGACATCTTTCTTGACCGCCAGGTCGACCCAATAGCCAGGATCCATCTTTGTCTGCAAGTCGAGCCATGGCGCCCAGTACTGGCCGCTGAGCTGGATGGTCCAGTCGTCAGGCAGCATCATGAAGGAGCTGAACTTGCCGCTGGCCTGGAACGAAGAGGTGCTCTGGTTGTGGAGCAACTCGGTGCCTTCGATGTGGCTCTTGTAGAGGTTGACGTTGATGTTGATTTTCCACCACTGGAATATCTGCCAGTCGAAGATGAACTCCATGCCGTAGTTGTAGCCTGTGCTGAGGTTGAGGCGTGTAGAGGCGCGGTAGCCGTCGTACTCTGGGTTGTAAGGTTCCCACCAGGCGTAGCGTGCCACGCTGTCGGCGCACCAGGTGAAGCCGTAATGGGTAATCATATTGTTGGTCTGGCGGTAGTAGAGCGAGGTGAAGAGGTTGACCTTCTTGATGCCGAGGTTGTAGCTGAGCTCGAAGGCATTGGTGTACTCGGGGTCAAGATTGGGGTTGCCGAAACTCATCTGGTTATCCTCGCGGATGTCTATGAATGGGTTGAGGTCCCAGAAATGGGGACGATGGACGCGACGGCTGTAGCTCACTTGTGCGCTCTGCAGGTCGGTGATTTTGTACGACATGTGCACCGTGGGGTAGAGCTGCCAGTAGGGTTTGTCGATGGCTGCTGTCTGCGGGTGGTAGAGGTCGCGTCCGTAGATGGAGGCATATTCGCCACGCAGACCTGCCTGCAGCGAGAGGGCGTCGGTGAGGTTGCCGCCCAGGGTGGCGTAGATGGCATGTACCTGCTGGCGGTAGTTGAAATGGGTGGAAGAGAGTGAGTCGTAATAGCCGTAGTAGGTGTAGGAGCCACCCGTGTTGTTGTATATTGTGCGATAATAGTCGGCACACTGGTCGGGCCAGTCCATACGGCCCTCGTAGCCGGTCTCCAGTCGCCAGCCTTCCTTGCCGAAGAACGAATCCAGCGGCCGCAGCCAGTTGAGCTTGAGGTTCAGCGCCTGGTGGTGGTTCTCGGTGATGCTGCGGCGGCGGTAGTAGTGGTCGTAGTTGGCCAGTGCGTCGGCATAGGTCTGCTCCTGCAAGCCCTCGCCATGCACCTCGCGGGTGCTGAAGGTGGCGTCGAAGGTCAGCTCTTCGTCTTTGCGGTCGAACTTGCGTGTGTAGAGCAGGTTGAACGAGTGATTGATGTTATTGTTGTCGCTCGTGGCCGTCTGGAGGTAGTCTAGCGAGTCGTGATAGAGCAGGTCGGTGGCATAACTGTTGCTGTTGCGCTGACGGTTGCCGCCGCGCAGCTGGTAGGAGAGCAGCAGGCTGTTCTTGTCGTTGAAGTAGTATTCGCCGCCCACCTTCACGCTACCCATGCGGTTGGGGTTGAGGCCGTACTGCTCGATGGTGTTGTGTGAAACGGGAGCCCCTCCCGTGAGGTATTCGATGTCCGACTCGCTTTTGTTGCCGCGCTGGCGCAGGCCGGCGTCAGCATTGAAGAAGAGGTTGTACTTCTCGGTGGTGTAGTTGAGGCTGATGTTGCCCATGGCGGTGGGGATGAACGAAGGCAGCGAGTCGGGCACCATGAAGGGCAGGGGAGCGCCCACGTTGACGTTCACCACGCCGTTGAGGCCCAGGGCACCGGCGGTGCGGTCCTTGAGTTTGATATTGATGATGCCGCTCATGCCCTCGGGGTCGTACTTGGCCGAGGGGTTGGTGATGACCTCCACGTTCTCCACCGTCGAGGCGGGTATCTGCTCCAGCAGGGTGGCCAGGTCGGAGGCCAGCAGCTCGCTGGGACGGCCGTTGACGAGCACCTTGACGTTTGAGGAACCGCGCAGCGTCACGTTGCCGTCGTTGTCGATGGCCACGCTGGGCACCTGCTCCAGCACGTCGCTGGCGGTGCCGCCGCCGGCCACGATATTCTTGTCGACGTTGACCACGCGCTTGTCGAGCTGGTATTCCACCATCGAGCGCTCGGCCACCACCTCGACGGCCTCCATCAGGGTGGCCTGCGGGTTGATGGCCACCTTGCCGAGGTTCACCGACGAGTGCTCGGCGCTGAGGGTGACGCTGCTTTTGTAGTACTGCGGCTCGTAGCCCACGAAGGTGATACGCAGCAGGTAGCGCCCATAGGGAGCCTCAATGCGGAAGCTGCCGTTGCTCTCGGTGACGGTGCCGCCCTTGAGGGTCGAGTCCTTGGGGTTGAGCAGCGCCACAGTGGCATACTCGATATTCTCGCCCGTGCGGGCATCGACCACACGGCCCCGCACGGTGCCCTGCTGGGCAACAGCCGAATTGAAAAATGAAAAATGAAAAATGAAAATAAATATAGTTACTACAATGATCCTTATACTTTTCATTTGTCTTAATTCCTTTATCTCCTGTCTCCTTATCTTCTTACAATTAATTCTTCGGTTGGCGGACGAAGTGGGGCATCTCGAAGGGTATCTCGATGGAATACTCGATGAGGCCGCCGAAGGCGCCGTCCTCTTTGTACCAGGGGGTCTGGTAGATAAGTTTCTTCACCTTGCTGCCATCGGCCAGTGTCTTCTCGATGGTGTAGGCGTTGAGCTGCTGATGCTCCAGCAGTCCTTTGAGCTTGGTCTTGGCGGGCTCGGGGTGGCAGTTCATCAGGTTGTAGCCGATAATCTTCTGCCCGTGGCTGTTGACGTCGGCGCTGTGCTGGTTCATATCAAGAATATTGCCATCCTCGTCACAGACGGTGATGGCGATATTCTTAAGATTTTCGAAATAAATATCCATTGCCTGTTCTATTCTTTGTAGTTAAGTAGTTAAGAAGAAAAGTAGTTAAGACAAATGTACCATCGTGTGCGCGACAGGTGCTATTGTCTTAACTACTTAACTACTGTCTCCTTAACTACTAAAGGAAATTACTTGCACTGCAGAGCGGCCAGGGCGATGCTGTAGAGCTTGGTCTTGGCGCTGTCGCCGCGGCTGGTGAGGACGCAGGGGACGCGGGCACCCATGACCATGCAGGCGAGCTCGGCGTGGGCGAACTTGGTGCAGGCTTTGTAGAAGATGTTGCCGGCCTCGATGTTGGGAAACAGCAGGCAGTCGGCGTCACCGGCGACCTCGCTGGTGAGCTTCTTGGTCTGGGCGCTCTCCTTGTCGATGGCGCAGTCGAGGCTCAGAGGACCGTCGACGATGGCACCGGGAATCTGGCCACGCTGGCTCATCATGCCCAGCCAGGCACCTTCGGCGCAGGCCAGCATGCCGGTCGACACCTGCTCGGTGGCGGCGAGGACAGCCACTTTGGGTTTGGGGTTCTCCAGGCTCTTGGCCACGGCAATCTCGAAGTTCATGATGGCCTGCTTCTGCTTGAAGTCGGGGGCGGGGATGATAGCCATATCCGAGCAGATGAGCAGCTTGTGGTAGGCGGGAACTTCCATGACGGCCATATGGGTCAGCATGTCGTTCTTCTTGCCGGGCATGAGACCGCTCTCCTTGTTGAGGATGGCGCGCATGTACTTGTCGGTGCTGAGCAGGCCCTTCATCAGGAAGTCGCCCTTACCCTCGTTGATGAGCTTTACAGCCAGGGCACCGGCCTTGTTGTCGTTGGCCTCTTGGACGAGTTCGAACTTGTTGGGGTCGATGCCTTCCTCGGCGCAGACCTTCTTGATGGTCTCGATGTCGCCCACGAGGGTGGCTTCGACGATGCCGCGGTCGATGGCGGCGCTCACAGCGGCGATGGTGTGGCTGTCGTTGGCATAGGCGGCCACCATACGTTTCTTACCTTTCGATTTGACCAGCTCAAGCAGGTCGTCAAGTTTTGTAACCATATTGATATTGTGTTGTTTGTTATTAATAAATGTTGTTCTACAAAGTTGCAAATATATGAAATTATTTTTTGTTGGAGAAATAAAATTTGCGGGTGTCGGATTTATTGTGTAATTTTGCATTTTGATTAAAAGAGAGAAGATTATGTCTGACACACTGGTTATCACGCCCACTTACAACGAGAAAGAGAACATCGAGGCCATCATCCGCAAGGTCTTTTCGCTCCCCAAGGAGTTCGATATGCTCATTATTGAAGACAATTCGCCCGACGGCACGGCCGACATCGTGAAGCGTCTGATGCAGGAATTCCCCAACCGCCTGTTCATCGTGGAGCGCAAGGGCAAGCTGGGTCTCGGCACCGCCTACCTCGAGGGTATGCGCTGGGGCAACGAGCATGGCTACGACTATATGATTGAGATGGATGCCGACTTCAGCCACAATCCCGACGACCTCATCCGCCTCTACGACGCCTGTTCCACGGGCAAGGGCGACGTGGTTGTGGGCTCGCGCTATGTCGACGGCAAGATCAGTGTCGTCAACTGGCCTATGACACGTCTGCTGATGAGCTATTTCGCCTCGAAGTATGTTAAGATGGTCACCGGAATGCGTGTCGCCGACTCCACGGCAGGCTTTGTCTGCTGGAGCCACCGTGTGCTGGAGAAGATCAAGTTCGACAAGGTGAAGTTCGTCGGCTACGCCTTCCAGATAGAGATGAAGTACACGGCCACGCGCTTGGGTTTCAAGGTCTACGAGGTGCCCATCATCTTCACCGACCGTGTGCTGGGCGTCAGCAAGATGAGCATGAAGATATTCAAGGAGGCCTTCTTTGGCGTCTTCGACTTGAAATTTAGAAACTGGAAGAATTATTGATATGAAAAAGATACTTTTGACTTTTGCGGTGCTGCTGTGCATGGGCACCGCTTTTTCGCAGGAGAAGCTGCTGCAGTGGAACCAGTTGATGGACCGCAGCCTTTACCCGCAGCGGGAGATGCAGAGTTTCATCTTCGCCCCCGACGGCAAGACCGTCACATACTACAAAGGCGGCGAGGATAAGGGTTACTACGGTTTCGACGGCAAAAAGGAGTTCAAACTCGCGGACGAGCAGATGGACTTGCGCAAGCCGCAGAACCACGAGCCTAAGCTTGAGGAGCGTGTGGAACTGAAGGAGGGTAACCTCTATGTCGACGACAAGCTGGTGGAGCGCGGCGACGGTTACAATATCGTGCTTGGCGAGAGTGTGCACCGCAACGAGTTCGGCATCAATGGAGGCTTGTTTTGGTCGCCCAATCGCAATCGTCTGGCCTTCTATCGCATGGACCAGAGCATGGTCGTCGACTATCCTCTCGTCAACACCAAGGCCCGCGAGGCGGAGGTGCGCAACATCAAGTACCCCATGGCCGGCATGAAGAGCCACGAGGTGACGGTGGGCGTGTGGGATTTGAAGGCCGAGAAGCTGGTGTATCTCAACACGGCCCGCGACACCACCGTGCACGAGCGCGAGATGTACTTGACGAATATTGCCTGGAGTCCCGATGAGAAGTATGTCTTCATCGCCAAGGTGAACCGTGAGCAGAACCACATGTGGTTAGAGCAGTACGACGCTGTGACGGGCGCTTTCGTGAAGGTGCTCTTCGAGGAGACCGACCCGCGCTATGTGGAACCTTGCGAGCCTATGATCTTCACCCCCAAGGGTGACCAGTTCCTCTGGTTTTCGATGCGCGACGGCTACAAACATCTCTATCTCTACAACCTCGACGGCTCGCTGGTGAAACAGGTCACCAAGGGCGAATACGAAGTAGAAGGCTTCATCCAGTTCGACCGCAAGGGCGAGAACATCTTCATCTATGCCAACAAGAACAACCTCGCCGGCCGCGACGCCTACCGCGTGAACCTCAAGAAGGGCACCATGGAGTGCATGACGATGACCGAGAACGGGTTGCACGGCACCCATAGCGTGGTGATTAACGAGGCTGGCACCAGTTGGGTCGACGTGTGGAGCAGCGTCAGCGTACCCGCACGCGCCGACATGCGCGATTGGAAGCATAAGAACCCCGTCAAGACCTTCTATGAGGCCAAGAACCCCTTGGAGGATTACGCTATGCCTGACGTCACCCTAGGCACCATCAAGGCCGCCGACGGCAAGACTGACCTCTACTACCGCCTTATCACGCCTCCAGGCGTGCTGACAAGCTCCTATCTTGATATTAACAAGAAATACCCCACGTTGGTCTATGTCTATGGCGGCCCGCACTCGCAGCTCGTAACCGACAGCTGGCTCGGCGGTGGCAACCTCTACTTTATGTTCCTCGCCCAGCAGGGCTATGTGGTTTTCACCCTCGACAACCGTGGCACCGACAACCGCGGTTTCGAGTTCGAGAGCTGCACGCACCGCCACCTCGGCGAGATTGAGATGGCCGACCAGATGGAGGGCGTGAAATTCCTCAAGAACCTGCCCTACGTGGACCAAGACCGCATGGGAGTGGAGGGCTGGAGCTTCGGCGGCTTCATGACCATCACCATGAAGCTGGCACACCCCGAGGTGTTCAAGGTGGGCTGCGCCGGCGGCCCCGTCATCGACTGGAAGTGGTACGAGATTATGTACGGCGAGCGCTATATGGACACTCCGCAGGAGAACCCCGAGGGCTACGAGGCCAACTCGTTGCTCAACAAGGCCAAAAACCTCGAAGGCCGTTTGCTGGTCATCCAGGGTGCCGAAGACAATACCGTGGTGCCGCAGCACAGCACCGAGTTTATCGAGCGTTGCATCAACAACTACAAGCAGGTGGACTACTTCATGTACCCCCACCACGAGCACAACGTGCTGGGTCGCGAGCGCCTGCACCTCTACAAGAAAATGTTCGATTATTACGAGACTTTTTTGAAGTAGTTAAAGAAGTTAAGACAATAGTATGTTTACCGGAATTATAGAGATGACGGCGAAAGTTGTCAAGATTGAGAAAGAGAATACCAATTATCATTTCACGCTGGAGGTGCCCTTCGGCGACGAGTTGGCCATCGACCAGAGCATGGCGCACGACGGCTGCTGCCTCACTGTGGTGAAGGTCGACAAGGAGAAGAAGCAGTATGTCGTGACCGCCATGGACGAGACGATGCTCAAGACCAACCTGGGTACCTGGCAGGTGGGCACAGAGGTCAACGTGGAGCGCTCCATGCGCATGGACGGCCGCTTCGACGGCCATATCGTGCAGGGTCATGTCGACCAGACGGCCACCTGCACCAAGGTGGTGGACGACAACGGAAGCTGGCGCTTCTACTTCGAGTACGACGCCAAGAACGCCCCCAGCATCACCGTCCCCAAGGGCAGCATCAGCATCAACGGCGTGAGTCTGACGGTAGTGGACTCCGAGCCTGGCATGTTCAGTGTGGCCATCATCCCCTACACTTACAAGGTCACCAACTTCCACAACTTCAAGCCCGGCACGGTGGTGAATATCGAGTTCGACGTCTTCGGAAAATATGTCCAGCGCCTGCTTGAACAATATCTTGCCGCCCAGAAGTGACACGGCTTGTCATCCTTGACTTCGACGGCACGCTGGCCGACACCCAGCCGCTGATCATCAATACCATGCAGCGCACTATCAGTGCGCTGCATCTGCCTCCGCGCACTGACGCCCAGTGTCAGGCCATGATAGGCCTGCCGCTGAAGGAGTGTTTCACCACCTTGCTGTCCATCGACGACGCCACCGGCGAGCAGTGTGCCGAACTCTATCGGCGCATCTTTGACGAGGACAACCATCCCGGTGTGGTCACGCTCTTCCCACATGTGCTCGAAACCCTCACCGCTCTGCATGAGCGGGGCCTGTTGCTGGCCATCTGCAGCAGCCGTGGACGCCCCACGCTTGACGGCTTTGTGCGCATGTTCCATCTGGAACCCTATATCAGCGCTATCGTCAGCGCCAACGATGTGCAGCACCACAAGCCGCACCCCGAGCCGGTACAGGTCATTCTAAAGCAGTTGGATATTCTTCCCGAGGAGACCTTGGTCGTCGGCGATGCCAGTTATGACATCCTGATGGGTCGCAATGCTGGCTGCCGCACCTGTGGCGTCACCTATGGAAACCAAAGCGCCGACGTGCTGTCTGCCGCCGGCGCTGATATTCTGGTATCTGATTTCGCCGCCTTGCTGGAGGCGGTGTAACAGCCTTTTTACTTGAAGTATTCGACGCCCGACTCGAATATCTGCTGGTCGTCGCGGAAGTTGACATTGAGGGCGCTCCATTCGGTGCGACGCTCGCTGTGTCCCATCTTGCCTAAGACGCGACCGTCGGGACTGGTGATGCCCTCGATGGCCATGTAGGAGCCATTCATGTTGTACTCCTCGTCCATGGTGGGGATGCCCTCGAGGTTGCAGTACTGGGTAGCCACCTGACCGTTCTTGAAGAGGCGGTCGAGCCACTCCTGCGGAGCCACGAAGCGTCCTTCGCCGTGTGAGATGGGGATAGCGTAGACGCCACCCAGCTCGGCTTTGCGCAGCCAGGGGCTGAGGTTGCTGCTGATGCGCGTGTAGGCTATCTTGCTCTGGTGACGGCCGATGGTGTTGAAGGTCAGCGTGGGGGCGTCGGCGGCCTGCGGACGGATTTCGCCGTAAGGCACGAGGCCCAGTTTCACGAGGGCCTGGAAGCCATTGCAGATACCCAGCATCAGGCCGTCGCGCTTGTTGAGGAGCTCCATTACGGCGTCGGTGATGCGCGGGTTGCGGAAGACGCTGGTGATGAACTTGGCGGAACCCTCGGGTTCGTCGCCGGCGCTGAAACCACCGGGAATCATCACTATTTGACTGTTGTTGATGGCACGCACATAGGCGTCTACGCTCTCGCGTATCTGTTGGCCGTTCTGGTTGCGGAAGACGATAATCTCGCTCTCGGCGCCGGCACGGTTGAAGGCGCGGGCAGAGTCGTATTCGCAGTTGGTGCCAGGGAAAGCGGGAATGAAGACGTGGGGCTTGGCCACTTTATGGGAGCAGAGATGGATGTCCTTAAAGCCTTTAAGGCCCATAGAGTCCTTAAGGTCTTTCAGGTCGCCGGCGCTGGTGGTGCGGGTGGGGAAGACGCCTTCGAGGGTCTTCTGCCAGGCGGCGAGGGCCTCCTCGAGGTCGATGCGCTCGTCGCCCACATAGAAGGCCGGCTCGTCGATGACGCGGCCAATCTCCGTGCAGCGGAAGGGCAGCTGGTCGGCGGTGATGTTTTCCGCCACCTCGACGACGATGTTGCCATAGTGGCGGGCGGTGAGATCGTTTGCGCTGGTGAGGCGCACGCCAAGTTTGTTGCCGAAGGCCATCTTGCTGACAGCCTCGATGAGGCCGCCGAAGCCGACGACGAAGGAGCTCTTCACCTGGTCGGCTAGGATGGCTTTGCGCAGGGCGGCATACTGGTCCATCACGTCGTCGTAGAGCGGCATGCCGTACTGGTCCTCCTTGACGTCGAGGAGCATCAGACGGCTGCCGGCGCTCTTGAGTTCGGTGCTGACCACATGGTGCACATCGCCCGTGCCCACGGCGAAGGAGCAGAGTGTGGGCGGCACATCGATGTCATTGAAGGTGCCGGACATCGAGTCCTTACCGCCGATGGCGGGCAGTTTGAGACCCATCTGGGCGTTGTAGGCACCCAGCAGAGCAGCGAAAGGCTCACCCCAACGGTAGGGATCGTTGCCGAGTTTCTTGAAGTATTCCTGGAAGGTGAGACGCACACGGCTGGCGTCACCACCGGCGGCGGCAATCTTGGCCACGCTGTTCACCACGTTCCAGGCGGCACCGTGGAAGGGACTCCACGACATGAGGTAGGGATCGAGGCCGTAGGACATGAAGGTCACGAGGTCGCAGTGGCCGTCGAGCAGCGGCAGCGTGGCGGCCATCGCCTGGGTGGGCGACAGTTGATACTTGCCGCCGTAGGGCATGAAGACGCTGCGGGCGCCGATGCTGCTGTCGAACATCTCGACCAAGCCCTTTTGCGAGCAGACGTTGAGGTCGGCCAATGTCCGCAGCCACAGGCTGCGGATGTTTTCTGGAGTTTCCGGAGATTCCGGATTATCCGGTTTTCCCGGCATTGTCACGCTCACCGTGGTCTCCTGGTGGGCGCCGTTGGTGTCGATGAAGCGGCGGCTGAGGTTGACAATCTCCTTGCCGCGCCAGCTGATGACCATGCGGGGCTCTGCAGTGACGGTGGCCACCACCGTGGCTTCGAGGTTCTCCTCGTCGGCATATTTCAGCATCTGGTCGACATCCTTGGGATCGACGACCACGGCCATACGCTCCTGGCTCTCGCTGATGGCCAACTCGGTGCCGTCGAGGCCGGCGTATTTCTTGGGCACACGGTCGAGGTTGATCTGCAGGCCGTCGGCCAGCTCGCCGATGGCGACACTCACGCCGCCGGCGCCGAAGTCGTTGCACTTCTTGATGAGGCAGGAGACCTCCTCGCGGCGGAACAGACGCTGTATCTTGCGCTCGGTGGGGGCGTTGCCCTTCTGCACCTCGGCGCCGCAGGTGGTCAGCGACTTGGTGGTGTGCGATTTGGAAGCACCCGTGGCGCCGCCGATACCGTCACGACCGGTGCGGCCACCCAGCAGGATGATGATGTCGCCGGGGTCGGAGGTGAGACGCTTCACAGCGCGACGCGGGGCGGCGGCGATGACGGCGCCAATCTCCATACGCTTGGCCACATAGTTGGGATGATAGACCTCGTTCACCAAGCCTGTGGCCAGACCTATCTGGTTGCCGTAGCTGCTGTATCCGTGGGCGGCGGTGGTGACAATCTTGCGCTGCGGCAGCTTGCCGGGCAGCGTCTCGTTGAGAGGCTTCGTCGGGTCGGCGGCACCGGTGACACGCATAGCCTGATAGACGTAGGTGCGTCCCGAGAGCGGGTCGCGGATACAGCCACCGAGGCAGGTGGCAGCACCGCCGAAAGGCTCAATCTCAGTGGGGTGGTTATGGGTCTCGTTCTTGAAGTTGATGAGCCACTCCTCCTTGTTGCCGTTGATGACGACGGGCACCACGATGGAGCAGGCGTTGATTTCGTCGCTGGGCTCCTGGTCGTCGAGGATGCCGGCCTTCTTAAGACGTTTGGCGGCGAGGGTGCCGATGTCCATCAGACAGACGAACTTGTCGGTGCGGCCGGCGTACTGCTCCTTGTGGTCGGCGAGGTACTGCTGGAAAGCGCCCTCGATGAGGGGACGGTAGAAGCCGTCGTCGAACTTCACATCCTTCAGCTCGGTGGCGAAGGTGGTGTGACGGCAGTGGTCGCTCCAGTAGGTGTCGAGCACGCGAATCTCGGTCATCGTGGGGTCGCGGTGCTCCTCGTCGTGGAAGTAGCGCTGGATATGCTTGAAGTCGGCGAAGGTCATGGCCAGGCCGAGGGAGTCATAAAGGTCTTTGAAGTCCTTAAGGTCCTTAGGGTCGTTAAGGTCCTTGTCCTTAAAACCATCAAAAACAATCACGTCGGCGGGTTCGTCGAAGTGCTCCTCCAGCGTGGCGGGCTTGGGACCGTCGGCACGGCGGCTGTCGACAGGGTTCACACAGTGCTTCACTACAGCCTGACGCTGCTCGTCACCCAGCTGGCCGCTGATGACGTAGGTCGTGGCGCTCTTGATGATGGGCTCTTCGCTGTCGTTGAGCAGTTTGACGCACTGCTCGGCCGAGTCGGCACGCTGGTCGTATTGGCCAGGGAGATACTCCACCGTGAAGCAGAAGTCTTCCGCCTTGTGCGGGAACTCCTCCTCGTAGACGTCGTCCACCGGCGGCTCGCTGAAGACCGTCGTCAGGGCGGTCTGGAAGGTGGTGTCGCTCACATTCTCGACGTCGTAGCGTATCAGTACGCGCACCGCCTCGGCCTCGATGCCGAGGTAGTCGCGCATCTCGTCGTTCAGTTCCTTGGCCTTGACGGCGTAGGGGGCTCTCTTTTCAACGTAGATTCTTCTTACCATATTGTTGTTTTTTTTTATTTCATTTCAATGAATTGCTCCGGACGTTTGGCCATCTTGCTGCGGTAGAGGCTGCGCAGGCGTCGCACGTCGGCCTCGTAGTCGTCTGTGGGCCAGAGGGTGTCGAACAATCCTATCTCTTTGTGCTCGAAGTCGATGTATACCGGTACGACAGGTACGCTGGCACGGGTGGCTATCTCCCAGAAGCCCCGTTTCCAGCGGCTCACGGGCTTGCGTGTGGCCTCGGGCGTGAGGATAACGGCGTACTCGCTGTTGTCCACAAAGCCTTGCACGGCTTTTCCCACCAGGCCGTTCTTGGGGTTGCCACGGTCGATGGGCACGCATCCGTAGTGGCGCAGCAGACCACCGATGGGCCAGCGGAACATCTCTTTCTTGATGAAGATGTGTCCCGGGGCGCCGACAGTCCACATGTAGGCTATGCCTACCAGGAAATCGGACACGGCGGTATGGGGTGCCGCGACATAAACGCACCGCATCAACTCGGGCCGCAACCCAGTGTCGGGCAGGCGGAACCGCCAGCCGCAGAGTCTCACGATAGCTATCCAGATGCGCTTCATAACAAAATGCAAAGGTACAAAGATTATGCGATATGATGAAAAGAAATTATCAACACCCTGTTTTATATTGGATGTTCTCTCATATTCTTCTGGGGTTGCATATAGGTATTTCTTTGGTATTTCTTTGGGAAAAAGCAAAGAAATACCAAAGAAATACCAAAGAAATGGCGTGGAAAAGACACAGATATAGGCTGTTGTATTTTTTCTTTTTGTTATTTCGGAAAAAGTGCGTACTTTTGCATCTCAATAATGACAATGGAGAGATGGCAGAGCGGTCGATTGCGGCGGTCTTGAAAACCGTTGACCTGCGAGGGTCCGGGGGTTCGAATCCCTCTCTCTCCGCTTTTTAATATATTCCTAAGCATGCTGCAGTTACAATATATCAAAGAGCATCGTGAGGAGTGCATCTCCCGTTTGAAAATCAAGAATGTTGCCGACGTCGAAGCCCGTATCGACGAGATTATAGCCCTCGACGCCGATCGTCGCGCCTTGCAGGTGAAAGCAGATGCCGTGAAGGCCGAGCAGAACCGTATCGCCAAGGAAATTGGCGGTTTGATGAAACAGGGCAAGAAAGAGGAAGCTGAAGCTGCTAAAGCCCGCACCGCCGAGTTAAAGGCCGAGGAAAAAAGTCTCGGTGAGCAACAGGCTGCCACTGAGAAGAGCCTCAACGAGAAGCTTATCTCGCTTCCCAACACCCCGCATATCACCGTGCCTTGTGGCAAGAGCGAGGCCGACAACGTGGTGGTGGCTGAATTCGGACAGAAGCCCGACCTGCCTGCTGACGCATTGCCCCACTGGGAGCTCTGCGCCAAATACGACATCATTGACTTTGAGTTGGGTAACAAGATTACAGGCGCCGGCTTCCCTGTCTACAAAGGCAAGGGTGCCCGTCTGCAACGCGCCCTCATCAACTTTTTCCTCAACGAGGCCGCCAACGCCGGCTTCGTGGAGATACAGCCGCCGCTGATGGTCAACGAGGCCAGTGGTCTCGGCACCGGCCAGCTGCCCGACAAGGAGGGTCAGATGTATGCCATCCCGCTCGACGGCTTCTACATGATACCCACCGCCGAGGTGCCTATCACCAACATCTATCGTGGCTGTGTGGTCGACGCCAAGGAGTTTCCCATCAAGCGCGCGGGCTACAGCGAGTGCTTCCGCCGCGAGGCCGGCAGCTACGGCAAGGACGTGCGCGGATTGAACCGTCTGCACGAGTTCAGCAAGGTGGAGATAGTGGTCATCGAGCACCCCGACCGCAGCTACGATATGCTGGAGGAGATGAAGAAACATGTGGGCGGCCTGCTCGACAAGTTGGGCCTGCCGTACCATATCCTCAAGCTCTGTGGTGGCGACATCAGCTTCACCAGCGCCATGACCTTCGACTTCGAGGTGTGGAGCGCTGCCCAGAAGCGCTGGTTGGAGGTGAGCTCGGTGTCCAACTTCGAGACCTTCCAGGCCAACCGCATGAAGTTGCGCTTCAAGGACGAGAACGGCAAGATGCAGCTCTGCCACACCCTCAACGGTTCGGCGCTGGCCCTGCCACGCATCGTGGCGGCTCTGTTAGAGAATAATCAGACTCCCGACGGTATCGTGATGCCCGAGTGCCTGCGTCCCTACCTGGGATTTGATAAGATTGACTGATTATGATTGACAACAAGGCGATATTCAATATCAGTTACGGCCTCTTCGTGCTCGTGGCGCGGCAGGGCGACAAAGACAACGCCTGCATCATCAACGTGGCTCAGCAGGTCACCAGCGACCCGTTGCAGCTGATGATATGCGTCAACAAGCAGAACCTGACGCACGACATGGTGTTGCGCACCTTGAAGTTCAATCTCTGCCCGCTCAGCGAGGAAGCCACCATGAAGCCCTTCCAGCATTTTGGCTTCCAGAGCGGCAAGACGGTGGACAAATTCGCCGAGTGCGAGACCGAGCTCCGCACGGAGAATGGCTTGCGGTATCTGCCCAAGTATATCAACTCGGTCATCAGCTGTGTTGTCACCAAGAGCATCGACCTCGGTACCCACACCATGTTTATCGCCCGTGTGATGGAGGCCCAGGTGCTCACCGATAGCCCCTCGATTACCTATGCCTACTACCAGCAGCACATCAAGCCTAAACCAGTGGCCAGTGGTCGGCAGCCAGAGACCAGCAAGAAGCGCTGGGTCTGTGAGGTCTGCGGTTATGTCTATGAGGGCGACGAAGTGCCCGACGATTTCGTCTGCCCCTGGTGCAAGCACGGCAAGAGCGACTTCAAGTTGATGGAATAAAGTAATGAATATAAATAATAGAAAGGATACAATATGAAAAAGACATTCAAATTCTTTGGAATAGCTATGCTGTTCGCCATGACGATGATGGCCGTCTCGTGCACCAAGGAGCCGAACAACGCAAACAAGCTTATCGGGACCTGGGAGTGCACTGCCAATAGCGTGGAAAATCCTGGTATGGGATGGGCTCCAGAAGTGAGCGGCTGCCTGATAGGCCATACGGTTACATTCAAGGAGGACGGTACCTTTAAGGCCACTTCGGCACAGTTGTTGGACGGCAGTTCATTGACGGGTTATTGGAGTATTTCCCAAGAGCATTTGTATATCAATAGTGTTAATTGCTGGAAGCTTAAAGGATTCTCCGAGACCAAGATGAAGATTCAAACCCTCGTTGTCGATGGCGAGATTACGCCTGACGCTGGCGGGAACTTGATATTTGACGGACCTATCGTGCGTGAGTTCAAGAAGAAATAACCTTTTAAATCCCAATAATTATGCTTAACAAGAAAGTTTCCGACCTGCTCAACGAGCAGATCAACAAGGAGCTCTACAGCGCCTACCTGTACCTCGACATGAACAACTACTTCGATAAGCGCGGTCTTGCCGGCTTCGCCAACTGGTACATGATCCAGGCCCAGGAGGAGCGTGACCATGCCATGCTCATCTATAAGTATATGCAAAACAACGACTGCCCCATCAAGCTCAACGCCATCGCCATGCCCGACAAGAAATACAAGAAAGACATGGACGTGCTGAAGGCCGGCCTGGAGCATGAGGAGTATGTCACTGCCAGCATCCACACCATCTACGATGCCGCCTACAAAGTGAAGGACTTCCGCACCATGCAGTTCCTCGACTGGTTCGTCAAGGAGCAGGGCGAGGAGGAGACCAACGCCCGCGACATGATCACTAAGATGGAGCTGTTCGGCGCCGACCCCAAGAGCCTCTACATGCTCAACCAGGAACTCGCCGCCCGCACATACAGCGCCCCGAGCTTGGTGCTCGACTAATTCCTAGATAGGATAAAAAAAACGCGCCCGATGAGGCGCGTTTTTTTTATTAGTTCATTGAATATTTCTATAAATCCTCATATATTGAGGCATTCTTTTCTCGGTCATATGTGGCATCATTTATTTTGTCAACATAATACAAACCAAGTTGTCCGGATTTTAAGATTAGAAGAGTTAGTTCTCCTGTGGCTGTTGTAAAGCGAGTATAGTAGTTACATTTGTCTACTTTTATTGCGGTCATTTCATAACCATCTCCCTCATAATAAGGGCTAGAGAAACTTTTTCTTTGCAATGTTGGTTTCCCATACTTTACTTGAAGGTTATTTTCTAATTTCTTAAAGTCGGATTTTATACTATACCATGAAGTTTGTTCAGGGAATGCAACAACTACCATGTAAACGGTTTTGCTTCGGGAAGTTGTGTATACAGCAACCTCCACGTCTTCTCCGGCAAAGGAACCTTTCATCATGGCTGCATCATCAGTAACCTTGGTAGTTGTAAATCCCAGTTGATTTAATTGACTAGTGTAAGATTCCAGATTTCCGTCAATGGGAATGCCTTTAAAGTCTAAATGAGTGGGATTTTCTTGAGCAAAAGCAATGCCTCCACCTAAAGTTAGAGTAACCAGAAAAGTGATAAGAGATAGTTTTTTTAACATCATAATTGTGCCTATTTACTGTTGGCTCGTCAGTTTTTATTCTCACCAGTGCCGTGGCGAGAGAACAATTATTTAATAAAGAAGCGTGGCACCGAATGCCGCTTCATCTGGAAGAGGTCGTGAGAATTACCTTGAACTGAGAAGATGCAAACAGTCCACGCTAATGCACGTGAACCGTGACACTTGCCCTTGCAGTTCTTGAAATTTCTCACGTTTCTTCCAGCAGTGGCTAGCATTACGCTTCGTGATTTCCTATGAAATCGACTGCAAAAATACGATAAATATTTCAAACCACAAAAATAATTTTCGTCATATCGCAAAAAGTACGTATCTTTGCACTTGAAAAACAACTAGAATATTAACCCTAAAAACCCAAGAACATTATGAGCAAAAAGTTTATCTGCCCTGTGTGCGGCTATGTGTATGAAGGCGACGAGATGCCTGAGAAGTGCCCCATCTGTGGCAAGCCCATGCAGGAAGTGAAAGAGGATATCAAGACCTGGGCCGCCGAGCATATCGTCGGCGTGGCCAAGGACGCCCCCGAAGACATCAAGATGGACCTCCGCGCCAATTTTGAGGGCGAGTGCAAGGAAGTCGGTATGTACCTGGCCATGGCCCGTGTGGCTCACCGCGAGGGTTATCCCGAGGTGGGTCTCTACTGGGAGAAGGCCGCCTTTGAGGAAGCCGAGCACGCCGCCAAGTTCGCCGAGTTGCTGGGTGAAGTGCTGACCGACAGCACCAAGGAGAACCTCAAGATGCGCGTCGATGCCGAGTACGGCGCCACTGCCGGCAAGACCGACCTCGCCAAGCGTGCCAAAGCCCTCAATCTCGACGCCATCCACGACACCGTCCATGAGATGGCCCGCGACGAGGCCCGCCACGGCAAGGCCCTCGAAGGACTGCTGAACCGCTATTTCAAATGATAGAAGACAGAAGAAAAGAAGACAGGAGATAAGACGGTGGCATGCTTGCACTCAAATGATGACATAATGGTATTGCCTTATCTCCTTAACTCCTGACTCCTTAACTCCTAAACAAGACATGAGCTTCCGCACCACCATATCCTGGCTGCTGTTCCCACTGACCATGTGGTATGCTGTCGGCGTGGCGGTGCGGAACTTCCTTTTCTCCATCGGTGTCAAGCGGCAGGCAGCGCCCCATATCACCACCATCGGTGTGGGCAATCTGGCCACGGGCGGCACTGGCAAGACGCCTCATGTGGAGTACCTGCTGGATCTTCTGTCGGACAAGTACCGCACCGCCATGCTCAGCCGAGGCTACAAACGGCAGAGCAAGGGCTTCGTGGTTGACGATGGCAGTCACGATGCCGCCCTGCTGGGCGACGAGGCCGCCATGATAGCCTGCAAGCACCCTGACGTGCAGGTGGCCGTCTGTGAGAAAAGAGTGGAGGGTGTACGGCAGCTGATGGCTCAGGAGCGGGTAGAGCAGCAGGGTGATGAGGAGGTGCACGTATCCACTGCGCCCCAACTTATCGTCCTCGACGATGTCTTCCAGCACCGCTACATCAAGCCCAACATCAACATCCTGCTCACCGAGTTCCGTCACCCGTACTACAACGACCACATCCTGCCCTACGGCAACCTGCGCGAGTTCCGCTCGGCGCGTCGCTATGCAGGCATCGTCATCGTCACCAAGTGTCCGGCACGCCTAAACCCCGTCGACAAACATAATATCATCAACGACCTGCGGCTGGAGAACTACCAAAAGGTTTTCTTCACCTATCTGCAGTATGGCTCTTTGCAGACCCTCGACGGGAAGCCCGTCGACCTCGACCTGCGGCGGATGGAGCAGGTGCTTGTCGTCACCGGTATAGCCCACCCCGAGCCCATGCTCGAGGAGGTGCGGAAGAGCTGCAAGCTGCAGCACCTCTGCTTCGACGACCACCACAACTATACTATGCGCGACGTGGCTCGCATCCGTGCCGCCTTCGACAGCCTGCCGGGCAGTCGCAAGGTTATCCTTACCACCGAGAAGGACGCCATGCGCCTCCGCGGTCTTACGGGCGACTTGCCCGTATGTGTGCTGCCTGTCAAGGTGGCCTTCCACAAGGACAACGACATCAACTTCGACCAACTCATCGAGTCATCGGTCCGCGAGAACATCTCGTTCCTCAGCAAACTCAGCATCTGGGGCTGACCCCAACTAATTAGTGTGAGAAGAGTATCTCCCTGTATTTCGGCAGGGGCCAGAGTTCGTCGTCGACGATGAGTTCGAGTTTGTCGACGTGGTAGCGGATGGGGTCGAAGTAGGGCAGCACGGTGTCGTGGTAGGCAATGGCGCGTTCCCGCTCGTTGGCGATGTGGTTGGCTTGTTTACGGGCCTCGACCATGTTGTCCACATTCTGCTTGATAGAAGCGATGTGCGTTGAGAGCTCTTCTATCAGCGAGTCGTCGTGCGCCGAGAGGGTGCGGGCTTTGTCAATGTCGTACACCTGACGCATCTTGTAGACGTTATCGAGCAGCGTCGACTGATAGCGGGTGGCCACGGGGATGATGTGGTTGAGCACGATGTCGCCCAGCACACGCGCCTCAATCTGTACCTTCTTGATGTAGGTGTCCCACTTCACCTCGTTGCGGGCGGCCAGTTCGGTGCGGTTCATCACGCCGGTGGCCTCGAACATCTGCACCGACGAGGGCGAGGTGTAGGCGTCGTAGATGAGCGGCACACTGCTTTCGCAATCCAAGCCGCGCCGTTGCGCCTCCTGACGCCATTCGTCGCTGTAGCCGTTGCCGTCGAAGCGGATGGCTTTCGACTCGCGGATGTACTCACGCAGCACCTCGAAGATGGCGTGTTCTTTTTGCTCACCTGCCGCCATGCGGGTATCCACCTCCTGACGAAACTCGCGCAGTTGTGAGGCGACGGCGGTGTTGAGGGCTATCATGGCACAGCCGCAGTTGGCCGAGGAACCCACGGCGCGGAACTCGAAGCGGTTGCCTGTGAAGGCAAAGGGTGAGGTACGGTTGCGGTCGGTGTTATCAACTAGCACCTCGGGGATATGCGCCACGCCGAGTTGCATGCGGCGTTTCTCGTCGAGGACGATCTCCTTGTCGGCAATTTCCAGCTGGTCGAGCACCGCCGACAGCTGACTGCCGAGGAAGACGCTGATGATGGAGGGCGGCGCCTCCTGAGCTCCCAGACGATGGGCGTTGGTGGCGGTCATGATGGAGGCCTTTAGGAGGGCGTTGTGCTTCTTGACGGCCATCATCACGTTGACCAGGAAGGTGACGAAGCGCAGGTTCTCTTCGGGCGTCTTGCCGGGGGTGAGGAGGCCGACGCCGGTGTCGGTGCCCAGCGACCAGTTGCAATGTTTGCCCGAGCCGTTGACACCGGCAAATGGCTTCTCGTGCAGCAGCACCTTGAAGCCATGACGGCTGGCCACCTTGTGCATCAGCGACATCAGTATCAGGTTCTGGTCGACGGCTAGGTTGGTCTCGTTGTAGATGGGCGCCAGCTCGAACTGGTTGGGCGCTACCTCGTTGTGGCGCGTCTTGCAGGGGATGGCATATTTATAGGCTTCGAACTCAAGCTCCTTCATGAACGACTGCACACGGGCGGGGATGGCTCCGAAATAGTGGTCTTCGAGCTGTTGGTTCTTGGCCGATTCATGACCTAAAAGAGTGCGGCCCGTCAGCAGCAAGTCGGGACGGGCGGAATAGATGGACTCGTCGACGAGGAAATACTCCTGCTCCCAACCTAGATAGGAATAGACTTTGCGTACGGCGGGGTCGAAGAGGTGACACACATCGGTGGCGGCACAGTCGACAGCGTGCAACGCCTTGAGCAGCGGAGTTTTGTAGTCGAGTGCCTCGCCGGTATAGGAGACGAAGACCGTAGGGATGCAGAGGGTGTCGTCGACCATGAAGGCGGGCGACGAGGTGTCCCAGGCGGTGTAGCCGCGGGCCTCGAAGGTGTTGCGGATGCCGCCGTTTGGGAAACTGGAGCCGTCGGCCTCCTGCTGCGCCAGCAGTTTGCCCGAGAACTCCTCAATCACGTCGCTCCCCGGCTGACCGGCATACTCGATGAAGGCATCGTGCTTCTCGGCTGTGCCCTCGGTGAGTGGCTGGAACCAGTGGGTGTAGTGGGTCGCGCCCATGTCGAGAGCCCAGTTCTTCATGCCGACCGCCACGTTGTTGGCAATCTCGCGGTTGAAGGGTGCCCCGTTGTCGAGCACATTGCAGAACGCCCTGTAGGTCTCTGCCGAGAGGTAGCGGGCCATCTGTTTCCGTCCGAACACATGGTTGCCGTAGTAGTCGGAAACCATACCTGCGGGAGGCTGGACGGCCACCGCCTTCTTGGCGAAAGCCTCCTGCAGCACTTTGAAACGAAGATTACTCATTAATTAGAATAATGATGCTAATATAATTGGGATTTATTTCTTTATATAGGAAAGGAAGTCCAAATCGATACTTAAAGAGATAAATGGCTTGAGGAGCCATGCTTTGGCAGTGACATCATCGATGCTCTCACCGTAAATAAGGGGGGTGGAGGTGTCGCGCCCTTCGGCAAGAATCTGGTATTCGGCGACGTTGAACCCCGCCGTGAGGTAGAAGAAGTCCACAAAGCGGAAGCTGGCGCCGACATAGAAGTTCTTGAAGAGGTTGCTGCCGCCGAAGCCCACGTAGAGCCCCAAGTCGTAGGCGAAGTCTTGGTCAAACTTAGGCAACTCTCCAGTCTTCAACTGGTGGGGTTTGTTGAAGTAGCTGGTCATATCCCACAGCATCACCGAGGCACCAGTGACATAGTCGAACTCAATATTGCCAGCGTTGCGGTTGGCGATGCGTCGGGCGCCGTTGGCGTCGAGACGTATCTCCCAGGCGGGAGTGCGGTAGAAGCGCATGGCCACGCCCTGGATGGGACGTACTTTCTTCTTTCGGTTGGTGGCGGCGGCCACTTTCTCTTCGGCGGCCTTGGCGCGTTCGGCGAGATACTTGTTGGCCTCCTCTTTGCGCACGGCCTCAATCTCGGCCACACGTACGATGCTGCGCAGCGAGTCAACCACACGGATGTAGTAGTTGCGCTCGGCCTCCAGCTTCTCCTTGTCGACGCCGTTGGCCGAGAGTATCTCGCGGTAGAACACCTCTTTCTCCTGCAGCGCCTTGAGGGCTGCGGTGTCGGCGATGCGTACGGTGACGGTGTCGGTACGGAGGATGTAGACGGAGTCGACGCGCAACACCGTCACTGTATCGGTACGGTAGAGGTAAACGGTATCATATACCGTGAGGGGCACTATGCCAGACTCTTCTTCCCACATCCCTACACCTACCTCGGCGACGGAGTCGATTACCTGTGCCGAGAGGCCCAGTGGCAGGAAGAGCAACAGTATGTACAGCAGTCGTTTCATTGGAGTTTGGCAATCATTTCATCGATGGCGAGTGTCTGCTGGCTGCCGTCAGCCATGTTCTTGAGGGTCACGGTGCCGTCTCTCATCTCGCTCTCGCCGACAAAAGCCACGAAAGGCACCGCTTTGCGGTTGGCGTAGTCCATCTGCTTCTTCATCTTGGCGGCATCGGGGTATATGAGTGCCGAGATGCCCGCGGAGCGGAGGCGTGCGACGATGCCTATGCAGGCGGTCTGCTCGGCAGGGCCGAAGTTGATGAACATCACGCGGGCGGCTTGCTCCAGCCCTTCGGGGAAGGCGTTGAGCTCGGTGAGCACATCGTAGATGCGGTCGGCGCCGAAACTGATGCCCACGCCGCTGACGTCGGGCATGCCGAAGATGCCTGTCAGGTTGTCGTAACGGCCACCGCCGCAGATGCTGCCCATCTGCACGTCGTTGGCTTTGACTTCGAAGATGGCACCAGTATAGTAGTTCAAGCCGCGTGCCAGTGTAAGGTCCAGCTCCACAGTGCAGTGCGGTTTCGCCGCACTGATAAGGTCGAACAACTCTTTCAACTCTTCGGCGCCTTTGCGGCCCACTTCCACATTGGCGAACATGGCTTCCAAAGAGGCTATCTTCTCGGCGGCCGAGCCACCGAGAGCAAACACTGGGTCAAGGGCTTGTATCTGGTTGGCTGTGAGTCCGCGCTCGGCAAGCTCGGCGCGCACGTTGTCGAGACCTATCTTGTCAAGCTTGTCGATGGCGACGGTGATATCTACCAGCTTGTCGGGTGCGCCAATCATTTCGGCGATGCCCGCCAGCACCTTGCGGTTGTTGATTTTTACAGTGACGTTGATGCCCAAACGCAGGAACACGGTGTCGATCATCTGCACCAACTCCAGTTCGTTGAGCAGCGAGGTGCTGCCAATCATGTCGGCGTCGCACTGGTAGAACTCACGGTAACGGCCTTTCTGCGGACGGTCGGCACGCCATACAGGCTGCAACTGGTAGCGGCGGAAAGGGAAGACCACTTGGTCGCGGTGTTGCACCACGAAGCGTGCGAAAGGGACGGTGAGGTCGTAGCGCAGGCCGCGCTCGCAAATCTGCGGCGCCACTTTGTGGTAGTCTTGTGAGAAGTCCACGCCTTCCATGAAGTCGCCACTGTTCAGCACTTTGAAGAGCAGTTTGTCGCCCTCTTCGCCGTACTTGCCCATGAGCGTCGACAGGTTCTCCAGCGACGGAGTTTCGATGGGCTCGAAAGCGAAAGCGCGGAACACCGAGCGGATGGTGTCGAAAATATAGTTGCGTCGCGCCATCTCCATAGGAAGGAAATCACGCGTACCTTTTGGTATTGAGCACTTAACGTTAGCCATAGTATATATTATTCAATGTGCAAAGATACATCTTTTTCCAAAACTGGCCAACTTTATCAGTATTAATTTACGACAAAAGAAACGACGAAAACCCTATCAGTTCCACCACAGGTGGAAACAATGTGGCGGCATGTCGGTTTTTTTTCGTATTTTTGCCGCCGATAATGGTTGCCGTTATGGGTCGTCTCAGGTGTTACATATCGCTGATGCTGTGCCTGTTGTTTTCTTCTTTCGCTATGGCGCAGGAGGCGGGGAATGCGTCGCTGGAGCTTACGGAAAGTTCCGACAGCACCTTTCAGGTGACATTCCATATGGGCAATATAACCCTCGTGCCAGCCGCCGATGGATTTGTAGGCTTGGCTGCTGAGGGAATGGTGAATCTTGCGTCACACGAAGGATTTCCGTCATTGCCGCAGGCCAGCCGTCTTATAGCATTGCCGCGCGGCGCTGAGTTGCGACTGGAGCGGTGGCAGGAAGGCGACGCCGAAGTGTTGGCGTTGTCGGAAGGCAATGTGTTGTCGCCTTGGCAAGGAGCTTCGGTAAAGGATGCCGACCCTATGGCGGTGGAACCCGACAAGGAGGCCTATGCCTGCGATACTTTCGTGCATAGTGGCGCCCCTATTGTGGTGGAGAACCTTGGTGTGATGGGCGACCGTCAGATATTCCGTATCACGGTGCATCCTGTGGTTTACAACCCTGTTGGCGGCAAGGTGATGCTATGCAAGTCCCTGTCGGCGACATTGTCCACGAATCATTTGTCCTCTATCCTTGATGCCCAGCCCTCGCGACGTTACCTTATTGTGTCGCGTCCTCAGTTTCGCGAGGGTTTGCAGCCCTTTGTGCGTTGGAAACGACAAGAAGGCTATGAGGTGACGGAGCTGTATGCCGACACGCATCTGCGCGACAGCGTCAAGGCGTTGGTGAGTTCGGAGTTCGGAATTCAGAGTTCGGAGTTATGGCCGCGTTATGTGCTGCTGGTGGGCGACGTGTCGCAGTTGCAGGCTTTTCTTGGTACCACGCATCCCTCTGGGTTGGGCAACCATGTCACCGACCTCTACTATGTTGAGCACACGGGCGACTATCTGCCTGACGCGCTGCTGGGCCGCTGGCCGGTGAACGACACCGCCGAGTTGCGCGCTGTTGTCGAGAAGACGCTGGCTTACGAGCAAGGCCTGGGTCTTGACACAGCCCGTCTGCGGCGCGTGCTGCTGGTGGCTGGTGCCGAGAGTCAGGAGCCGGCACCCGTGACCACTAACGGGCAGGTGAACTATGTGAGCCGTGAAGTCAAGTTGGCGCACCCTGCCATCGATACCCTCTGTTACTACAATCCGGCTTCCAGTGGCCAACGTGCCGCCATACTGAACGACATTCGGCAAGGTGCTGCATGGCTTAACTATACAGCTCATTGTTCCACAGCAGGCTGGACCAACCCCTCGGTCACTTTCTCCAGTATCGACACCATAGACAATCCACAGCCGTTGCTGTATATCAACAACTGTTGCTTGAGCAATGCCTTCGACGGCACCTGTTTCGGAGAACAGCTGCTGCGCAAGGCCGGTGGTGGCGCCATCGGCGTTATCGGAGCCACCAACTCGACCCTGTGGAACGAAGACTATTATTGGTCGGTGGGACCCAAGTATCCTTTCAGCCTGGAGCCCGTCTATGAGGCAAGTCGTCAGGGCGCTTTCGACAGATGGGTGGGACGTGGCGACGACGTGCAGACGCTGGGGGCCTTGCTGGCAGCGGGTAATTTGGCGGTGACAGCTTTCGGCTCGCCGTATGACAAGTTCTACTGGGAAATCTACTGTCTGCTGGGCGACCCCAGTCTGATGCCATGGACGGGTGCGCCGCAGGCTATTGAGCTGCATGCCACCCACGGCATCCATGACGGCGATGGCACGCTGTACCTTGGCGGCACTGCCGGTGCCACCGTCACAGCCATGCAGCACGACACGATTATCGGTGTCGGTAACATCAATGCCAACGGTTTGTTGGCTCTCGGTTTGACACGCTGCCTGGATACCACGCCGCTCGTCGTCACTGCCACAGGCTACGGCTTTAGGCCGCGTGTCGACACACTGACGGTTGAGACCGTGTCGGGTATCGGCGTGGCGCTGCGTGAGGTGGCGGTCACAGACAGCCTGCTGACCTGCCGTGTGGAGAATGTGGGCACGGTGCCGCTCTGTGGGCTGCGGGTGGTGCTCAGTCAACTGGAGGTTGACAGTACGGTCGACGCCCTTTTGACGGAACAGCAAGCGGTGGTCGACACCCTGCTGCCGCACCAGAGCAGCAATGTCTCGCTGCCCGTGCAGGTGGAGGCCATCGGGCAATATCCCTATTGGCAGGCTGAATTGTATGCCTGGGACAGCACCGAAGGAATGCTCTGCAGCCTTATGTTGCGGCAGTCGATGGAAGTCGCCTATCCTACGGCAACATTCCGTTTGCTGGAACTTTCGGGTAGTGAAGCCCACAGGCTGCTGCCACGTCACGAATACACCCTTGAGACTACGGTAGAAGGCACTGCCGATGTCGTCGATATGGCCATTACCGCCCTTCCCACGGGCGACACGCTGCACTCTCCGTTCTCCACCCCCGACACATTGACGCATCTGCATCTTGAGGCATCGTTGTGGCTGGGCAACCATAGAAAGGACTACAATTACTGGCTGGTGGGTGGCGAACGGCAGGACAGCTTCGAAGAAGGTCTCGCCAACTATCCTTGGCAGGGTGGGGGAACCCTGCCCTGGCAGCTGGACAGCATTATGCCTCGCAGTGGCCGCTACAGTGTGCGCAGTGGCGTCATAGGCCACCGGCAGACATCGGACCTCGTACTCGAGGTGTTTCTGCCGCAGGCGGACACCCTCAGCTACTGGGCACGTGTCTCGAGTGAGGAGCGTTACGACAAACTGCTCTTTTCGGTCGATGGTGTAAATCGTGGCAATGCGCGATGGGGCGAGAGCGACTGGAAACGCTACACGACGGTGATTGATGCCGGGCGACACATACTGCGTTGGCGCTATGTGAAGGATGAAAGCGGTTCGGAAGGCTGCGATTGTGCCTGGATAGACGATGTGAGCCTGCCATTGGCGCTGTGGGATTCGGCGTATGGCTGGTTCGGTGACATACGCACGCTGGGTCTTCATGATGTAAATCAGGAACCGTCAGAAATACACCTCTTCCCCAATCCGGCCAACGTCAGGGTCTATATCGACAACCTCCCTGCCGACGGTTTGGCGCAGTTGTTCGACATGCAGGGACGGCTGTTGCTCACTACTTCCAACTCCAGCCTATCAGTACAGGATTATCCCGATGGCGTCTATCTGTTGCAAGTGATTTCTGCAGGTGGACGTCACCATAGTAAACTCATCATTAGTCATTAAAGATATGTTCACTCCAGATATCCAGAATTCTTGTAACGACAATCCATTCGGTATGTGGGGCGACTCTTGCCAGTATTACTTCCAGACCGACAGCCTAGAGGTGCATGACACCATCCTGCGTCCGTCGCTGTTCAACGGGCATGGGTTGGTACCGCAGCACGATGCCTTGCTACTCCGTGCCGACAGTGGGGCGCCGGTATGGCTTTTTGTCCTGCTTTTGGCGTTGGTGGCGTTGCTGACACTCTATTATCGTACGAGTAAGTTGCGCTTCAAGAGCTTGATGCCGCTGCTCGTCGACAGCAGGGCCATGGATCGCACATTACGCAGTAATAACCTGAACGGCAGGATGCGTTTCGTGCCAATGGGATTGTTGATGCTGGCCTGTGTGCTGTTGCCTGTGCACCAGATGGCGTTGGAGAAAACAGGACTGGGAGGTTACCTGCTCCTGCTAGCCGCTGTGACGGCGTTCTATTTGTTGCGCAACGGGTTGATGCGTCTGCTGGCTATAATCTTCGATAACAATTCCGCTGTGGATACCTATATCACCAGCAACTACCTGTATCACTTGGCTCTTGCCACGTTGGCATTGCCGCTGCTGTTCCTTTTCTTCTACCTGCCTTTTGGAAGAGAAACGATGCTCTATCTGTTGGCCGGTCTTGTGTTGTTAGAATTTATCATGCGGCTGTTTAGAGGGTTGAAACTTTTTTTAACACAATCTTCTGGCTCGTATGTCTATCTTTTTTACTATCTTTGCATCGTCGAAGTGGTACCCATTTTGATCCTTGTAAAGTGGTTTATTGAATAATAGTCAGACAGTTGCGATAACATACAGTTGAGTATGAAAATCAAAAAAATCCTCGTTTCCCAGCCAGCTCCGGCTGATTTGGAGAAATCCCCCTACCGAAATTTGATTCAAAAACATGGCATAGACATCACTTTCTATAAATTTTTTGAAGTGGTGGGCATCAGTGCCAGTGATTTCCGTAGAACACGTATCCATATCGGTGAATACACAGCCATTATCTTTAACAGCAAACAGTCGATAGACCATTTCTTCCGTATGCTGAAAGAACTTAGGGAGACTGTGGGTGAGGATATGAAATATTTTTGCGCTACGGAGTCGATAGCTCTCTACTTGCAGAACTACATCCAGTACCGTAAACGTAAAGTGTTTTTCGGCGCTCAGTATTTCTCTGACTTGGTGGAGATTATCGGTAAGCATCGTGACGAGAAGTTTCTCTTCCCTTGTTCCGACGAGAAACAGACCGAGTACACCAAGACCCTTGACCGTGCCAAGATAAAGTACACCAAGGCGCCGATGTATACCTCGAAAGCCCGCGACCTGTCGCGCTTCAACCTCAACGACTACGATGCCATCTGCCTCTTCTCGCCCGTCGGTGTGCGCAGTCTGGTCAAGAACTTCCCCGACATCAAGGATCGCAACATCATTATCGCCGCATTCGGCTCGTCAACCCATGCGGCGCTGAAAGAGAATGGCATCAAGCTCACCATCGCGGCACCCACACAAGTGGCCCCGTCGATGGCTATGGCTCTGGAGAACCATATCCTCGGCAAGCAGCAGGGCAGTGTCATCTCGCTAAAAGGTGAGTCCAAGCGCTCCAAGAGTTCTGGTTCGGCAGGGATGCCTACCAAGCGTGCCAAGCCTGTGATTGCCAACAAGGAGATTTACAAGCAGCGCATGGAGGAGAAGAAAGCGCAGGCCGCCGCCCGTCGTGCCGCCCGTGCCGCCGAACGCGCCAGACTTGAGCAGGAGGCCGCCGCCAAGCAAGAGGCTGCCGAGAAAGCCGCCAAGAAGGAGGCCCTGAAGAAGGCTCCCGTCAAAAAGGAGCCTGCCAAAGTCAAAACGACTAAGAAAGCCCCTGTCAAGAAGGTCGCTGCCAAAGCCACCAAAACCAAAGAGGTAAAGTGAACCAAGGTTTCCCCAAAGCGGAGCATCTATGCAGCCGCAGGCTGATGGAGAGACTCCATGCCGAGGGGCATCGTCTGATGGTGTTCCCCTACAAGGTGCAGTGGGTGGAAGAACCCACGCTGAAAGTGCCTTGTCAGGTATTGATAGTGGCGCCCAAACGCAAATTGCGCCACGCCGTCGACCGCAACAGAATCAAACGGCTTACCCGCGAATGTTACCGCCTTCATAAGGATATCCTGTATCAGGCTCTGCAGGAGAACGGCAAGCATATACTTCTCTCGCTGAGTTATGTGCATGACGAACTGATGACCTATAGTCAACTTTACCATAAGTTCGACAAGTTGATGGATATAATGGCTAAAGAGTTGTCGCATGAAGAAACTGTTCAAAGCACTGAAAGGGCTGCTGAGTAAGCTTATGCTGGCGCTGATAGCCTTCTACCGCACCTGTATCTCACCCTTGCTGCCTCCCACCTGTCGTTATACGCCCACGTGTTCGCAGTATGCCCAGGAGGCTATCCGCAAGTACGGCCCTTTCAAAGGAGGCTGGCTCGCCCTCCGGCGTATTCTCCGCTGCCACCCTTTCGGCGGCTCCGGCTACGACCCCGTACCTTGACCTCTGGAAAATAATATTTTGCCATTTCGTTTTTATTGTGTATCTTTGCAGTCGGAAATCAATCAAATACACAATACGATGAAAGATATTCTTAAAGACCTCCGTCCGGCCCGTGTGTGGCACTGGTTCGGTGAAATCATGCAGATTCCGCGCCCCTCGAAGCATGAGGAACGTATCTCGGCCTATCTTGTGAAGTGGGGTAAAGACCATGGCCTTGAGACCAAGAGTGACAAGTTGGGCAATGTGCTCATCCGCAAGCCTGCCACCAAGGGCTATGAGAAAAGCCCCATGGTTTGTCTGCAGGCTCACATGGACATGGTCTGCGAGAAGAACAGCAATAAGAAGTTCGATTTCATGAAGGACGCCATTCAGCCCGTGCTTGATGGCGAATGGCTCACCGCCGACGGTACCACGCTGGGCGCCGACGACGGCATAGGTGTGGCCACCATACTCGCTATCTTGGAAGACAAGAAGATACAGCATCCTGCCCTCGAGGCGCTCATCACCGTCGACGAGGAGACGGGCCTTACAGGTGCCAACGGCCTCAGTAAGACCTGGCTCAAGAGCGAGATACTCCTTAATTTCGATGACGAGGACGAGGGTGAGTATTGCATCGGCTGTGCCGGCGGCATCGACACCACTGTGGAGATGGACTATAAGCTCGTGCCTGCCGTCAAAGGCCACAAGGCTTTCCGTCTGCACGTCAGCGGCCTGAAGGGCGGCCATAGCGGCGACGACATCAACCGTGGCCGCGGGTGTGCCAACAAGCTCATCAACCGTATCCTCTGGGAGGGCACCAACAAGCACTCCATGCGTATGGCTACTATCGACGGCGGCAACCTGCGCAATGCCATAGCCCGTGAGGCTGAGGCTGTTGTCACAGTTCCCGAAGACAAGGTGCGCGCCTTTAAGGCCATGGTCACCAAGATGAGCAAGGCCATGATATTTGAGTTCCGCAGCACCGAGCCCGACCTCGTGTTCGAGTTGCGCGATGTCGACATGCCCAAGAAGGTTATCGACAAGGAGACTCAGGAGAAGCTCGTCAACGTGCTCTATGCCTGTGCCCACGGTGTGCTGGCTATGAGCCGCGAGATAGAGAATTTTGTGGAGACCAGCACCAACCTCGCCAGCATCAAGATGGCTCCAGGCAAAGCGGGTGGAGTGATACATATCGCCACCAGTCAGCGCAGCAGCGTGGAGAGCGCCAAGATGGCTGCCGCTGCCAAGATTGAGAGCACCTTCCGGCTCGCCGGCTGCCGTGTCAAGCACAGTGACGGCTATCCGGGCTGGACGCCCAACCCCGACAGTCGTGTGCTGAAGGTCGGCGTGGCGGTCTATAAGAAGATGTATGGCAAGGAGCCTGTCGTCCGCGCCATACACGCTGGTCTCGAATGTGGCCTCATCGGTGAAAAATATCCCAACATGGATATGATCAGTTACGGTCCCACCCTCCGTGGAGTGCACAGCCCCGACGAGCGCATCGAAATCAAGACCGTCGAGATGTTCTGGAATCAGACCCTCGAAATACTGAAGAAGCTGAAATAAAAAGCCCTTGCGCTGTTCGTTCAGTCGAACATGACGCCAGGGTTCATGGTTGAGGGAGAACTCCAATCGATGCCGTACTTCGCCAGCACGGCACGTTTGACGGACCAGTATTCGAAGCAGAAGCCCATGCAGCGAGATTCCTCCTTGAGGCGTCGGTCGCACTCTTTCTCAACCTTGTAGATAATCTCTTCCCACTGGGGCGTTCTCTCCACGGGGTCGAACAAGAGGTGCGCATTGACATAGTCGACCCACCATTCCATGGTCACGGTCGGGTCGATATAGAAGTCAAGCTCGTTCTGTATGCGGTCGGCTTCCGGCACACCGAGGACGTGTGAGGAGTCGATGGGTTCGTCGTCGGCCGTCTGTGCTTTCATGGCCAGTTTCCTGAGTTGCAGGAATTCCAGACACAGCCTGGGTACATCACGGGTGTTCAGAAGGTCTTCCAGGAATATGGCGTCGCAGCAGGCCATGATGCCGGTAGCGTCGATATGCTGTCCTTCGATGGGGAAGGATTTGTTTAATAACTCATACATCTCGCGGGCAAGCGGGATGTTTTTCCAGACGGGATGCCAATCCTCCTTGGCGTTCTTCCTCATTCTCTTGATGAGGGTGAGAATCCTTTTGACGGTCTTCTCCTCGTCGGTGGGCGTCTGTTTCTCTTTTATACTCACAAGGTAACTCTCCGCCTCATACAGATAGGGATTGTCCATTCGGATTACTGGCGAATGCCAGATATGTCCGGGAGTTACGGTGACAGGCTCGTCGTCATCGAAGAACCGGAACACCAGCTTGCCTTCTTTGAACGAAATAACATCGACCCTCATCTCTTTTCCGAGGATCTCGAACAAGTTGTAGCCGGGGACGAGCTTCTCTGTGGCGACCTTTCTCATGTAGGTTCCGTTGTTGGCAATTCCCATGTCGTTCGTTTGCCAACTGCATCCAACTTTTACTTCATATTCCATAGGTTGAGGGTGGGTTTTGTTTGCTTATTGTTGTGGTAAAAGGTTGTGGGATAGTGTGTAATGGGGTGGTGGTGAAACAATGTCAGTTGCAAATATATTGATATTTTCCGATGTGTGCAAATTATTTTGTATTTTTGCAATATGATTAATGTTGAGATTTGCACGCCGTCGTTGGCATCGGCACAGGCGGCCAAAGAGGGTGGCGCACAGCGTATTGAGTTGTGCCGCAACCTCGAGTGTGGTGGTCTGACACCTGCAGACGATGACATCGCCTATTGCGTGCATAAGTTGGGCTTGCTCACCCATGTGCTGGTGCGGCCCCGAGCAGGCAATTTCTGCAACACTCCCGACGAGGTGGCGGAGATAGAGCGCACCATTGTGCGCTGCAAGGCGCTGGGAGCTCACGCTGTGGTGATAGGCTTCCTCACAGCCGACGCCCGCATCGATGTGGATCTTACGCGTCGCATGGTGCAGCTGGCAGCCCCCATGGAGGTGACCTTCCACCGCGCTTTCGACGAGGCCTGTCAAGACCCGTTGGAGGCCCTGCAAGCCATCATCTCGTGCGGTTGCACACGCCTGCTTACTTCCGGCCAAGCTCCCACGGCCCTCGAAGGCGCTGATGTAATCAAGCATTTGGTTGATTATACTCATCATTCATCATCTACCACTCACCGCTTCCAAATACTGGCCGGCAGTGGCGTGACGCCTTCCAATGTGTGCGAGTTGATAGCGAAGACGGGAGTGCACGAGGTCCATGGCTCCTGCAAGACCACGCTGCCTGACGGCACGGTGCAGACCGACGCCGTACAGGTGCGCCAGTTGATTGATAATATTAATTCGCTATGAAGAGAATAGTCCTATTGGCCATAAGTGTGCTGATGTTGGCTTCATGCCAGCGTGACCCGCATTTCATCACCGACAAGAAATATCGTGCCGAGGTCCATGTCGACTTCGAAACCCGAATGGCCGAGTTTCCGATGCTTCAGCTGCAGTTCGACACACTGTCCGCAATGGAGCGTGAGGCCATGGAGTTTCTCTACGCCTATATGCCGCTGAGCGACTTGGCGGACTATGAGCCAGAGTTCTACCTGCAGCAGGTGCGCTATGCTTTCAAGGCCCGTGAGGAGATGGCCTGGGGCAAGGACATCCCCGAGGATGTCTTCCGCCATTTCGTGCTGGTGTACCGCGTGAACAACGAGAACCTCGACACCGCCCGCATGGTCTTCTATCGCGAGTTGAAGGAGCGTGTGAAAGGGATGACCATTGAGGAGGCTGCCTTGGAAGTGAACCACTGGTGTCACGAGCATGTGGCTTACCGCGCCTCGGATAGCCGCACCTCGGCGCCGCTGGCCACCATGCGCACGTCGTTAGGGCGTTGCGGCGAGGAGAGCACCTTCGCCGTCACAGCCCTCCGTGCCGTGGGCATTCCCGCCCGCCAGTGCTACACTCCCCGTTGGGCGCATTGCGACGACAACCACGCATGGGTGGAGGTATGGGTCGGGAACACGACCGAAGGGAGTGAACCATGCAACAAGAAGTGTTGCAACGGCGAGTGGAAGTTCCTCGGGGCCTGCGAGCCCGACCCCAAACTGAACATGGGCTGGTTCTCCGTGCCGAGCACCCGTTGCATGATGGTACACACCAAGGCCTTCGGCAAATACAAAGGCGACGAGGAAGTGGTAAAACGCACCAGTATGTTTTCCGAGTTGAACCTGCTGAGCCATTACGCTCCCACACGTCGTGTCACTGTCACTGTAATTGACGGGAATGCCGACCCTGTCGAGGGTGCGCAGGTGAAGTTCAAGTTGTATAACTATGCCGAATACTACACTCTAGCTACCGTAACCACTGATGTCGAGGGCAAGGCATCGCTCACCACCGGCCTAGGTGACCTTTTGATATGGGCGACCATGGGACAAACGGCGGACGGCGAGACTCTTTTCGCCTTCGAGAAAATTAATGTCCGCCAAGATACTACATTGACTTTGCGAACAGACTATGCTTTTAACTTGAAATATGATCAGTCGGTGAGAGTGTTTGAGATGCTTCCGCCTGTGGCAGGCGACCCCCAGGTGATGGCTACAGATGAGGAGACTGCCGCCAATGCCCAACGGCTGGCCTATGAGGACTCGCTGCGCAACGCCTACACCGCTACGTTCCCGACGAGAGATGGTATTAACTGGCGTTATGATGATTGTGCCTGGGATTTCATTCGTAAAAGCGAAGGCAACTACAAAGAAATAATGAAATTCCTCAACATGCACTTCCAATTTGAGGACGAAGGAGATGATTGTCGACCATACGAACCTACACATCTGTACAATTACCTTGGTACTTTCAGTGACAAAGACTTGCGCGATATCACATGTGATGTTCTTGCTGCCCATTGGTCGGAGTGTGTTAATGGAGAAGTATGTGTCAAAGGCCTTATGCCGGCC
>JAGCVD010000039.1 GCA_017962545.1 Bacteroidales bacterium
CGCAGCGGGCGCCGCAACTGCAACTTCACTTTCGCCAACCTCATCGGCTGGCAGTTCTGGTTCCATACCGAGGTGTGCATCCTGACCAGCCTCACCCCCGACCCCTCTCCTGCAGGAGAAGGGAGCAATGGCTGTGTGGTGCTGCGCTTCACCCTTGACGGAGAGCGTGCCTATATGCTCTGCTGTGCCGGCACGCCACCGTGCAGTTTGCTGCAGGCCCTCTGCGAGGATTCCGGCCATCGGCTGACACTTCTCGGCCTTGAAGACGAGGCGGCCTTACAGCTGCAGCAGAGCGCCTGCCGCGAGGGCTTGGATATCACCGTCCGGGCACAACGCAACCAGTACGACTACATCTATCGTCGCTCCGACCTGGCGGCGATGGCGGGTGGCAAGCTCAAGGCCAAGCGCAACCATATTAACAAGTTCCGCACGGAGCACCCCGACTTCGAGTATCGGGAGCTCACGCCGGAGATGTTCGACGCCTGCCGCCAACTGGGAACCCTATGGCGCGAAGAGAGGGGAGATGTGAACCCCGAGTACGGCGACACCATCCTGGCCGAGCAGCGCGTGATGGAAATCGTATTTGCCCATTGGAACGAGCTGGGCATGCTGGGCGGCAGCATCTGGGTCGACGGCCGCATGGTGGCGTTCACCTATGGCTCGGCGGTGACCGACGACTGCTTCGATGTGTGTGTGGAGAAAGCCGACCGCACCGTCGACGGCCTCTTCAGCGTCGTCTGCCAGCAGTTCTGCGCCCATCTGCCCGAACAGTATGTCTATATCAACCGCGAGGAGGACATGGGCCTCGAGGGCCTGCGCAAGTCCAAGTTGTCGTATCATCCTGAAACACTCCTGACTTACAATGCCGTACACTTTGCATAGAATGACTGCGGAAGACGCACCCCTCACCGTCGATTGGATGGTGCGCCAATACGGATTCGACCGCCCCGAGGTGGAGCATTGGGTTGAACACTTGCACTTCAACTGGCCGCTGAGCGTCAAAGCCATCGACGCGCAAGGCGGGGTGATAGGCCTGCTCAATATGAGCGACTACCGCATTGAAGAAGAGACGGCTCAGATTGCCATAGAGAAACCGGAGCTGCTGGCAGAACTCAACGCCCAGCGCTACACCGCCGTCTTCTCTTTCATCGTGGCACCCGGATATCGTGGCACCCGTCTCAACTATGATATGCTGATGGCAATCATGCCTGAACTGAAGGAGAACTATGACTTTCTCTTTATACCCGTGTTGCACCGACTGAAGACACACCAATATTGGCAGCGCTGGGGTGCCCGTGAGTTCTATCGCGATGCGGAGTGTGTGTATTACAAACTCGACTTCGCTATTCCCCGATAAGGAAGACGGTGTTGCGCTTGTGCAGGTCTATTTTTCCTCTTTCCGTTTTCCACTTTCCGCTTGGCAGGGTGCGGATATACTGCGTGGGCAGCGTGAGGTCGCAAGCCACGCAGATCATGGTATTTTGCTGGAGCACAGAGCATAGCGCTTCAAGCATCTGGTTGTTGCGGTAGGGGGCTTCGATGAACAGCTGTGTCTGGTGCTCGCGATGCAGGCGCTCCTCGAGGTGGCGGATGGCGGCGGCGCGTTTCGACTTATCCACAGGCAGATAGCCGTTGAAGGCGAACGACTGGCCGTTGAAGCCCGAGGCCATCAACGCCAGCATGAGCGACGAGGGGCCTATGAGCGGAACAATCTCTATGCCACGCCGTTGCGCCACGCGGGTAATCATCGCCCCGGGGTCGGCCACACAGGGCAGCCCTGCCTCACTCAGCAGGCCGATGTTCTCTCCTTTCTCTATGGCATCCAGGTAGTTGCCTATTTCTTCATGTGATGTGTGTTCGTTTAGTTCAAAAAAGACGGTGTCGTCAATCGCAAAAGGATAGCCGGCTTTCTTGAGGAACCGGCGCGCCGTGCGCAGTTCCTCGACGATAAAGGTGTGGCACGAAGCCAATAATTCAGCGTTGGCGGCGGGTAGGGAAGAGGCAATATCCTCTGCGCCAATAGGTACGGGGAATAGTATCAGTTTTCCTTTCATGTCACAATAACGACAAGTCGTAATGAATATTGTATTCCTTCTAACCAACTCCCTAATTGCTCCCACTCTTGTACCATCGTTCAACCATCGTTCGACCATTGTTTAACCATAATAAATGGTTAAACAATGGTTAAACTCTAGTTTAATGATAGGTGTCATATAGGCGCTGGGCCGGTGTGGGAAGGTGGTTGGCACGGTTTTTGTATTATTTAACGGTGGACGATGGCAATAAAAACAGGCTTTCGTTGTTATAGAAACAAATTAATTATATATGAGAAAGAGACTTTTCGTCGTTTTTGCGACTTTGGCAATGGTCATGCAGTCGTGTGCCCAAACGCCGGAACAGCCCGCCCAGACGGCTTTGGTACAGCAACCCTCTATGCCTGTTGAGCGTGTGACACTTACCGACTTCACCGATGTGGCGTCGGCTTCAATCGATGCTGTGGTGCATATCAAGACCGAGATGACACAGCTGACGCCGCTCTACCAGTCGTTCTTCGGCTTTATTATCCAACAGGGTGTTCAGAAACAAGTGTATAATGCCTATGGTTCGGGTGTTATCATTACCACCGATGGCTATATCTTGACCAACAATCATGTAGTGCAGGATGCCGAGCGTATCAGTGTGACGCTCAACGACCGCCGCGAACTGCCGGCGCGTTTGGTGGGCAATGATCCTGCCACCGACTTGGCGGTCATCAAGATAGAGGCTGACAACTTGACGTACCTGCCCTTTGGGAATAGTGATATGGTAAAGGTGGGTGAGCCAGTGTTGGCCATTGGCAATCCATTTAACCTCACCTCGACGGTCACCAGCGGTATTATCAGCGCCAAGGCACGTAACATGCATATTATTGACAATCCTCGTTCCAATGAGACGCCGTTAGAATCATTCTTACAGACTGATGCGGCAGTCAATTCAGGTAATAGTGGAGGTGCGCTTGTCAACTCGCAGGCGCAATTGATAGGCATTGTAACGGCCATTGCCTCGGGCAACGGAAACTATATCGGCTACTCCTTTGCCATCCCTTCTAACATCGCCGTCAAGGTGGCTGGTGACCTGCAGCGATACGGCTATGTACAGCGTGGCTATCTCGGGCTGCAAGTGACTGAGGTTGATGCTAATGTGGCCAAGCAGACAGGCGCCCGTGCCATCAAAGGTCTGTATGTTGCCAAGGTGATGAAGGACTGTGCCAGCGACCGTGCAGGCATCCGTCAGGGTGATATCATTCTGCGTGTCGCCGGCAAGGAGGTCAACACCTTTGCCGAGATGATGGAGGAACTCGGTCTCTTCTCGCCAGGCGACGAAGTGGAGGTCGACTATGAGCGCAACGGCCATACCAATACTATTAAAGCAGTACTTTTGAACTCACAAGGTAATACGCAGATAATCCGCAAGTGACACTTGAGGATAAATATGTAGAGATGACGCAGCGGCCAGTGAAGCTGCTGGTCTGTCAGATGGCGGTGCCGACCATCATTGCGATGGTCACCACCGCCCTTTACAATGTTGTCGACGCCGCTTTCATTGGTCGTCTGAGCACCGAAGGTACCGCCGGCATCGGCATCTCGTTCGCCTACATGACCTTCATCCAGGCATTGGGGTTTTTCTTCGGCCATGGCAGCGGCAACTTCATCAGCCGTGCCTTGGGTGCCAAGGATGTTTCGTCGGCCGGTGTGGTGGCCTCGGTGGGCGTCATCACACCCATTCTCATCGGCCTGCTGGCGGCGGCTATATGCCTGCCTAACCTGTCGGCTCTCAGCCGTTTGCTGGGAGCTCCTGCCGAGGTGGTGCCATACTCCAACGACTACCTGCGCTATATTGTCGCTGCCACGCCTTTCATGATGTCGGCCCTGACACTCAACAACCAACTGCGTCTGCAGGGCAATGCCCGTTTTGGTATGGTAGGCATCGTCAGCGGTGCTGTTCTAAACATCGCTCTCGACCCGCTCTTTATCTTCACCCTCGGTATGGGCGTCAGCGGTGCTTCGCTGGCCACCGCCATCAGTCAGATTTTTGCCTGGGTGTTGTTGTTGCGTGGCACCTTCAGACCCGAGAGTGTGCATATCACGCTGCGTAACTTCAGGCCTTCGTGGCGGGTCTATTATGAGATATTCCGTGGCGGTCTGCCGTCATTGCTGCGTCAACTGTTCAACTGTGCCGCGGCGGTGTCGTTGAACTACTGTGCCGCCCTCTATGCTCCTGCTGGACAAGAGGCGAGTGCCGTGGCGGCCTTCGCTGTGGTAACTCGCGTTATGATGTTCACCTTCAGTGTGGTGCTGGGATTCTGTCAGGGATTCCAACCGGTTTGTGGATTCAACTACGGTGCTAAGAAATACGACCGTGTACGTGAGTCATATCTTTTCGCCTTTTGGGTGGGCACGGCATTCTTGGCGGTGGTGTCGGCGGCAGGCTTTATTTTTGCACCGCAGGTGCTGGCTCTCTTCCGTGCCGAGGACCCCGACCTTATCGCTATCGGCGCCGTCACGCTGCGCTGGCAGTGTGCCGCCTTCCCATTGGTGCCTCTATGCACGGCCACCAATATGCTCTTCCAGAACATCCGCATGACCTTCCCCGCCACGTTGCTGAGTTGCTGCCGCAACGGACTGTTCTTCTTGCCGGCCATCCTGCTGTTGCCTCTGTGGCTCGGCCTGGAGGGGGTGCAGATGGCTCAAGCCGTTGCAGATGTCTTCACTTTTTTCCTGTCGCTGCCATACGCCCTCTGGATCAGCCGCAAACTGAAGCGCGGGATGCAGTAAATCAGCGGTGTTGCATAATTTATTTTGTCACGTGAAATAAATGTCGTATATTTGCATTTTAAATTATCACGTACAAATATATTGTATCTGTCTATGGATAAGGAACTCCGAGAGCAAATAAGCGACATTATGCGGCATGAGGTGGTGCCCGCGACGGGTTGTACAGAGCCCGGCGCCGTGGCGTTGTGTGTGGCCAAGGCTGTCGAGATGCTGGGTGAAGAGCCCGTGCATGTCGTGCTGCGTCTGAGCAAGAATGTCTTCAAGAACGCCATGGGTGTGGGTATCCCCGGCACAGGCATGATAGGCCTGCCGATAGCGGTGGCCATGGCTGTGGTGCATGGTGACAGCAAGCGTGGTCTCGAAGTGTTGACGATGCCCGAGGAGCAGGTGGCTGATGCCAAGTGCTGGCTGGCGAACCATGCCGACGTTATCGACATCAGTGTCAAGGATACATCAGACAAACTGTACATAGAGTGCTCTGTGGAGGGTGGCGATGGGACGATGGCCATGGCGGTCATCGCCAAGCGGCATACCAACTTTATTTTCTTGAAGAAGGACGACCGTGTGCTGCTGGATCATAAGCAAGGTCTCTTCCAGGAACAGGACAACGACGACGACCCCGCGGAGGACAACAAGCAACGCTTGGAGTTGACGGCGCGCATGGTGTACGACTATGCTACCATGGCGCCGCTCGATGAATTGGAATGGCTCAAGGAGACGGTGGTCTATAACGATGCCGCCTCTGAGTGCGGCCTGGTGGGCATGGGACTGCACACGGGTCAGATATTGATGGAGCAGGCAAGGGGCGACATGGTGCATACCGTGGTGGCTCGTACTGTGGCGGCCAGCGACGCTCGCATGGACGGCTGCACGAAACCCGTATATAGTAATTCGGGTTCTGGCAACCAAGGTATCTGCTGCACGTTGCCGACCTACTATTATGGTACCCTTAAAGGATGTTCCGACGAGCAGATTCTCAGAGCCTTGACGATGAGCCACCTAATGAGTATATATATCAAACGCGGCATAGGCCGCCTCAGCGCCCTCTGTGGCATCGTCAATGCCACGATGGGTGTCAGCGCAGCCTTGACCTACCTCGAGGGCGGTACTTTTGAACAGACAGGCTATGCCCTGAAGAACATGATTAACACCATCGCCGGCATGGTGTGTGACGGTGCCAAGCCCAGCTGCGCCTTGAAGATGAGTGTGGGGCTGTACTCGGCCTTTGTGTGCAGTGAACTGGCGGTGCACAGCCGTGTGGTTGACAACACCGACGGTCTCAGCGAGGCCGACCTTGACTGCAGCATCCGCAACCTGGGACGCCTCGGCAAGGATGGCATGAACCAAACCGACGACATGATACTTGACATTATGACCCATAAACGCAACGCCTAAGGTGGTGGTGTTCACCTTGGAATGTTGATAACTTTATTGATGAATGAACATTCATTTTCAAAAAAGTAGGTAATTTTGCAGTTTGAAAAAAGTAATAAATAGCAGAGATATGGACAACAAAGAGCAAAGAAAAGAAGAACTCTACAGCCAAGCCATTCCCGCCGGCAAACGTAGATATTTCTTCGACGTGAAGGAAACCCGTGGTGGTGACAAGTTTATTACCATTACCGAGAGCCGCAAGCTGTTCGACAACAACACCGGCGACTTCTACTTCGAGAAAAACAAGATGTTCCTCTACAAGGAGGATTTCGACAAGTTCCGCCAGGGACTGGAGAATGCCTTCTCGTTCATCGAGACAGGTATAGTTCCTCCGCCCGTGGTCGTGGAGGAGAACAACTGGCACGACGACACTGACAAGAAACTGGAAGAGATAGATTTCAAGTTTTAAGTATGGCAAAGATTATTTCCATAGCCAACCAGAAAGGCGGAGTGGGGAAGACCACTACGGCGGTAAATCTCTCGGCCGCACTGGCAGTGCTCGAGAAGAAGGTGCTCCTGGTGGACTGTGACCCTCAGGCCAACGCCACGTCGGGTCTCGGCATCGACCCCGACGCGCTGGAGAAGAGCGTCTACGACTGCATCTTGGGACAGGCTGACGCCAAAGACATCATCATCGAGACCGATACGCCCAACCTGGACTTGCTGCCCACGCGCATCGACCTCGTAGGTGCCGAGGTGGAGCTCATCAACGAGAAAGGGCGTGAACAGTTTCTTGGCCGTGCATTGGCGTCGGTGAAGGACAACTACGACTACGTTATTGTAGACTGCTCGCCGTCGTTGGGCCTGATTACCATCAACGCTTTGACGGCCAGCGACTCGGTTATCATCCCCATCCAGAGCGAATACTTCGCCTTGGAGGGTCTGGGCAAGTTGCTCAACACCATCCGCATCGTGCAGACACGCCTCAATCCCAAGTTGGCTATCGAGGGACTGCTTATCACCATGTATGACAGCCGTCTGCGTTTGGCCCGCCAGGTGGTGGAGGATGTGCGCGCCCACTTCAAGTCGATGGTTTTCGACACGCTCATCTATCGCAACACCAAACTTGCCGAGGCTCCAAGCTATGGCAAGAGTATCATCATGCACGACGCCTCGTCGACGGGCGCCATCAATTACCTCAACCTCGCACAAGAGATACTGACGAGGAATGGGGCAAAAAATTAGTAGTTTGAAGTTAGAAGTTTGAGACAAATGGCAACTAAACAGAAGAGTGGAGGACTGGGCCGTGGACTGGGTTCCATCCTGCCCGATATAGATGTGGAGAATGTCAAGCCTGCGACCGATACCATCAGCACGGTGCCCCTCGCCAAGGTGACCTCCAACCCTTTCCAGCCCCGTAAAGAGTTCGATGAGACAGCCCTTGAAGAGTTGACTCAGAGTATACGACAGCAGGGCGTCATCACCCCCATTACCGTACGTCGCATGCCTGACGGCAGCTACCAGCTTATCGCCGGTGAGCGCCGTACCAAGGCTGCACAGCGTGCCGGACTGAAAGAGATACCGGCCTACATACGCACCGCCACCGATAACCAGATGATGGAGATGGCGCTGGTGGAGAATATCCAGCGTGCCGACCTTAACGCCATGGAGGTGGCGTTGGCTTACCGCTCACTCATTGAGGAGTGCCGCCTGACACATGAAGAACTCAGTGAGAAGGTCGGCAAAGACCGTTCCACCATCACCAACTACCTGCGACTGCTCAACCTGCCATCGGAGACCCAGCTGGCCTTAAGCCGCGATGTCATCAGTATGGCCCATGCACGTGCTTTGGCTGGCATGGAGGACGTCGAGCGTCATCTGGAGTTGCTGCATGCCGTCATTGACCGCAAGTTGTCGGTGCGTGAGACCGAGCAACTGGTGAAGTCAGGCAAGGGCAACCGTGTGGTTGCGGTCCCCAAGAATGCCAAGCGGCGTGGCGACCTGCCAGAGACTCATCAGAAAGCACAGAGCAGCTTAAAGGAACGCCTGCAGTCAACGGTGGAAATCAAACGTTCGCAGCGAGGCAAAGGCACGCTGACCATCGCCTTCAACAGTGACGCTGACTTCGAACGTATCATGAAGATATTGGGAAATTGAAAACTGGAAGTTGAGAATTGAAACGTAGACTACCGATAGTTGGCAAGATTATGCTTGTGGTTTGCGCAAGCATAGTCTTCAATTCTCAATTTTCAAAATTCAATACACTCCAAGCCCAAGAGCATTCGGCCACCAAGGCCATGTGTCTATCGATACTGCCAGGGGCAGGTCAGGTGTACAACCATCAGGCATGGAAGATCCCCATCATCTATGGTGCCTTCGCCGGCATGAGTTATTTCGTATACGACAACTACCAAAGCATGAAGATGTTCAAAGATGAATATCTCTTCCGTGTCAACAACCCCGGGGCCACTAACCTTCCAGCCTACGCCACCTACCCCGACAACAGTATCAAGAGCCTTTACAACTCCTATAATCAGACCTACCAGTTGATGATTATCATCACCGTCGGCATATATGCCCTTAATCTTGTCGACGCTTACGTCTTTGGACATCTCTTTGAATTCCAGATGAACGACGACATCAGTCTCGGGCCGGGCGTCATGGCCAGCCCCTTCGGTTTGCATCCAACAGTGGGCCTGACATTCAATTTATAAATTTAGAAATCAATAACACATTAAGCAATGATAAGCAAACTTCTATTTTTACAGACCGACGCGGCCACCGTCATCGACACCGTCGAGAATGCCGCCGCCACCGCTCCCGAGCGCGTCACCTTGTGGGATATGGCCCTCAACGGTGGATGGATTATGCTGGTACTGGTACTCCTGTTGGTACTGGCTATCTACATCTTTATCGAGCGTTTCCTCACCCTCAACGGAGCCCTCAAAGGAGAGGAAGACGAGCAGTTTATGGAACGCATCCGCCAGTATGTGCATGAGGGTGATGTTGACGCTGCCCGCAATCTGGCCAAAGAGACGGTCACACCGCTGGGCCGTATGATCAGCAAGGGCTTCTCCCGTCTGGGTCGTCCGATGCCCGACATCCAGGCTGCCATCGAGAACGAGGGGCAGCTGGAGGTGGCTCGCCTTGAGAAGCGGGTCTCCTATGTCGCCACCGTGGCCTCGTTGGGACCCATGATTGGTTTCTTGGGTACAGTGGTGGGTATGATACAGGCATTCCAAGAGATGGCCTATGCTGGCAACAATATCGACATCCAGATGCTCGCCTCGGGTATATACACTGCCATGGTCACCACCGTTGGTGGTCTTATCGTCGGCATTATCTGCTACTTCCTCAACAACCTGCTGGTCAGTCGTATCAACAAGGTCGTCTTTGAACTGGAGGTACGCGCCAACGAGTTTATGGATCTGCTGCATGAGCCCGCTTGATAATGTTTAATGTTTAAAGTTTAGTGTTTAAGGGATGATAAATATCCTTAAACCGTAAACAGTAAACCGTAAACCTTAAACCAATGATTAAGAGTCAGAACAAGATACGGATTGAGACCAACTCGTCGTCGATGAGTGATTTGGTGTTCCTGCTGCTCATCTTCTTCATGATTACCTCGACGCTCATCAGCCCCAATGCTGTCAAACTATTGCTTCCCGAGAGCAACAGCAAGACCATGGCACGTGAGAACGTGACCGTCTATATTGACGAGAACCACAATTTCTTTGTCGAGGGCGATGTGCCTATTGCCGTGGGCGAACTGGAGTCGTACATTCGCACAGGAATCACAGGGAGTGGCGTCGACGACGCTTGTATAGTGCTTCGTGCCGACAAGAATGTGCCCGTCCAAGATGTGGTTCAGGTGATTGATGCTGTGAACAACATCAACAGCACCGATGGAACCAAACACAAGGTAATCCTAGCAACATCGCCGAAACAATGAAGAACAAGGTTATATCAGGAGTATGCACCGCCGTCATCATGTTGCTGGTGGCGTTGGTGCTTATCTCCTTTGGTTATGATCCTCCTGACCCGCCGATTCCTGAGGAGGGTGTAGAGGTAAATCTTGGTGACAGCGACTTTGGCCGCGGCGATGATCCTCAGCCACAGCTGAGCAGCGCCACGCCGTCGTTCACGCCGTCTCCGGCACGGGACAATCTGGCCACCCAGGTGACGGAACCCACACCGTCGCTCAACGCCACGCAGAATCCATCGCCTACCGTGGCGCCGAAGCCCACGGAGCAGCCCACGGAACAACCGAAGACACCGGAAATCAATACCCGTGCCCTCTTTTCGGGCAACCGTAACAAGAATACTGGTAGCGGAAGCCAAGGTATCAGTGAAGGCGACGGTGATCAGGGCAAGCCTAACGGCACCCTCACCAGCACCAACTATGACGGTAATGGCGGTGGTAATGGGAATTATTCGCTTGCCGGCCGTACTCACGTGAACATTCCGCTGCCCGCCTATAAGTCGAACGTGCAGGGCAGGGTAATCATCCAGATATGGGTGAATCGCGAAGGCAAGGTCACTCGTGCCGAGTTCCAACCCAAAGGATCAAGCACCACCAATGGCAACTTGGTCAACAAAGCCAAAGAGGCTGCCATGAAAGCCAGCTTCAACCCCGACCCGTGTGCCCCCGAGGAACAGAAAGGCACCATTACCTATTTGTTCATTATATGAGACTCGACAAATATCTTTGGGCGGTGCGGCTTTATAAGACACGCTCATTGGCCGCCGACGCCTGCGCCGCAGGCAAGGTGACCCTGACAGCCGACGGCCGTGAGTTGAAGCCTTCTCATGATGTGAAGGAAGGGGAGAGGTATAGTCTCAATATCGACCAGCTGCACAAAGAAGTCGAGGTGCTGGCCATTCCGCCCAACAGGATAGGGGCACCGCTAGTGCAGGGCTTCCTCATCGACCGCACGCCACAGGAGGAATACGAACGTATACAGATGGCGCGCAGGTATGCCTTCGAGAAGCGAGACCGCGGCGTGGGCCGTCCTACCAAGAGAGAGAGAAGAGACATCGAGAAGTTCAAATACGAGTAGAAAAAAGAAAATTCCAAGAAAAAAAATATTTTTCCGGAAAAAGTTGCAAGAAAAGAGTTAAACGTCGTACAAAACTAACGAATAAGAGCAAGTGGAAGACAGGCAAATAGTGGAGAGTGTGCTGGCTGGCGACACACGGCAATATGCCGAGATAGTGCGCCGCTACCAGCAGAATGTGGCCAACTTGACTTACAAGCTGTGTGGCAACCGCCTCGAAATAGAAGAGGTGACACAGCAGGTCTTTGTCGAGCTCTATACCGCCTTGCCTCGCTTCCGCTTCGACTCGAAACTGAGTTCTTTCATCTACCGCATCACCGTCAACGTCGTCTGCAAGATGATGAATAAAGCCAACCGCTTCATCTCGGCCGACGCTATGGAACACCTGCCCGAGCAACGCAGCGAAGACCTCGACGCCCAGCAAAGCATCATCCGCGACGAGCAATATGCCCAGCTGCGCACCGCCATCGGACACCTCAAAAGCGAGCAGCGCACCGCCCTCGTGCTCTACGCCTTCGAGGACCTCAGCTACCAAGAGATTGCCGACGTGATGCAGTGCAGCTTGAGCAAAGTGGAGAGCCTTATATTCAGAGCAAAGAAAAACCTTGCAAAAGAAGTGAAACGATGAATATTGACCAGACATTAGAGCAACTTTCGCACTTGCAGTGCCCGCACCAAGTCGATGTCACAGACCGTGTAATGGCGCAGGTGGAGCAGCATCCCTACCTGCGGCCGCAATATGAGCGCGGAAATGGTAAGGTTTTCCGTCGCATAGGGGTGGCCGCCGTCGCTGCAGCATTGGCACTTGTGGTAATCAATGTCGCCACCGTTTACACACGCTCTTATGACGAAGAGGGTTTAGGATCCATGATAGCCCAGTACAACGACTACTCCTCCTGGAACACCGTCGAGGAGGCTGCCGTCAATCCATTGGAATACCTGTATGAAGAGTAAGGTTAATTAGTTGATATGAAAAAGACACTATTAATAGCCGCACTGATTTCAGTTTTTAGTTTCCAGTTTTCTGTTTGTTGGGCACAGCATGACGGTCAGCGTCCAGAGAAGAAACGGCATGCCGATGTCACCGAGCTTGTCAGCGACCTCAGCGCTCCACAGAAACGCAAGATTGAAGCTATCAGCAAGGAATCGAAAGAACGTGTCGACGCTCTCCGCGCCAGCCAACGTGCTGTGCGCGACAGTATCAGCATGTATATGGAACTCGAGGGCGACCAGAGTCGACACCTCAATCCGCTCTTTGAGCGTGAGGCACAACTACAGGCTGCCGTCAGTCGCGAGATGTATTCTGCCAAGGTGCGTATCGATGACGTGCTTACCCGTGAGCAGCGCCAATGCCTTCGCAAGGCCCTCGGCAAGCAGAAACGACGCAAATAACTCACACGTTACTATTTTCTTCATCTACAATTTATTTTTATTTTGTATATTTGCACTTCCTCTCTCTCCTAAGAGGAGGTGCTATTTATTTGAGAACTAAATTAATATAGAGTAATGAGAAAACTGGCTGTGGTGGCTTTCGGTGGCAATGCGTTGCTGCGCAGCGGCCAAAAAGGCACCTATAAAGAACAGATAGAGAATGTGGAGGCTACTTGTGAGAGTCTCTGCGCCCTGTTGAAACGCGGATACAATGTGGTGATAGGCCACGGAAACGGTCCTCAGGTGGGTAACGTCATGCTTCAGCACGAGGCTGGCAAGTTGACAGGCGTGGAGGCCATGCCGATGGACTTTTGTGTTGCCGAGACACAAGGTTCCATTGCCTACCTCATTGAGATGGGGCTGCGCAACGTGATGGCCCGGAATGACATCCAACGCGATGTGGTGACGCTCATCACCCAGGTGGCCGTCAACAAACTCGACCCCATGTTCCAGAATCCTACCAAACCTGTAGGACCTTACTACACCAAAGAACAGGCCGAGGAATTCGCCCGTGAGACTGGTGCCAAATACAAGGAAGACCCCAAGGGTAATGGCTGGCGCAAAGTTGTGGCCTCGCCCAAGCCCGTACGCATCAATAATATCAAGATTGTTAAGAAACTGGCCTTGGCGGGCAATATCGTCGTTACCGTGGGTGGTGGCGGCATCCCCGTGGTGGAGGAGAGCGACTACGTGCGCGGCGTCGAGGCAGTCATCGACAAGGATCTCGCCAGCGCTCTCTGCGCCGTAGAGATTGGTGCCGACGAGTTCTACATCCTCACCGATGTGCCCAAGGTCTACATCAACTTCCGCAAGGAGAACGAGCAGGCGCTCGACACTATCACCGTGGCTCAAGCCAAGAAGTATTTGGACGAAGGCCAATTTGCCGAGGGTTCGATGGCACCCAAAGTGCGTGCAGCCATTATGTTCGTCGAGCACGGCGGCAAGGAGTGCATCATCACCGAGGCCGGCCAGTTGGACAACCCCTACTGCGGCACCCGTATCGTCCGATAATTTTGACAATCAAATATTCAAATAATAAACAATAAACAACATGGCTTACAATTTAAGAAACCGCAATTTCCTGAAGATCCTCGACTTTTCGCCGAAGGAGCTCAACTATCTGCTCGACCTGGCCCGCGACCTCAAGCGCGCCAAATATGCAGGCTGCGAGCAGCCCCGTCTGACTGGCAAGAACATTGCCCTCATCTTCGAGAAGACCTCGACCCGTACCCGCTGCGCCTTTGAGGTCGGTGCCAAAGACCAGGGTGCCCATGTGACTTATCTGGGTCCCACTGGCAGCCAGATCGGCATCAAGGAGAGCATGAAAGACACCGCCCGCGTGCTGGGTCGCATGTTCGACGGCATCGAGTATCGTGGCTTCGA
>JAGCVD010000040.1 GCA_017962545.1 Bacteroidales bacterium
CGAAGCGCTGCGCCTCGGACGGCACGGCCCAAAACAACAACACCAAGACAAAAAGCAAGGATTTGTTTTTCATATTCTTATACATATTTTGGTCATAAAAACACTTTTGTTTCGTCACTGCAAAAGTACGAAAAAGATTTCTCTTTTCCAAAAAAAGATGCAAAATATGTCATCGATTTTTTTGTTTTTTCGGGCCTTTTCCGGAAAGGGCCGAAATGCGACAATAGCGTACTCTGAGGCGACAATAGCGTACTTTGAGAGGACGATTTGGGGCATTTGGGCAAAATGCCCTTATATTGCAGGGTGTCCAGTCGCGACAAAAGGGACACCAAAATCAAAGTTACAAACCAACAAAAAAAGAAAGGAAACAAACAATGGGTAAAATGAGAATGGGAATCCTCGACGGATTCATCGGTAAAGTGGGAACTGTTATCGGTTCGTTCTGGAAAGGCAAGAAGTTGATGCGGGGCTACAACGAGTTCCCCAGCAACCCCAAGACGCCGTCGCAGAAGCTGCAGCGCGCCAAGTTCGCCCTGCTGGGCGTGATGGGCGGCGCGCTGCTCAAAGCTCTGCAGATAGGCCTGCGCAGCTACGCCGACAAGCGCGTCAGCACGGAGGTGGGCGAGTTCGTCAGGCTGAACCTGGGCAACGTGAGCGGCACGGTGAACCACCTGGAGGTGGACTACGAGGAGCTGATCCTCAGCAAGGGCGGCCTGACGCCGGTGTCGCTGGGCGAGGCCAACTTCAGCACGCCGAAGCGTGTCGGCGTGCCCATCGAGAACGGCTACATCAACGACAAGGTGAACAGCGCCAACGACAAGGTCTACTTGGTGGTCTACAACACCACGCTGCAGCAGGCGATGATCTCCGACGGCAGCACCACACGCTCCGACAGCGAGGTGAAGCTCGATGTGCCGGGCAACTGGCAGGGCGACTACGTGGAGGTGTGGGCCTTCGTCAAGGCTGCCGACAATACGCCCCACGACCCCGAGGCAGTCTCGACGACCATCTACGCCGGCACCGGCACCATCGCGTAGGACTCAGTGACTCAAAAAAAGCCACCAGTGAATAGGAAGCGGCGCCACGATTATGGCGCCGCTTCCTTTGTCGTTATATGTCGCTTCTGTATGCGGGACTATTTGAGGTCGATGAAGGGGACGCTGTTGCCGAGCATGTACTGCGGCATCTTGCCGTCCCATTTCTGCACGGCTTCGTAGCTGACGAGCTTGGGGTTGCGCTCGAGGGCGTTGGCTTTGATGCGCATGGCCTCGGCTTCGGCTTCAGCGGCAATCTTGGTCTGCTTGGCTTTCTCTTCGACCTGGATGGTGACGTTGCGGGCCTTGAGGGCTTCCTGCTCGGCGACCTGCTTCTCTTTGATGGCGTTCTCGAACTGGTCGTCGAAGTCGATGTCGACGAGCTGGAACTGGATGTTCATGAAGTAGTTGCTGTCGAGGGTGTGGCGCAGGGTGTTCTCAATCTCGCGGCGCACGGCGTCACGGTTCTCGACGATCTCGGTGGCGGCGAAGTTGCCGAAGCTCTCTTTCATGGCTGAACGGATGAAGGGCACGACGATGCGGTTGTGGTAGTCCATGCCGACGTTGCGGTAGAGCTTGTTGACGTTGGCGCGCACGAGGTCGTAGTTGATGGTGTACTCGACCTCGGAGGTCTGCACGTCTTTGGTGTAGCTGTTCTCTTGGCCGTCGAATTTCTTCTGCTGGATGTTGATTTTCTTGACGCTCTGGATGAAGGGTATCTTCACGTGGAGGCCGTCTTCGATGGTGTTCTCCGAGATGCGTCCGAAGGTGCTGAGGATGCCGCGCTCGGTGGATTTGATGGTGTAGAAGGATGAGGATGCCACGATGAGCACCACGATGGCCACCACGATGAGGGTGACGATTTTCTTTGTTTCTCCGAAGAAGTTGTTCATTGTCTGTCTTTTTTTTATTGTTTGTATTATCTTTTTATCTGTTTTCTATCAAAAAGTGTGCCAGCGCGGTCAGTCGCAGAGGATGTAGAGGTCGTCGCGCGGGTTGAGGAAGAGCAGGGGCGTGTGCGAGGGATGGGTGAGGAGGCGGTATTCCGGCAGGGGGAGCAGCCAGTCGATGAAGTCGCGCTCGCGGGTGTCGGTGGTGCGCGCTATGAGCAGGTCGGGGTGCAGCTCGTCGAGGGCGGCGAGGTCGACGCGGGTGCTGCGGGAGAGCAGGGCGGTGGTGTAGTCGATGCCCAGCGGGGAGAACATCTTCTCGACGAAGCGCATGTTGTTGCGCCAGCGCATGCGCAGGTCGCCGTCGCGGTAGTCGGGATGGGCGATGGTGACGCTGCTGTCGACGAAGCGCGCCAGGTAGGAGGCCCAGACGAGCTTCTCCTTGCCTTCGCGGCGGTGGGTCATGGTCAGCGCGCAGCGCTGACAGGTCGGAAGTCTGAAGTCGGAGTTTGGAGAACTACTGTCAACTGCCAACAGCCTGCTGACAACTAAATAGGCAATCTTGCAGTTTTTGAATTCACGGAGGAGGGTCTTGGGGTGGGTGAGGGAGGTGCGCGGCGCCGCTGTGTCGACGGCGGCGACGGCGAGGATGCCGTTGAAGGCGGTGGGGAGGCCCTCGATGGCGGTGTGCCAGTCGCCCTGCAGGCTGACATAAGGAATGCCGAGCTCTTTGAGCCAGTCGTCGCTCTGCTGCCGGTCCGGACTCACATGCAGCGCCATGAGGCCTTTGTGGTTGAGGCGCTCGGCGAGGTGGCGTGCCCAGGGGAGCACGACGGCGGCGTTCTCGGGCGACTCGACGCAGGCTATGACGAATTGGTCTTTTTTCATCGTATGAGTGTTATGTCGCCCTTGAAGTCGTTCTCCACGCCGTTGTGGCAGCGTATGTGGCAGGTGTAGGTGTATACGCCGGCGAGGGCGGGCGTGTTGCGGAAGATGCCGTCCCAGCACTGGGTGGCGTCGTCGCTCTCATAGACACACTGGCCCCAGCGGTTGAAGATGGCTATGTGGAACTCGGTGAGTATGTCGGCGTTGAAGCAGAGGCGGTCGTTGATGCCGTCGCCGTTGGGGGTGAAGGCGTTGGGGACGACGAACTCGGGTGCACCGCAGATGATGTCGGTGCAATGCAGGCAGAGGGTGTCGCTGCGCGAGCAGCCGCTGGCGGCGGTGGCGACGACGTAGTAGCAGGCGGCGGTGTCGCTGGGTGTGGCTGTGGGATGCTGCAGGTCGGGACGGTCGAGGTCAGCGTCGGGCGCCCAGAGGTAGGATGCCGCCCCGTCGCTGGCGTGGAGCTGCACGCTCTCGCCGAGGTACATCTCGTAGCGGTCGGCCCAGACGCTGAGGTTGTCGAGGGTGTTGTCGCGTGTGATGACGCTGGTGTCGGTGAGCGGGCAGCCCTGCGAGGTGGTGAGATGGGTGATATAGGTGCCGGGACAGAGGTTCTCGATGAGTGTGTCGAGGGGCTGTACCTCGGGAATGGCGCTGAGGTTGTAGTGTATGGCTATCCATCCGCTGCAGCTGTCGTCACAGAGGGAGGCGGAGAACTCCTTGGTGTAGGGCGGGAGGTCGGGATTGGTGAGGAGGACCTCCTGTTCGTAGGAGCATCCGTGGCCGGTGACGGAGACGGTGTAGCTGACGCCGGGCGCCAAGCTGTCGAGGGAGAAGAAGGTGCGGCCTTCGGAGGTGTAGAAGGGGCTGACGGGATGCGGCGGGATGACGCTGACGGTGAGCGAGTCGGGGTCGACTTCGACACCGATGCGGAAGAGGGCACGTCCGTCCACGCTGTCGTGACAGCTGATGGCTTGCGGCTGCCAGGAGTCGACAAGGCTGTAGGTGCGCACGTGGAAGGTGTCGGTCTGTGTGCATCCCGTGGCGCTGGTGTGGAGGATATAGGTGCCTGTGGTGTCGACCCAGGGGTTGGCGACGGTGGCGTCGCTGACGGGGTCGCCGCTCCAGTTGTAGGTGACGCCGAGGGCCGGTGTGACGCCTATCTGTATGCGGTCGTGGCTACAGGATATCTCGGGGGTGTGGGATAGCGTGGTGTCGCCGAGGACCTGCACGGTGTGCCGCTGGGTGTCGGCGACGGAGCAGCCGCTGGGCATGGTGGCGACGAGGGTGATGGTGTAAGTACCTGGAGAGGCGTAGGTGTGGCTGGGGTTGCGGTCGGTGCTGGAGGTGCCGTCGCCGAAGTCCCAATGGAAGGCGGTGCCTCGTCCGGTGTTGGTGAGGGGCAGGGTGTAGGGTGCGCAGCCTGCCGGCGGCAGTATGAATTCAGCCACGGGGAAGTCCTCGCTGACGCTGAAGCGGAAGAGGGCGTTGTTGCAGTTGTTGGAGCGGTTGGTGCGGCTCCAGGCGCCGGCGGTGGTGGGGAAGTTTTGGGAGCCGCCGCAGGAGGCGCAGACCGACTGGTAGAGGGTGGCCATACGGTCGAAGCGCGAGGTGCCACCGTCGACATGGTCGGCGCCGTTGTGGCTCGAGACCGCCGGGTCGTGCAGCTGGCCGAAGAAGGAGGCGTACTCCAGCTGGTTGGCGTTGGCGTCGAGGCTGATGATGTAGAAGTCCTGTCCGTCGGTGGAGTCCTGGTAGGCGTCGTTGGTGTGCTCCATGCCTGAGGTGCCCGAGGTGTACCACGAGGCTATGTAGGGCACGAAGTTGCGTCCCCAGCCGACGGCATAGATGCGGTTGCAGATGTCGGCGGCGAAGGCGGTGGGGGAGAGGTTGATGCGGTTCGGGGTGCCGAAGACGGTGCTCCAGCGCCGCGTGGCGAGGTCGGGCGACAGGCGCATGAGCAGCATGCCGGCGCCCGGGACGTTGTAGCCGGCGTTGTAGATGAAACGGGTGCTGGCGTATCTGGTTTGGCCGAAGAGGAAGACCTCGTCGTGACGGCCTGTGCGTACGAAGTAGAGCTGGTCGTACTGCAGGTCGCCGACGTAGGAGGAGGCTATCAGACGGTTGCCGTGATAGGAGATCTTGCTGACGAAGCCGTCGGCCGAGCCGCCGCCATAGGAGGTCTGGAAGGTGCCGTCGGTGACGGGGAAGTTGCTGCTGTTGGTGCCACCGCAGAGGAGCAGGTTGTAGGCCGAGTCGACATCGATGCTGTAGACGGCGTCGTCGTGGGAGCCTCCGATGTAGGTGCTCCACAGCATGTTGCGCAGGTTGTGGTCGAGCTTGAAGACCACGCCGTCCTGTCGGCCTCCGGCCTGGGGTTGCACGCAACCGGCTGTGACGGGGAAGTTGGAGCTGAAGGTGGTGCTCCCGATGTAGACGTTGTTGAGGTCGTCGGTGATAATCTCGCCGCGGGCGCCGTCGCCGTAGTTGAAGTAGAGCGAGTCGTTGCCGCCCATGATAATCTGCTGGCTGTTGTTGTAGCGTATGTGGTAGTTGAGGCCGTCGTTGCCGCTGCCGCCCACGTAGGTCGACGCCAGCAGCTGGCTTCCGTCGCTGCTGAGACGGCTGACGAAGATGTCGCTGCCTTGCGGGAAGTAGATGGTACGCTGGTTGTAGGCGTCTTCGTAACTGAGGCTGCTGCCGCCGGCGTGGGTGGTCTGGTAGGCTCCGGGGGTGACGGGGAAGTTCTGGGAGCCCGTGGTGCCGAATACCAGGAGTTCGTCGAAGCTGTTGACGAACATGCTGTGCGCCATATCGGCCTGGTTGCCGCCGAGGTAGGTGGCGAAGAGGCGCTGGGTGCCTGTGGAGTCGAACTTGAAGATGCCGATGTCGGCGATGCCGAGGTTATAGTCGGAGGTGTAGCCTCCGTTGAAGGTAGTGTCATAGGCTCCCAGCGACACGGGGTAGCCCACGTCGAACACCAGGCCGGCGGTGTAGACGTTCTTCCGTGAGTCGTAGGTGGCTGTAGTGCCCCAGTTGTCGGCCGTGGAGCCGGTGTAGGTGGAGAAGATCAGCACGGGATCTATCACCAGGTCGCGCCGGTGGTCGTAGTCGCCCACCTCGATGGTGGCGCGGTAGAGGCCTTTCTTGGTGCGGCTGACACGCCAACGGCTGGTCACTTCCTCTTGTTCGTCGTTGTCGTTTGTTTGATAAACATAGGGCTTCAGCTCGATGATGTCGCGCACGGAGGTGCGGATGCGCAGGCATCCCGAAGATGTTACCTCCATGCCGTCGGTGCCCTCGTATTCTATGGCTATCTGTGACGGGTTGCCGTTCGGGTGCACGATGAAGTTGTACTTCAGGGCGAGGCTGCCGCCGTAGATTTCGAAGTCGATGTTGTCGTAGAGGTCGTCGTAGCGCACGGCGTCGTAGAGCGGTACGTGGCTCTGCCAGGTGGAGACGTCGGTTCCCAGCATATAGTTGTTATAGGTGGGCTGCAGGCCGAATCCAGTGGGGGTGTTGGCGTTGCAGCCGTCGAAGTGCATACGGTAGGCGTGTTGCCGGAGGCAGCCTGCCGGAGGGGCAGGATGGGACGAGGGGGTGCGCAGCACCACGGTGATGCTGCCGCTCTCGAGGAACAGGGCGGCGTTGTGCAACTGAGCCTCAAAAAGGAACGGATGCTCCCACTGGCCTCGGTTTTCCACAAAACTCACCAGCGTGCCCACACCCAGTGTGTCGCGCTCCTGCCGTGCCATCACATTGCAACACAGCAACATCGTCAGCAGTATCAGCCCCAGCCGCTTCATCGTTATATCTCTTCTTACAAAGTGCAAAGATACGCATTATTTATCACATGACCAAAAATAGTTGCCCTTTAAAATAAGGTAATTTTTCCGAAATGCCCAAAATCGACCCGCGAAAGTACCTTGTTGTCCCACGAAAGTACCCAATTGTCCCACACGCCCACTTCTTCCCCCAACGCCGAAAACAACCTTTTCGGACGGCGAATCTCTCGAAGCTACGCAGGTCAAGCGTGTTCACAGATATTCATAGTATTTGTCGTGCGGTGTGTGCGCTGATTGTCAACATGATGTTGGTCTGTTATGTTGGTCTGTTCTTTTAGAAAAGTAAAAGAACAATAAATAAAATGGGGTAGGGCAGAGGGAGACGAAATATCGGCGGAACAAATGAAAATGACAGATGACAGATGACAAGGCTGGCAGACGGTTGGAACCGATGTAGCCTGTGTATCAAAGTTCCTGTTCCCGCGATTGTAAAGCCTGTTACTCTTTCTGTAAAGTGTATCCATAGCCTCTTGTTATATGGTGCAAAGATAATAAAAATGTTGCATATACAATACATTTTTATAAAAAATGTTGTTTGTGCGCAACAAAAAACCATTCTTTTACCATTCTCGCCCCCCCCCCTCACTTTTCACTTTTAACTTTTCACTTTTCACTTTCCCCCCCTCCCTGCCCCCACCTCTCATTTTTCACTTTTTGCTTCCCTTCCCATCCCCTCCACCATCCCATATTCCCCATAGGAAATTTCTTTCAATCTAGCAGTTCTCACAACCATCAATCGGGTGAAATAATTATTTTGCCGTTTCGAAATTTATTTGTAACTTTGCAAATCGAAAGAAATCGTATTCGACAATGAAGAAGAACCTGTCAAAATCACGCTACACGGCTTTCTGCCAATGTCCACGCAATATGTGGTTGGGTGTGTACAAGCCCGAATTGGCCAAGGTTGACGACTCTGCGGAGGCTCGCTTCGAGAAGGGTACCGAAGTGGGAGAATTGGCCAAACGAATATTTCCCAATACTGTTGATGTTACCACATACGATGGCGAACGCCTTGATTTGGCGGCCATGATTGAGAAGACGAAGCAATGCATTGCCGATGGGGCAGAATGTATCGCCGAAGCGGCTTTTTCTTACGATGGGTGCTATTGTGCTGTTGACTTGCTGCACCGCGAGAGTGGCGGCTGGGCTATCTATGAGGTGAAGAGCAGTACCTATAAGAGCGACAAGGATGATAACGAAGACTCTCTGCGGGTTTATCTACAGGACATTGCCTATCAGCGCTATGTGCTGGAGCAATGCGGCCTGAAGGTCACTGGCACATACCTTGTACGGCTCGACAGCAACTATGTGCGGGATGAAGAACTGGACTTACACGGCTTATTCCATATCAAAGACGTGGCAGAATTACTAGAGAATGAGTACTTGAAAGTATCGTTCAATTTGCCCATCGCGAAGCATATACTGCAAGGTGCAGACATGCCCGATACCGACATTGACGTACATTGCAACAATCCTTATTCATGTGCTTTCTTTAAGTACTGCCTTGGAGAGGTGCCGGAGCCGAATGTCTTCGACCTTTACCGCATGAACTTCGACAAGAAATGTGCCCTATACCGTGAGGGCAAGGTGGACTTTGAGAGTCTGCGTGGTGAGCAGCTGACGGAAATGCAGCAACTACAGGTGGAGAGTTTCCTTAATGGGTCGCAATTGGTTGATACTGATGCCATACGGAAATATCTCGGACAATTGAGTTATCCGCTCTACTTCCTCGACTTCGAGACTTATCAGGATGTCGTGCCACAGTTTCCGGGGACAAAACCTTATCAGCAGATAACATTCCAGTATTCGTTGCATTATATTGAACAGGAAGGTGGGGAAATCAAACACAAGGAGTTCCTTGGCGAGTCGGGCACCGATCCTCGACGGGCGTTGGCCGAGCAGATTTGCAAGGATATTCCGAGGGGTGTCTGCACCACGGCCTATAATAAAGGTTTCGAGTGCGGTCGTCTGAACGAGTTGGCCGATGCCTACCCCGATCTGGCTGACCATCTACGGGACATTGCCGACTATATCGTCGACCTTATCGAACCCTTCCGCAAGAAGATGCTCTATCTGCCAAAGATGAACGGCTCGTTCAGCATCAAGCGTGTACTGCCGTCGCTCTTTCCAGATGATGAAAAACTGGACTACCACAACCTTACTGGCAGCGTACACAACGGCGGCGAGGCTATGGATATCTTCCCCCGCATCAAGGACATGCCGCCCTCCGAAGCCGCAGCCGCCCGTGAGTCGCTCCTCCGCTACTGCGAACTCGACACTTGGGCAATGGTCAAGGTGTGGGAGAAGTTGAAAGAAGTGTCAATGTTTTAATAAAAAAACATATGGATAATAATAAAAAACAAAAACTTCAGCAATCCCCGATGTTCCAGCTGTCATTGGGTTCAAAAGAATTGTTCCATTCCAACTTCCTGTATTGGCTGTGGAAAGCTGAACCGGATGCTTTTTGGAAGATAATGAGTGGATTTAATATAATTCAAGAAGATGGCATGGAAGTATATCGGGAGAAGAATAATTTTGATTTTTCCATCTACAATAAAGATGGCTATGTTGTTGCAGTTATAGAGAACAAAGTGAAAAGTGTCCCTGATAAAGTTCAATTAGAGGGGTATGACTCAAAGATAAAAAAAATACTTAAAAATAAGCCGGATAAGATAGAAAAAAACAAGAGAATTCTTCTGTCGCTTATGGAACCGGATTTTAACGATAGCGGATGGAAGAGATGGTCATATTGGGATTATCTACAAATATTGAATAATCTCGAAATAAAAGATAAATACCATGCTAATATAGTCGATGATTATCGTAATATGATAGAAGAATTGGTAGAATTGAAAAAAGAATGGGTTGGGGACAAGGAGAAAATAATGTCCATGAATTATACGGATATTACCGACCCCGAAAAGTCCAAACTAGCTGTAGAATTAAGGATAAACGACTTGCGTCAAAAGATGATTTTCTCTAAGATGTTTTCCATTCTGGAACAAGAATTGGGAAAGAAACTGGGAAAGGAAAATTTAAAGAAAGGGAAAACCGTTGAACAAATATTATCAGAAACAAAAACAGAAGAAATAAAACTTGCTATAGGATTTGGAATGACAAATGCTACGGGATTTATTGATATAAAAGTGAACATTGAAAACAAATATATTTTGGGCATACAATTACAAGGTGACCAGTATCGACATTATATAGAGTATGGTAAAGAACCCACCCAAGAACCAAATCTAAACAAATTTAAAGATTTATTTAATCACGGAGATATATATAGTACAAAAAGCAATAAAATATGTTCATTCAAAAATAAAAATAAAGAAAAGACATTCTATTATGTCTATCAAAACAAAGATGATAGCGTATGTGGAAAAACTATTGGCGATGTTATAAATCAAATTGTTGCTGATGTAGAGTATTTAATGAAGAAATACTGAGCTTAATCCATATTTAACATTTCTTTAACATTTAATTTGAAAATAATGCGTATATTCGCATTGTTGACAAATTAAATGTTATTGTTATGGTAATTCATCAAGACAATCTCGCGTTCAGCGTGCTGAACGACAATGAAGTAAAAGTCCTGCATCTCTACCCTCGCACGAGCGATGTGACCCGTCTCGTCATCCCGCCGCATGTGCAAGGTTACCGCGTCTCCGTCATTGCGAAGAAAGCATTTTACGAGTGTACTAAGCTGCGACGCGTACAGTTGCCGTCGTCGCTCCGCAGCATCGAAGACGAAGCTTTCGGTTTGTGCGACAAACTAGAAGAGATCAACCTCCCCGACAGCATCGCGCACGTTGGTAAAGCTGCCTTCGAGGGTACGCTCGCTCTGAAGAAAGTCGTGTTGCCCCGCAACCTCTCCGTACTGCCCGAAGCGCTGTTCTACGATAGTGCCGTGAACGATGTGACGCTGCCCGACAACATAACCGAAATCCCCACCGCCTGCTTCTACGACTGCCGCAACCTGCGCAGCATCGTGCTGCCCGCCAGCGTCACACGAGTAGCATCCGACGCGTTCCACTACTGCGTGAACCTCGAAGAAGTCGTTGTTCCTACCGCCATCGACCACATTGAAATGTTCGACGGTGAGAAAAAATCCGAACTGAAGGTTAAGAATTACCAAGATTGAATTATATATAAATATGGAAAACTTGAAGCAATTTACCTTGATTGACGCCATCGAGCGTGTGGCTGCAAAAGCCAAAAAGTCGAAGTTGGACGACCAACTCTTCGTCGACTGCAAGGAAGAACTTGCTTTCCTCGCCGAGAGCTATGGTATTACCGCCCGTCAGGCGGTGTTCTTCACCGTCTTCCTTGACCGCAATTGCCGCTATGTGGATTATGACGACCTGGCCACCTACCTCGATATTTCGAACATACGCATTCTCAGCTATAGCGGCGACGTTGAGGTGTTGATCCGCCGCCGGCTGTTGCGCTACCATCGCCGCGGAAAGGACGAGGACACCTTCATTGTGCCCGCTGCCGTCCTCCGCGCCCTGAAGCACAACGAGGCCTACCATATGCCGCCGAACACGGGGCTCGACTGCTGCGAGCTATTCGCCCGCCTGAAGGTACTCTTCGATGACCTCGGCGACGAGACCATCACTCCCGACGAACTGGGCGAGGAGGTGAAAACCCTGCTGAAGCAGAACCCCCAGCTGACCTTTGCCAGAAAGGTGTGCGCGCTGAAGGTGCGTTCCATCGACCAACTGTTGATCGTCCTCTTCTGCCACCTATTGGTCAACGAGGACGACGACGACGTGCGCTTCAATCAGATAGAGCCTCTCTACGAGAACAAAGCAACCTTCATGCGGCTGCGGTCGGAAATGAGCAACGACGCCAATCCCTTAATGCACATGAAGCTGATAGAACACCTGTGTGCCGACGGTATCGCCGACAACAACCGCTTCCACCTCACCGAACATGCCAAGCGCGAGCTGTTGGGCGAGCTGAACATTAGCGTGGCTGCCGACACTGCTGCCGATGTGATGAAACCCGATAGCATCGGGGAGAAGGAACTCTTCTATTGCGACAAGGTAGACCGTCAGGTCGAGGAGTTGGCGTCGCTGCTCGATGCGAAGCGCTACAAGGAGGTGCACGAACGCATGCGACAGCGGGGCTTCCGACAGGCGTTCACCTGCCTCTTCCACGGGGGTCCGGGGACGGGAAAGACCGAGACGGTGTACCAGCTAGCGCGCCGCACAGGGCGTCAGGTGATGGTGGTCGACGTGCCGCAGATCAAGAGCAAGTGGGTAGGGGAGAGCGAGAAGAACATCAAATCCCTCTTCGACCGCTACCGTACGCTGGTGGCCAAGTTTGACATCGCCCCCATCCTGCTCTTCAACGAAGCCGACGCCATTATCGGCATCCGCAAGCAGGGGGCGCAGAATGCCGTCGACAAGATGGAGAACACCATCCAGAATATCATCCTGCAGGAGATGGAGACCTTGGACGGCATCCTCATCGCCACCACCAACCTGACGGAGAACCTCGACAGCGCCTTCGAACGCCGCTTCCTCTATAAGATATGCTTCGAGAAGCCCGATGTTACCGTGCGCTCAAAAATATGGCATACGATGATTCCTGAGTTGTCCACAGATGTTGTCGATGTTCTTGCCGGAGAGTACGACTTCAGCGGCGGACAGATAGAGAACATCGCTCGAAAGTATGCCGTCAATTGTATCCTGCACGGCGACTCAGAAGCCCCGCAGGATGTTCTTGAGGAACTGTGCTGCGACGAGAAGATAGGTTCGCCTGCGGCAAGAAGAATAGGTTTTGCTGCGTAATTTGAAAAACATTTTGTATCTTTGCACCTACATTATGATGAAGAAAAGAGTATATTTCGATATGGACGATGTCATCGTCGACTTTCAGTCGGGGCTCGATAAAGTGGACGATGCTACGAAACAGGACTACGAAGGGCATCTGGATGACATTCCAGGTCTCTTTGGACTGATGAAGCCTATGCCCGGTGCCATCGAGGCGTTGCACCGAATTGCTGAACACTACGACTGCTATATCCTATCTACTGCTCCGTGGGACAATCCGTCGGCGTGGGCAGATAAGGTGCGATGGGTGACCACGCACCTCGACGACCTCTTCTACAAACGCCTCATCATCAGCCATCATAAGGAATTGCTGGACGGCGATTACCTTGTCGACGACCGCCCCAAGAATGGCGCCAATGAGTTCCGCGGTAAATGGATTCAGTTCGGCTCCCCGGAATTCCCCGACTGGGCGGCTGTAGAAAACTACCTGTGTCAACCTCATCGCCCGAACGTTACTATGCAGCAATAAAGGTGTTGCAAGATACACTTAAAGAAAAAAATGTATATGGAAGCAAAGGAATATATCGACGTAGCCCTTGTCTATGACTTCGACGGGACGTTGTCGCCGGGCAATATGCAGGAGTTCGGTTTTGTGCAGGCCATCGGGAAAGACCCAACACAATTTTGGGAAAAGGTGGTCAAAATGGCCACGGAGAACGACGCCAGCGGAATACTGTGTTATATGTATCTGATGCTTCAGGAGGCTGTAGCCAACGGAATCTCACTGAGACGTGAATCATTTCAGCAGTTCGGCTCTAAGACAGAACTATTCAAGGGCGTCTGTGAATGGTTTCCCTCAATCAACGAATACGGCAAGTCTATCGGACTGAACATCAAGCATTTCATCAACTCCTCCGGCCTTAGGGAGATGATAGAAGGCACTTCGATAGCCCACGAGTTTGAGAATATTTACGCCTGCTCGTTCCTCTACAATGTCGACGGCATCGCCTATTGGCCGGCTGTGGCGGTCGACTACACCACCAAAACGCAGTTCCTCTTCAAGATTAACAAGGGCATCCGCGAGGTGAGCGACAACAAGAGGATAAACGAGTACGTGGCCAAAGAGGACCGCCCCATTCCGTTCGAACGGATAATATACTTCGGCGACGGAGAGACGGATGTGCCCAGTATGAGCGTGGTGAAAGGGCAAGGAGGACATTCCATCGCTGTGTATGGCGATAACAATAAACAAACGACGGCGTTGCAGCTGCTGAAGGAAAACCGAGTGAACTACGCATGTAAAGCCGACTACTCCGAGGGCAAGGAGATGTACAACATAGTTAAGCAGATACTTGACAAAATTTGCTTGCGAGGGGCATGATACAGAGAGACCAGTGGACAGGTACCTGTCCCACGAACAATTCTGCCCTTTAGGGTCTTGTGGTATGTATGCCTAGCTGGTTTATACCGCGAGGTCGGGAATCGCGGGGACAGGAACTTTGATACACAGGCTACATCGGTTCCAACCGTCTGCCTGTTCCTGACTACATCTTGCTGCACAATATTTATGCTTTTTTTTATAGTTAAATGCGTGAGTAATATTTGTAATTGAGAAAATAAAAACGGCAATTAACGGCCAATTTACGGCAATTCACGTTCGCACAAAAGGATTACGCGCAGCGGGAGGAGGAAAGAGTTAAGAGTTAAGAATTAAGAATTAAGAATTAAGAAAGGCGAATGGCTTGAAGGGGATTAATTGACGGCAATTGACGTGCAGTGGAGAGGAAACGATTGACGTGTGCCAACGACAATGAGTTTTGTGTCGCCCCTACGGGGCTCCGGATGGTGTGTGGGCTCGCATGCCGAGGGCTGAAGCCCACGGCTAACATCTGCCGCCCCTACAGGGCTGGCGACAGGCGCTTGAGACGAAGAAATTCACGGTCATTCATGGCAATTCATGTTCAAGAGGAGAAGAGAGATTGACGTGTGCCAACGACAATGGGTTTTGTGTCGCCCCCTACGGGGGCTGGTGACAGGCTCCTGTTGCTCCGTCGATTCTCCGGGGAGCAGGAGAGTGGGGGAACGAAAAAAGGGAACCTTATTGGGTTCCCTTTGGTGACTCCTGCAGGATTCAAACCTGCAACCTTCTGATCCGTAGTCAGATGCTCTATTCAGTTGAGCTAAGGAGCCAGTCGCTTTTTCTCTCAAAAGCGGGTGCAAAAGTACAACCTTTTCCGATACTGACCAAATTTTTTTTTAGTTCGGAGTTCGGAGTTCGGAGTTCGGAGTTGTTAGTCAGGTTGTTGTGGTAATAAAAAAATTAGTTTTCAGGCTTCGTTTTTCAGTTTATTCCGTACACTTCACGGTATAAAATGGTCTTGATTTCCTCAAATTCGTCGTCGTCGAGTTCATATTTCGACATGAGTATCATCGGCACCGTGCGTCCGTCGTTGTGGTAGGAGGGTTGGATGTAGCTCTGTGGGTTCTGGAAGAAGCCCATGCTGGCATAGAATTCCAGCCGATGGTCGGCCTCTTCGGTGTCGGGGTGTTCAATCTCGAGCACCACCTGCTCGGTTTGCTGCGAGAGGAAGTTGAGGAACACGGCCTTGCCGAGACCCTGGTTGCGGAGTTCCTCGGCGATGGCGAAATGCTCAACGTAGACCAGTTCGTCGAAGGTCCAGTAGGTCAGTATGCCTATGGGGTCTTCGCCGTTCTCGGCCACAAGGAAATGGAATTTGCCGGCATCACGCTGCCGGAGAATAGAGAAGGGCGGGCGTTCCTGTTCGGGGAACGCCTCTTCGAACAATTCTTGTGCAAAGTGCGAATGATCGCTGTCTGCTAGGTTGGTAAAGGTTATCATTTTATAAAACTAAAGTTATTTATCTCAAAACGTACGCCAAGCATGTGCTGCCAACCCCAGGCGGTGTATCCTTTTAATACCGTCTTGGCTTGGTAGCAGGTGTAGCCTGCTTTGATGGCGCCCACATTGGGCATGGCGTAGCCCACCAGGAGGCTGATGAAGACGCCATAGCCTATGCCGCCTTGGTTGATGTATTCGTAGCTTCCCACGCCGTAGTCGGGCGACTGGCCGTTCCAGACATCCAGTATGGAGTAGGGGGCACCTTTGATTTCCATCAGGTTGTCTTTCACTTTGGTGTTGACAAGGGAGGCACCCAGGTTCATCTCGATGTCCAGCATCTCGTTGAGATTCGCGGTCTTGGCGATGGCGAAGTCGATGTTGATACGATCCTCCTTGCCTAGCATGCCACAACGTATATAGGGGTCGCTGCCAAGGACGCCGGTACCGTTGTCGCTGCTGAGGTTGAAGGCACCGATGGCGTTGAGGTGAGCCATATCGAAACGCAGCAGCCAGCCGAAGCCGTTGGCATAGTCGTAGCGCATACCGAGGCCTATCTGGTAGCTGATGCGGTAATACATATCGGGGTATTCCACCACCTGCAGGTTGGTCTGGTTGCCGATGGCCGACGGCGAGATGGCTCCAACGTCCACAAGGTGCTGCCATATTTGGTGGCCATAGGTGTCGCTATGCAACACGCGGTCGATGGTGTTCTCGTTGGTGGGGATGCCGCTGTAGAAGTTGGCTGTGGATTTGTCGGCCCAGAAGGCGCCGGCGTTGGCAAAGAAAGAGAGTCCCGGACTGGGAGGTTTGCCGTCGTCGGCGGTAGCCGTGGCGGCAAGCAGTATGGCGGCAAGGAGGGCGACGGTGTGTCTCACAACTCACCTCCTTTCTTTTTCATAATGGCTGTGAGCAGCTCTTTGGCCCGAGAGAGGCGCACTTTGACGGTTCCCAGGGGTATGTTTAGCTTCGAGGCTATCTCCTCGTAGCTGAGGTCTTCGTAGTAGCGCAGGTGGATAATCTGGCGGTAGGGTTCTTTGAGGCCGTTGACAATCTGTCTCAAAGTCTCGTCGCGCTGCATGCGTATCAGCGACTCCTCGGGGTTGGGCTGGTTGGAGGGAATCTGATATTCAATGTACCCGCCTTCGGTTGTGCGGCCGGTGTCGCTCAGGGGGATGGTGTCCAAGCGGTTACGGCGCAGCTGGTCGATATAGAGATGCACGCCGATGCTGTAGAGCCACGCGCTGAAGGTCGAGGTGGGGGCATAGAGGTGCAGCTGCATGAAAGCTTTGCCGAAAGTCTCGATGGTGAGGTCGGAGGCAACAGTGGTGTTGCGGGTCATGCGGAGGAACAGCAGGTACAGCGGCTCGCGGTAGGCTGCCATCAAGTCGGCATAGGCCTTGCGGTTGCCGTGGTCGCGCGCGGCACACACAAGACGGTAGTCGTCCTGAAGGCGTTTCGATGTCGCTGTTGTCTCCATCATTACTTCTTGAACTTTCTGTTGTTAGGTAACGGCAAAAGTATCAGAATAGTATTTGCGATGATAAAATAAATTTCATACAACGGCGCGGCCCAATGGACGTGACCGCCGTCGAAACGTTTGGTGAGTCGGGAGAAGCAGACTATCTGCCAGGCCCATTTGAGAACCATGGCTGTCAGTACGGCAATCCAGGGCAGGTTGCCGCGCAGTATCAGCAGCACGGCGACGGTGTAGAAGAGGATGTTGGTCCAACTAGGCAGGCTTTCCCTCAGCCTGTCGGCAAAGTTGTGGCGGTTGCGTGTGGCCACGCGGTGGCGTCGCTCATCATGCCACTGGTAGAAATGCTTGCGGGGCTCCACAGACAGGCAGGCGTCGCTGTCGATGCAGATGGCTGTGTTCTTGTGGTTGGCGTTCTGATAGACGAAGAGGTCGTCGCTGCCGTCGGCTACGTCGTAGTGACGTATGAAGGCTCCTTGGTTGAAGAAGAACGAGCGGCGGTAGCTGAGGTTGCGTCCCGAGCCGGTGTAGGGGTGTCCCAGCAATGCGCTGCCGAGGTACTGTGCACCATAGGACAACGCGTCGTACTGCTGCAGGCAGCCCAGCAAGGTCTTGCTGCGCTTCACGCCACAGTAGCCCAGAACAATCTGTATTTTATTTCCTTCCGAGGGGACGCTGTAACCTTTCACCATGCCGCGCAGCCACAGGAGGTTCTTTGGCGTGCAGTTGGGATCGGCCAGCATCAGGATGTCGTTCTTGGCGCTCTTGATGCCTATCGAGAGGGGGTATTTCTTGCCTTGGAAGAGGTTGACGTCCTCCTTGAAGGGCACCACCTTGAGGTGGGGGTAGTAGTCTTTCAGCAGCTTGAGGACGAACTCGGTGTCGTCGCTCGACAGATAGTCCACCACCACCACTTCGAAGTCGGGGTAGTCCTGTTCCAGCAGGTAGACGAGGTTCTCCTTGAGCCAGGCGGCATCGTTCCTTGCCGTGAGCACCACGCTCACAGGCGGCAGCTTCTCCGAGGGCTGGTTTGTGGATTCCGACTTCCGGCCACCGAGTTTCCAACGGCCCACACGGAAATAAAACAGTCCGTAGTACAGACACAGATATATCATCGCCGCCAGCAGCAGGACGGCCAGTATTACAGAGTAGCTATCGGAGAGAAAATGACTGAAATCGAACATTCTTTAAAGATAATAAACATTCATTTACTTCCTCGTACGGTTATGAAAGAAAAGGATGATGACCACCATAAGCACAATCAGTGCACCCAGGATAATCCAGAAGGCCGTTGTGTTGGGCGAGAAGGGAAATTCGACGTTCATGCCGAAGAAACCAGTCACCAACGTCAGGGGCAGCATGATGGTCGAGAAGTAGGTCAGCACGCGCATGATCTCGTTGGTGCGATTGGTCAACAACGAGTCGAAAGTCTGTGACAGGCCTTCAATCAATTCGCCGTAGTCCTCGATGGAGTCGTACATCTTCTGGTACTGGTCCAGGATGTTGCCCCAGTAGTCTTCCATGTCGAGCACCTCGGGGTCGATGAAGCCTTTGATGCCACCACTTTCGAACATGTGCAGCACACGCAACTGGGCCCGGAAGGTGGTGTTGAGCAGAATGATGTTGCGCCGAGTCACCGATATCTGCTCGATGATGGAGCGGGCGCGGCGGTTGAAGATGTCGTAGTTGATGAGGTCCACCTCGGCGCCGATGCGCTGCACCAGCGTGTTGGTCTCGAGCATCAGACGGTTGAGGATGTGGTAGAGCAGCTGGTCGCTCGAGGCCATCATCTCCTGTGTCTCCTCGTCGCCTTCCTGCAGGTCCTCGTTCATCTCATCGAAAAGCTTCTTCACCACCCAGTGGGCCTTGCCCACGGTGATGATGTAGTCCTTGCCCCAGAAGAGCTTCACCTCGCGGATACGCACCGTTTTGTTGTCACGGTCGAAATAGGGGAAATGCAGTATGAGGAAATAGTAGTCGTCGTACTCGTCAATCTTGGGACGCTGCGTCGTTCCACGGCAGTCCTCGATGTCCAGGGGGTGGAAGTGATAGTCGTCGAGCAACATTGCGTAATCCTTCTCGCTGGGGTTCGTGATATCGAGCCACTTCAACTGCCGATACTGGATTTTTTCTATCATGATTGCACCTCCTTTCTTGAGTTTAAAGATTGATTTTCTGTAGTCTACATTTTTACGTCATGCTTTTATTGACGCTGCAAAGGTACAAAAAAAATATAAATATATATTGTTCTTCTCTATTCTTTGGTATTTCTTTGCTATTTCTATGCTATTTCTTTGGTTGTTCTTTGGAAAAAAGCAAAGAACAACCAAAGAACAGGCCTCGGAAATGCAAAGAAAACCGAAAACGGACACCGGCTACAGGGCAATCCATGGTCCAGTTAACGGTAAAACAATGATATTTCGTGCTCTATAAATAAATTTTATAAGAGCGTGCACAATTCGGGAAAAAATATGTAAATTTGCAACACGATATTAATTTTTAATAATAATAAAACATTCTCAACATGAAACGTTTAGGACTTATTCTTATGTGTGTCGCCGCTTTGGTGATGACTTCGTGCAGCGCTTTACAGACGGCTTCGACAAGCGACCCTGCGGCCAAGGCCTCGGGCCAGGCCTGCGGCACCGCTGTGCAGGGACTCTACAGCAGCTATCATAGCACCGGAACCCTCGATCTCACCGTCGGTAACAACCTCACCAACGCTCTGGCGCTGGCCACGGCTTACACACAACTGAAGCAGAACAAGGATAACGCCGCTTACCGAAAGGCTTTCACCAATGGTCTCATTGCCAGCTCGGCAGGTCTTATTACTTCAGCCAACGCTGCAACCTTTATCGACAAACTTCTCGGCACCACGGCACTGGCCAACATCAACACCGAGAAGGTGACGCAGACCGCCTCCACGGCTGTGGCTATCATCACGTTGCTCAACGCATTGAAACAATAACGCTATGGATGCCATCGAATGTATGAAGACACGGCGCAGCTGCCGTGCCTATAGTGACCGTATGCCGTCGCGCGAGGTGCTAGAGTGTGTCTGTGAGGCCGGCACATACGCTCCCACGGGTCATGGCAAGCAGAGTCCGCTCATCGTGGCTGTCACTAACAAAGAGGTGCGCGACCGCCTGAGTCGAATGAATGCACGCATTATGAATGCGTTGCACCCAGGCAATGCCGAGGATTTCGATCCCTTCTATGGCGCTCCCGTGGTGTTGCTCGTGCTGGCCGACGCCGACGTGGTCACCCACATGTACGACGGCTGCTCGGTCATCGCCAACCTGCTCAACGCCGCCCATGCCTGCGGCTTGGCGTCGTGCTGGATACATCGCGCCAAGGAAGAGTTCGAGAGCGACGAGGGTCGTGCCTTGCTGCACGAGCTGGGTATCGAGGGCAACTATGTCGGCATCGACCATGTCATCCTCGGCTATCCTGCCAAGCCGCTGCCGCCTGCAGCGCCTCGCAAAGGCGACTACATTCGCTGGATAGTGTAAATTTTTTTTACCCTACCTGTAAGTTTTCACCCCCTTCGCGCGACTATGTAGCAAATGACAGCGAAGGAATACAATACATCAGCACCCCTCTGGGCCGACGACGCCATGCGCTTCGCAGTACGTTGCGGCGGCAGCAAGGACGACTCGGAGGATGCTGTGCAGGAAGCCCTGGCCACTCTCTGGCAACGGCGCGACGAAATCGCCTTGGAGAGAGGCAAGGGCTTCCTGCTGAGCAGCACCTACCATAAGTTGATGTCGATGTTCCGCCACCGTACGGTGCAACGTGAGTACGCCACCTCGGTGATGTCGACTAGCACGTGCAGCCAAGCGCCCGATGAGGGCTTCGACCTGCGTGAGGCCATCGAGCGTTCGCTGTCGGTGCTGCCTGAAGAGCAGCGTGCCATACTGCAGTTGCGCGACGTCGAGGGCTACAGCTATGCCGAGATAGGGGAGACCCTCAAGCTCAGTGTCGAGAGGGTGCAGGTGTACCTTTTCCGTGCACGTGTGTCCATGCGTAAACAATTAATCAAACTAGGCTATGGAAACAATCAATAATAATAACTACGAGTTGTGGCTCTTGCGCTATGCCGACGGCGAGTTGACCACTGCCGAGCGCGCGGCCGTGGAGGCCTGGTTGCAGGACCATCCCGAGGCCGCCGAGGAGCTGGCGCTGTATGCCGAGGCACCGCAACTGGAGCGCGACGAGAGCGTCGAGTATCCCTTGTCGGTGGCGCCCCAGACCAAGCCCCTCTGGCCCGCTGTGTGGCGCTGGAGTGCTGCCGCCGCCGTGGTGGCGTTGCTGGTGATGCCGGCGGTGCGACTGCTGACGCCGCAGGAACAGCCTGTCGAAGTGGCAATGATTACCGAGGAACCGATGCCGACAGCCCAGGAACAACCATTGCCCCAAGAGCAGCCGATGGTTCGGGAGCGGAATTCAGCGCCGGTGCACGCCATGCGTGTGAAGCAGACGCACCCTGTTGTCGAGGAGCTGCCAATCATCCTGGAGGAAGAGCCTGTGGAACAGTTGCTGGCGGAAGAATTTGAGTCCTTGCAGGAAGAAGCCGAAGAGAGCGTTCCTGTGACTATAGAGGAGCCTGCTATCGTGGAACAGAAACTCGTCTATGTCGACAACCTCTTTACCGTCGACAGCGGCGATGCCATCCAGCAGCGTCTGGTGGCCGTCAACGAGGCTGTCAAGGGACGTTTGCAGGGCACCTACCTGGGGCGCCGCCTGGCTCGTCGTATGCCTACGGGTGAGGAGTTGTTGGAATACACCGACAACCTGCGGGAGCGCACGCCCGGGGGTGTCCGCATGATGGCCGATATGGTATTAGCCTATAACGAATCGAACAAATAAAAGCATATCATTATGAAACACACCGTTCTTTTGGCCCTTATGGCCACCGCCGCGCTGCCTTTGAGCGCCAGCGCACAGTACACACAACCCGTTCCCGACCGTGTCCGTGAGATACGCCTCGAGGACTATGCCCAGCTTACCGTCAAGCAGGGGCCGGAGACTCGCCTACAGGTGGATGGAGAAAACAAGCAGGTGGGCAAGATGAAGGGCAGCACCCTTGTGATCGACGAGGGTGACCTGGAGATGACGCTCTACCTCGCTCCTGGACGCCACATGAACTTCAATACGCAGGACTTCAGCCGTCTGAATTTCGATGGCGATTTCGCCCCGCTCGACAGCCTGGTCATCCATGCCGAGGATTATTCCAAGTTCTCTTTCTCGGGCCAGGAGGGCGACACACTCCGTGCACGTACGCTGAAGGTTCGTTGTGAGGACTTTTCCCGGTTCTCCGCGACCAATTGTGTACAGTACGGCAGCGGCGACCAGAGTGCGTCCGACTACAGCAGTATCGACCATGCCGCCACCGACCTCAATCATCACATGGCGGCGGGTGATACCCTGCATAACTCATACTCCAACAGTGACTTTGCCTATATCAACAGCGGCCGCTACACCATCGACGGCGTGTTGCAGCACGAGCGCGAGGAGGTGGCCGACGATGCGGTGAAAGCCATGGCCCGTATCGGTAATTATGCAAGCGACTTTGCTCGTACAGCCAAGGAGGCCACGCAAAAGAAGACCTCCAAGCGTAATCGTCACCCCAGGAAGACCGATCTGGACCTGGCCTTCGGCTGGCATAACTGGGGCAGCGAGCTGGGCAGCGGATTTAGCGGCGTGGAGGGTGCCGCAGCCGTGAACACCAACTTCCACAACATACAGCTGGCCGTCAACATTCCCGTCATCAACGTGCGTGGCTTCGCCTTCAAGGCCGGTCTGGGCTTTGACTGGGACCGCTATAACTTCATCACTCCCGAGGTCTTCTTCGACGCCGCAGCCAACCCCATGACTTTCGCCGCCGGCACTGCTGGCAGTGCCGTAGCCACTTCGCGTCTGAAGACGCGCCATGTGGTGGTGCCGTTGAAGTTCGAGTTCGGCAACCGTGATAAGTGGCACTTCAGCCTCACCGCCCTGCCGGGCCTCAACTGGAGCGGCAACAACACTGGCCTGCGCCGCAAAGTGGAGGTGATGGGCGGCACCAACAAGGAGAAAGACTACTCGGTGAACCGTTATTTCAACCCCTATAGCTTCGACGTGCGTGCCGCCGTGCAGTACAAGACCATAGGACTTTACGTGCAGACGGCTACGGTGCCACTGCTCAAAGACGGCTGCCAGGAGCTCTACCCCGTCAAGTTCGGCATCATTCTGTAAGAGCTGCACAATATTAATCAGGAAAGCGCGTTATCAGTAATCATGAGAAAACTGATAATAGCGCTTTCCTTTTTGCTTGCCGTCCTGCCGATGCAGGCGCAAGTATTCCCCACCGCGGGAGAACAACCTCTGAAACCGCGCCCCGACGCCTTTCCGTCGGTACAGGAGTTCTACGGCGCCAGCAAGGCTGTCAATATGGCTGCCACGGTCGAAGAGATGGCCTCGTGGGACCGCTATCCTACTTATCAGACCTACCTCGCCATGATGCAGCGTTGGGCCAATGAATATCCCGACCTCTGCTCCATCGACACCATAGGCCTCTCGCTCCAAGGACGTCTTATTTTGGCGGTCCACATTGAAGGTATCCGAGAGGCAGATATCTACAAGCCCCAGTTCTTTTACTCTTCGACCATCCACGGCGACGAGGTGACGGGCTATGTCATGATGCTGCGTCTCATCGACACGCTGCTTGCCAGCTACGGCACAAGCCAGCGCCTCACCGACCTCGTCAACGAGACCGCCATCTACATCAACCCTTTGGCCAACCCCGACGGCACCTATCATGGCGGCAACACCACCGTGTCGAATTCCGTGCGCGAGAACTCCGCCGGCATCGACCTCAACCGTCGCTATCCCGACCCCTTCCAGTCCTACAACTATGCCATCCCACAGGAGAATCAGGCTATGATTGACTATTTCTCGTCCCACAACTTCCGCCTCAGCGCCAACCTGCATGGTGGTAGCGAGGTGATGAACTACCCTTGGGACTGCTACACCACGCTACAGAACCCGCATCCGCAGGCTGCCTGGTGGCGTGAAGTCTGCACACGCTTCGTCGACACCAGCCGCATCTACAGTGTAAACCATTTCAACGACGTCACTCCCTCGGGTGTCATCGCTGGTGGCGACTGGTACGTCATCCACGGCGGACGGCAGGACTATGTGAACTACTACCACAACTGCCTCGAGCTGACAATGGAGATATCGCGACAGAAAACCCTTAGCAGCACACGGCTGCCCGAATACTGGAATTTCTTGGCTCCATCGTTCATCAACTACATCGCCGAGATACACAGCCTCCCTGGTAGCCAGGGCATCTCCGACCTCCGACTCTCGGCCGCCGACATTCGTGTTTATCCCAACCCCGTCACTAATATCGTCCATGTTATCGGACTCCCCGATGGCACGCCCGTCGAACTCTACGACATGCAGGGACGTCTAAGGCTGAAATCTTTCAATTCTCAATTTTCAGTCTCCGATTTAACCTCGGGCGTCTACCTGCTCCGTGCCGCCGGCCGGCTGGCTAAAATAATAAAAAAATAATTGTACCATATACAATAAACCATTCTCTCTTGCGTTATTGCCCTTAAAGAATAACAATAAACACCCTATAATGATGAAAAAGAATATCTTCCTTCTTGCCGCCGCGCTGCTTGTCGCCGCAACGTCGCTGTTCACCGTCTCCTGCTCCGACGAGTTTCAGGTGGACGAAAACCAGTTGTACGGCAAATGGATTTTCCCTGAGAACTTGGCGCCCGACACCGTCACGGGTTTCAACTGGGCCGGTGCCACGATGGAAATCAAGGCTCCTGACACCATCCGTGTCGATGCCGAGAGTGGCTACTACCTGTGGACCCTGCGTGACAACAATGTCACCGCCACCAAAACGACCAACACCACTGGTGAGGCCTATGTCATAGCTTTCACTGTCTATGAGCTCAATGCCAGCAAGATGGCCATTACCGGCAAATGCCGTTATATCTACAATGACCAGAACACAGAGCGTGGCAACATCTCCTGCACGCTCACCAAATACGTTCCTCCGGCAGCAAAGTAAATAATATTTGGAGGAAAACAGCAAAGCGGGTTCCGGCAGACGCCAGAACCCGCTTTGTCGTCTCTATGCCGTCATTCCACCAGCAGACGGAGTGTGGCGACGCCTTGCGGGGTGGTGAGCTTGAGGAGATACACACCCGTCGGCAGCGCGGAGACGTCAAGGCTGTGTGTCGTCCCCGTCACTTGCTCGCGCCGCAGTTCTCGACCTCCGAGGTCGCACAGCATCAGCTCGGCGCCCTCGGCCGCCTCTGCCAGCGTCAGCACCACAGTGCCGTGCGCCGGGTTGGGCGAGGGTCGATAGAGGAGTGTGTTATGTTATTCTAAATCAATATGCTATAATAATACCATAACAATGAGGTTTACGATGCTACAGAAGAAGTATTAAAAAAAATAAATATGTCGTGCACGATATAAAATACAAACCCCCGCTGGCGGAACGCCGGCGGGGGCATAAGGGCTTGAGGATAAACGTTATTTCTTCTCTTCCAGTCGGCGGCGGCGCTCACGGTTGACGAAGCGCACCAAAGCCACGGTCTCGAAGACGAGGCTGACGGCATAGCCGACGCAGAAGGCCAATGAGAAGAGGTGGGCGTGCGACGGATGCGTAAATAGGTAGGCCGCCAGAATGATGATATGGATGAAGAGCACGGCGATGACGGAGCCCAGGAACATCTGGATGAAAATCTTGGGCGAGCGGTACATGGCGCGAGTGACAAACCAGTGCTGCAGGCCGCAGAGGACGCCGAAATAGAGCGCCAGCAACGGCATCACAGGGAGGTAGTGTTGCGGCAGGGTCCACATCATCACGAAAGTCGCCAGCACCAGCGTCAGCGTCATCACCAGCAGCGAAATGAAATATCTTCTCATATCACTAGTCGGCGAACTTCATGGTTTCCTTGGTGGTGAACTTCTCGCAGTAGTGGCAGCGGAGCTTGAGGTTTTCCTTGTCGACGATATCGAACTTGGTGGGTACGGCCTCGGCATTGGTGATGCACTTGGGGTTGGCGCAGCGCACGAAGTTCTCCACATGGTCGGGAATCTCGGCGTTGAACTTGCGTACCACCTTGTAGTCCTCGATGTCGATGATGGTAGCCTTGGGAGCCACGAGGGCTATCTTGCTGACCTCTTCGACGGAGAAGTGTTTATTCTTGATTTTGACGATGCCCTTGCGGCCCAGCTTTCCGCTGGAGAGGTGGTTGCCGATGAGTACCTCGTCTTTGTAGCGCTCGAGGCCCAGGATGCGGATAACCTGGTAGACGCTCTCGGTGGGGATGTGGTCGATGACGGTGCCGTTCTCAATGGCACTGACGAGTATCTCTTTCTTGTTTTCCATTGTTTTTAATTTTCAATTTTCAATTATCAATTTACTTCACTCCGAGGATGGCGGCCATGAGAGCCTGACGGACGTAGACGCCGTTCTGGGCCTGCTGGAAGTAGTAGGCGTAGGGTGTGCTGTCGACGTCGGTGGTGATCTCATTGACGCGGGGCAGAGGGTGCAGGACGCGCATGGTGGGCTTGCAGCCTTGCAGCATGTCGGCGGTGAGGATGCAGCTGTCTTTGACGCGCTCGTACTCCATGGGGTCGGGGAAGCGCTCGCGCTGCACGCGGGTCATGTAGATGATGTCGGCTGTGGGGATGATGTCGCGCAGGTCGGTGTACTGGTAGTATTTCAGGCCGGCATCCTTGATGCTCATCTTGACGCTGCTGGGCAGTTTGAGCTCCTGCGGAGAGACGAGGTGGAAGGTGGCGTTGAAGTTACACATGGCTTGCACGAGGCTGTGCACGGTGCGGCCGTACTTGAGGTCGCCGACCATGGCGATCTGCAGGTTCTCCAGCGTGCCCTGTGTCTTGCGGATGCTGTAGAGGTCGAGCATGCACTGCGTAGGATGCTGGTTGGCGCCGTCGCCGGCGTTGATGACGGGCACCGAGGCCACCTCGGAGGCGTAGCGCGAGGAGCCTTCCTTAGGGTTGCGCATGACAATGAGGTCGCTGTAGGAGCTGACCATCACGATGGTGTCGTGCAGCGACTCACCTTTCTGGACGCTGGTGCCGCCCGGGTCGGAGAAGCCAATGATGCGGGCTCCCAACTGGTTGGCGGCGCTCTCGAAGCTCAAACGGGTACGGGTGGAGGGCTCGAAGAAGAGGGTGGCCACCACTTTGTCGCTGAGGATTTTCTGTTTGGGCTCCTTCTCAAAGCCCTCGGCAATGTCCAGCACCTCGATATACTCCTCTTTGGAGAAGTCGGTGATGGAAATCAGGTTGCGTCCTTTCAAAGTACTCATGATATATGTTGTTTAAGTGTTAATTCTCAATTTTCAATTTCCCATAGCTGCTTGCGCCAGCTGGCGGTTGGCCAGTGCAGCGGCGTGGTTGGGGTCGGCGTAGAGCGCGCTGTCGAAGTAGGTGGCGGCGCGGTCGTAGTCGTGGTAGTGGGTCAGCTCTATGTATCCCAGGTTGTGCCATGCGTCGGCGCTGGCGGGATTGATGGTGAGTATCTGGCGGTAGAGACTCTCGGCCTGCTCCATGTCGCCGCCTTCCTGACAGTACATGGCCAAGGCGTAGAGTACGTTGGTGTTGTTGGGCTCAAGGCGCATGGCGGTGCTGAGGTATTCAGCGGCCAGGGGGTTGCGGTGCACGGAGTAGAGGATGCCCAACTCCTCGAAGGCGGGCTCGTAGTCGGGGTAGAGGTCACAGACGCGGCGCAGCAAGGTGACGGCGCTGGCAGTGTCGCCCATCTCTTTGTAGATAAATCCTTTCATGAAGAGTGCCGTGCGGTTGTCGGGCTCGCGTTCGGTGACTTTGCTGAGGCATTTGAGCGAGCGGTCGTAGTCGCGGCTGTAGAATGTCACCTCACCCATCTTGAGCTGCACCTCATTGCTCTCGGGGTCCAGTTGCTCGGCCTCGGAGAGGGCCTTGTAACTGTTCTCCACATCGCCGCCGGCGAAAAAGATGTCGGCTTGCTGCAGACGGTAGTCGACGTTGTCGGGCTTGAGTTCGACGGCTTTGTTGATGTCGGCCAGGGCTTCCTTGGTGCGTCCCAGATTGAAGAGCACCGTAGCACGGTCGGCCAAGGCCTCGGCATCTTTAGGGCTGCGCTCGAGACGCAGGTCGAGGACTTCGAGTTTCTCGCTGTCGGTAAGGGAATCAAAATCGGAGGAACCCTGCTTGCAGCCCGCGAGGGCGAGCGCCAGCAGCGCTATCAGGAGGGGTGTTTTTACACTATACATCGCTTTTATTACGTAGAAAGAGTGTTTTTATTGTGTAAAGATGTCAATCAAGTTATCAACAATGGTTAATACCTGCGCCCGCAGCACCTGACGTGCTTGCATCTCGCTGAGAGGCAGTGCCCTCCACAGCAGGCTCCAGTATTCTTTCTTCTTGCGTATCTTCGTCTCGTCGGTAGGCAGGGTGCGTTGGATCTCTTCCATCAGCCGCCGGATGAAGTGCTTGGTTAGTGATGAGTGATGGTTGATTGGTGATGAATTGGGAGAGAGGTCCAGCGGCAGGGTGGGGTTGTACAAGATTCCGCGGCCCACCATGATGTCGGCCACCTGCGGGAAGCGTGCTTTGATGCGGCGTATGTCGTCGGGCGTGCATAGGTCGCCGTTGTAGATGACGGGAGCCTTCAACAGCGGCAGCACCTCGCCGAAGGTTTCTAGGTCGGGCACGCCGGTGTACTGCTGACGACCCAAGCGGGGATGGACGGTGACGCTGGCCAGGGGGTAGTCGTTGAGCACGGGTACCATGCGGAAGATATCCTCTTTCTCTTTCAGTCCCAACCGTACTTTGACGCTCAGCCTGCCCTGCAGGCGGGGCACCACGCTGTCGAGGATGGCGCGCACCTCGTCGGGGTGGGGCATGAGACCACAGCCGCGATGCTTGGCGGTGACGGCGCGCATGGGACACCCCATGTTCCAGTTTACCTCGTTGTAGCCTAGGGCATAGAGGTGGTTGGCCAGCAGAACGAATTCCTCGGGCTCTTTGCCGAGTATTTGGGGGGTGACAGGGATGGAGCCGATATTGTTCTCAGGCAGCACGTCGCGTATCTGTGCGTTGTCGGTCGAGAAGCGCAGGTTGCGCGTCAACGCGATGAAAGGCGCAACGGCCAAAGGAATGGCTCCGGGGAAGCATTCCTCGTAGATGCGGCGGAAGAGCACTTCCGTCAGTCCCTGCATCGGCGCCAGTATCATCTGACAACCTCCTTCTCAGCGTTATTGACGGCTTCTTTCCACTCCTCTTTGTGCTCGTCGATGTACTCTTTCAGGTGTGAGGTGAGCCAGTTGCCGGTAGTGTAGACGGGATTGTAGAGCAGGCTATTCTCTTTGACGGCTGGCTTGAGAATCATCTCGTTGCTGTCAACCATTACCAGGAAGTTGAGCAGCACCGCCAGCACGCATAGCGCTTTGACGGCTCCTAGCAGGGCTCCTGCCAGCCTGTTCAGCAGGCTCAGCTTGGCGGCTTTCATCAAACCCTCCACGCAGCGTCCCAGCAGGTAGGTGAGTATCAACGCCACCAGGAAGGTGACGATAAAGGCGATGAGCACAGCACTCTCGCCGTCGAGACCCAGCAAAGGGGCCACCTGTTGCGATAGGTGTATCGACGCCCAGACACCCACCAGCACGCCGGCCAGCGTGGCCACCTCGCGTACCAGTCCTTTCTTCCATCCCATAAAGATAAGGAAAAACAGAGGAAGAGCCAGCAGAATGTCGAGTATCGTCATAGTGGGTATGTAAAATAAGCGTCCAACCCATGGGGAAGGACGCTCGAATAACACATTTTCTTCTCTCTATCAGTGCTGATAGAAATAAGCAAGCACGTCATATATAACGCAGGACTCTTCATTTTGTTTCACCTTTCTGCAACTTTTTTTCAATCCAGCTGCTCAACCACCAGACAGCCAGTCCGATAGGTGTTCCGAAAAGTGCACCGCAGATGACATCCCCTGGGTAGTGCTTGCCCAGATAGACACGGCTGTAGCACGTGGCCACCGCCCAGAGTGTCAGCAAGATGCAGGCTACGGCGCGTTTGCGGTAGCGCAGTATCAGGAAGGTAATGATGGCGAAAGCGTTGGCGGCGTGCGAGCTGACGAAGCCATATTGTCCGCCACATTGGGTACGGAACATGCGCACGTCGTCCAGCGCGTGGCAGGGACGCAGACGTCCCACGGTCTCCTTGAAGATATGCACCGACCCTTGGTCGGCCAGAAGGAAGCACAACACTATGCCTGCCAGCACCAGCCACCAGCGGCGCGGCTCATGGCGCAAGGTGACAAGGCCGAAGGCCAGCAGCAACACCACCGCCCAGCACCAGTGTTGGCTCAGCGTCCACAGTACCCAGTCGAGCGCCGTGGTGTGGTGGCTGTTGACCCAGAGAAACCACAGTGTGTCTATATGTTTCAGCGTTTCAAGCATTCAGCATCGCAAATATCTTATCCTTCAGTTCTTCAATACCCTGACCGCTGACGGCACTGATGAATACCGCCTCCACGCCTTTTGGCAGACGTCGCTTCAGTTGCCGCTGCATCTCTTCGTCGATGATATCGCATTTGGTGACGGCCAGTAGCCGCTGTTTGTCGAGCAGCTCGGGATTGTACTTCTTCAACTCGTCGAGCAGCACATGGTACTCCTTGGCTATCTCCAGTTGTTCGCAGCTAACCATGAAGAGCAGTATCGAGTTGCGCTCGATATGGCGCAGGAAGCGCAGTCCCAGACCTTTGCCCTCGGAGGCGCCCTCGATGATACCGGGGATGTCGGCAATACAGAACGAGCGGTCGTCGCGGTACTTCACGATGCCCAGGTTGGGCACAAGGGTGGTGAAGGGGTAGTCGGCAATCTCGGGACGTGCGGCGCTGACGGCGCTGAGCAGCGTGCTCTTGCCTGCGTTGGGGAAGCCCACGAGGCCCACGTCGGCCAGTACCTTGAGCTCAATGACGACCCACCGCTCCTCGGCAGGTTCGCCGGGCTGCGCGTAGCGCGGCGTTTGGTTGGTGGCACTCTTGAAATGGTCGTTGCCCAAGCCGCCTCGGCCGCCCTTGGCGATGATGAGCTCCTGACCCTCCTCTGTGACTTCGCCCAGGTATTCGCCCGTCTCGGCATCACGGCACACACAGCCCAGCGGCACCTCGAGAATCTGGTCGCGGCCCGTGCGGCCGGTACAGAGGTTCTCACCACCGTGCTCACCGTCTTCGGCGAAGACATGCTTGGTGTACTTCAGGTGCAGCAGTGTCCAACGCTGTGTGGTACCGCGCAGGATGACGTGACCGCCACGGCCGCCGTCACCGCCGTCGGGACCCGCTTTGGCGTTGTATTTCACCCTCAGCAGATGCGCCGACCCAGCACCTCCCTTGCCGCTTCGGACAAGTATCTTGACGTAGTCTACAAAATTCGAGGTCATCTGTCTTTATTACTCAAAACGAAAATAGATGGCACTGGGTCTTGTCCCACTGCCGCAGGCGTAACTGACGGGGAGTGATAAGGAAGTTAAGCATACCGCAGTCGTAGAAGCGAAGATGCCAGCGGTCCTCTTCACCGACCTGCAGGAGCGAAATCATATCGGGCATCTGTTCGCAGACCTCTTCCAGGTAGGGACGGCCGAGGAGACGTATGCTATCGTCGTACTCGCTGCAAGGGCTGAAAGTGATAGCTTCAGCCGGCAAACCTACCGGCGTCCCGTCCTCGTAGACGATACTGTGGGTGTGCAAGTTTTCACACGTGGGGGAGTAGAGCACACGGAAGTGTTTCTTCTGCCACAGACCCAGACCCGCGGAATCGCTGTTGTATATGTCGCCCAGAAAATAATCCAAGTCGGCGAAGAAATACAGCATCCCCTCATGGGGCAGCAACCCTTCGGGGTCGAGCGATGCAATATCCTCACAGCGTATCTGGCAGATGAAGGTCAGCGGGTCCATAAACTCTTCCCCGTCGTCGTCCACCATCAGCACCTCCGGATAGTCCAATTCCTCGGGCATGTCGGGCTGTCCCCACCATTTGCTCTGACCAAAGAGGGGGTTGTCGGCTGGTTGTGTGGTAAGTTTAATCATAGTATGATTCAGCCGATAGCCTGACGGATACGGGCGGCGATGTCCTCGATGGTACCAAGGCCGTCGACAATCTTTTGCTTTCCTTGCTTGGCGTAGTAGTCGGCCACGGGCTTGGTCTTGTTATTGTACTCCTGCAGACGGTTGTTGATGGTAGCCTCGTTGTCGTCGGCGCGGCCCTGAATCTTGGCGCGCTCCAGCAGACGGCGCATCAGCTCGTCCTTGGGCACTTCGAGCTGAACCATGCAGGTCAGCTCACGGCCGTACTTGGCCAGCAGACGGTCCAGCGTCTCGGCCTGTGCCACAGTGCGGGGGAAGCCGTCGAAGAGCATGCCCTTCGTGTCGGCGGCGATGGCTTTGTCCATCATCTCCACCACGATGTCGTCGCTCACCAGCTGGCCGGCGTCCATGATGTTCTTGATACGCTTGCCCAACTCGGTCTGCTCGGCAATCTCCTTGCGCAGCAGGTCGCCCGTCGAGACATGTGTCAGACCGTAGTTCTCCACGATAAAGTCGCTCTGGGTGCCTTTGCCGGCTCCGGGAGCTCCGAAAATAACGATATTCTTCATTTGTCTTATCTCCTTATCTCCTTATCTCCTGTCTCCTTATCTCCTGTCTCCTTATCTCCTCTATTACTTGACAGAAACAATGTCGATGTCGAACACCAGGGGAGAGTAGGGGGGAATCAACTGGCCGGCGCCCTGCGAGCCGTAGCCCATGGCCGACGGAATGATGAGCTGCAGCTGGCTGCCCTCGGGTTGACCCATGACGCCCTCGTCCCAGCCGGGGATGAGGCTCATCTGGCCCACCACGTAGGTCAGAGGCTCGTGGCACTGCAGGCCGTGGGCCTGGCAGTCGGCCTCGTTGCTCGAGTCGAACACCGTGCCGTCAAGCAGACGGCCGGTATAGCTGATGCGCACCTCGCGACCGGCGGCCACCGTCGGACCGTTGCCTTTCTTCTTCACGATAACGTACAGACCCTTGGCGTTGGGCTGGGCCTTGATATTGTTGTCCTTCACGTAGGCGGCAATCAGCTCGGGCTCAGCCTCGCGGGCCTTCTCCATCTCCTGCTGGTAGTTGGCCTGCTCCTCGGCGAACTCGTCCTTGGTGACGATGTCCTGCAGGTTGATTTCGTAGTAGAACTTCATGCCCTTGCCCTGCTCGTACATCGGCGGCATCTGGTTGGGCTGCATGAACTTGGCCATCGAGTCGGCCTCCACGGCGAAGATAGCGCGGTCGCCCTTGTGCATCATCATGATACCCTCGTGCAGCACACCGTCGTACATCGGCACGGCGGGCATCAGGCGCTCGGTGTGGCCCACGTTGGTGCGCAGCACCGTTGTGTCGAGGCGGATGGTCATCTCGCCCACCAGCACATCGCCTTCCTGCACCTGCAGCGAGTCCTTGCACTGCTGCTCAAAGCGGTAGTACAGGCCGTTGTCGGTCTGTTTGTAACCCTTCATGTCGCTGCTGCCGCAGGCGGCCAGCAGCATAGTCCCTGCCACCAAGGCGGTGGCCATTCTCAGTTGTTTCTTCATTGTTTAATTATTGCTTGATTTAATTATTGCTTGATTGTATAAATTCTTAACTTTTAATCTCCACCGCGTACACCAGCACCATACGGCTCTTGATGCGGTCGCCGTCGCCAATCACGCCGTAACCCTGCTCCGACGGCACGATGACACGTGCTATCGCGCCACGGTGCAACGTACCCAGCGCCGCGTCGAAGCCGCGAGTGGGCTTCAGCCGGCCGCAGACCACCGTGTCGGTGCGCCAGCCGTAGAGCTCGTCGCCGCCCAGCGTCGACACGCAGTAGCGCAGCACCACCGTATCCTCATAACCGATGGCCTGGCCGAGCGGCACTTCGCCGTTCTCATACTCCGCCACCCACACGCCGTTGGGCAGTTTCTCCTTGCTCCATCCGCGGCGTTCCAGATAGGCGTCTATCTGCTGCGCCTCGCTCTGAGCGATGATACGGTTGGCGTTGATCATATTCTCCTTCAGCGTGTCGCCCTTGGGTGCGGCGATATCGTACGACGGCACCTCGCGGCAGCTTGTAAATAAAATGAAAAACGAAAAATGAAAAACGAAAAAGATGCTAGCGCAGACCCACCGCGCCAGCCCATTCCTCCTTACTCCTTTTCCCTTGCTCATTTCAACTTCAGTTTTCGTTTCACAATCTCCACCGTCTCCTCCAGGCTCACCGTGCTCGTGGCGCCGGCGGCACGCTTGTGGCCGCCGCCGCCGGGGAACATCTCGCGAGCCAGCAGGTTGACGTCGTAACGCTCCTTCGAGCGCAGCGACAGACGTATCTTCATCTCACCCGGGCGCTCCTCGCTCATCTCCTCGCGCACCAGGATGCCGCAGTCGGTGTCCTTCAGCTTCATCACCTCGTTGATCAGCCCCGTCAGCTCGCTGCTCGCCATGCCCGCGTCGGCCATGTCCTTGGCCGAGAGCACCATCAGCGCCACCTGCTGCTCGTCGTATATCTCCAGACGGTGGGCTATGGCGTAGCCGAAGAAGCGCATGCGGGCTACCGAGAAGATATTCTTGATGTTCCGGTTGATGCGCATGGGGTCGATACCGTATTGCAGCAGCTCGGCGGCGGCCAGATAGACGCTCTGGCGGTCGTTGCTGAAGCTGAAAGTGCCTGTGTCGGTGCAGATGCCGGCGTAGAGGCTTGTGGCGGCGTCGGTCGTGAAAGCCTCGCTGCCGAAAGCCGCCATCGACAGCCAGTAGACCAGTTCGCAGGCGCTCGACACCCGGGGTTCGGAAACCACCACATCGTAGGCTTCGCGTTCGGGACACTCGTGGTGGTCCACGAGAATCTTCTTCGCTGTGGCGGCGCGCAAATACCGCTCCAGGCAGCCCGTGCGGCTCGGACCACTGATGTCGAGACCAATGATGAGGTCGGCCTGTTCGATGGACTCGCGACAGCGTGCCGCATCGTTTCTCCCGCTGAGTATGCAGCCGGTGTTGGGCAGCCATGTCAGGTCGGCGGGGACGCCGTCGGGCAGCATGGGGGTGAGGGTGATTGCGCGATTGCGCCACCGTGCGACAGCATGAATAACGGCATACATGCCCGTCACCGACCCCACGGCGTCGCCGTCGGCGTTGGTGTGGGCCACCAGCACCACGCGCCCTGCGGCGCGCACCATGTCACGCACTCCGGCAACATCCCATTCCGAGTCGAAACCGACCGAGTATCTACGTTCTATCTGCATAAACCACAGTCGCTTGGCAGCCTGTTATGCCTGCCAAACCAACTGCAAATATACAACAAATTCCCCGATGAAAAATAAAATAATGATATAAAATAAAAAAAACAGTGTATATTTGCAACTGCAATGCGCACCCGCCACCTACCGGCAACAAGCATTGCAACAGACCTTTGAATAAAATTTTTTCATCGAGGTTTCCCCTTGAAAAAGGGGGACGAAGAGGGAATCACGTGCAAACCGTGAGCTGTCGCGCAACTGTAAATCACCCCATTGTTTTCGGCGGGCAAAAAAGCCATTGGGTCGGCATCGGCCTGAGAAGGCGCCGCGCCGGAAGGTGAAAGCCAGGAGACCTGCCCCGTTGACTTATTGGCAATGCTTTCGCGTCAAAGGCGGTTGTCCATCCTAATGCGTTAATATGTAAACGCGCTAGAGTGTTACTCTCCGAGTATCCTTTCCGTCATTGTACCGTGCATTGCCGCAAAATGGTGATGCATGTTGAACCAATAAACTATATAACAATGAACTGGAAAGAAGAATATAAACGCAAGGTCTCAAAACCCGAAGAGGCCATCAAAGACATCCACGACGGCGACTGCGTGGTGCTGGGTCATGCCGCTGCTGTACCCAAGGTGGTTCCCCACGCTATGGCGGAGCACTGCGAGGACTACAACGACGTGCTTATATTTCACATGACCACGCTGGGTGACAATGAGTTGATACATCCTCGCTGCTACGGCCATTTCCGTCATGTGAGCAACTTCCTCAGCGGTAATTCACGTGACGCCGTCAATCACCTCAATGCTGATTTCTTCCCAGCCTACTTCCACGACGTGCCCGAGATGATTGGTGACGAGATACCGTGCGATGTGGCTGTCTTCCAGGCTACTCCGCCCAATGAAGAGGGCTACTGCTCGCTCGGCGTCAGTTGCGACTACGCTCTCGCCGCAATCCGCCGCGCCCGCTCCGTGATTATCGAAACCAACGAGTTCATGCCTTTTACCTATGGCAACACGATGATACATGTGTCGCAAATCGACCATATCATCCCCTGTGCCTACCATCTGCCCGAGCTCCACACCGACGAGCCCTCGGAGGTGGAGAAAGCCATCGGCCGCCATTGCGCCTCACTGGTAACCGACGGCTCCACGCTGCAGTTGGGCATCGGAGCCATCCCCAACGCCGTCCTCAGTGAGCTGGGCGACAAGAACGACCTGGGCATCCACAGTGAGATGTTCTCCGACGGTGTAGCCGCGCTCATGCGTGAGGGCATCATCAACGGCAGCCGCAAGACAATGCACCGCGGCAAGGTTGTGGCCACCTTCATCATGGGCAGTCGCGAACTGTACGACTTTGTCGACGGCAACGAAGATATCGAGCTCTATCCGGTCGACTACACCAACGACCCGCTTGTCATTGCGCGGCAGTACCGCATGGTCAGCATCAACTCCTGTCTCGAGGTCGACCTCATGGGACAGGTGGCCAGTGAGAGCATAGGCATGCGGCAGTACAGCGGTATCGGTGGCCAGATTGACTTCGTGCGTGGCGCCTCCATGGCCCGCGAGGGCAAGAGCATCATCGCCATGCCCTCCACCGCCGCCGGCGGCACCATCTCACGCATCAAGCCCTTCCTGACGCCGGGTTCCGCCGTCAGCACCACGCGCAACGACGTCAACTACCTCGTCACCGAGTACGGCATCGCCCGACTCAAGGGCCGCACCCTGCAGCATCGTGCCGAGGACCTTATCAGCATCGCCCATCCCGACTTCCGACCTGTGCTCATCGAAGAGTACGAGCGTCGCTTCCGCTGTAAATATCTGAAGAACTGATGCGATAGTGTCGAACAAAAGGCTATCTTAGCAACAATACGCTGCCTTCGGCGGTATGCATCTTGCCAGGGGCGTCGGCTGTATGGTAGAAAGCTTTCCATACATAGACCGCCTGCGGACATTTCTGTCCTTGGTGAGTTCCATCCCAGTATCCGTCAATCCCATTCCATGTGTAGACCAGCAATCCCATTCGGTTGTAGATATATACATCGATGTCGACAATATCTTTGCCGATGATTTGGAAGCGGTCGTTGGATATTGCGGTCGGGTCGCTGCTGCTCGGTATGTCGGGAGTGAACACATTTGGGGCGTACAAGGCCGTATTGAAAAAGCGTAGTGTACGCCAGGCGGTGTCGTTGCAGCCTTCCACGGAAATGGCGGTAAGTTGAACGATAACGGAATCCTCATGGATGGGGTAGGAGTATACCCACATGGGACGGTCGTCGGTGGCATCGGGCAACTCCCATCTACGGGCGACGCTTCCAGTGCTGATGTCATACAGCTGCACCTCTTGGTAGTTCTCAAGATTGATGATTTCCGGAATGACGTGCATCGCTGCATGAGGGCTGTCGAAAAGATGGATGGATATATGTGCTGCGCTGTCGGCACCATGGGTGGTTAAGAGCACCGCCGTGGTGTCGCCTGTATGGGGTATGGCCAGCTCGTTCCACTGGAGAGGCAAGTCTTCGGGACAGATGGTGGTGTCGGTTTGGCTTTCCCTGTTGTGCCACACGCAGAGGGTGAGGTCGATCAGGCTGTCGCAGTCAATGAAGTTGACGGTCGAGTAATACAGGTGGAAAGTGGAGAAATGAGCGCCGGGAGTGAGGTCGCCGGCGGTGACGGTGTCTTCATACCAAGAGTAGGGGAGGTCATTCTCCACTATCGTGTCGGTCAGGTGAGTGTAGGAAACGGGGAGCACGGAAAGAACGATAGCATGCCACCAGAAACCGTCGCGGTGTTCATAGGTACCGCTGGCATCAAGGGTGTCGCCATAGAACATGACGGTATCGCCTTCACAGATTGACCGCCAGATGGTATCCGGCGCAGGACATACCGGCGGGACCGAGATATGAATCACGGCAGTATCGTAGCAGGCATGGTCGTTGATGGAACTGTACAATGTGATGTCGTATTCGCCGTGGTGGAACAGTCGCGAAGGATTCAAGTCGCTGCTGGTGTCGCCATCGCCGAAATCCCATAACACTCCGTCCAGAGTGTCGCTCAGCGGAATAAGGTGCTCGATGTCGTTGGTGACATTGCTCTCGCTGGTGAATTCTATCTTTTGCTTGCAATCGACAGTGTCGGTGAAAAGATAAGAGAACTGCGAGTGCGGGAACCTGTACCCAGCGCGGCAGGTCATGTCGAACGAACAACGCCCGCCGGCGCTGCCAATGGGAGAGAGTGTGCAGCGGTAGTCGCCGGCGGTGTCAACCGTAAGGGTGTCGACAGTGGAGAGTGTCAACGTGGGGCTGTCGTTGTTGTACCAGCGGTAGGCAAAGCCCTTGGGGGCTCGGAAAGTGTTGTGGGGCGAGTTCCCGCACAGGTCGGCGGTAATAGCCTTGTTGGAGCATCTGAGCACATAGTAGGCATAGCCGAAATGGTTGCCCTGGTTGCAGTCGCGGGTGGCCAGCGTCACCTTGATGGTCTGCCCGTGCAGCGGCGTGAGATCGATACCCACCGACGTCCAGTCTTTCCAAAGCACATGGTTGTGGACATTCCACCCCAAGGTGGAGTCCGACACAAAATCGAAATAATAGCAACTGTCGTCGATGGGCGAGTCGTCAATGTTTACAATGTGCAGCGTAAAGCGCGGTTGCTCGTCGGCAGCGTGGTGGGGGTTCTCCAGAACGGCGGCATACTTCAGAATAAGCAGGTCATTGACGGTAGTGTCCACGTGGTAGATATAGTTCACCGACTCGCCCTGCGCCCCCACGTTCGAATTGCCCAGTCGCACCGACACCGTCTCGTCCGGCGGTATCATCAGCAGCAGGTTCCCCGTCAGGCTGTCGGGAGCGTTATCGTGGATGACGGTATGCCGCGAGTCGGGATTATCGAGGCCGTAGTCCTCATATCCCGGCCAGATGCTCGGGTTATCGTACACACCCGTGTAGGGCTCGATAAGGCAGGAAGAAAAATCGGTAAAGTCGACGCAGACGGAGACCGTATCGTCACAGATAGTCTGAATGCCATGATACTGTTGGCATTGCATAGTGTCGGTCTGACCCGTGTTATTGTAAATAATGATAGTGTAGTAGCGGCCCGGCTGCAGGCTGTCGAGGTGGACCATCGGGGTGTCGGAGTGATAGGTGACGGCGCTGTCCTTAAAGACCGTCAGCGTCCACTGGCTGCCGCCCCCGTAGTCCTCCCACGTCACGTCCATATCGTGACCTGTCACATTCATTGTGGTCACATTGCGTATGTCCATACTGTCCCAAAGGCATTCCAGCGTGGTGAAATCCTGTATCTTCATCAGGAAACATGCCGACGAAGAGTCGGTCGAGATAGTGTTGTTGTAGATACGGAAAAAATACCGGGTGCCGTTGGAAAGACCCGTCAGACGGATAAAACTGGTGTCGGTCTCGGCCACCGAGTCCAGACTGTTGCGGTCGGTGCCGTAGCGAACCTTCCAGTGCATAGGGCCGTCATTATTGATGCTGACGTCCCTCCATCGCAGCGCCACCGAATGGTTCAGCAGCTCCGCAATCTCCACATCCCTTATCGGACTCCCCGGGCAACCGTCACCCTCAGCGGTCCCCATCATCAGTCGCGAAAGACACAGATTGCCCGTATCGGCGGCGCCTGCATTATTGTATATCCTGAAATAATACTCATAGCTGTCCAGGTCCAGATTGGTGAAGACCGCCCTCGTCTCGGTCACCTCACGGTATTGGTCCAGATTGCGGTAATCGGTGCCCCACTTGATGCGCCACTGGTCGGCCACGCTCGTGTCTATCCAGCTGAGCGTAATCGTATTGGTCCCCGAAACAACACTGATAATATTCCTCACCTCGGCCTCGAAAGTGTCGCAGGCGTAAATCTCAATCTCGTAACCTGCGCGGGGAGTGTAGGTGTCGGAATGGAACGACAGAAAAGCGTGCCCCGAATAGCATATCACCCTCTGGTTGCTGTCACAACCTTCATAGTGGGTCAGCTGCACCTCCTCGTGGTCATTGTCGTAAACCTGCAGCCAGTCCGAACCCCGTTGCAGGTCATATTTGACATTGAGAATCAGTGCCGAACGTTGCGATGACACCAGATGGTGTTTTGCGTTGCAGTTGTTCGGATAAGGGCCCGTGCCACCCGGGTCCATGATAGTGTAGTGTACGCCTGGAATAATGGTGTCCACGCGCACCTCGCCGACGACGTATTGGTCCATGTATATAGTGTCATCTTCAGGCAGCACATTGTCCTCGCCGTGATAACCGTACTGCACTATCGGGATGTTTATAGAATCGTTGCCTTGCCGCACGATGACGTTGCCCGAGCGGTTCTCGCCCGTGCCGTTCGAATCGGCATGAATAGTCAGGGTGGCCGCAGCACCGCCGCCGGCGCCACTGGTGGGCGTCACCGTAATCCAGGTGCGGTTGCTGTAGGCCGTCCAGCCTGCGGCGTTGAGATTGCTGGTGAAGACGGTTAACGTATCGTCGAAACCGTCCTCGGAGATATCAAAAAACCTCTTGTTGCTGTACAGCACGCCCTCAGGCTCTATGCCTACCACTGCCTGACATCCTGCGCTATACATTGGCAGAGGGCTCAAGGTGAAGTAGCCATCGCCCATGCCACCCCAGCCCCAGTTGACATGCACCCGGTCGAAGGCGTCGTATCCGTCCAACACAAAAGCATGTCCGCCGCTGCTCTGGTAACCCGCAAAAACCACCGGACGTCCCATCTGAAACTCCCGCTTCATGCTGTCGAGCCACTGCCCCGAACTCATATCGTCCTCAAAAATGCTGTGCAGCGAAGGCTTGAAACGGAAATAGTCGCGAAGCGCATTCTCTGCGCAGGGCCATGCGGGGTTGCCGCCTGAGACAACGAATGCACTGCTGCCTCCCACGCCGTAGCCCATTTCCACTGCCACGCCGCAATGGTACACCAGTTGCGCCTCAGCCCTTATCTCGGCCGGCGTGCTCGAATTGTCAAGTTGGTAGGGCATGTTCGTCCAGTCGTATATCGTATTGCCGAAATTGGCGCTCAGCGTGCCGTAAAGGCCATGCGTGTAGCTGTGACTGCCAAATCCTGTGACGGGCCTTTTCCAGTAGGCCATCACCTGGGCCATTGCTGTGGCCACGCATCCCGTCACCACATGTGTCGCGGCGCCAGCATCGTAGGGACACGAATCGTTGTATAATGGTGATTGGTTCCATCGGGTGGACATCAGGGCAGGTATGCCGCCTCCTTGCAAGATATCGTCTTCCCAGTCGTCTTCACGCTCAAGGTCCTCCCATTCTGCACCGACCATGTCGGTTTGTTCCAGCCGTTCGCTTCGGGCTTTTGCTGCCAACCGTTCACAGTTGTTGAGCCAATCACGCATGTTGTCGCCGATAGTCGTCAGTGACGACTCGAAGCTGTAGCCGATAATGGGATGCAGGCAGTCGTTACCAGCCACAATCACAAAGCCGCCACTATCGGGCAGGTTGAAGATGTGTAGATTGCTGAACCCGTATTTATTTGATACCGTAATCAGACCCTCGGCTCCTGCTGCAGGGTTGACTTTTCCTTGCCTGACACAGAAGTTGTAGGCCACGATGCGGGCACGCGCCTCATTGCATTCCGCCGCCCGCGCCGCAGGCGCACCTGTTTGCAGCAGGTGTGTCGCTACCACGAGGGCTACACACAGGAGTTTTTTTGTGTTGTGTATAATATGTTGTTTCTTAGCGCGATATTTCATTTTCCGGTCTTTTGTCAGGGTGCAAATGTATGAATAAAATATGTATTTTCCAAATCTTCTTTTCGTTTTTCATATGGTTTTGCTTTTCCGACTGCCACGGGACTGCCATTTTGGCAGTCTTTCGGGTTTGGTATCGTATTTGCTTGGGGGTGAGGTGTAAAAAAAACGAATGTTGAATAGTAACAAGTAAAAACCAAATAACTATGACTTTGGACAAGTTCACAATCAAGGCGCAGGAGGCCGTGCAGAAGGCGCAGGAGGTGGCCCTGGGAGGGCAGCATCCGGCCATAGAGACGGCGCACCTGCTGAAGGGGCTCCTCTCGGAAGACGAGAATGTGACGCCCTACCTCCTGAAGAAGATGGAGGTCAACATCCCCCGCCTGACGCAGCAGGTGGATGATATTCTTAACAGTATGCCGCACGTCAGCGGAGGCCAGGTATACCTGAGCTCCGACGCCAACCAGGCCCTGGTGGCGGCACAGCAGCGCGCCACGAAGATGAACGATGAGTTTGTCAGCGTGGAGCATCTGCTGCTGGGCATTCTCAGCGGCCGCGACCGTGTGAGCCAGCTGCTGAAGGACGCCGGCGTCAGCGAGAAGGCTTTGCTGGCCGCTATCCAGGACCTGCGCAAGGGCTCGAAGGTGACTTCGCAGAACCAGGAGCAGACGATGAACGCCCTGAACAAGTACGCCAAGAACCTGAACCAGCTGGCGCAGGCCGGCAAGCTCGACCCGGTTATCGGACGTGACGAGGAGATACGCCGTGTGCTGCAGATTCTCTCGCGCCGCACGAAGAACAACCCTATCCTCTTCGGCGAGCCCGGTGTGGGCAAGACGGCCATCGCCGAGGGTTTGGCCCAGCGTATCGTCAGCGGCGATGTGGCCGAGAACCTGAAGAGCAAGACCATCTACAGCCTCGACATGGGTGCCCTGATTGCCGGCGCCAAGTACAAGGGCGAGTTCGAGGAGCGACTGAAGAGTGTCATCCGTGAAATCAACGAGGCCGACGGCGAGGTTATCCTTTTCATCGACGAGATCCACACCCTCGTGGGTGCGGGTGGCGGCGAGGGCGCTATGGACGCCGCCAATATCCTCAAGCCTGCATTGGCCCGTGGCGAGCTCCGCGCCATCGGCGCCACCACGCTGGCCGAGTACCAGAAGTATTTCGAGAAGGACAAGGCCCTGGAGCGCAGGTTCCAGAGCGTGCTCATCGACGAGCCGTCGGTGCCCGACACTATCAGCATCCTGCGTGGCCTGAAGGAGCGCTATGAGGTGCACCACCGTGTGCGTATCAAGGACGAGGCCATCATCGCCGCCGCCGAGCTCTCGCACCGTTACATCAGCG
>JAGCVD010000041.1 GCA_017962545.1 Bacteroidales bacterium
CGAAGCGCTGCGCCTCGGACGGCACGGCCCAAAACAACAACACCAAGACAAAAAGCAAGGATTTGTTTTTCATATTCTTATACATATTTTGGTCATAAAAACACTTTTGTTTCGTCACTGCAAAAGTACGAAAAAGATTTCACTTTTCCAAAAAAAGTATGCTTACAGCGTCTAGAGGGTTTCGATAAGGGCCTTGCCGATCCCGGCAGCTTCCTCGTTCTGTGGAATTTCGAAGAAGAGAAAAACAAAGCAACGAATCAGATTAACTTTTCTTTGGAAGTTTTTTTTGGCCAATGGACTATTTTTTGTATTTTTGCAGTTCGATGTCGCCTTGAACCCAGCAAGGACATCGAAACATAAACATTTGAATAACAAACATTAAAATCAATAAACAACATGAAAAAGTTTGCAATGATTTGCCTTTTTGCGACTCTGGCATGGGTTGCCAGCGCGCAAAATACGGAGCCTGCGCACGGCGCAAAGATTCGTTTCGAGGAACTGGAGCACCAATACGGCACCATCCAGAAGGGCGGTAACGGTGACTGCCAGTTCAAGTTCTGGAACGACGGCGACGAGCCGCTGATTCTGCAGACGGTAAAGGCCTCGTGCGGCTGCACGACACCGAAATACACGCAGAAACCCGTGATGCCGGGCCAGCAGGGTGTGATCGACGTGCACTACAACACCAACAACCCCGGCGGCTTCTCGAAGACCGTGACCGTGACCAGCAACGCTGTCAACAACCAGCGCGTGGTGCTGCGCATCAAGGGCACCGTGGTACAAGACTCCAAACCCGAGGTGAAGCCCCAGCCCAAGCCTGAAGTGAAACCCGAAGTGGACCCCGAGATTAAACCCGCTGCAAAACCGGAAATGAAAGCCATTGCAAAACCAGAGGTGAAAAGCGACATGAAAGTCAAGACCAAACTGGAGCAAAAGCCTGTGATGGCCACTGACGAGGCCAAGGCTCCCGTCAAGACGAAGCTCACTCCCGAGCAGCAGAAGACCATCGTCGTGCTGAACGAAAGTCTGAAGAAGAACAAGATGGACCTGAACGCGTCCGAGATAAAGCCCTCCGACGAGACCATCGAGGCCATCAAGCACATGGTGGAGGAGATGAATGAGGACGCAGAACTGCACGTGTCAATCACAGGCCACACCTGCAACACCGGCTCAAGCGAGACCAACATGCATGTGGGCATGAAACGCGCCGAGGCCGCCAAGGAATTGCTGGTGAGCTACGGCGTGCCCGCCGACAGAATCGAGGTCTTCTCGAAGGGCGACAAAGAGCCTGCCTACAGCAACGACACCGAGGAGGGCCGCATGAAGAACCGTCGTGTGGAAATAGAATATGTAAAATAAACGTTTTAAACTATGCCTACTATCAGCAACAAAGGTCTGGAACTGCCCCAGAGCGCCATTCGTAAACTCGTTCCCTTCGCCGATGCAGCCAAGGAACGCGGCGTCCATGTATATCACCTGAATATCGGCCAGCCCGACATCGAGACCCCCAAGGGTGCACTCAAGGTGCTGTCAGAGAAAGCCCTTGAACTCCCCGAGACCAAGGGCGTGCTGGAATACAGCCACTCCGCCGGTATCATGAGCTACCGCCGTGCCCTGTGCAACTACTACCACCGCCACGGCATCGACGTGACCCCCAACCAGATTATCGTCACCACCGGCGGCAGCGAGGCCCTGCAGATGGCCTTCACCGTCTGCCTGAACCCCGGCGACGAAATCATCATCCCCGAACCCTACTACACCAACTACAACACCTTCGCCAAGCTGTGCGACGCCAAGATTGTCACCATCCCCAGCGACATCAAGACCGGCTTCGCCCTGCCTCCCATCGAGGACTTCGAGAAGGCCATCACGCCGCGCACCAAGGCCATCATGATCTGCAACCCCAACAACCCCACGGGTTATCTCTACACCCATGAGGAGCTGCTGAAGGTGGCCGGCCTGGTGAAGAAATACGACCTGTACCTCTTTGCCGACGAAGTGTACCGCGAGTTCTGCTACGACGGTCACAAGCACTTCAGCGTCATGCAGCTGGAAGGCTTGGAGCGCAACACCATCCTGTTCGACTCCGTGTCGAAGCGCTACAGCGCCTGCGGCGCCCGCGTGGGCTGCATGGTGACGCGCAACAGCGAGGTCTACGCCATCGCCATGCGTCTGGCTCAGGCCCGTCTGTCGCCCCCGTCGTTCGGTCAGATTTTCGGCGAGGCCGCCGTCAACACCCCCCAGGAGTATTTCGACGCCGTCCAAAAAGAGTATATCGCCCGCCGCAACGTCATCGTCGAAGGTGTCAACAAGATTCCCGGATGCTTCTGTCCCATGCCCAAGGGTGCGTTCTACACGGTCATCGACCTGCCTATTGACGACAGCGACAAGTTCTGCCAGTGGCTGCTGACCGACTTCCAATACGAAGGCGCCACCGTCATGCTGGCTCCCGCCACGGGCTTCTATGTCGACCCCGAGCGTGGCCGCCACCAGGCTCGCATCACCTACTGCATCTGCATCGAAGACCTCAAGAAGGCCATCAAATGCCTCGAGGAGGCCCTGAAGGTATACCCCGGACGTACTAGATAACGAGTAGTTAAGTAGACAGTAGTTAAGCAGTTAAGCCAATACAACCAAGTTCAGCAACGGCAAGTTCATTTGTCTTGACTACTGCCCAAAGGGCGAGTGAAGCGATAACTACTTATCTACATGACTACTAAAAAAGAAACAATGACGCGAGAAGAACAACGCCAACAAGTGATATGCTCCTGCATTGAACAGCAGGAGCATATTGCTTCTGTGGCCAAGCAGGAGATGGACTCGGCACAGCAGCAGAGCAACGACTACGGAGCCAACGTAGACCGCTACGACAGCTACCGCACCAAGATGCTGCGCTCGAGAGATATGTATGCCAAACAGTACAGCAACGCGCTGGCCGGTATACGCCACCTGCAGGACTTGCTGCGCATGCCGCCCTTCGACAACGTGGAGCACGGCGCCGTGGTCATCACCGACCGGCAGGCTTTCTTATTGTCGATAGGCGCTGGAAAATTCATGGTAGGCAACAAGGTGTTCTTCGCCATCTCGGCACAGACGCCCATCTACGCCGCCCTCAAAGGCAAACATGTCGGCGACAGCATTATTTTCAACGGGCTGTCACAGACCATCAAGGAGATATTCTAACCAACAAACAACACCCACAATATGCAGAAAGCGAGAACCATACTGCTATTCATACTGGTGCTGTCCGTCGGCCCGTCGGCCATGGCCCAGCTAAATTGGAGCGAAGCCTTCAACAAGTTCAAGATGGAGGTACGTGCCGACGGCGAGTACACCACCACCGACACCGCAGCACGCCCCAACCTGGGTTTCCACGGCAAGTACTTCAACATCATGGTCGGTGGCGACCTGGGGGGACACTTCAGCTACTACTACAAACAGCGCATCGTGGCCGACCCCGGCACGGTGACGTTCTTCGACAACACCGACTTCCTGTATCTTGACTACAAACCCACGGACAACTGGCGCCTGCGCTTCGGCAAGGACGCCATGGCCCTCGGCGGCTTCGAGTACGACGCCTCCCCTATCGACGTCTACTTCCCGACCAATATGTGGCGTAACATCTACTGCTTCCAGCTGGCCTTCAGCGGCGCCTACACCACCAACGACGGCAACCACACCTTCGTGGCACAGGTCTCCAACTCGCCCTACATCAACTACGGCGGACTGAACTACGACGCCGGCCTGGTGTCGTACAACCTCTACTGGGCGGGCAATATCGGTCACTGGCACACGCTGTGGAGCACCAGCATGGTGGAATACAAGTGGAACAGCTACCTGAATATGACGATGATAGGTAACAAGCTAGTATACGACAAGTGGGACCTCTACATCGACATCATGCACCACGCGCTGGCCATCAACGACTGGGGCAAGAACTTCGGCGTGGTGAGCTGCGCCAACTACTATTTTACCGACCGCTTCAACATCTTCGTCAAAGGAATGTATGAGCAGAACAAGTCGGGCGAGAACCTGGGCTCTTCGGTGGCCCTGGACCACCAGCTGGCGGCAGGTCACACCTCGGCACGCTACGGCCTGGGGGTCGAATACTTCCCCAGCGAGCAGAAGAACGTGCGCCTGCACATCTATGGCTGCCGTATGACCGACAGCTACACCGACGCCCTCGGCACACCGCAGACCGTGGAGTCGTGGAACGTCAACATCGGCGCCACCTGGACGATGGATTATTATAAGATGTTTAAGAAGTAAGTAGTTAAGGAGACAGGAGATAAGGAGGTAAGTAGTTAAGGAGATAAGGAGGTAAGGAGACAGGAGATAAGACAATTCATTTTAATGAGTGCAAGGAGTTCAAGACAATACATATTAAAAAGTAGACAGTAGTTAAGTAGTTAAGTAGATAAGACAATACATATTAATAAGTAGACAGTAGTTAAGTAGTTAAGTAGATAAGACAATACATATTAATAAGTAGACAGTAGTTAAGTAGTTAAGACAATACATATTAATAAGTAGACAGTAATTAAGTAGTTAAGTAGTTAAGTAGTTAAGACAATACATATTAATAAGTAGACAGTAGTTAAGTAGTTAAGTAGTTAAGACAATACATATTAATAAGTAGACAGTAGTTAAGTAGTTAAATAGATAAGACAATACATATTTTTTATGAGCGAGAATAATAGCAATAATAGCAACAGTCACAAGCTGATCAACACGATGTTGTCGGTGGTCAATCCGTTCCAGGTGTTCAGCCACCACGAGACCGACCCCAACAAGCGCAACGGCAAGCCGCGTAGGATGAAGTTCACCACCTCGCGCAGCATCGAGGCTCTTATCTTCCTGATTCTATTCTTCGCCTTCTTCGGCTTCCTGGCCTACCGCATGACGCTGCCCAACATGCTGAACATCTTCATGCAGACGGCCTACAGCCTGCTGCTCGAGACGGTGTTCTACATCATGGCCATCTGCGTGCTGATGGGTGCCATCTCGAAGCTGCTGACGGAGTTTGGCGTGGTGCGTCTGATGGAGAACATCCTGCGCCCACTGATGAAGCCGCTCTACAACCTGCCAGGTGTCGCTGCCCTGGGCGCCGTGATGACCTTCCTCAGCGACAACCCCGCCATCATCTCGCTGGCCAAGGACAACAACTTCGCCCGCTATTTCAAAAAATACCAGCTCGTCTCGCTGACCAACTTCGGCACTGCCTTCGGCATGGGCCTGGTAGTCATCGCCTTCATGACTGGCAAAGGTTACGGTAGTGGTGCTCTGGTGGGTCTGCTGGGCGCCGTGATAGGCAGCATCATCAGCACGCGCCTCATGCAGCGCTTCACCCTGAAGAGCTACCCCGAGATGGACGCCCCCGTCACCGAAGAGGATGGCACCGAGCAGAACATCTCGTTCAAGAGCGAGGGCAACGTCTTCCAACGTTTCCTCAACGCCATGCTCGACGGCGGCAAGAGCGGCGTCGGCATCGGTGTGGCCATCATTCCCGGCGTGCTCTGTATCAGCACCATCGTGATGATGCTCACCTTCGGCCCTGCGGGCGAGAACGGTGAATATCTGGGCAAGGCTTACGAGGGTGTGCCAGTCATCACCTGGCTGGCCGATAAGATTAACTTCGTGTTCTACTGGCTCTTCGGCTTCGAAAGCGGTGCGCTGGTGGGCTTCCCCATCACCGCCCTGGGTGCCGTGGGCGCCGCCATCGGCCTGGTTCCCACCTTCGATGCCATGGGCATCATCAACAACAACGCCATCGCCGTGTTCACCGCCATGGGCATGTGCTGGAGCGGATACCTGAGCACACATACCGCCATGCTCGACAGCCTCGGCTACCGCAAACTTATCGGCAAAGCCATCGGAGCCCACACCATCGGCGGCCTCTGTGCCGGTGTGGCAGCCCACTGGCTGTGGGTGCTGCTGGCGCTGATATTCTAAGCCATGAGCCTGAAAGAGTTGTACCACCGGTTCCGCACCTGGCAGAAAAGGCCCTCCTACCACTGGGACAAAGGCGCCGCAGCGCATCGCTGTCCTAACTGCGGCCATGAGTTCACCGGCAACTACTGCCCCATCTGCGGACAGCAGACGGGTGACGGACGCATCACCTGGCGGTGGGTATGGAAAAGCATTCTCGACGTATGGGGTATGGACTCCAGGTCGCTCCCCTACACACTCCTCCAACTACTGCTCCGTCCCGGATACCTCATCAGCGACTACATCAGTGGCCATCGCCAAGCCTGTTACAAGCCAGTCAACATGCTATTCATTATGGCTATCTTTTATGTCATCGTCGCACAACTGTCAGGGCATAATGTCAGCAGCACCAGGACCCCTATTGACTACGGAACCAACAGTTTACTCAGTATCTTCTCTTGGATTTCCTCCCACCCCGCATGGTCTGCAATGTCCTTGACCACGATAATGATACTACCCACCTACCTCCTGTTCCGCTTCGCCCCACGACATACCCGTCACACGCTGCCAGAAAGCATCTTCATCCAGCTATTCATGTGCACGCTCTTGCTCATCTGCTCCCTTGCTTCAATACTCTTCGACTGGTTATTCTGGCTCGTCCCGTTTTACTACTACATAACCTATCGTCAATTCTTTGGCTACCGTCCATGGAGCACATTGTGGCGACTTCTGGTAAGTGCATTCGTATGGATTCTACTGCTGTCTTCTGTTTTCATCATACTCATGATAATTGCCGGCACCGACCACTTGGCGACGAGCGGGGATACAGAATTTGTCATTAATGATATCGACAACAATGGTGTCCTGCCGATATTGGGTTTCTTTTTGCTTCCTGCCGCCATCCTCCTCGCAATAGGCTACTTTATCGGTAAAAGAACAGCGCATACACAAAGTACTGATATACAGCAGTAGTCTGCCCCAGTTTCACCAATAATGGTGAATTTATTTTGCCATGTCGGGAAAAGTTAGTACTTTTGCACTCGCTTTTAAAGCAGAAATATTGCAATATTAATCCTAAAAAAAACAAACAAAATGGCTTACAAAATCACTGACATCTGTGTTGCTTGCGGCACCTGCATCGATGAGTGCCCCGTCGGAGCTATCAGCGAAGGCGACATCTACAAGATTGACGAGAACGCTTGCGTTAGCTGCGGTACCTGCGCTGGCGCCTGCCCCACCGGCGCTATTGTTGAAGGCTAAGCTCACAGTCCAGAACACAAAACAGGAAGGCTTCTCTAAACAGGGAAGCCTTCTTTGTGTTTATACATAATCCGAATATGCCCCTTCGTGTTAAACAAAAAAGCCTGCTACATAGCAGGCTTTTCATACTGTTTTGTTGGTGCGTGTTACTCGGCAGGGACGACGCTGACGAAGGAGCGGTCCTCACGGCCTTTGTGGAACTTCACCACGCCGTCGATGAGGGCGTAGAGTGTGTGATCCTTACCCATGCCGACGTTCTGGCCGGGGTTGTGGGCCGTACCGCGCTGGCGGACGATGATGTTGCCGGCGACGCACTTCTGACCGCCGAAAATCTTAACGCCTAAGCGTTTGCTTTCGCTCTCGCGACCGTTACTGGAACTACCAACACCTTTTTTGTGTGCCATATTCTTTTGATTTTAAACGGTTAGACTCTTAGTTGATGCTGTCAATCTTGATTTGGGTCAGATAGTCACGATGGCCGTTCATCTTCTGGAAGCCTTTGCGACGGATTTTCTTAAACACCAAAACTTTATCGCCCTTGAGATGGCGAAGCACAGTGGCCTTGACATTGGCGCCTGCGATGTAAGGTTTACCGACCTCGACATTGCCATCATTGTCTTTGAGCATCACGGTGTCAAAAGAAACCTCGCTACCCTCGTCCTGATGCAGACGGTTGACGAAGATCTTCTGATCTTGGGCGACCTTGAATTGCTTTCCTGCGATTTCTACGATTGCGTACATTTTGTTTATTTATTTGTTATTTAACTAATTATCTTGCATTATACACACATTTCTCCCCACAAATCGGACTGCAAAAATACAACTATTTTCAAAACTGACCAAATTTTTTTACCTCTTATGTCCAAACTCAACTTTCCCCCTTCCCTCTCCCTCCCATACCACCACCTGACAAACAACTTACCATCAACCTCTGGAGTGGTGGCACAAAAGACCTCTATCGGGCTAAGGTACAAACTACTGTGGCTCAGCCACACGCAACCTGCAAAGAGGAAAATGAAAGAAAGGCATCTAAACAAAACCGTTTTTTTATTTATTTTTTCATTTTTCCTATGCATATTCAGAAAAAATAGTATCTTTGCAGTGAGACAGGCTCCATGTTACACAACATAACACACTATAGAACAATAACTTACCACCCACATTCGGCACCTTGGAATTTTTGCGGGGCAGGTAAGCCATCTCTCGACAAGCGGTACATTTTTGTCGGGGAGCGCTAGCAGGCGTATCCCCTTGAGGTGTTTTTTATTCATTCATAAAATAAACAATTCATATGAAAGCAACATTCAACACCCTGGCCACTTGCCTGTTGGCCACCCTGCTGCTGGCAGGCTGTGCAGTGAAAATCGACACGTCGATGTCGTACGTTCCTGAGGAGGGAGGCACCACCTTCGCCAAGATTACCAACGAGGAGAATGAACAACTTATCGTTCCCTATGTGGGCTATGACGGCAGCCGTCTGCGCTGGTGGGCCAATCCCTACTTTGCCATCACCAAGGATGGCGAGCGCCTGGCCTATCAAGCCTCTCACAACGGCCGCAGCAACATCTTCGTCAAGCAGCTGACAGCCCGCTCGGTATCGCAGCAGCGCACCTTCAGCAACCACGCTCGCGACATGGCCTTCTCGCCCGACGGCGAACGTCTGGCCTTTGCACAGGTGGGCAACTATAACTACAGCTCCATCTATATCACCAGTGCCATACAGGGCACCGTGGTACAGCAGGTGTCGCCGACCAACGTGTATGACTACGGTCCCCAGTTTTCGACCGATGGCAAGCTGATTTTCTTCACGCGCCAGGAGGGTATCACCTACTCCATCTGGAGCTACAATCTCGAGACCGGCACCTTTAGCAACTACTGCTACGGTCTGTCGCCCATGCCCATCAACGACGAGGAATTCCTCTGCGCCCGTCAGAACTCGTTCAACAACTTCGAGATCTGGCGTGTCAACTATGTGAAGGGCACCGAGAGCATCATCCTCAGCCAGGAGGACCGCTCCTTCACCACGCCCTCGCTGTCGCCCGACGGCCAATGGATTCTCTGCACCTCGAACACTCCCAAACGTCCCGGTCTGCATGAGAACACCGACATCTACGTGGTGCGCACCGACGGCAGCCGTCTGACGCAACTCACCTACCACGAAGGCCACGACCTCTCGCCTGTATGGGCGCCCGACGGCAAGAGCATCTACTTCCTCTCGCAGCGTGGCTCGGAAAAGGGCATCTACAACATCTGGAAGATGAACTTCGACCTGAAGTAAGGGTTAAAGTTTACGGTTTAAAGTTTACAGTTTAAAGCTATGAAACGGATTATATTGGCAGCTGTTTTACTGCTGGCGCTGGCGCCGTGCGCCAGCGCCCAGGTGGTCGGTGCCACCAACCGTCAGTCGGGCGGATTCGTCGCGTCCGACCCTTCACCTCTTTACCGTCCTACAGGTCCCTCCATCCGCTTCTCGATAGGGGCTTCCCCTCTCGTCTCGGTGGCCTACAACCACCAGCTGACCTCTTGGTTCATGGTTGGCGGCGGTGTGGGTCTCACGTTGGTCAACGGCGAACAACACAATGAAAGATATCGTTCCGACGGCAATTACGGCTACTATTGGTGGGATTTACAATCCACAGATAACTATAACACACGCGATGGTGGCGGCATTCCCCTCTTCGTGGAGGCCGAAGTGCGCACCCCCCGCTACAAATGGTCGTTCTTTGTCGACACCAAGCTGGGCTATATACTGAACGCTCCGGAGGACGTCTCCTATTATGGCACGAACCAATCACCTACCGATTCATACCAGTTAACCAATAATTCCTGGACTACCTGGAACAGGCTGCTGTTCTCTGTCATAGCAGGTGTGAGCTACAAAAACGTGAGCCTCGGCTGGGGCTACGCCTACACCGAAGGCTTCAACATGCAGCTCTCCTACAACCTGCCCGTCAGTGTTATCACCAGTAAATTATTATAATTAAAAAGCACAACGAATATATGAAAAAGACAATACTCTTTCTGTTTCTTCTGCTGGGCACGGGCATGGCGGTGCAGGCCCAGATGGTGGGTGCCACCAACCGCAGCCGCGGCATTACCGTCAAAGAGAAGCCCACCTACAAGCCCACCGGCGGTGCCATCCACATGGAATTGGGCCTGCCCACCACGCTGGGCTACGGCCACTGGCTCAACAGCAACCTCATGGTCGGCGGCGGTATCGGCTTCAACATGTCGGAGCACATGAAGCGCGACGAATACATTCCTCTTTTCGCCCAGGTACGCTTCAGCACTCCCAAGTATGCCTTCGGCGTCTTCGTCGACCTGAAGGTGGGCATTGACCTCAAGCAGCTAATCAACGAGGATGACTGGTTTGACGGCGGCTTCCACGAGTACCCCCAGGCTCACCTGATGGCGGGTATCAACTTCGGCAACTTCTCGCTCGGCGGCGGCATTATGCTGGCCTACGACGAACAATGGAAAGATGTTTTAGGGATTGGCATTCAGACCAGTGTAGAGGGGGGACTCTTCGTACGTCCTATTGTCTCGCTCAGCTACGACCTGCATATTACGACCCTTAGGAACCTTTTATTGTAGAAGCCATGAAGAAGATATTTTACCTGCTGCTGACGGCTACGATGCTGTTCGGCTGCACCAAGACCTATACCGTGCCCACGGTGGTCACCGACCCGTCGGTTGAGACCGACGCGGTGAACAAGACCGCCACCTGCCACGGCCGCATCACCGACGACGGAGGCCTGGAGGTCACCGAAGGAGGCATCTGTTGGGGTACCAGCTACTACTCCACCAACGACCACCGCCTGAGAACCGACAAGCCCGGCACCAATATCTCGGAGACGCTCACAGGCCTCTCCAACGGGCAGACCTACTACTACCGCGCCTATGCCAAGAACAATTTGGGTGAGGGCTACGGCGACATCCAACAGTTTACCTTCCAAGGACCTATCACTGCCAATGTAACTACGGGTACATCTAGCGTTAGCGGCACCACGGCCACCTGCTACGGCTCGGCCTACGCCTACACCTCCGCAGGATCCACGCCAATCACGCAAGCCGGTATCTGCTACCGCGCCGGCAGTGGCACACCCACCACGAGCAACAACGTGCGCTATGCCTCTGGCATCAACGGGCAAACCAGCGTCTCGTTCTCATGCCAAATCACGGGTTTGAGCGCCGGCACCTACAGTTACCGCGCCTTCGCCACCACCGCTGCCGGCACCAGCTACGGTGCCACCAAGACCTTCACCATCAGCGGCGGCGGCACCTCGGGCTACTATAGGATTACCTTCAACGGCAACACCTGGACGGTGGCGGCTACCAATTTCATCAACTATACCTCCAATGGCTACATGACCATATATGCCTATCACGATGCATCCGATGTCAACCAAGGGACCAATGCAAGTGGCATCCTCGTGTATGGATATTTGGAGTCCACCACTGGAACTTACACCTATAGCAGTTCAGGAGGAGACATCATGCACTATCGTGACCCCAACGACCTCGTCACGGTCGACAACACAATTATCCTCTCGAACAACGACACAATAGAGGCAGGCACCTACTATCGCTACTTCCCTCAAAGCGATTCCTTCACCGAGACTATTACGGCCATCGACCTCAACGCACTCACCATTTCTGCCACATGGAGCGAGCAACTGGTCGACATCCAGCAGTACATCAACAGCAACGGCACCAGCTACGGTACCACACGTACCCTCTCGGGCACATTAAGCAACTACCACTGGACGTGGACTTATACCAGCAAGGCATCTGCTTCCCGCAAAGCTCCTATACCCGACAACGGCATCAAGATGCATACCCCCAAACCCCTTAAATCAAGATAATCTATGAGAAAAGCAATAGTTATCCTTGGTGTACTGCTGGTGTTGGCTCCGTGCGCCAACGCCCAGATGGTCGGTTCCACCAACCGCCAGCAAGGCGGCTACTACGACCCCGGCTACGGTCAAAGCGACGAGGGACGCCAACGCGGCCCACTGCTGCACTTCGAGTTAGGCATGCCCTTTGCCTTCTCGCTAGGCTACCAACTGAATCCATCGCTGATGGTCGGCGCTGGTGTGGGGGCCAGTTTCCTCATCACCGAATATGCTCCTATCTTCGCCCAGATACGCCTGAGCACGCCGCACGACAACCGAGCCCTCTTCCTCGACATCAAGGGAGGCTACGATCTGGGCGACGGCCAAGGTATCATATTACTTGGGCAGGCCGGCATACTATTCAAAAATCTGGGCATAGCCATAGGTGGCGGCTACTCCGGCGCCTATAATGGCAGCGAGGCTTTAAAGTTTTGCCTCACCATCTCCTACGACTTGTTTTTTAACAAGATACTCTACTGACACCTATTCCCTCCGCTGTATCGGCACCGGCGTGATGCCGATGGTGTCGGGGTTGAAGATGTAATGACGCGAGGCGCTCCCGGCGAAGATGCCGAGGGCGCCTTCCACATTGCCGTAGGCCTGTCCCTGCTCGGCGAAATAGCTGAACATGCTGTTCTGCGATGCCGCAGAAAGGAGGTAGTTCCAGCGGGCGGGAGTGACGGACTCGATGTCGATGGTGTACTCATGCTTGAAAGGAGCCCGCTCATTGGTGTCGACAGTCTGCATGATGAACAACGACAGTGGGTATTGCCGTCCGTCGATGTTGCGGTCGAGGAACATAATGCGGCTGTAGAGGTAGCCACCCAGGGGGATGAAGGGACACACATCGTTGGACGTCACCTCCGGATTGTTGGGCACCAGGAAGTAGGTGGCATGGACGGTGTCGACGAGCTCGAGCGAGTCGCCCCACGCATTGTAGCGCAGCCCGCTGTCGCGCTCGTTGACGACGATATTGTAGTACTCATTGACGCCGGCACGGTCGTCGAGGCGCAAGTTGACCAGGTGGAAGTTGAACGAAGGGCTGGCGAAATAAGCGGCGGTGACGTTGTTAACGTCAGGGTAATAGGGCACATAGGTGCGGGCGTGGATGTTTTTGTCGTCGCAATCGATATCAACGCTGAGGCTGTCGCCCTCACCCAGGGTGTAGGGGAAGAAATAACGGCAGCGGCTGACGGAGTCGGGCAGCAGAGGCATGCCGTTGACCGTGAGTACCATGCTCTGAGGAGAGGCCTGCTGATTGTTGCTGCTGTCGAGGAAGAAGCGCGTGTGGGCAAAATAGACGAAGGCCCGGTGTCCGGCAGCGGGCACCCCGTTGAGCACCAGCTGACGGTCGGCCGGCTCGTCAATGTCGAGGGTCTTCTCACAAGAATAAAGGCATAAAAACAAAGGGGAAAAGAGAAAAAACAAAAATATTTTATAATACCGTTTCATAGCAATACATTTATCTTATCTACGTAACTACTATCTACTTTTTCGCTACATTAATTTGTTTTCAGCGGTGCTCAAGGCCACTCCCTTCGGTCGGGCATAACTACTGTCTACTTACCTCCTGTCTACTTAACTACTAAAAATACCACGTATACGCCACCGAGGGCAGTATGGGGAAGATGCTGAGCTGCTTGAGAGAGTAGGGGTAGCCATGGTAGCCGTCGGTGGCGCTCTGGTAGACCATATAGGGGTTCTGCCGGTTATAGACGTTGTAGACGCTGACGTTGATGGTGCGGCGCGAATGCTTGAAGTGGCGGTGGAAATTGACGCCGAGGTCCATGCGGTGATAGTTGGGCAGACGGTAGTTGTTACGTCCCTCGAAGTAGGTCAGCGTACCTGTGCCGTAGCCGTTGTCGTAGTCGTCGGGGTCTTCACTGGCGATGGGATAGTGCTGCGTGGCCATGGTGGCGGTGTTGCCCGTGGAGAAGACCCATGTGGCACTGACGTCGCAGCGGTCGCTGAACTTGTAGCTGAGCACTATAGAGATGTCGTGCCGCCGGTCGTATTTGGCGGGGAACGGCTTGCCGCCGTTGAGCATCTGTCCCTCGCGGTCGAAGAGGCGCATGGTGCGGCTCCAGGTATATCCCACCCAGCCCGTGAGACGTCCTATCTCCCTCTGTGCCAGCAGCTCCACGCCGTAGCTCCAGCCACGGCCGGCCACCACGAGGTTCTCCCAGTTCTCGCTGCTGCCGAAGAAGGTGGCGCCGTCCTTGTACTCGATGAGGTTGTTCATGTGCTTGTAGTAGCCCTCGACGCTGAAGTCGGCGATGCCGCTGAGGCTGTAGAACAGGCCGCCAGCCACCTGGTGGCTCTCCATGGGCTTCACCAGGTCGGTGACAGGCACCCACAGGTCGGTGGGCAGCGTGATGCTGGTCGTCGAGAGCAGATGCACATACTGCCGCATCCAGGCGTAGCCCACCTTGAGCGACAGGTCGGGTGTCAGCATCACACGGCCGCTGACACGGGGCTGCAGCGAGGGATAGAAGCTGTGCTGCACACGGAAGCCGCTGAAATGGAGTCCATAGTTGACCTTGACGGCCTCGGTGATGCTCCAGTCGTCCTCTATGAAGGCGGCCATCTCGTTGGCCGGCACCGTGCCGCTGATGATAGAGCTGTCCATCCTGAAGGCACCGTTCATCTGGATGCTGTCGTAGTAGTCCACCGACCCCTGCGCCACCTCGGGTTGAAACCAGTGGCGCGTAAACCAGGCGCCGAACTTCACATTGTGGTCGGGCGAGGGCGAGTAGTCGAAGTCGGCACGCGCCGTGGCCTCGCGGATGCCCGAGCTGTAGTCGCCCTCGATGGTCGACGGGCTGGGGTCGTTGGGGCCCATCAGCTTCTCTATATTGCCGACGATATTGTTCTTATACTGTGTGTAGGAGGCCGAGAGGTTCATGAAGAGCTTGGGTGTCAGCGCGTAGTTCCACCGCAGGGCGCCGACCATGTTGCCCCAGCGGTTGCGGAAGCCGAGGTTCATATCCTCGTTGAGCGAGGTGACGGTCTTGATTTTGCCGTACACCTCATCCTCGCCCATGTAGAAGGTGCCGTACAGACGGCTCTTGTCGCTGAACTTGTGTGTCAGCTTGGCGTTGAGGTCATAGAAATAGTATCCCGCGTCGAACTTGGCGTTGTCGGCCACGTCGGGGGCCGGCTCGTCGTTCTCCTCAGTCATCTCGTTGATCCACATGATGGTGGGTATCACCAACAGCTCGGCATAGGTGCGGCGTGCCGAGAGGCTGAAGGTGGTCCGCTCCTTGACGACAGGTCCTTCGAGGTTGAACTTGGCCGAGATAAGGCCTATCGAGGCGTTGCCGTGCAGCTGCTGGTCGTTGCCGTTGTTCTGCGTCACGTCGAGCACGGCGCTCAGGCGTCCTCCGAAGCGTGCCGGAAACGAGCCCTTGTAGAGCGTCACACTCTTGATGGCGTCGGTGTTGAAGGCCGAGAAGAAGCCTCCCATGTGGCTGACGTTGTACAGCGGCACGCCGTCGAGCAGGAAGAGGTTCTCGTCGGGCCCGCCGCCGCGCACATAGAGGCCGCTGTTGCCCTCCGAGCCGCTCTGCACGCCGGGCATCAGCTGCAGTGCCTTGATGACGTCGGCCTCGCCGAAGAGCACTGGCACAGCCTTTATCTTCTCCACGGGCATCTCCATGGCGCTCATCTGCACGCTGCGCACGTCGCCCATGCGCTCGGCGGTGATGACCACCTCCTCGAGCGTCACGCTCTCGCGCAGACGCACATTGAGTTCTTTGTTCTTCCGCAGCTGCAGGGCGAAAGTCTGGGGCTCATAGCCCACGAAGGTGACACGCAGGTTGACGCTGTCGCCCTTGAGCGTCAGCGAATAGTGGCCGTAGAGGTTGGTGACGGTGCCCTTGCCTGAGCGTGTGTCGAGGATGGTGGCGCCGATGAGCGTCTCGCCGCTCTTGTGGTCCACCACGGTGCCACTGACAGTATAGCCCTGTGCACCCGCCGCCAGCGGCAGCAGAAGAAACAACAGGTATGCCAGTATACGGAACTTCATGATAATGGATAACGATACAAGGCCTGTTTTAGTATCTTTCCTCCGAAGGTACAAATAAAAAAGTGGAAGAGCACGGGGCTCTTCCACTTTTTTATGTAGTGTTTTATGAACAACTACTTCACGATGAGCTTGCGGATAGCCGTGGTGCTCTCGCCCGTCACGCGGACGAAGTAGGCGCCCTTGGCGTAGCCGCTCACATCTATCGTCACGCTGCCGGTGGCGGTGGCCTGGCCGGAATGGCCGTTCGCTCCCGTATGGTCGCGGTACACCTCGCGGCCG
>JAGCVD010000002.1 GCA_017962545.1 Bacteroidales bacterium
CCGTCATTCTGCAACATTGACGGTGAGGCAGGTTCTTCATTTTTTCTGTCTTTTAAAGGTATTTCTTTGGTATTTCTTTGGAAAAAAGCAAAGAAATACCAAAGAAATGATTATAATTGCTTGAAGAAAAGAGGACTTCCTGCCTAATGCCTCCTTAATGGATCCTTAATGGTTTCTTAATGAAAATCATTAAGGGGGTATTGGGAGGGCATTAAGCGGCCATTAAGAATTCATTGTCACCGCCCCTCCCTGACGGCAAGATAGGCGAATGTTGATGCCGGCACAGTTCCAGGCGTTTTAACATATCTTAACTCTACCCGGATGCTACTCTCGCTCTAAAAAGTCTCTGTTTTGGCTCTGTACAACATGCTGTGGATGAGAGGTTTTTGGTGGGTGGGTAGAGCGAGGGTAGGGCGAGAGTGGATGGGTGGTTTTGGTTTTCAATGGGTTACAGTGTCCTTAAAACCAGGGTTATGTTAAATAGAGCAAAACCGTGTTTAACAAAATTTAAGGTTTGCTTCTCCAGAGACAACGGCAGGGCGACCAGTGGTCTCTGGTAGTTATCAACGGGGGTGTTTGAAAACTTTTTGGCTGTCGGTGGCAAGGGTAGGGGTTTATTTTGTATTTTTACATTCGCTTTCCTATGCGTGGCATGGGAATAAGTGTTTGTATGTTAATGTTATAAAAGAAGTCTATGGATACGAAAAAGTATGTGAATGAGTTGACGGAGGGTATGCAGCGCCTATGCGCTGTGGCCAACCGTGTGGTACAGGGTAATGCCAGCCGCATCGATGTGGATTTGTTGCTTGAGGACTTACGGCGGCTGTATGATGTGGCGTTGCAGATGACCGGCGACGAAGTCCCTGTGGCGGCTCTCTCTGAGGTGCCCGGCGACCATCTCGCAGCCCCGAGTCCTGTCGAGGAGCAGGAGAACGAGCCCGAGGCCGAGGAGAAGATGATGGCTATGATGTCGACGATGGCCGCCATGCAGTCGGCACCGGAACCTGAGCCAGCACCTGTCCCTGAGCCCGAACCCGAGTCTGTCCCCGAGCCGGAGCTGGTGCTTGAACCCGAACCAGAGCCTGAGCCGGTACCTGAACCTGTTTTCGAGCCGGTACCTGAGCCAGAACCCGAGCCGGAAGAACTTCCCCGCATGGAGGAGTTGGAACAGAACGATAATGCACTGCTCTTCGACGAGGTGATTATCGAGCCGGAAGTACCGGAACCCAAGGCAACCCAGGCGGCAGGGCAGGCGTCGCTGCTGGACTACCTGAACCAACCCGTAGCGACGGTGGGTGAGCAGGCGCACAATGCGCAACGTACGCTGGGCGAGAGTCTCGGCGCCGACAGGCCCCAGCCTAACAGTCTGGAGAAGAAGGTCGATGACCTGCGTACGGTAATCAACATCAACGACAAGTTCAGCTTCATGAGCGAGCTGTTCCATAACAACATGAAGGCTTACAACGACTTCATTATGCACCTCAACGCCATCACCAATCGCGACGAGGCGTTGGCGCATGTGCAAGAGATGGCCGTGCAGCAGAAGTGGGACAACGACTCGGCCACGGTGAAGGCTTTCTACAGGGTGTTTGACAAGAAGTTTTAAAATGGGCAAGGCAATATTGTTCTCGGCACCGTCGGGATGTGGCAAGACGACAATCATCAAGGAACTGATGACGGGCGGCGCCTATGCCGCGCATTTTGACCCGCGCAACATGGCATTCAGTATTTCGGCGACATCACGGCAGCCCCGTGAAGGCGAGAAGGATGGCAAGGATTATTATTACTTGAGCCGTGAGGAGTTCGCACGCCGTGTGGCGGCGGGCGACTTTCTGGAGTGGGAGGAAGTCTACGAGGGCACCTGCTATGGTACGCTGAAAAGCGAGGTGGAGCGTTTGTGGGGTGAAGGCAAGGTGGTGGTGTTCGACGTGGATGTCAACGGCGGTTGCAATATCAAGAAGTACTTCGGCACCGACGCGCTGAGCATCTTCGTGATGCCGCCGAGTGTGGAGGTGCTGGAACAACGGCTGCGCAACCGCGGTACCGAGAGTGAGGAGAGCATCCGTAAGCGTTTGGCACGCAGCGCCAAGGAGCTGGAACTGGCGCCACAGTTCGATGTGACCATTGTCAACGATGACCTGCAGCGCGCCGTCGAGGAAACCCGTCAAGTGATAGAACGTTTCTTGAATGAATAAGTTATTCGACATACTGAGGAAGTACGACTATGTGGTGGTCTTTGTGCTGCTGACAATAGTGTCGTTGGTGCTGATGGCCCGGTCGAGCTACTACCAGCGGTCCCGCCTGACGACATGGGCCGGCGGTATCGCCGGTGGCTGGTACAGCGGAGTGCACAGTGTGGGCGGCTACTTCGGCCTGAAGGCCGAGAACGACCGTCTGGCTGCCGAGAATGCGAACCTCAGAGCGCGGCTGGCGGAGAGCTACATCAGCTATACCGACACGCTCTTCACGGTGAACGACACCGTCTTCCGTCAGCGTTATGATTATACCGAGGCCTCGGTCATCAAGAACTCGTGGAGTGGGCAGAATAACTATATCATGATTGGCAAGGGGCAGCGTCACGGGGTGGAGCCCGATATGGCGGTAATCTCGCCCGACGGCATTGTTGGTGTAGTGGTGGCCACAACGCAGAATTTCGCCACCGTGATGCCCGTCTTGCATTCGGACAGCCGCAACAGCGTGAAGGTGAAACGTACCGGCATCAGCGGTTCGCTGGTGTGGGACGGAAAAGACTTCCGATATGCACAGGTGGAAGATGTGCCGACGACGCACCAGTTCGTGGAAGGTGATACCATCGTTACGTCGGGACTGGCCAACGATTTCCCCGAAGGCATCCCGGTGGGTTATGTCGTCGAGGCCGACACCATCAAGGGTATGGGTATGTATAGCCTGCGGGTGCGCTTGGCCACCGATTTCAATAAGCTGGACCATGTGTATGTGATTAACAACAGGTTCCGGAAGGAACAGCAAGAACTGATGGAGGAAACGAGATGAATAAGTTGGTATGGCGTAATATCGGACGGTTCGTTTTGCTGATGCTGTTGCAGCTGCTGGTGCTCAACCAAGTGTACCTTGGAGGCTATGTGATGCCTCTGTTGTACGTACTGTTTATCCTCATGCTGCCCACCTCGACCAGCCGTACGGGCATGCTGTTCATCGCCTTCGGCACAGGCCTGTTGATGGATATCATGTCGGGTTCGCTCGGCTTCCATGCGCTGGCCTGCATAGTGGTGGCCATGATGCGCATCACCTTCGCCGACCGTATACTGACGCGTGGTGAGGATACTGTCATCGAGATACCTAGTATTTTTAGTGTCACGCCGCAGTATTATATCAGCTACCTGCTGTTGCTGACGGCGGCTTTCTATCTGGTGTTCTACACGGTGGAACTCTTCAGCTTCCGCGGCTTTGGCGATGTGTTGCTGGCGACGGTGTGCAGCACCGTCGTCACCACGCTGCTGGCGGTGTTGTATCAAGTGGTTTTCGCGAGGCGAAAGGAGGAGAAATGAAGAAACTGGCGTTGTTGATAATAGGCCTGCTGACAGCCGTCGGCGCCACAGCGCAGACGGCCGTGGGACAGTGGCGTGACTGTCTGGACTACTCCATGGTGCTGCATGTCGAGCCGGCAGGGCGCTATGTCTATGCTGCCGCCCGTGGAGGCCTGTTCTGCTACGATACCGTCGATGGCACCGTGACGAGGATGAACAAGACCACCGGCCTCAGTGACGCCGGCGTGGCCACCATAGCCTACGACCGCACCAGCCGCACGCTGGTGGTGGCCTATAACAACTCCAATATTGACTTGGTGAAGGGCAGCAAGGTCTACAACCTGTCCGACATCAAGCGCAGCGCCATCAGCGGCGACAAGAGCATCTACCGCATCCGTATCCGTGACGGCAAGGCGTGGCTGGCCACCGGCTTCGGCATTGTTGTGGTCGACTTGTTGCGCCGTGAGGTCAAGGAGACCTGCTACATAGGTACCGGCGGCACCTATACCGTGGTGAGCGACTTGGTCTTCTCGGCCGACAGCCTTTATGCCGCCACCGCGGAGGGCCTCAAGCGGCTCTCCGTCGACGAGCCACACCCCACCATCAGCGAGCGCTGGGATGCCGACCCGCGGCTGGCGGGCGTCACTGTCACCATGCTCGACTACCTGGGCGGACGTCTGTTGGCGGGTGGCTTCACCTACGACCCGGGACAGACCAACCTCTACGCCCTCGACAGCACGGGCGTCAATGCTTGGAACGGCGGCGTGGTGCGCTCTATGCATGTGGGCGGCGGCTACGTCACCCTCACCCACGAGGAGAGCGTGGTGCGATACGACAGCACCCTGCAAAAGGTCGACAGCCTGACCAGCTACGACTGGGGGGCGCTGTCGTGCTTCGACGCTGTCTACACCGACAGCCTCACCCTCTGGGTGGGACATGAATGGGGCGGCATGTTCCGTATCCGTCCCTCGGGCAACACCTACCTGATGCCCGACGGCCCCTTCTCGGCCGACAATGTCTACCGCCTCGTGCCGTTTAACTACCGTATGATGCTTTGCCCCGGCGGGCACACCACCGTCTACGCCAACGCCTATATCACGCCCAACCTTCTTACCTCCGTGGGCAGCCGATGGACATCGCTCGACCGTGGCAACGGCATGCTCGACGGTACCGCCGACCTGGTGGATGCCGTCGTCAATCCCTTCGACACCACCGAGACCGTCGCCGCCCTCTGGGGCAGTGGCGTGGCCTCCATCCGCAACAACCAGGTGCAGACCCTCTATAACGAGACCAATACCGATGGCGCCCTGACGCCCTATGTGCTGGGCTCTTTCAGCACCCTGCGCACCGGCGCCTTGGCGTTCGACGACAAGGGCAACCTCTGGACGCTGCTCTCCAACAGCAACTACGCCCTCGCCAAACGGGCTTCCGACGGCACCTGGAGCCGCTACGCCACCTCGCAGATGGCCTCCCTGCCGTCGGTCGACAAACTGGTGTGGGACAGCGTCACTGGCTACCTCTGGTTCTGTGGCCGCGAGAATATGATTTACGTCCACGACGGCGTGAGCCGCATGGCACGTGTGAACCCCAACAACGGCAGCAAGCTCTCCACCGACGACGTCACCGCCCTCGTGCAAGACCGCTCCGGCAACCTCTGGGTGGGTACCAACAAAGGCATCAAGGTCATCTACAACGGCTACCAGGCCTTCGCCAACGGCGGGGTGGGGGAGATGTCGCCTGTGACCTGCAGCAATATCACCATCACCAATGGCCTCTTCTCGGAGTACCTGATGGCTTATGAGAGCATCACCGCCATCGCCGTCGACGGCGCCAACCGCAAGTGGGTGGGCACCTCGTCGGGTGGCCTCTACCTCATCTCGTCCAACGGGTTGGAGCAGCTGGAACACTTCACCGCCGAGAACAGCCCGCTCTTCTCTAACAAGATTATCACCCTCGGCATACAACCGCGTACCGGCGAGGTGTATATAGGCACCGACCAAGGGTTGCAAGTCTACCGTTCCACGGCCACCTATGCCGAGAGTTTCGCCCTCGACGACATCCATGCCTTCCCCAACCCCGTGAGGCCCGACTACGACGGTCCCATCGCCATCAAGGGCTTCACGCGTGACGGCTTGGTGCATATCACCGACGCCTCGGGACACACCGTATACAGCACCCAGGCCCTCGGCGGACAGGCCCTCTGGAACGGCCGCACCGCCAACGGCGAGCGTGTGGCCTCGGGAGTCTACTACGTCTTCGCTTCCGATGCCGAAGGCGGCAACCGCAGTGTAACCAAGATATTGGTAGTCAGATGATACTCTCTACGGCAGGTTTGGTGCTGCACACCACCCCTTATGGCGAGGCCTCGGTGGTCGCCAAGGTGTTCACCCGCCAGCTGGGAGTACGCTCTTATATCGTCAAAGGTGTCCGCGGACCGCGAGGGCGGGTGAAACAGAACCTGTTGCAACCCCTGTCGTGTGTCGACATGGTGGTCTACGAAAACCCCAAGAACGACCTCAACTACATCAAAGAACTCTCCCCGCGCCACCCATCTGAGGTATCGTCCTCTCACTCCCTTTCACTCCCTCTCACTCCCTCTCACTCCTCGATAGAGAACGCCCTGCGGTTTTTTATGACAGAGGTGCTTTACAAAGCCCTCCGTAGTGAAGAGCCTATGCCCGTCCTCTTCGACTATGTTGAATCCACCGCCTCCGACTTCCGACTTCCGACTTCCGACCTCCCCATCTCCTTTCTCCTCACCGTGTCACACCACCTCGGCATCGAGCCCCTCGACAACTATTGCCAGCACGAGCCCTACTTCGACCTGCAGGAAGGACGCTATGTCTCCGTTCCTGCCGAGACCACCCTCTCGCCGAAGCTCTCAACGATGCTCCACGAATACCTGTCCCATTCCAATTTTCAGTTTTCAGTTTTCAATTTGAGCGACCGTCGTTCGCTCATTGACGCGCTTCTGAGTTACTTTCATCTGCATCTCAGCGGATTCCATGATTTCCATAGTCACGAGATATTACATACAATATTAAGATAACAGCCCTATGAAAAGAACCATCTTTTTAATCAGCTTCTTGCTGACGGTTATTGGCGCTTCGGCGCAGACCACCTGGTGGGTGTTCCTTGCCGACAAGGCGGGTACCACCTTCGACCCCTACAGCTACTTCGACGCCAAAGCCATCGAGCGTTACGCCGAATGCGGCGCCAACCTGTACGATGTGAGCAACTACCCGCTCAACGACTCCTATGTCAATGGTGTCGCCGCCCTGGCCACCGAGGAGGTGGGCTGCAGCCGCTGGATGAACGCCGTCGGCATCGTGGCCACTCCCGAGCAGGCCGCTGCCATCGAGCAGCTGCCCTACGTCCTGCGTGTGCAGCCTATCGAAAGCAACATGCAGTTGGCCTCGGAAAACACCTCATTCCTCAACCCACAATCCACCACCCTCGTCGACACCACCCTCGCCGACCAGCTGCTCCGCATGCAGGGACAGCTCTTCCGTGAGAAGGGCATCGACGGCACCGGCATCCGCATCGCTGTCTTCGATGGCGGCTTCCCCAAGGTGAACACCCACGAGGCCTTCCGTCACCTGCGTGAGTCGGGCCGCATCCTTAAGACCTGGAACTTCCCCAACCGCAAGGAGGACGTCTACGGCTGGAACGGTCATGGCACCATGACGCTCAGCTGTATCGCCGGCCGCATGGATGGCAAGGACCTCGGTCTGGCCACGGGTGCCGAATTCCTGCTGGCGCGCACCGAGGTGGAGCCCGAGCCCTTCAAGGAGGAGATATGGTGGCAGCAGGCTGTGGAATGGGCCGACAAGAACGGCGCCAACATCATCTCGTCGAGCCTCGGCTATGGCAAAGACCGTTACTATACCAAGGATATGGACGGCAAGTCCTATGTCGCCAAAGCCGCCAATATGGCCGCCCGCAAGGGTATGCTGGTCGTCAACAGCGCCGGCAACGAGGGCGACGACAAGCATTGGCAGTATATTATCACCCCCAGTGACGCCGACAGCGTCCTCTGCATCGGTGGCATCACCCACTCGTTGACCGACTACGAGCATATCGACTTCGCCTCCTACGGTCCCAGCGCCGACGGACGTCAGAAGCCCAACCTCTGCGCCTTCGGCCATGCCTGGGCCGCCAATCCCCACGGCAAGGGTGGCTACCAGATGGTCTACGGAACCTCCTTCTCCTGCCCGCTGGTGGCTGGCTTCGCCGCCTGTGCCTGGCAGGCCTCCAAGGGCAAGACCAACATGGAGATGTTCGACCTCCTGCAGCGCTCCGGCGACCTCTACCCTTACTGCGACTATGCCTTCGGCTACGGCGTACCTCAGGCCTCGTTCTTCGTGGGTGACAAGAAAGAGGCTCCTGCCGCGAAGTTCCGCTTCGAGACACAGACCCCCACTTCCGTCAGTGTCATCTTCACCCAGCCCGACAGCAACGTGCATGTCTTCTACAAGGATGTCGACGCCAACGGCCGCATCCTCACCTATGGCAAGCGCACCCTCGCCAATGTCGACACCACCGTCAGTATCGATTTCCATGGCGGCAACCACCTCGTGGTTTTCACGGGTGGCTATATGGCCGATTACCGCTTTGAGAACGCCTCCGAGGTGGCTGACAAAGAGAGCTGGACTTCGCTGCACAGCACCGAGCCGGGCCGCAGCGTGGTCTCATACGACGACTTGGCGCGCGCCCCGCGTTTCGACATCGCCAAGGAGAAACGTTTCGACTGGGATGTCTACTTCTTGTTCGGCCATCCCATAGCTCTCGGCGACGAGCTGACATCGCCCTTCTTCTCGCCGGCATGGCGCGTAGGTGTGCGCGGAATGTACAAGTTCAGCAAAGCCTATAGCGTCGGCCTTGCGCTGGAATATGGTGAGGTGTACCACAACTACCGTCATAAGAGTCCCGCCAACGCCCTCGAGCAGTTGATGCCCACCATCAACACAGCCCTCAATGCGGCCTCCTACCTGTATAAGCGTCATCTGTTGGAGTATAGTTATACGCTCGAAATCTTCCAGCGTGTGCGCTTCGTCCCGGGCGGCACCTTCCACAAAGGACTGCATTGGGACCTCGGCGTCTATGGCGCCTTCGCGGGAGCGACCTATGTGCTGGGCTACGCCCTGCCTAACGATAGCGAGGCGGCGCTGCGCGATTTGACATTCTATAGACCCACCGCCGTCAATAGCGGACTTTTCATCTACGGCGTCACCACGCGTGTCACCTACGACTGGATAGGCATCTATGGCCGCTATCGCCTCGACGGCATCGGCCAGGCGGTTCCTGCCGGCCAGGTGGCCCTGCCACGTCTCGAGGTGGGTCTCCAGATACTCCTCTGACCTGACCGTCAACGCCTCAACAACACCGAGGAGGGAGCACCCTCCTCGGTGTTGTTTTGTTCTTTTTTCCTTTTTTTTATATTGGTTTCTCAAATTTATTTGTATCTTTGCATCCGATAGTGTGGGTGGTGTTTGTGCAGTATGTTGATTTATAATATGGTAGTAATAACGTTATGGTAAAACTGGGACGTTTAGTATTGTTGTGTGCGGTACTTTCGTCGGCTGTCGCGCAGGCACAGAACATTGATGTCACTTCAGCCATGGGACAAAATATTGCCACTTTTATCAATAATAACCTCATCGGACAAGGAGTCTATGTGTCGAATGTGAAGTTCGCCAATGCTGCCGGAAATATCACCAAACCGATGATTGGCACTTTCCAGAGCAATGGATTCCCTCATTTGCAAATGGACAGCGGTGTGGTGATGACCACAGGTAATGTGGATGTGGCGGAGGGACCGAATAGTTCTACCTCCCTGTCAAATTCTGTGGCTGGAGCTTATTGGGATTCGCAGTTAAACACCTATTTAAATAGTGGATTAGGCGTCTCCTCTTGCTCCACGCTTGACTTTGACTTTGTCAGCATCTCACCCTATGTTACATTGAATTATTGTTTTGGCTCGGAGGAATATCCGGAATTTGTATGCTCCAGTTACAACGATATTTTTGCCTTTCTTGTTACAGGACCGGATCCTGTGACGGGACAAACTGTCACAAAAAATATAGCCATTATCCCTCACACGGTCTCTACCACCAATCCTAATGGCATTACTGTGGCTATCAATACCGTGAACAACGGGTATAATGACAATCCATCGGACACAAACGCTGTTTCAGGATGCACTTCTCGTTTTTCCCAATTCTACGTAAGCAATACTTTTCCCACGGGAGTCCAATATGACGGTTTTACCCAGAAACTGTCGGCCAATGCCACGCTGGTGCCCTGTACACAGTATCACATGCACATATCTATCTGTAATGTCGGTACGTCAAGTGGAGGTCCCGCCAGTGATGTGGCTTATGACAGTGGTGTGTTTCTGGAGAAAAACAGTTTCAACAGTCCGTCGGCCGAGGTCAGCCTGTCGCACCGTTATGCCGACACCATCGAGCGCAGCAAGCCCCTCATCGACACCCTCACGCTGGCAGAATCCAGCTACAACAGTGGCAACGTGATGGTCTCCTTCGGCGGCAACGCTGTGGTGGGACAGGACTACACCGTCACCCTCGACGGGAACCAGGCATTAGACGAGATGCACCCCACCTTCGTCGTCGACCAGAACATCCACACGCTGACCTTCCGCGGCACCGCCACGGCCAACCTCACCACCCCCAAGCTCATCGAGCTCTACCTCGCCACCTCGCTCTGCGAGGGCTATCCCGCGCTGAAGACTTTCGACACCATCCGCTATCTCCTCGCCGAGGACGACGTGGTACGTCTGCGCGACACCACCATCGTGGCCTACGACACCTGCAAGCAGGTGGGCGTCGAGGTGGCTCTAGGTCAGCCGCCCCTGTCGTTCCACTGGATACCCGAGGACAATATCGACCACCCGTACCAGCAGCACAGCACCGCCACCATCACCCGTAGCTGCGACTACAGGGTGGCTGTGGCCGACTCACGCGGCCATAAGGACACCGCCGACGTACATATCGATGTGCGTCCCCGCACCAACGACATCCCCGACGACCAGCAGGTGACGGCCGAGGTCAGCATCTACCCCAACCCCACCGACGGCGAGATGAACATCGAGGCCGACGGCATCACCCATGTCGAGGTCTTCGACGCCCAGGGGCGCCGCGTCTTCTCGCGCCGCTGCAACAGCGACTGCCGCACGCTCAACATCTGCCCCCTGCCCGCAGGCCTCTACACCGTGCGGGTCATCACCAACATAGGCATCAAGACCGAGAAAGTCATCGTCAGATAATAAACAAACAAATATATCATCATGAAAGAATACACGCTCGAAGAATTCCAGAATGAGTTGCGCCTCGGTATCCCCGACCCGCTGCCCGAACCTCAACCCTATGACCCCACGGTGAACCACGCCCCCAAGCGCAAGGACATCCTGACGCCCGCCGAGAAGAAGCTGGCCATCCGCAACGCCCTGCGCTACTTCCCCGCCAAGTACCACAAGATGCTGGCGCCCGAGTTCGCCGAGGAACTGAAGCAGTACGGCCGCATCTATATGTACCGTCTGCGCCCCACCTACAAGATGTACGCCCGCCCCATCGACGAGTATCCCGCCCGCTGCCGCCAGGCGGCCGCCATCATGCTGATGATTCAGAACAACCTCGACCCCGCCGTCGCACAGCATCCCCACGAGCTCATCACCTACGGCGGCAACGGCGCCGTCTTCCAGAACTGGGCCCAGTACCGCCTCGTGATGAAGTACCTCAGCGAGATGACCGACGAGCAGACCCTCGTGATGTACAGCGGCCACCCCATGGGTCTCTATCCCAGCCACAAAGAGGCTCCCCGTGTCGTCGTCACCAACGGCATGATGATACCCAACTACAGCAAGCCCGACGACTGGGAGCGCTACAACGCCCTCGGCGTGACGCAATACGGCCAGATGACCGCCGGCAGCTACATGTACATCGGCCCGCAGGGCATCGTCCACGGCACCACCATCACGGTGCTCAACGCTGCCCGCAAGCTCGGTGGCGGCACCGCCGGCAAACTATTCATCACCGCCGGCCTTGGCGGCATGAGTGGCGCCCAGCCCAAGGCTGGCGACATCGCCGGTGTGGTCAGCATCACCGCTGAAATCAACCCCGCCGCCACGCAGAAGCGCTACACGCAGGGCTGGGTGGATGAGGTGCACGACAACCTCGACGAGCTCTTCGTGGCCGTCAACAAGTCCATCGCCGCCAAGGAGGCTAAGAGTTATGCCTATCAGGGCAACGTTGTCGACCTCTGGGAATACTGCGCCGAGAAGGGTATCAAGGTGGACCTCGGCAGCGACCAGACCTCGCTGCACAACCCCTGGGCCGGTGGATACTATCCCGTGGGTGTCAGCTTCGAGGAGGCCAAGGTGATGATGGCCGAGAAGCCCGAACTCTTCAAGGAGAAGGTGCAAGAGAGCCTCCGCCGCCATGTGGCTGCGGTCAACAAGCTCACCGCCCGCGGCATGTATTTCTTCGACTATGGCAACGCCTTCCTGTTGGAGAGCAGTCGCGCCGACGCCGACATCTGGAACTCCGACCACACCGCCTTCCGCTATCCCAGCTACGTGCAGGACATCATGGGCCCCATGTGCTTCGACTACGGCTTCGGCCCCTTCCGCTGGGTCTGTACCAGTGGCAAGCCCGAGGACCTCGACAAGAGCGACCACATCGCCATGGAGGTGCTGGGCGAGATTGCCGCCACGGCTCCTGCCGAGATACAGCAGCAGATGCACGACAATATCCAGTGGATTAAGGGCGCCAAGGAGAACCACCTCGTGGTAGGAAGCCAGGCCCGCATCCTCTATGCCGACTGCGAAGGCCGCACCAAGATTGCCGCCCGCTTCAACAAGGCCATCCGCAAGGGCGAGATCAGCGCCCCCATCGTCCTGGGTCGCGACCACCACGACGTCAGCGGCACCGACAGCCCCTTCCGCGAGACCAGCAATATCTACGACGGCTCGAACCGCTGTGCCGACATGGCCGTGCAGAACGTCATCGGCGACAGCTTCCGCGGCGCCACGTGGGTCTCTATCCACAACGGTGGCGGCGTAGGCTGGGGCGAGGTGATGAACGGCGGTTTCGGCATGGTGCTCGACGGCAGCGCCGAGTGCGACCGCCGTCTCCGCATGATGCTCCACTGGGACGTCAACAACGGCATCAGCCGCCGCTCCTGGGCCCGCAACGAGGGCGCCATGTTCGCCATCCAGCGCGCTATGGACATCTGCCCCGAACTGAAAGTCACTATGCCTAACCTCGTCGAGGACAGCGTCCTCGAAGGACTGTTCTAAGAGAATGAAGAAAACCGTCATATTGGCTATGATGCTCCTGGCCGTCGTCGTGGCGGCACAGGGCCAGGGTCGCGGACGCCCCTGGAAACGGGGACTGCTGCACGTGGAGGACTTCGGCGTCACGGCCGCCACAGGCCAGGACAACAGCCATCTCGACTACGGCATCGTCTACACGCCCGCCGGCGTCACCGAAGGGACGCACACCTACCTCTTCTGCCGCACCTCGGCGGTGATGTACCCCACGGCATCGTGGATGGCCGAAGGACATACCGACGACGCCGAGCTGACTTACAACCAGACGCTCTTCGACCTGGTGGAGGTCTACCGCCGTCAGATGCAGCAGGAGGCCATGATGCTCAGCAAGAAGGCCGAGTACGAGCGGCTGCTGTCCATCACCATGGACCACCTCGAACGTGAGATGCAGACCCTCCGCGTGGCCACTGAGGCGGGCCGTGACAGCCTGGCCGTAGAGCGCATACGCGTGAAGAACCTCGAATGGCTCAACGACAACCCCTGCGGCCGTCCCCTCTTCGAGCCTAACCGCTACTGGTGGAACGTGAGCTTGGAATACGGCGTGGCCATCCCCACCGGCGATATGGCGCGCCACTACACCGCCGCCATCGGCACGCAGAGCCTGACGGCCTCCATCGGCTGGGGACGTCATGGTCTCTTCTATCGCCTGATGACGGGCGACGTGCGGACCTCCGACACCCTCGAATATTGGGCCACGCCCAACGTCTACCGTACCGACCTCTCCTTCGGCTACGGCTTCACCGTCCTCGACCGCCCAAGCTTCAACCTCACCCCCTATGTGGGCTATGGCGTCACGGATTTGGACTGGTGGGTGGGCGAGAACTACACCTTTGGCGTCACGGGCTGCTACCACTTCCACCACTGGCACCGCGTCTCCAACGCCGCCAAAGGCAAGGCCAAGTGCTTCTCCACGTCGGCCTTGGCCAACATTTTCCTCACCTACACCAACTTCGGCGAGAACAGCGACCGTAACGGCCTCACCATAGGCCTCCAGCTGGGCTTCAACTTCCGTTCGCGCAGCGAGCGGGTCGTCTGGTAATGCATTGACAAAGAAAACGAATAACCACCAACAAACAACAAATACCATGAAAGGAAACAACATCCCGTTCAGAAAGAACATGATTCAGGGCACGGCCATCGTGCTGGCAGCCGTGGTGCTGGGCATCTCCATGGTCTTCACCGTGAGAACCCTCAAATCGTTTGACGACACCGTCAAGGTGCGTGGTCTCTGCGAGCGTGAGGTGCCCGCCGACCGTGTGGTGCTGCGTGTGCACTACAGCCTGCAGGACAACGACCTCGCCGCCCTCCGCAGCAGCATGGACGCCGCCGACCAGACCGTCATCGCCCTGCTGAAGAAAGCAGGCTTCAGCGACGAGGAAATCAAGTACACCTCGGCCAACTTCAACGACCGTTACGACAGCTACTACAGTAGCAACATCCGCTTCCGTTACTCCGCCAACCAGTCCATCAACGTCTTTACCTCGAAGATGGAAGAGGTCAGTGAGATACAGAACAAGCTCGACGCCGAGCTGCTGAAGCACGACATCATCAGCAACACCTACGCCAGCTACGAGTACAACGGCCTCAACGACATCAAGCCCTCGATGATTGCCGAGAGCCTCGAGAACGCCCGTGTGGCCGCCGACGAGTTCGCCAAGAACAGTCACAGCAAGATTGGTAAGATGCGCACCGCCTCGCAGGGCTACTTCGAGGTTGAGGACCTCGACGAGAACACCCCGCAGGTCAAGAAAGTCCGCGTCGTTACCACCGTAGAGTACTATTTGAAATAAAAGGGAATAGGGGTCTTCTTGCACACCCCCTTTAACAAAACAAGACCATGACAGAGAAAGATTCTGTGATTATCTATTCCGGCGGGCTCGACTCGACCACGCTGCTCTACGAGGAGCGTGAGCGTGTCGCGCTCGCCGTCACTTTTGACTATGGCAGCAACCATGCCGCACGCGAGACCGCCTGTGCCCGTCACCATTGCGACCTCCTGGGTATCGAGCATGTGGTAATAGCGCTGGACTTCATTTACCGCCACTTCCAGTCGTCGCTCCTCGGCGGCGCCGACGCCATCCCCGACGGCTGCTACGACGAGGCGAACATGAAAAGCACCGTGGTGCCTTTCCGCAACGGCATCATGCTCAGCATCGCCTGCGGCCTGGCCGAGAGCCGTGGCCTGACGCGTGTGCTCATAGCCAACCACGGCGGCGACCACGCCATCTATCCCGACTGCCGTCCCGCCTTCGTCGAGGCCATGGATGCCGCCATGCGTGCCGGTACCTATGCCGGAGTGCAGCTGGCCGCGCCCTACACCCACCTCACCAAGGCCGACCTCGTGCGGCGGGGCGTCGCCCTTGGCATCGACTACGGACACACCTACTCCTGCTATCGCGGCGGCGACCGCCATTGCGGCACCTGCGGCACCTGCACCGAGCGCAAAGAGGCCTTCCGCCTCGCCGGCCTCCCCGACCCCACAACCTATGAGAACTAACCATTAACGTTAACCTTAACCTTGACTTCTAACAAATTCATTTGTCCTGTCACTCCTTATCACTCCTTGTCACTCCCTGCACTCCTTAACCTTTAAACGCTCAAACCCTTTTAACCCCTTTTCCCCCTTTTCCCCTCAAAATGTACTACGTAACCAAACACATTGAAGTCTCCGGCGCCCACCGCCTCGAGCTCGACTATCCCAGCAAATGCACCCAGTTGCATGGTCACAACTGGCAGATCACCATCCACTGCAAAGCTCGCGAGTTGGACCACAACGGCATGGTGGTCGACTTCGCCCATATCAAGAAGAGCATCGTCGACAAACTGGACCACCAGGTGATCAACGACATCATAGGCTGTAACCCCACGGCCGAGAACATCGCCCGCTGGTGCTGCCAGCAGGTGCCCAACTGCTACCGTGTCGACGTGCAGGAGACCACAGGCAACATCGCCACCTATGAGATTGATTGATGCAGCAAATATACTAACGCATTGACACATTAACGCAATCATTACATGCGCGTCAACGAGATATTCTACTCCCTGCAGGGTGAAGGCTTCCACAGCGGCACGCCGGCCGTCTTTGTCCGTCTCAGCGGCTGCAACCTGCGCTGTCCCTTCTGCGATACGCGGCACGACGACGGCACCGTCATGAGTGAGGCGGCCATCGTCGCCGCCGTGGCCCAATACCCCGCCCGTCTGGTCGTCGTCACCGGCGGCGAGCCCGCCCTGCAGCTCACCGCCACCCTTGTCGACGCGCTGCATGCTGCCGGCAAGCAGGTCGCCGTCGAGACCAACGGCACCCGTCCGTTGCCCGACGGCGTCGACTGGGTGACACTCTCGCCCAAAGACGCCTGGCTGGGGCCGCAGGCGGCCCCCGTGCTCGACCGTGCCGACGAGCTGAAGCTGCTCTTCGACGGCGTCCACCAGCCCTCCCTCTACCCCGCCGTCGCCGTGGCCCACCGCTACCTGCAGCCGTGCGACAGCGGCGACCCCGTCCGCAACGCCGACATCACAGCCCAGGCCATCGAATACGTCAAGAAAGACCCTCGCTGGAAACTGTCCCTCCAAATCCACAAAATATTAAACATCAGATAACGATACGACAACCATGAATAGAGAACACGACAACCTGCAGGCCTTGGGCCACAAGAGCGACATCCCCGGTAACTACACCCCCGAGGTGCTTGAAACCTTCGAAAACCAACATCCCGACCGCGACTACTGGGTGCAGCTCAGCTGTCCCGAGTTCACCACCCTGTGTCCCATCACCGGACAGCCCGACTTTGCCGAGCTGAAGATACTCTATATCCCCGACCGCCGCATGGTCGAGAGCAAGAGCCTCAAGCTCTACCTCTTCTCCTTCCGCAACCATGGCGACTTCCACGAAGACTGTGTCAACATCATCCTCAACGACCTCATCAAACTCATGGACCCTCGCTATATCGAGGTCACAGGTCTCTTTGTGCCGCGCGGCGGCATCAGCATCCATCCCTACGCCAACTACGGACGCCCCGGCACCCCCTACGAAGCCCTCGCCGAACACCGCCTGCGCAACTACCGCCCCTAAGGTCCGGTACCCGCGACCCCAAACACAAAGAAAAGGCACTCATGGAGAGCCTTTTTCTTGTTTGGATATGTCTAGAAAGGCTGCAAGAAGCACGAGACTGGCGTGGCGCTTCGGGTCAGCCTTCGCGTAGTTTTCCGTCGGGGGTGCGGTGGTAGAGGGTGAAGTGGGGTCGCACTTTGTCGAGGAAGGGGCTGAGGGTGTGCGGCGAATGGCCGTAGTAGCTGTCGCAGAGCACGCAGAGGCGCTTCCGCGAGCGCGACAATGCCACGAAGAGGCGTCGCGCATCCTCCTGTATCTGCCGTTCGGTCCAGCTGTGGCTGGCGGGATAGCTGCCGTCGATGGCGCGGTAGATGATGACGGTGTCGAACTCCAGCCCCTTGGCTTTGTGGACGGTGGAGATAATGTAGCGCTCTTCGAGCGAGCCGCCGCACATGTCGGCCTCTTTGCTGGTGCAGAGGTCGGTGATGTAGCGCTCCAGCTGGGTGCGCAGGGTGGGGTAGAGCTCGGGACGGATGACGTCGTTCTCGAGGTAGTGCAGCAGGTGGGGCCATTTGTCGACGGGCTCGACGAGGCCCTGGGCATAGACGTATTGCAGCTCGTCGACGATGCCGCCGCCCTCGGTGTCGAGGCGCTGCAGGGCATGGCGGTAGACTTCGCCGTAGTGCTGGCGGAATTTGTCGATGAGCCTGGCGTGCTGGTCGAGGAAGGTGCGCTGGCTGGCCGTCAGCTGCAGGGCGCAGGAGTGGCAGAAGCGCAGCAGCGAGAGGGTGGCGAGGATGTCGTCGTCGGCTTGGTGGCTGTTCTGTCCCTCGAGGTGCAAGGTTTCCAGTAGGTGGCCCAGTTTGTAGTGCCGCAAGCGCGGCCGCACGAGGCGTATGTATTTCAGCGTGTCGAAATATTTTGTGGGGAGTGAGGAGAGCGCCACCACCTCTCCGACTTCCGAGTTCCGACCTCCGAGCTCACGCAGCAAGTTGTTGCGCAGTATCTGGTAGTCATACTCCACGTTGTGGCCCACGAGGACTTTGCCTTGGCAGTAGTCGAGGAACATCTGCAGCCCTTCGGCGCGGGGATGGCGTCGGCTGTTGCGGTAGACTTCGAGCATGGGGTTGGGCTTGCCGCCGATGGTCTCGGGCAGCGCTTTGTCGGTCTCCAGGATGATGTTGAAGGGCTTGCCGACGGTTTTGCCCTGGCGCACGCGCACGGCGGCAATCTGGATGATGTCGTCGGTGCGCGGGTCGAGGCCGGTGGTCTCGGTGTCGAAGATGACGAGTTCTTCATTGTCGTAGGCACGGACGAACTCCTGCAGGTAGGAACTGCCGGGGTGCAGCAGGAAGTCGCTCGGCAGCAGCGCCACGCGCCGCATGTCGCGCATGAGGGTGCGTGCGGCGGTGTATGTGGGCGTCACGCCGAGGCCCCACAGCAGACGCGCCCAAGCGATGAAGACCATCTCGTCGGTGAGCACGCTGAGGTGCGCCAGCAGGAGACGCACGCTGGGCAGCGAGAAGAGGTCGGTGCCGCTGATTTTGAAGTGGGCGATGCCTTGCGCCGTCATGGCGTCGCCGACGTCGTCGGCCTCGCGGTTGGTGCTGACGAGGATGGCTATTTTCCCCTCTTGGTCCATTTCCCCGTAGCGCTTGGCGAGGCGGGCGGCATAGTAACTTTCGAGGCTGGCGTCGCCGACATCGAGGAGGCAGAGGTCGGGTGAGTTCGGAGAGCGGAGTTCGGAGTTCGGAGTTTGGGGGTGGGAGTCGGAACTGGGAGTGGAGGGGAGGAGGTCGCGGCGGATGCCGAGGTTGCGCATGGCGTAGTCGTTCTGCAGGTCGAGGAGGTATTTGGGTGAGCGGTAGTTGGTGTGCAGGTAGTGTAGGTGCCCTTGGCAGCGCTGTTTGAGCGTCTCCAGGGTCTCGAGCTTGGCGCCGATGAAGGAGAAGATGGCCTGCTGCTCGTCGCCGAGGTAGACGATGGTGGCGTCGGGAGCGGCGAGGAGGTCTACCAGCGCCAGCTGCAGCGCGTTGAGGTCCTGCACCTCGTCGATCTCAATCCATCGGTACAGCCTCACCCCCGCCCCCTCTCCTAAAAGGCGAGGGGAGTGGTTGTCTTTTTGCTCCCCCTCTCTTTTCAGGAGAGGGGGCTGGGGGGAGAGGCTGTTATATGCCAATATGAGCAGGTCGTCGTAGTCGAGCAGGTCGTTGTCGGCCTTGTACTGCTGGTAGGCGCGAGCCAGGCGCAGGGTGTTGGCGGCGGGCAGCTCGTGGAGCACGGCGTAGTGCTCGAGGTAGTGCTCGATGTCGGCATAGATGCGTCCCAGGCTCTCTTCTTCGGCGGGCATGCCGAGTACGTCGCAGAGCTTGGTCATGGCGCCGGTGTGCAGCAGGTCGCCGTGTAGGATGAGGTCGCCGCGCATGCCCAGCGTGAGCTGCCACAGGGCATGCTGGTAGCGCATGAGCTCGGTGGTACGGTGCTGTATGTTGAGGCGCTTGCAGAGTTCTTCCTGGATGATGTTCTCTACGTCGCCCTCGTCGATAATGGCGCTGTTGTGGTTGATGAGGCCCTTGTTGAAGAGCATCTGGGAGCAGTAGCGGTGTATGTTGCCCACGAAGAGGTCGTCGGGCACGGGGTTGGCGGTGCGGTCGGTGATGCGCTGCGCCATGCCTTTGGCGGCGCGGTTGGTGAAGGTGAGGCACAGCATATCACTGTAGGCCACGCCGTAGGCGTGGGCGTGGACAACGCGCTCGGTGAGGATGTCGGTCTTGCCGCAGCCTGGCGGTGCCAGCACGAGATGACGGCCACCGCTGATTTCAATGGCTTCCCGCTGCCACGGGTCAAAGGTCTTGTCCATTGAGAGTGGCTTTTGTCATCTCGTCCTGCACGTAGACGAGTTTGAGGGAGAAGAAGGGCTGTGTCTCGTCGAGGAGGAGGCGCAGGAAGATGCGGTCGCCCTCCCAGAGGTTGAGGTTCATCAGGTCTGTTTTGGGTATCCATGCCAGGGTGCCCTCGTCGTCGATGCTCATATCGGGCTCTCCGTGCCAGGCGGTGGCGGTGAAGAGGTGCATGTACTCGTTGGGCCAGGTGTCGGAGATGAAGGTGACGATACCACGGTAGTGCCACGACGTGATTCCCAGGCCCGTCTCCTCCTTCACCTCGCGCAGCATGCATTCGTCAGGACTCTCATCGGCCTCGCATTTGCCGCCCACGCCTATCCACTTGCCGTGGCTGGCGTCGAGCTCTTTCTTGATACGGTGCAGCATCAGATAGCTGTCACCGTTGTCAATATAGCATAGGGTCGTCTGTTTCATAGATGGAGTGACTAGGTGGCTAGGTGACAGGGTGGCTGGGTAAAAAAAGAAGCTAAATTGCTTTACTTCGCAACTTAGCTACTTTGCTACTTGGTTACTCAGCAACTTAGTCACTCAGCAACTCAGATACTCTGAAGGAATTAGTCCTCGGCGTTGATGATGGCTTTGTGCACAGCATTCCAGCCGGCGGCGGTGATACCCCAGTTGTTGGTGGAGTTCTTGTTACCGTTGATGCGGACCTTTCTTCTCTTCACTTTTTTGTTAGCATTGATACCCATGGTGTATACTTTTTATTGTTTATATCTCTGACTGTCAGTCTGTAATAGCGATATCTGCTACTGCAAACGCTCGGCAAAGATACGAACAAATTTTAATCTGACAAAATATTTTTTTCAGAAGCGTCCCGATGCGCCGCCGCCTCCGAAACTGCCCCCTCCGAAACCACCGAAACCGCCACCGCCGGAGAAACCTCCGAAGCCGCCGCCACGGCTGCCGCCTCCTCCGTAGAAGAATCCGCTGCCGCCCATGCCGCTGCTGCCACCCTTCCACTGGTCGGGGTGTCGCTTGGCGTGGATTAGTAGGAATACAAAGATTGCGGCGAAGAAGAGAACGAGGACGCCGAGGGCAATCATGCCTTTGCGACGCTCGTCTTTGCGGTACTGGTCGTAGCTGTATTCGCCGGCCAGTACGGGCTCGATGACATCGAGCGCAGCTGTCAGGGCGTCATAGTAGTTGCCGTCGCCCAAGGGCGAGAGCATGCGGTCGTCGACGATGCGCTTGCAGAAGAGGTCGGGCAGTGCCCCTTCGACGCCGTAGCCAGTGCTGATGGCCACAGCGCCCCAGTTCTCATCGTCGGTCTTGCTTTTGATGAGAATGACCACCCCGTTGTTGAACTCTTCCTGACCCACGCCCCACGCCTGCCCTATACGTTGGGCTACAGCGTTCTCGTCGTCACCCCCGAGGGTGGGGGTGATGACCACGAGTATCTGGTTGGAAGTACTGTCATTGAAGGCTACCAGCCGTTGCTCCAGCGTGTTGCACTGCTGCTCGCTGAGTATCTGCGAGTAGTCGTTCACCAGACGGTTGCTCTTCTCCGGCAGCCACTCGGCGTGTGCTGCCAGCGGCAGCAGTAGACAGATTAAGACAATCTTTTTAGCAAGTCGTAGCATTTGTCTTAACTACTTAACTACTGTCTACTTATCTACTAAAAATCAAATTCGACTTTCACAGGCTCGCTGGCCTCTTCGGGTGCAGTGAAGTAGCCCTTCTTCTCGAAGCCGCAGATGGAGGCGATGATGCTGGCGGGGAAGCGGCGCAGGCTGGTGTTGTATTTCTGCACGGCCTCGTTGAACTTGCCACGCTCCACGGTGATGCGGTTCTCGGTGCCCTCGAGTTGTGTCTGCAGGTCGCGGAAGCCCTGTGTGGCAGTGAGTTCAGGGTAGCGCTCCACGGTCACCTTGATGGTGTTGGCCACGGCCTTGCTCAGGTTGTCCTGGGCTTTCTGATAGGCCTTGATCTGCTCTTCGCTGAGCTGCGAGGGGTCTACCTGGGTCTGCTCCACGCCGGCGCGGGCGTTGGTGACCTCGGTCAGCACCGAGCGCTCGTAGTCGGCGGCGCCCTGCACGGTGGCTACCAGCTGCGGAATGAGATCCATGCGGCGTTTGTAGACGTTCTCTACCTGGCTCCAAGCCTGCTGCACGCCTTCGTCGGCGGTGACGAGGCGGTTGTTGACGCTGACGCCCCAAAGGAAGATGATTGCCACGACGGCAACGATAGCGATGATAATTCCGGTTTTCTTCATAAGGATGAGTTTTTCGTACCATAACGGGTTTTCCGTCTCCATAGTATGGTGATGTCAATTATTTTTGCTATTTTTGCACCGCGGAATTTTACTTCCGCACCGTTGAAACGTATAATAGGCAAATGACAACCGACACGGACATAGCGTTGATGCAGCAGGTGAAGAAGGGCAGCGAAGCCGCCCTGCGCGAGTTGATAGACCGCTACCGCGAGCGTCTCTACTGTATGGCCTACAGTCTTCTGGACAACAGGGCGGCGGCCGAAGATGCGGTACAGGAGACGTTCATAAGGCTGTGGACCAAGGCGCGACGCTACGACATGCGCCATACGGTGGCCGCCTGGCTCTACACCATCTGCACCCGCCGCTGCTACGACGAGTTGCGCCGCCGGCGCCGCCACCGCGAGGCGATGGAGCAGTTGGAACAGCCCGTGGTAACCGTCGGAAGCCTGGACGAGGAACAAATCCTCGCCCTCCTGCGACAGGCCGTGGCCTCGTTGCCTCCCAAACAACGCGTCGTCTATCAACTGCGCGAGATAGAATGCCTCGACGCCGAGACTACCGCTATGGCGGCACGTATGACGGTCGACCAGGTGAAAGCCAACCTCTGGATTGCACGCAATGCCGTGCGTGAAAAACTGATGCAATATGGAATATAATGAATTGATAACAAGAGCACAGCGAGTCGCGGTCGATGCCCCCGACACCGACGCCATCATGGCGGGCATGCGACGCACGCTCCACCGACGGCAGCAGCGGCGGCAGGTCCTCTTCTCCACGCTGTTGGTCCTCGCCGTGGGCGTAGCCGTCTTCTCCTTCCAGCCGCGCTACGAGTCCCATGTCACTCTGGCAGAGCTCGTCAGCTCCCGTATCGACACCCCGCCGACCCGCCCCCCCGCTCCCCTCGTCGGCTACCGCCATTCGATGTATAATCGTCAAATATATACCCTCTTATGAAACGCAACATTTTGACTTTCATGGCTGCTGCAGCCCTGCTGCTCACCTCCTGCGCCACCCATTATGTCGTCACCGACAGCGTCACTCCTCGTCTCGACGGCACCCGCACCCTCCTCTCGGGCGACACCACCTCGCTCGCCGGAACCCCCTACGGCCTTTGGCCGCGCACCGCCCTCGACCGGCCGCAGATGTTCGACTTCCGCACCGAGCGCGACACCATGCGCTACGCCTACTCCCAGGCCATGCCGCGCGACGGCTGGTCGCTCGAGTGCGACACCCTCTCGCGCATGTTGCGCCCGCGCGTAGCCATTACTAAAAGCTTCTGCTGGTTCACCACTCGTTACCGCTACACCGCCATCTTCTCCGCTCTCGACAGTCTTCCAGTGCCTGTCTCCCAGTACCTTACCGACGAGGAGCAACAACTCCTCTTCCAACCCCTCGACCTGCCGGCCGACTGGAACGGCGCCGACATGTATGCCCTGCTCGACAATCTGAATACCAAGTATGTACAATGGTGGAGCCACTGCTTCTTCGAAAGAGAGTATGAACTCTACCTCGCGAATATCGACAGCGCCCAGCGTGCCCTGCTGGAGCAGTACCACGACACCCTGCTGTCGCTCGTCCTGGCCGACCTCGACGAGGACACGCAGCAGTCGCTGAGCGAGAAAGCGCGCCGTTTCCCCGAACTCGCATTCGCCGCCGACCACTCGCTGAACCTCCAGGTGCAGGCGGCCCTATCGACTTGGTACGATGCCAATTGCGAACTGGAGCACCGCGTGCTGTGGCGTGTCGAGCTCCCCGGCGGCCGCACCGCCGAGCACATGGTCAGCACCGAGCGTCTCGCCACTGGCGACTACACCGTTGAGTTCCACGCCGATGTGCTCAACTGGTGGGCCGTCGCGCTCACCCTCCTCCTTGTTCTCGCCGCCATCTGGTTTCCTCTCCGCCGGAGGTTACGTTAGTCCGCCATCCGGGATTTGTATTTGATGTGTAAGTAGCAGATATATTGTAATATATAGCGATTTTACCCTCTTTTTGGCTGTTTTTGTCAAGAAGAGGGCTATTTTTATCTGTTTTTGGTGATGGTGGATGTGTATTATAGGGTAAAAACAAGGAGGTAAGAAAAATATTTTTGTATATTTAGTAAAGATTTACAGATAGTTGTGATTTTAAAGTGATTTTTTTCAAAAATTTATTTTGTGGGAATTGAAAAAGGTTGTACTTTTGCAGCCGTTTTCCGCCTAAGGGGGACAGAGAAATTTGAAATGATGAGAAGATAGAGATAGCGTGTGTCGTCATACATATATATAGGTATGTGTGTGAGACACGAAGACGAGTCAAGAAGGTAAACAAAGAACAATTCTTACAATGAAGAGTTTGATCCTGGCTCAGG
>JAGCVD010000042.1 GCA_017962545.1 Bacteroidales bacterium
AACCACCGTTACTGTAACCGTGGTTGCAATAATCATGCTTGCGCAACGGTTCCATAACTCGAAAAAAAACAGCCATTTTCAAAAAAATCTTGAAAACGGCTGACTTTTCTCGGAAAAAGAGAACTCTATTTTGTTGTTCACTACTTGTTCGATATCTCTTTTTAACCATGCCTACATAGTAACTTAAGCTATCAAGGCCAGATAACAACGTATGAAGTTCATCTAAATCGCTAAATTCGTTATCATATTCTTCGCACCACTCTTCTAATTCTTCTTGGAAAACCGTCACAAAACAATCTTTTCTCCTTCAATTGCTGTCGTTTCAAAAAAAGTGATTATATTTGCATTGTTGAAAACAAGCGACTGCGGATAGCCCGGCAGCGGCACTATCCACTTTTCAAATCAAAGGACGAACGAACATCATGCCCGCCACCACCTACCAACTCCTCTTCGCCGCCAACCTGGCGTTCATCCTGACCAATGTCTACGGATGGGTACTGAAGTGGTTCTACCGCCCGAGAGCCTACGACGAGGAGTTCCAGCGGCTGTTCCCGGCGCAGCGGTCGGTGGGCACGCTTTACCTGCTTCAGGCGCTCGAACTGCCGTACCTCATACAGCTCGGCCTCGCTGCCACGTCAGCCACCGACTCGACCTTCGATTCCGCCCTGCTCTACGCAAACACCTTTGCCCTGCTCATCTTCCCCATCCAGATGCTAATCATGTGCGAGAGCTACTTCTTCCCCAGCAAGAAGCATCCGCCGCTCCACTACCTGCTTTACCTCCCCGCCGCCCTCTTGTTGGCCTTGCTGCTGCCGTCGGCCCTCGGCCTCGCCGTGCTCCCCGCCGCCGTCATACCGTGGGTAAAGGCCGCCACCGCGCTTGTCTTCCTCATCTACTTCTGGCGCTCCGTGCGCATGGCCCAGAAGATAGGCAACGCCATCCGCGATGCCAGCGAGCAAGCCTACGCCGACGAAGACGACTTCCCTGTGCGCTTCGCCGGTCGTATCCAGTGGCTGCCTATCGGCATCTGTGCAGCCATGGCCATCAACTACCTCGTCGACGACCCCACGTTCAAGGCCGTACGCGATGTCATCTTCACGGGCATTAACGTCTGGTTCTGTATTCTCACCCTCAACCCCTGGCGCACCGTCCTCTCCCCAGCCGCCGATCGCATCATCCAGCAGATAGACTCCGAGGCCGAAACCGACGAAACCACCGTCGAGAACACCCCTCCCATTGACCGCAGCCTGAGTGAAGCCCGCCTCGACGACCTCGCCAGCCGCCTTGATCACCTGATGCGCCACGACCTCCTCTTCACCGAGGAACACATCATGAGCGACACGCTCTGCCAGCGCCTCGCCACCAACACCAAGTACCTCACCGAGGCCATCTGCCGACTGGGCTACGCCAACTTCTACGACATGATCAACCAGCACCGCGTGCGCCATGCCATCAGCCTCATCAACCAGCAACCCGACCGCCTGCTGCAGGACATTGCCCACGACTGCGGATTCTCCAAGCCCTCCGCCATGACACGCGCCTTCAAGTCGCAGGGCAAGCCCGCCCCCAGCACCTTCCGCCACCAATAATCCCCCTGGATTTCTTAACACTCAGCGAATTTCTTAACTCTCGCGGAAAATCTTCTTAACACTCAGCGAATTTTCCGCCAGAGTTAAAAGGTTCCCGGCCATAATGCGTAAATTTGGATTCGTAAAAAATCTTAAAACGCAAAGCATTATGGTAGCGCCAGTAAAACTTCTACTCGCCATGCTTTTTGGAGCCATCCTCGCCCTCATCGTCGTGTTCATCGTCATGGTCACCCGCACCATCCGACGCAACCGCGATGATAAAAAGTTAAGGTAATAAATAGTAACAACTTTATCGTAATAAATCGTAAAAACTGTTATCATTATGAAGAAGAACCAGACACTCCGAACGGCTGCGCTGATATCTACCGGCGCTGCACTGATGGTGGCCTGTACCGACACGCAGGACATCCCCGTGGACCCCAACCAGCCGACGACGAATGCCGACGGCAAGTACAACATCATCTTCATCACCACCGATCAGGAGGCTTATATGGAGCAGTATCCCGCCGGTAGCGACTATGCCGCCCGTGAGCGTCTGCGCCAGATTGGTACGACATTCGAGAAGCACTATGCTTGCGCGAATGTATCGACATCGAGTCGGTCGGTGATCTATACCGGTCGCCACATCACCGAGACCTGTATGCTCGACAACACGAACTACGCTTTTGTCAAAGACATGCCGCGTGATCTTCCGACCGTAGGTGACATGCTCCGCGATGCTGGCTACTACACCGCCTTCAAGGGTAAATGGCACATATCGGGAGATACTGAATCGTTGGAGGAGTATGGCTTCAGCGACTGGACCGAAGGTGACATGTATGGCTCAGTCTGGGAGGGCTACAAAGAGGATGCCACCATTGCCGAACATGCTATCGACTGGCTGAAGACCAAGGGTAAGCAGTTGAACAGCGACGGCCAGAGTTTCTTCCTCGCCGTGAACTTCCTGAACCCACACGACGTCATGTATTTCAACGAGACACCGGGAACGTACATAGCAGGCGAGGCAACACCAGCTCCTGACGACCCAATCTACAAGAAAACGTATACGACACCTGTTCCTGCATCGTGGAACGAACCCTTCGACAAGCCCGGACGTCCCGCTGCCCACAAGGAGTACAATAAGCAGTGGCAGGCATGGGTAGGACCGTCGCCCACCACCGAAGAGGGCTGGCACACCTTCCGCGACTACTACTTCAACACCATCCAGAACGAGGATAACCACATGCTGGCCTTCCTGAACTACCTCGAAGAGGCTGGACTGATGAAGAACACCATCATCATCTACACCAGCGATCACGGTGAGATGCAGGGCGAGCACGGTTTGAAGGGTAAGGGCGGCAACATGTACGAGAACAACATCCATGTGCCTCTTATCATCTATCATCCGGAGATTCAGGGTGGTCGTCACTGCAAGAACCTGACTTCGCATCTCGATCTCGCACCGACATTTATCGATATTGCCACCGCCGGCAACCAGCAGCAGTTCAACACCATCACCTCTGCTCTGCACGGTCATTCATTGCTGCCTGCCGTCAAGGATCCTGCTACCGACATCCGCAACAGCGAGGGTGCCCTCTTCTGCTTCGAGATGATTTCGATGATTGATGGCGACTTCGTGATGGATCCTAACCTGAGGCCGGCCTATCGTGCCGATATGAACAAGCGCGGCTTCGTACGCGGCATCATCACACCAGAGTATAAGTTTGCTCGTTACTTCTCGCCACTGAACTTCAACACGCCTGCCGAGTATGAGACACTTTGGACCAACAACGACGTGGAACTGCTGCAGTGCGGCACCGATGAGACCGAGAACCTGGCTTGGCCCAAGAACAATGCGAACAAATCACTCGTAGAGATCATGAACCAGAAACTCAACGCCCTCATCCAGCGCGAAATCGGTACTGACGACGGCAGCGAGACGAAGAAAGGCTATGTGGGCGGCGTTGAAACGTACGACAAGAATAAGTACGCCCAGTAACGACCACTTCGGCACTATGCCATTTGCCAAGCTAACCAACTGATAACAAGTATAACAATAACAATAAATCTAAGAATTATGAAATGGTATCTTTTATATTTCGTACTGGCAGCATCGGTGATGCTGACGGTCAGCAGTTGCAGTGAGGACGACTCGCCCGAAGTGCCAGTTGACGGAGTGGAAGTGACTGCATGTGACGAACTCCAGATGTTCCAGAACTACATCGTCATGACCGACGATGAGGGCAACTTCGTGGAGCGTGTGTATGGCAAGGTGCTGAACGAGGCCGACACGACCATCGTGTCAATCGGTGCCGACAACGTGGAGGAGGCCCGAAAGATATTTGAGCGTTGGCTGGCCTTTGAACCCAACGTGCAGGAGACGGCTCCCAATGTGCTGACGTACTACCCGAAAGACGAAGACGGAAAGCCGCAGGGTGAAATCTACTTCACCCCCGTGAACGACGACCCCACCTGCACCGCACGCGTCACCTATTCGGCCGAAACGCCCCTGCGCCACTTCAAGCAGATTGACTTCATCCCCCGCTCGTTATGGCCCGAGAACGATCAGGCGGTAAGAGCCAAATGGGAAACGTGGAAAAGTGGGGGTATAACCTGGACTTGCATCCGTCCCTCCGCTGAGGGCGTGCCGCCAATATCTGTATATATAGATCGCAGGAGTAAAGCTGATGAGAATACTCCAGAATGGATCTGGGACCACTGGGACGAAACCGGTGCTACTTATGCCTATGAGGAGTCGGCAAAAGCAGTTTCCGAGATTGCCATGGAGGATTGGGATGCCTTTGTGGAGCACTGTATGCCCGAGGGGAAATATGGCGAGGAGGCTTACATCAACAAGAAAAAAACCGGATTCGCCGATGGTATTTACGTGATACAGCTCAAAAAAGCCAAGTTAAAATTCTATACGTTCTGGGAAGTTGGTGTATGGTCCTATACTCATCACAACTACATAAAATGTTCATTTAAATAATTATGTACCATGGCGATGATGACTGTTAGGTTAACAATCATAATGACTTGCCTCTTTGCTCTCTGGCTGCAGCCATTGCAGGCTGCAGCTGGGGAGCGAAAGGTTGCTGTGGTGATGCCTGAGGCCCAGCAGGAGCGATGGGAGCGGACGGCCCAGTGGGCTCTCGCCGGCATCGACGCCGCACAGACGGGACTCGACCGTCAGGTGCGCCTCGCTATAGAGTGGCACGATGAGGATGCTGCAGACCTGCAGACATGGTTACAGCAGGTGGCTAAGGACGAGAGTTATGCCGCCGTGATAGGCCCAACTACATCGACTGCTGCCCGCACGGCAGCCAGCACACTCAATGCCAGCAAGAAGACACTCATCCTGCCAATTGCCACCTCCACCGAACTGCAACGCATATACGCCGCCAGTCCCAATGTGTTCAACCTCACCGAGAGCGATTTTACTCAATGCTATCTGATGATGGCCGGTTTCCTGTTGGACGGCAAGCAGAAAGTCAGTCTGCTCACCTCCAACGATGTGTATGGTCAGTCGTTCATCGACTGGTTCGGCTATTCGGCCGAGGAGTTAGGACTCACGGTGGGTATGCTCGGCGTGTATCGCAATGAGGCCGAACTGCGCGACTATATCCGGCAATGGGATGGTGGCACACTGCTGTTTGCACCGGGAACGGAGGATGATGCCGTCATCTTCGACCAGATGGTGACACAGACCGACAGCGTGTATTGTTCCGACATGATGATGTCGGCCTCGCTCATCGGCAGACTCAGCCACACCTATCGCGGTCTGGCGCCCTGTGCCGACCCCACATCGGGATTCCTCGATGCCTACCTACAGCGTTTCGGCGAAGAACCTGTCAATGGCGAGGCTCATCTCTACGATGCCCTCTGTCTGACAGCATACGCCGCAGCTCTGTCGGAGATGACCGGCCTCGGCATGAACGATGCCATCACGACAGTGCTCGACGGACGTGATACCTGCATAGCCTCGTGGAACGATATGACTGATGTATTCAGTCAGTTGCGGGCAGGCGCCGAGCCAGATATCAGCGGTGCCACGGGCTCACTCGATTTCGACTGCCGCCACCATGCCGCCGTGCTTTATTCCTTTTATCAGAAGTGGCATTTTGAGAACGGTGTCTATACGACCGAGGGAACCTACAGCCGCAACCGCGACGACAACGACGAGGCACTGCTGCAACTGTGGGACAACATTCGCGGCAGTCAACAGCAATTGAACGAGCAGCAGGAAGACTTCGACTATCCCGAGCACAGGCAGAACTGGGCACTGGTCATCGGTACCAGCGACACCTGGAACAACTACCGTCATCAGGCCGATGCCTTAGCCATGTATCAGGTGTTGAAACGTCACAATTATGACGACGACCATATCATCTTAATCATAGAGGATAATCTAGCCGACGATCCACACAACCTCTATCCAGGCGTGGTACATGTGCGTCCCGATGGTGAGAATGTGCGCGAGGGGGCTGTAGTTGACTATCACCTGAGCGACTTCCCCATGGGCAGACTCAAGGATATCCTGATGGGTCAACAATCGGAGCGCTATCCAGAGGTCATCCGCTCGAACAACAACGATAATATTTTCATCTATTGGTGCGGACATGCTAACGGCAGCGTGGCGGCATGGGGAAGCAACGAGACGGTGGAAGCCGAGCGGGTGCGTCAATGTCTGGAGGCAGCAGCAGAAGCAGGGAAGTTCCGTAAGATGTTGATTGCCGTAGATGCCTGCTACAGCGGAGCCATCGGTGAGGCATGCGAGGGCATTCCTGGCGTATTGTTCATGACTTCGGCCTCACCCGACGAGACATCGAAGGCCGATGTCCTCGACCCTGATATGCTTATCTGGCTGAGCAATGGTTTTACCCGTGCTTTCCAAGAGACTATTGACGAACAGCCCGACCTGCGTCTGCGCGACCTGTATCTTGCAGTGTCACGACAGACTACTGGCTCACATGCCAAGGTCTATAATGAGGCCCACTATGGCAACCTGTTCCATAATACGATTGGCGAGTTCTTCGATTTCTCGCCTTCGGGGGGCATCAATACGGTTATGACAGATAAGGCAGATGACCTTCGCTGGTATTCGCTTTCTGGCATGTCATGGAGTAACCGTCCATCAAGTCCAGGTATCTATATTCATCAAGGCAGAAAACAAATCATATGGAAATGACGACTAATCAAGACGCCCTGCGCCACTATGCTATCGAAGTTAAACCCATCGGTGCAGCTTGCAACCTGCGTTGCGAGTACTGCTACTACTTGGGAAAGGATAATATCAGCCGAGTCGCAAACTCGGCTGAACATGGAGGGGTGATGTCCAATGAGGTGCTGGAAAGTTACGTCCGTCAGGTCATCAAGATACACGGGCGAGATGCAGAGATAGAATTCGCTTGGCATGGTGGTGAGCCGACACTCTGCGGCATTCCCTTTTTTGAGCGGGCGATGGCGCTGCAACGGAAGTACGGCGAGGGGCGTCGCATTCTGAACACCCTTCAGACCAACGGCACCCTGCTTACCGATGACTGGTGCCGCTTCTTCCGCGATCATCATTTCCGCATCGGGCTGAGTATTGACGGCCCCGAACACCTCCATAATATATATAGGAAAGACGCGCACGGGGAAGGAACATTCAGTCGCATGATGGCTGGCCTCGAACTGCTCCAGAAGCACGGCGTGGAATTCAACACGCTTACCACCGTCAACGCCGCCAATGCCGACCATGCCAAAGAAGTCTATGCCTTCCTCCGCGAGTTCAGCGACTTCATGCAGTTCCTGCCCGTGGTGGAAAGCATCCCGCAAGCGGGTGGCGGAAATGTCGCTTTGCCACCAGGCATCTATAGCAAACAACCGCACCGTCTCGCTCCGTTTAGTGTTCCCGCTGAGGCATACGGCAAGTTCCTCTGCACCATCCTCGACGAGTGGACCCGCCATAAGGACATAGGCCGCAAGTTCGTGCAGGTGTTCGAGGCCACGCTTGGCAATATGACCCGCCGCCCGGCAGGTCTCTGTGTCCATGAGGCCGTTTGCGGCCATTGCGGCGTCATCGAGAAGAACGGCGACCTCTACCGCTGCGACCGTTACGTCTTCCCTGAATACCGCATCGGCAACATCCTCGATGCACCGCTCCACGACATGATGCAGACTAACCGCCGCTTCGGAGAGTACAAACTTGACAGTCTGCCGCCCGTCTGCCTCCACTGCGATGTGGCCGACCTCTGTTTCGGTGGCTGTCCCAAGGACCGTCTGAATGAGCGCTTCGCCTTGTCCGCCGAAACCG
>JAGCVD010000007.1 GCA_017962545.1 Bacteroidales bacterium
ATTCTTTATACTTATATTACTTATTATTAATTAGTTATAAGTAATTATAAAGGGGTTTTGAGACATAACTGACCCATTGAAATCGAACTGAAACTGAAACAACTGAAACGCTCTGGCCATTTGTTGTTTTACTTTTTCGAGGTTTTCTTTCCTACGCGGCCAGCGATCATCGCGTCCACTTTCTGTGCTATGGCCAGCGCCTGGTGCACCAGTCGGTCGGGCAGCAGGTCGAACTGCTCTTCGGGCATCGTGAAGACGAAGTAGTAGCGGTTGTCGCGGCCCAGCGTCAGCGTGCAGTTGTCCTCGCGGAAGAGGGGCTTGCCCTTTTTGCGGCGTGGGCGCTGGGTGATATAGACGTTGCCGTCGCGCATAGCCTGCACCTTGCAGTCGGCCGTGAAGGCTTCCATCTCGGCGTACTCCGTGCATGCGAAGTCGAGGATGTGCAGTTACGGCCGCGAACCCTCACCGCAACCCTCGGCCAGATAACACGAAACGCGGTTGAAAAAAATAATTTCACGAAAAGTTATCCACAGAGGGCGAGGAAATAAATTTTTGCCATTCCGCTCAACTTTGATTTCATCTGCGTTTCAGCACCTCGGAAAAGAAAATGAATTTTCTCTTCGCTCGGTTTAAGAAACTTTCGTATCTTTGTGGCGTGAAGAGTTCACAAAGGGGTGCGTTTATGTTGCACGTCTACAAAGCAGTAGGCGCATAAACAGCTGAGAACAGACCCTCAAAACTTGATCGGGATAATGCCCGCGTAAGGAAAAAGACTATGGTAAAACACAACATTAGCTGTGGCCGCTATCGCTTTTTTGAGGCCACCAGAATCAGCCGCCGGCAGATGATAGCCTGCCTTGTGTTCGGCATTTCATTTTTCAATTTTCAACTTTCAACTTTAAAAGCCCAGGACACCGTGCGCACGCTCGATGAGGTGATGATACAGGACGTGCGCGTGAGCAACAAGGCGCCTCTGACCACCAGCACGGTGAGCCGCGAGGAACTCGACGACAGCCGCGCGGCGGTGAGCCTCCCCTACCAGCTGGAGACGCAGACCTCGGTGGTGGCCAGCAGCGAGAACGGCACCGTGGGCGCCACCAGCATCCGCATCCGCGGCGTGGATGCCTCGCGCATCAATGTGAACATCAACGGCATCACGCTCAACGACCCCGAGAGTCAGAGTGTCTTCTGGGCCAATATCCCCAATATGGGCGGTATGGCGCAGAGCCTGCAGATACAACGTGGCGTGGGCGCCTCAACAGGCGGCAGCCCCGCCTTCGGCGCCGCCATCAATATGCAGACTCTCAACGCACAGAACAGCGCCTACGGCCAAGCCGACTTGGGGCTGGGCAGCTGGAACACACGCCAGTATAGTGTCAGTGCCGGTAGCGGTATTCTGAAGAACGGTCTCTCGTTCGACTTCGCCTACAGCGGCCTGACCAGCGACGGATTCCTGCGTGGCGGACAGACCGACCAGCAGAGCTTCTTCGGCGGCATCAGCTGGTATGGCAAAAGGACGCTGGTGAAACTGCTCACCATTATCGGCCATCAGAACACCGGCATCACTTGGGACGGCGCCGACAGCGCCACCCTCGATGCCGACCCTCGCTACAACTCGGCGGGCGAGATGGATATCGACGGCAACACTTTCTACTACCGCAATGCCACCGACAACTACATGCAGCAGCACTACCAGCTCTATGTGTCGCATCTGCTCGGCGAGCGTTGGAGCGTCAACGCAGCCCTCAACTACACCCGTGGCGACGGCTACGACGAGTACTACAAGAAGAATAAGAAGTTCAGCTCGTTCAATATGCCTTTCGCCGGCAAGAGCGACTTCATCACCCGCAAGATTATGGCCAACGACAGCTATACCGCCAACCTCTCGGCACGCTACACGGGCGAGAAGTCGACGCTCTCGTTGGGTGTCAACGCACTCCTTTTCGACGGTGACCACTACGGCAACGTACTATGGTGCCGCGACACCTCGATCCATCTCGACGCCCCCTTCACCGACTGGTACAACTACCGCGGCCACAAGGTGGATGTCACCTCCTACATCAAGGGCACCTATGACTTCAACGACCGTCTGAACGCCTATGCCGACCTGCAATTCCGCATGGTGGACTACACCCTCAACGGCCGCACCGACGACTGGAATGTTGTCACCGATGACTGGAACCTTTTCGACGACTTCACCAACCACTACCGCTTCTTCAATCCCAAGGCTGGTGTCAACTATCGCATCAACGACAACAGCCGCACCTACTTCGTGGCGGGCGTGATGGGGCGCGAGCCTACCCGCAGCGACATCAAGGACTGCTACGCCAATGGCGACACCATCAAGGCCGAGGAGATGCTCGACCTGGAGTTGGGCTACCAGATAGCCCACAGCCGTTGGGCCTTCAGCGTCAACGCCTACGCCATGCTCTACAAAGACCAGCTCACCCCCAACGGCAATATCAGCAACGCTGGCTATGCGCTGATGGAGAACGTGGACAAGAGCTACCGCCTCGGTATCGAACTGGAGGGCGGCTATCGGTTCTGCCGCCTATTCCGCATGGACGCCAACCTGACCCTCAGCGACAACAAGGCGCTTAACGTCACCTATAGTGACTTCGCCGACGGCGACAGTCAGTTGCAGGCCGTCACCGGCAACACGCCGCTGGCCCTCTCGCCCTCGGTGGTGGGTGCCGCCATCGCCACCATCACTCCCTGCAAGGATGCCAAGCTGCAGCTCATCGGCAAGTATGTCGGCAAGCAGTATGCCGACAACACAGGCCGCGAGTGCTACGCTATCGACCCCTACTTCATCGTCAACATGCGCGCCAGCTACACCTGGCACCTCAAAGGCACCAACGAGCTTGAGGCCCAGCTGGCCGTCAACAACGTGCTCGACCACCACTACCGCCTCTCGGCTTGGGTGGGCGACTGGTTCGACGACTACACTACTCCGGGGACTAACTACTACTACCACAGCCGCGGATGGCTGCAGCAGCCCGGCATCAACTTCATGGGACGCGTGATATACCGATTCTAAATGAACATCCTCGACATCGTCGGCGCAGCCATCGGCCTGGTATTTGTATTCAGCGAGTACAAGGCGAGCCGATGGCTGTGGCCGTCGAGTCTGCTGATGGCCGCCTTCTATGCCGTCATCAATTTCCGCATTGGGTGGTTTGCCAACATGGGCATCTGCCTCTATAACTTCGGCATCTCCATCTATGGCCTGCTGGTGTGGCGCGGTATCTTGAGGACGTCAAGACGTCAAGACATCAAGACGTCAAGTCGCGAGGACTCGAAGTCTCCCAGACAAATCTCCTCCTGTCCGGCACGCCTCTGGCCTTGGATTATCGCCGCCACAGGGGTGCTGACGCTGTTCTTCTACTGGCTGCTGCCCCTGCTGGGCGAGAGCAACAAGCCGCTGCTCGACGGCCTCAGCGCCTCACTAGGCATTGTGGGCATGTGGATGCTCTCGCAGAAGTACTGGGAGCAGTGGCTCTTCTGGCTGGTCAGCGAGCCTATCCTGGCCTACATCTACTTCTCCACAGGCTACACCGCCTCAGCCATCATGTACGTCATCTACGAAGTGTTCGTTATCATGGGAATAATCCGATGGAAAAAGCTAAGCATATCGTAATTCTCGCCGCCGGCGACTTCCCCACCCACGAGGTGCCGCTGCGCGCGCTGCGCGAGGCCGACTTCGTGGTGTGCTGCGACTCGGCATATAAGGCAATTAAGAATGAAGAATTAAGAATTAAGAATTATGTGGTTATCGGGGACGGCGACTCGCTGACGGAGGACGACAAGCAGACGCTGGGCGACCGCTGGCTGCAGGTCGACGAGCAGGACTACAACGACCTGCACAAAGCCATGGAGTGGGTGAGTGCGGAGTGCGGAACTCGGAATTCTGAGTTCAAAATTATTGCCGCTACCGGCAAGCGCGAGGACCATACGCTGGGCAATATCTCCTACCTCGTCACCTTCGCCGAGGAGCATCCCGGCGCCGATATCGAGATGCTCACCGACTACGGCCGCTTTACCTCAATGCGAGGGCGCCGTCGGTTTGTCAGTTTCCCGCGCCAGCAGGTCAGCATCTTCACCATGAATCCCGACTGTCCTATCGACAGCGAAGGGTTGAGGTGGCCGCTCGACGGCTTTCATGCCCGCCGCTGGTGGAATGCTACCCTAAACGAAGCCGTCGGCACCGAGTTCTCACTCAGCACCGACGGCTGGCTTGTCGTATTCCAGACGTACGAACCTAAAGGGCCATCAGTTTGAGCAGGTCCTGTCCGATGTCGTGACGTAGGTATTTGCCGTCCCACGTGATGCTGTGGGCTCGGTTGTAGCTTTTCAGTATTGCTTCGGGCAGCGTGGCCGCCAGCGCCGTGGTGCAGATGACACGGCCGCCGTTGGTCAGCAGCTGGCCCTCGTCGTTCATCTTGGTGCCGCAGTGGAACACCAACACGTCGGCATTTTCCTCGCCCAATGTTATCACCTTCCCCTTCTCGTAGGCTTCGGGGTAGCCTCCGGCCACCATCATCACGCATGCCGCCGACCGCTGGTCGACGGTCAGGCTGGCGCGGTCCAGCGTACCGCGGGCGGTGTGCTCCAGCAGCTCCACCACGTCGCTCTTGATGCGCGGGAAGACGCTCTCGGTCTCGGGGTCGCCCATGCGCACATTGTACTCTATCACGTAGGGGTCGCCGTTGCAGCACATCAGACCCACGAAGATGAAGCCGTGGTAGTCTATCTTCTCGTCGCGTAGGCCGCGCACGGTGGGCTTCACGATGCGTTCCTCGACTTTCTTCATGAACTCCTTGTCGGCGAACGGCACGGGGCTGATGGAGCCCATGCCGCCAGTGTTGAGTCCGGTGTCGTCCTCACCGATGCGCTTGTAGTCCTTGGCGCTGGGCAGCAGCAGGTAGTGCTGTCCGTCGGTGAGCACGAAGACGCTGAGCTCTATGCCGCTGAGGTACTCCTCGATGACCACGCTGGCGCTGGCGGCGCCGAACTTGCCGTCGAGCATCTCGCGCAGATGCGCTTTGGCGGTGGCCAGGTCGGGCTCTATCAGGACGCCCTTGCCGGCAGCCAGGCCGTCGGCCTTGAGGACATAGGGTGCCAACAGCGTGTCGAGGAAGGCCTCGGCGTCGGCCAGTGTTTCACGGGTGAAAGTCTGGTAGCGTGCCGTGGGAATCTTGTGGCGCATCATGAAGGCTTTGGCGTAGTCCTTGCTGCCCTCCAGGCGGGCGCCCTCCTTGCAGGGTCCCACGACGAGCACCTGACTCAGTTCGGGTGTCGCCTTGAAATAGTCGGCGATGCCGGCCACCAGCGGAGCCTCGGGGCCTACCACAAGCATATCCACATGATGGTCCAGTACGAAGCGCCCCACCGCGGGGAAATCCGACATATCGAGGCTTACATTCTCCCCCACGGCGGCGGTGCCGGCGTTGCCGGGGGCGATGTAGAGGCTCTTGCACAGGGGGCTCTGTGCAATCTTGAAAGCGATGGCGTGCTCGCGGCCGCCCGAACCCAGTAACAAAATGTTCATCGTGATACCTGTTTTTGAAAATGCAAAGATACAAAAGATATTCCGAACAGCAAAATTATTTTGCCAATCCGCTTATCTTTCGTACTTTTGCAACCGCTATATCCAAGCCATGGCATCAGGTAAACAAATCACTATCGGTCACTTGGCCAGTGCGACGGCCTACATCATCTTCGGTATCAACGTCGTGGTGTGCCGTGACATCGCCGTCGACGGCACGGTGGCGCCCATCGTCCTCTTCACGATGCGCGCCCTCGTGGCCGGCGCCCTTTTCTGGCTTGTGTCGCTCTTCGGGCCGAAGGAGAAGGTGCCGCCGCGCGACCTGTTGCGCCTCGCCGGCGCCGGTATGCTGGGCCTGCTGCTGCCACAGCTCACCTTCCTCTACGCCAGCGGCCACACCACGCCTGTCGACCTCTCGGTGATGAGCACCACCACGCCCATCTTCACCATGTTCGTCGCCGCCATCTTCTTGAAGGAGCCGATTACCTGGAAGAAAGCCGGCGGCGTGGCCCTCAGCTTCGGCGGCATCCTGTGGCTCATCCTGCAGAGCACCTTCGGTGCGAACGGGGCGTCGCAGACCGAGCCCATAGGCATCCTTTTCTGCTTTGCCAACTATATCGTCTTCGCCCTCTACCTCGGCACCTGCCGACCCCTGATAGCACGTTACTCGCCGGTGACCTCCATGAAATGGATGTTCCTCGCCGCCTTCCTGGTGTCGCTGCCTTTCAGCCTGCCGCTGCTGCCCACGACCCACTTCGCCGCCGTCCCCGTGTCGGTGTGGTGGGAGATAGGCTTCATGGTGTTCTTCTCCACCTTCGTGGCCTACTGGCTCATCCCCGTCGGCCAGCAGCGCATCCGTCCCACGCTGGTGAGCATGTACGGCTACCTGCAGCCTATCATCGCCATCGCTGTGGCCATCTGGGTGGGACAGGACCACATCACCGTCACCAAGGTTGTCGCCGCCCTGCTGGTCTTCACCGGCGTATGGGTCGTCAACAAGAGCCGTGCGAGAGAAAACTGAAAACTGCCAACTGTAAACCCCATGTACACCTACGAATACCCCCGACCGATGCTGACTGCCGACTGTGTGGTCGTCCGCCCGAGTGGCGAGGTGCTCCTCGTGCGCCGTGGAAACGAACCCTTTAAAGGCTGCTGGGCCCTTCCCGGCGGCTTCATGGAGATGGACGAAACAATCGAGCATTGCGCCGTGCGTGAGTTGATGGAAGAGACTGGCATCGAGGTTGATGAGAGCATGCTGAGCCTAGTGGGCGTCTTCAGCGCCCCGGGCCGCGACCCGAGGGGCCGCACCGTCACCGCAGCCTACCTGGTGAGGGCCGACGTCGGCGAGGCGAAGGCCGGCGACGATGCCGCCGAGGTGCGCTGGTGGCCACTCAACGCCCTGCCGCCCTTGGCTTTCGACCATGATGCCATTATTGCTTCGGCCATCAGATAGGCCGTGCGACAAAAAAAATTGCGGTGCAAAATAATAATTTACGATTGGCGTTACTAAATTAATATATGAATAAGGACAAGTCGACACAAGTGGGCAATGCCGTGTTGGTGCTCGTGGCCATGGTGCTGGGGGTGCTGATAGGGTTGATGTTTGCCGACACCTTCGGCCATCACCGTTCCACCACGCCGTTGCAGGGCAAGATGGACGAGGTGATGGAGCTGGTGCGGGAGAACTATGTCGACGAGGTAGACCTTGACTCGCTCAGCGAGCGGCTGGCAGCTGTGCTGCTCAGCGAGTTGGACCCCCACAGTACCTACCTGTCGGCCCGTGAGACGGAACGTAGCGCCGAGCAGATGCGCGGCCATTTCGAGGGGGTGGGACTGGTGATACACCGCGATGGCGACACAAGTTATGTGGGTCAGGTGATGCCTGGCGGTCCGAGCGACGGCAGCGGTCTGCTGCCGGGCGACATGATTGTCACCGTCGACGGCGACAGCGTCACAGGCCTGCCATCCGACACAGTGGTGGCACGACTGCGAGGGCCTCGTCACACGCGGGTCGACATCCGCGTGCACCGACTAGGCAAAGAATTGGATTTCAATATTCTCAGAGGTGTAGTAGACCAGCCGTCGCTGCCCTACTACGACATGCTCGACGACACGACGGGCTACATCATGCTGTCGTCGTTCACGACGACGAGTCACAATGAGTTTCACGCTGCCTTGCGGCAGCTGAAGAGCCGCGGGATGCGACACCTGATATTCGACCTGCGCGGCAACGGTGGCGGCTCGCTGTCGGATGCCGTGGGCATCGTCGACGAGTTGCTGCCGGCCGGCAGCCCGATTTTATACACCCAAGGCGCCCACATGCGGCGGCAGGACATCAGGTCGCATCTCGGCGGCCTGTTCACCACCGGCCGTGTGACGGTGATGATTGACGAAAGTTCGGCGTCGGCCAGCGAGGTGGTGGCCGGCGCGTTGCAGGACAACGACAGGGCCACGGTGGTGGGCCGCCGCTCCTTCGGCAAGGGGCTGGTACAGCAGAACTTCACCCTCAAGGACGGCAGCTCGCTGATGCTCACCACGGCGCGCTACTATACGCCGTCGGGGCGCTGCATACAGCGTTCCTATGACGACGGCACCGACGAATACTATCGCGAATATGTGCAACAGCTTATCGACGAGACCTATGCCGACACGGCTGTGGCCAGCGTCAAGGACTCGACGCCCTACTATACCATCGGTGGCCGCACGGTGTACGGTGGCGGCGGCATCACCCCCGACCGGCTGTTCCCCTACCGTCACGACACCACCTTCGTGTACTACAACCAACTGAACTCAAAACACTTGCTGTCGACGACGGCTTTCGACTATGTCAAGGGGCATGCCGAAGCGTTGCTGCGGCGTTATCCCGACGATGAGACATTTTATCGGGCTTTCAAGGTCGACGACAGGTTGATTGAGGAGCTGGTGCGCCGTGGCGAGCGGGCCGGTGTGGCACGTGACGCCGGCAGCCTGCGGGCACAGCGAGGCCTGATGGCCAACACGATGGCCGCCTATATCGGTCAGGCGCTCTATGGCGACGCCTTGATGTACCGCATCTTCTTGCGGGAAGACGAAGACTTGAAGAAATTAAGAATTAAAAATTAAGAAGTTCAGTGAGATGAAACGGATAATAGTGATATTGATGGCTCTGTTACCGCTGACGGCGGTGGCACAGAAGAGCACCCTGACGCTGACCGTGACGGGCCTGAACGAAGGGGCGGCGCTGGTGGTCTCTGAGCCACGGGAAGGTCGTCTGCTGCCTGTAGACACGCTCTATCTTGACGCCAAGGGAATGGTGAAGGTGACGCGCCACGCCGATGGGCCGCAGTTCATCGCCCTCAACCCGATGGAGAACAAGGCTGTGGTGATATACGGCCTGCTGCTGCCACGCGAGAAGGTGACGATGGATGTGGACTACCGCCGCGAGAAGAACCAGGTGTATGTAACCTCCGTCAAGGGGTCGGACAACATGATGCTTTACGGCCAGTTCAACAATATGATGGTCGACGCCACCGACCCTGCCGCCCAAGCCGCATTGCCCGACAGGGTGGAGGCGCTGCTACGCCAAAACAGTTCGCTGCTGATGAGCGCCTTCCTGGTGACCTATTTCGAGAGTGCTTTCGAGCAGTATGCCCCTTTGTACAAAGAGGTACGCGACCATCAGGATCATCGCCATGCGAGCAACGAGTTTGTCAAACACCTGGACCAGAAGCTGAAATCGGTGGTGATGGTGGGGATGGAAGCTCCCGATATCGTGATGACCGACACCGCAGGTGTGGAACGCCGTCTGAGCAACCTGCGCGGCAAAGTGGTGCTGATTGACTTCTGGGCGTCATGGTGCAGCCCCTGCCGTATGGAAAATCCCAATGTGGTCAGGATGTATCAAAAGTACCACGCCCTAGGCTTTGAGGTGTTCAGCGTGTCGCTCGACAACAACCGTGACAAATGGGTGCAAGCCATCAAGAAGGACAACCTGCTGTGGGAGAACCATGTCAGTGACTTGCGTGGCTGGAGTTCGGCGGGCGGCCGCCTGTACAGCATCAGCTCCATTCCCGCCACTGTGCTCGTCGACCGTGACGGCAAAGTGCTGGCACGCAATTTGCGGGGACCTCAGTTGGAAGAGAAGTTAAAAGAGATATTTGGCAAGTAGGGAAGGAGACTGGAGATAAGGAGGGAAGGAGACAGGAGGGAAGGAGATAAGGAGGGAAGGAGACAGTAGTTAAGTAGATAAGAAATTATGATAACAACAACACAGATAGAGATGGCCCTGGGCCATGTGAACGATCCCGACCTCGGGCGTAGCCTGACGGAGCTGGGGATGATTGAAAATATTAAAGTCGACGGCAAGAAGGTGAGCTTTGACTTGGTGCTCACCACTCCCGCCTGCCCGATGAAGAAAAAGATGAGCGACGACTGCATCGCCGCCATCCACGAACTGGTGGATCGCGAGGCCGAGGTGGAGATAAACCTCACCAGCAAGCCGCAGCCCGACCCCAAGGAGGAATTCAAGGAGGTGTTCAAGAACATCCACCACACCATCGTGGTGGCTTCGGGCAAAGGTGGCGTAGGCAAGAGCACCGTGGCCGTCAACCTGGCCATTGCTCTGGCCAAGACAGGTGCCAAGGTGGGCCTTGTCGACGCCGACATCTACGGTCCCTCCATTCCCATCATGCTGGGTGTGGAAGGCGAGGAGATTTACGGTCACCGTGTGGGCGACAAGACCTATATGCTCCCCATCGAGAAGTACGGCATCAAGCTGATGTCGGTAGGTTTCTTCGTGGACCCCAGCAAGGCGCTTGCCTGGAGAGGTCCCATGGCCAGCGGGGCTTTGAAACAGCTGCTGGGCGAGACCTGGTGGGACGAGATAGACTATCTGGTAGTGGACATGCCTCCGGGAACGGGTGACATACAGCTGACGCTGGCACAGAGTATTCCCGTGACGGGCGCCATCATCGTCAGCACACCGCAGCAGGTGGCGCTGGCCGACGTGGTGCGCGGTGTGGAGTTGTTCCGCAACGAGGCTGTCAACATCCCTGTGCTGGGCTTTGTGGAGAACATGGCCTGGTTTACCCCTGCCGAACTGCCGCAGAACAAATACTATATCTTCGGCAAAGGCGGCTGCCGGAAGATGGCCGAGGAGATGCAGATACCCCTGCTGGGCGAGATACCGCTGGTACAGAGCATCGCCGAGAGCGGCGACAACGGCAAGCCCGTGGCACTCTTCACGCCCGAGAAGCTGCACGACCCCGTGCGCGAAGCCTTCGACACCCTCGCCCAGAACACCATTACCGAGATATGTAAGCTTAACATCAAGTAGTTAAGGAGACAGTAGTTAAGTTAGTTAAGAAAATAAGAAACGACATGACCGATTTAGAGAAATCCGCCGTTGAACAGAAAGTGAAGAACGCATTGGCGCAGATACGCCCCTACCTGCAGCAGGATGGCGGCGACGTGGAATATGTCGACATGACCGCTGAAGGCGTCGTGATAGTGCGCCTCAAAGGCCATTGCGGCACTTGCCCCCATGCCATGCAAACCCTCAAGCAGGGCATAGAACAAGCCCTTAAGAAGGCGATACCCGAAGTTAAAAGCGTGGAGAGAATATGATATACACCAAGACAGGCGATGGCGGTACCACCTCGCTCGTAGGTGGCAGCCGCGTCAATAAGGATGATGTACGTGTCGAGGCCTATGGCACCGTCGACGAGCTCAACTCGCACATAGGTCTTCTGGCCGAGATGTTCCGTCCGCAAGAGGGCGGCTATTATGACGAGCTGAAAGCCGTGCAGCACAATCTGTTTACCTTACAGACACTGTTGGCCACTGAGGATGAGGCCATTTACCGTCGTCTTCCCCAGCTAGCCGAAGAGGAGGTGGAGATATTGGAACGTCAGATTGACACCATCAGCGACTTGCTGCCCAAGTTGCACAACTTCGTCATTGCCGGCGGCAACATCACCGGAGCCCAATGTCATGTGGCCCGGACCATCTGCCGTCGTGCAGAGCGCTGTGTAGTAACGCTTTCCCGTCAATGTCATGTCGACGATGTGCTGCTGCGCTACCTGAACCGTCTGTCGGACTATCTCTTCGTGCTCGGTCGTCGTGCCGTAGTGGCCGACGGAAAGCAGGAAGACCTGTACATCAATTAATTATACCGGTTGATAATTTTTATTTGCTGGTATCGGAAATAGTTGTACTTTTGCAAAAAATTTTGACGTTTAGAGTATGTATTGGACACTAGAATTAGCATCAAAATTGGAGGATGCACCTTGGCCCGCGACAAAAGAGGAACTGATTGACTATGCGCAACGTACAGGTGCTCCAATGGAAGTTGTAGAAAACTTGCAGGAGATAGAGGACGAGGGTGATCAGTATGAAAGCATAGAAGATATCTGGCCCGACTACCCCACCAAGGAGGACTTTTTCTTTGAAGAAGACGAATACTAATGCGTGAGTGCGTTAATGCGTTAACGTGTCAGTCAATATATCTATCGTAGGATCGGGGAATGTAGCCACCCACCTGGGTCTAGCGTTGCACGCTGCAGGCTACACCATACGTCAGGTATTGTCACGCTCGTTCGAGCATGCCCAGATGCTGGCGCGTCGCGTAGACGCACAACCTGTCAACCAGTGGCAACGCCTCGACGAGGATGCCAACATCTATCTGCTGGCTGTCACCGACGACGCCCTCTACGACCTGGCTCTCGACCTGCGTCTGCAGGGAGCCTTGGTAATCCATACCTCCGGCACCACCCCCCTTTCTGTTTTGAAACCTATCAGCCGTCGCCATGGTGTCCTCTGGTCGCCACAGACCTTTGTGCGCGACATTGCCATGGACTATAAACGCCTGCCTCTCTGTGTTGAAGGTTGCAGTCCCGAGGTAGAGGTCGCCATCGAAGAGTTGGCGTCGGCCATCAGCACATGTGTCTATCACCTTGACTACGAGCAGCGCTGTCGGGCCCATCTGGCCGCTGTGTGGGTGAGCAACTTCGTCAATGCCGTCAATGCTACGGCGCAGGACTTGATGCGGCAGGCCAATTTGGATTTCAGCATGCTGCGCCCACTTGCCGAGCAGACCCTCCGCAAGTGGGACTACGGCAACTTGTGGCAGCAGCAGACGGGGCCCGCCATACGGCATGACGACAAGACCCTCAACGCCCAACGGCGTCAGCTTCTCGGGCAGCCGGAGCTGCTGCGTCTTTACGACCAACTTACGGAACTCATACAGAGCAAATGACTTTCATCGACACCCACAGTCACCTCTATGACGAGGCTTTCGACGAAGACCGCGAAGAAGCGTTGCAACGTGCCCTCGATGCGGGTGTCACCATGCTCTTGTTGCCTGATATCGACAGCAGCGCCACTCCGCGGCTGACAGCATTCTGGCAGGCCCACCCCGACTGCTGCCGCCCCATGGCGGGGTTGCATCCCACTTCTGTCAAAGAAGACTTTGAGCAAGAACTCCAACAGGTCCACGCACGTCTGTTCAGTGACAAGGTGGAGGTATGTGCCGTCGGGGAGATAGGCATGGACCTGTACTGGGACCGCACCTACGAAGAGCAGCAACGTGAAGTGCTGAAGCGGCAGATGCTGTGGGCCGAGGAGCTTGGGTTGCCCGTCTGTCTGCATATCCGAAAGGCTCATAATGAGGTCTTCGGCCTGCTGCGCGACCTTAACCGAGGCACCTACCGAGGGGTGATGCACTGCTTCGGTGGCAGCGTACAGGAAGCCTTGCGGGCCGTTGAAATGGGCTTCTGTCTCGGTGTCGGCGGCGTGGTGACCTACAAGAACGCCACCCTGGCCGAAGTGGTCAAGGTCGTCCCCTTGGAAAACATACTGCTCGAGACTGACGCTCCCTATTTAAGCCCAGTGCCTCACCGTGGTCAACGTAACGAATCGGCTTACATACCCATCATCGCGCAACGTATTGCCGACCTTCGAGGCATCACCCTCGAAGAGGTCGCCGACCGAACCACCGCCAACGCACGTCAACTGTTTAATCTCGGCAATCCCAGATGAATCGTGAGAAAGAGATATACAAGGTTACACTGGTAGGCAGCGCAGGCAATGTGGTGCTGCTGACCTTTAAGTTTGTCGCAGGCATCCTAGGCCATAGTGCCGCCATGATGGCCGATGCCGTGCACTCGTTGTCGGACTTCATCACCGACATCATCGTCATCCTTTTTGTGCGTGTCAGCGCCAAGCCGCAGGATGAGTCACACGACTACGGACACGGGAAGTTCGAGACAATGGCCTCTTTCTTCGTGGGACTGGCTTTGGTGGCTGCCGCCACGGGCATCATCGTCTCCGGTGCAGTGAAGTTTGCTTCGTGGCTACGCGGAGAGCAGTTACCAGCCCCTGGAAAGCTGGCACTATGGGCGGCGCTGATCTCCATCGTCGTCAAAGAGTTGCTGTATCAATATACCTCGCGTGCCGGCAAGAAGCTCGACTCACAGGCCGTCGTCGCCAATGCCTGGCATCACCGCAGCGACGCCCTCTCTTCCATCGGGGCCGCCATCGGTATCGGAGGGGCCATATTACTCGGCGACCGCTGGACGGTGCTCGACCCGTTGGCCTCCATCGTGGTGGGCGCCATGCTGATCAAGGTGGCTGTAGACCTGTTGCGTGGCAGCATGAACGAACTGACGGAGTGCTCGTTGCCCACCGAGACTGAGCGCGAGATAGAGGATATTATCCAATCCTATCCTGGAGTCTGCGAACCACACAACCTTCGCACCCGAAAAATTGGCAACCGCATTGCCATCGAGGCACACATCTGCATGGATGGCGCCCTCACCCTTCACGAGGCTCACGACCGCGCCACCGCCATAGAGCACCGGCTCAAAGAGCGCTTTGGCTCCCAGACCCATGTCACCCTGCACATGGAACCGACAAAAGAATAATTTTTTTGTCAGTCTTATTTTTTTTGTATTTTTGCATTTTAAAATCCCCCGTCAACGGGGTGCTAATGACAATAATGGTATGACAACATTGGAGCAAATAGACCATAGTCGTGTGCCACAGCACGTGGCTATCATTATGGACGGCAACGGCCGTTGGGCGATGAAGCAGAACCGTGCAAGACTTTTCGGACACAACAATGCGATAGAGGCTGTGCGTGCTGCTGTAGAATCGGCCGTACAATTGAATATAGGGTATTTGACATTGTACACCTTCAGCACCGAGAACTGGAACCGCCCACAAGAGGAGGTCGACGGGCTGATGGAGTTGTTGATAAAGGCCGTCCACAACGAAACAAAGACTCTGATGGACAACAATGTACGCCTTCAAGCAATAGGCGACCTCCAGCGTATACCGGAACGTTCGCGCAAGGTGTTGCTGGGCTGTATCGAAAAGACGTCCGTGAACACTGGCACCACGCTGATTCTCGCATTGAGTTACAGTTCACGGTGGGAGATAGCCGAGGCCATCAAGCAGATATGCCATGATAAACTCAAGGCAGACGAGGTGAATGAAGAAACCTTGCGGCGCTATCTGGTCACACGTGACTATCCAGACCCCGACTTGCTTATTCGCACTGGCGGTGAGTTCCGTGTGTCGAATTTCTTGTTGTGGCAGATGGCCTATACTGAATTCTATTTCAGCGAGCAGTTGTGGCCTGACTTCCGTCACGAGGATTTCTTTGCCGCCGTGCTCGACTACCAACGTCGTCAACGCCGCTTTGGGAAGACAGAGGCTCAGGTGGAAAGAGAATCGTGAGTGCAAGAAAAAATGTGAAAAAAATACCAATTATATAATAAAATAAAAAGAAGAGAGTTATTATAAAGTTTTCGGCAAATCCGAGAAATACGAAAAGAATAACTGCAAATGAAAAGAATAGAGAAGCTACTGCTGGTAATCGTGCTATGGGTGGGCGCACTAGGCGCTCATGCACAGACGGTTATCGGAAGCGGTGACGGATACGACTTCGACTATCTTACTCCCAAGACTTATGAAATCGGCGGTATCACCTTCGAGGGTGCTGAGAATTTCGACACCCGCGTGGTACAGCTTGTCGCCGGCCTGCAGGTGGGCGACAAGATTAAGTTGCCCGGCGACAAGGTATCCTCGGCCATAGAGAATCTGTGGAAGCAGGGCATGTTCGAAGATGTCCAGATACGTGTGACACGTCTGCAGGGCAATATCGCCTTCCTCAAGATAGTGCTCCGCGAGCGTCCTCGGTTGGAGCGCTTCAACTTCACTGGTGTGAAGAAAGGCGAGGCCGACAAGCTGCGTGAGGAGATGAAACTGGTCACGGGCGATGTCGTCACGGAAAACCTTCTCCGTACCAGCACGAACAAGATCAAGGGTTACTACATTGACAAAGGCTATACCCGTGTTGAGGTGACTCCTCTGACAGAACTTGACAGCAACGGACGAGTGACCATTACCTATCAGGTGGACCGCGGCAAGAAGGTGAAGATAGACTCCTTGATTATCGAAGGCAACGAAGCTATTAGCGACTTCAAGCTGCAGAACAAGATGGAGAAGACCCACGACGTGCACTATGCCAAATACTGGTATAAGCCGTGGCGAATCTTCACCAAGGCCTTCTGGAAGAAAAGCCGTTACATAGAGAACGACTTCCAGGAGGATCTGGATAAGATAATAGCCTACTACAACGAGCAGGGTTTCCGCGATGCCCGTGTAGTGAGTGACACGGTGTGGAATGTGCCGCAGGAGGAGCTGAATATCAGCAACAAGAAGAAGGCCAAGCAGGAACGTGTGAAGGTGAAAGTGCAGGTCTATGAAGGTCGGAAGTTCTATTTCCGCAATATCACATTCAGTGGCAACACCGTCTACGACAACGAAACCCTGTCACGCTCGCTGCGCATCAACAAGGGCGACCCCTACAACCGTACCGTGTTGGAGCAGAACCTCTCCTATAACCCCTCAGGTACCGACATCACCAGCCTATACATGGACAATGGCTATCTTTTCTTCAAAGCCATGCCTGTGGAGGTGGCCGTCGAAGGTGACAGCATCGACATCGAGATACGCATTATTGAAGACAAACAAGCCCGTATACGCAATGTGTGGGTGGAGGGAAACACTATCACCAATGACAAAATCATCATGCGTGAGCTGCGCACCCGTCCCGGCGACCTTTTCAGCCGTGACGCGATGATGCGTAGTTACCGCGAGTTGGTCACGCTGGGATATTTCAAGGAGGAGAGCATCAAGCCCGAGCCTCGCCCCGACGAGAAGAACGGCACCGTCGACATTGTCTATAAGGTGGAAGAAGGCCCTACCAGTCAGGTGAACCTGCAAGGCGGCTACGGCGGCGGTATGATTATCGGACAGGTGGGTATCAACCTCAATAACTTCAGCGTGCGCAACATCTTCAACAAAGATGCGTGGGTGCCGCTGCCTGCCGGTGACGGACAGAAGCTCAGCCTGCAGGCTGCCGCCAACACCTACTATTACACCGTCAATGCCTCGTTTACCGAGCCGTGGCTCGGTGGCCGTCGTGCCCAGTCGCTCACGGGCTCCATCTACTACAACCACTTGAGCAAGCCCTATACCAAGCGTACGGATGCGAGTTACTACAGTATGGCTATTACCGGCGCCGGTGTCAGTTTCTCCCGCCGCCTGAAGTGGCCTGACGACTACTTTGTCCTCTCTCATGGTATTTCCTACAAGCATTACCTCCTCAACAACTATACCTTCTATTCCTCCAGCCTATTCACCGACGGTGTGGCCAACGACATCAGTTACGCCTTCACCCTCTCGCGCAATTCCTTCGACTCGCCGTTCTACACCCGTAGCGGTTCGGAGATTAGCATCAACACCTATATCACACCGCCTTTCTCCCTGATGAATGGTCGTGACTATTCGGGTGCCACCGCGCAGGAGAAATACCGCTGGGTGGAGTACTACAAGATCAACGTCAAAGGTTCCTGGATGCTCAACCTGGTGGGTGACATAGTGCTCAGCACACGTTTCCGCTTTGGCTTCATGGGCTACTACAACAAGGATATCGGCCTGTCGCCTTTCGGTCGCTATATGCTCGGCGGCGACGGTCTGACATCGTGGAACTTCGACGGCCGCGAGATAGTGCCTTTGCGTGGTTATGAGAACAACTCCATTGGCGCCAGTGCCGACGGTGGCGGATCGGTATTCGACCGCTTCACGCTCGAGTTGCGCCAGCCCATCATCGAGAGCGCCAACGCTACCATCTGGGTGCTCGGATTCCTCGAAGGAGGTAACTGCTGGAGCGACCTCCGTGAGTTCCAGCCCTTCAAGATGTACAACTCCGCCGGTGTCGGTGTGCGTGTCTACCTGCCCATGCTAGGCCTGATTGGTGTGGACTGGGGCTACGGCTTCGATGGCAACAACATTGGCGGCAGCCACTTCCACTTCTCTATCGGACAAAGCCTTGATTGATCATGCGTAAGATTGTTGCCATATTGCTGATGCTTGTCGCCTGGGTACCCGTAACCCTGGCGCAGAAATACGCCTGCGTCAATACCGACTATATCCTCAAGAGCATTCCCGATTATACCAATGCGCAGAAACGGCTGGACAAGTATGTGGCCGACTGGCAGAAAGAACTGCAGGACAAGCAGGATGAACTCGACGCCATGCGGGCCGAATATGAGCAGGAAAGTTATCTGCTGCCCGACAATCTGAAAAAACGCCGTCAGGAAGAGTTAAAAGAGAAAGAGCAGGCTTTGAAGGCCTTGCAGCGTCAGCGCTTTGGTGCCGACGGCGACCTTGACAAGAAGAGAGCCGAACTGCTCAAACCGGTGCAAGACCGAGTCTACTCCACCATTGAGCGAGTGGCCCATGAGAAGAACTATGCCTTCGTCTTCGACAAGGCTGCCAGCGCCACGCTGCTTTTCTCCAACAAGAAATACGACATCAGTGACGAGGTGCTCGAACTGCTGGGCTACAAACCCGGTGCTTCTGCCGAGCCGCCCAAAGGCGCTGACGAGAAGGCAGCCAAAAGACCCACCAATCCCGAGATGAAGCCTCGCGACAACGGGAAGACGCCGCTGCCTCTTGGTAAGAATTGACAATAATAAAATAACAATACACAAAGATGAAAAAGACTTTAATCGCAATTGCCATCTGCTTGCTCGCTTTCGGCGGCAATGCTATGGCACAGAAAAACCTAAAACTCGGACACATCAACTCGCAGGAACTGATGCAGATTATGCCTGGTCGTGATTCGGTGCAGACTGTATTGCAGAATGAGGTGACGGAACTGGAGAGCACGCTGAAGCAGATGCAGGCCGAGGCCGAGAAACGTTACAATGACTATGTGGCCAATCAAGCGGGCTGGACGGAGTTGATTCGTCAGACCAAGCAGCGCGAGATTCAGGATATGAGCGCCCGCATACAGGAATTCCAGGAGAACGCCCAAAAGCAACTACAGGACCGTGAGGCCGAACTCACCAAGCCCATCATCGACCGTGCCAAGAAAGCCATCGAGGATGTGGCTCGCGAGGGCAACTACACCTATATCTTCGACGGAGCAGGTCTGCTATACAGCAACGACAGCGAGGATATCATGCCTCTGGTGAAAAAGAAACTGGGTATCTAAATAAGAAGAGACGTTTCTTGATGAAAAAAGGCCGTCAGGATTGTCCTGACGGCCTTTCTGTTTAGTCCCAGAATGCATTGCTTCCTGTGTTCCATCCGTTGCCGGTCTCATAAGACTCCATCTGATTGGCATCCTGGCTATTGTCCCAGAAAGTGACCATGTCGACAATACTACTGGCATAGCCTTTCTCCATCTTGAAGGATACTACCGTCAGCTTCGGTGCCACATATTCTTTTTTCTCTGTCATATAATCTGGTTATTAGAGGTCTTTTACTACTCGTACCGACATGCCGAAGTGACGTTCGTCGGTGCCATAATCCAAGGCACCGTCCCTATAGAATAAAAAACGATATGCTTTCGATTTTGAATTTGAGGAAGCTGACCAATACTTTCCAGAGACGGGTTCAAGTATCTGGTGACAGCCGACACTTTGCCCATTTTTAGTATTACGGAAACCTGCGGCAGGCAGGAACACCGCTCCGGCGGCCTCCATCTTGGCCCAGTCATCGTAAGTGACAGTTGCGGTGAAGTCGCTGCAATTGTTAAAAACAGCACCGCTGACAGTGGCTGTGGCTGGATGAGTGTATTCGTCGGGGAAGATGATGATTCCCTTACGTTCTCCGCCGAGGGTGGCATAGGTGTAACGTGTGGTGGCATTGCCATTGATACCCGAAGTGATAGTGCTTCGGGTGTTGAATATGTATTGCCATTCTTGGTATGGCAACGTATACCATTGTCCTGCAGCGTTACCCCCATTGCTGATGGCGTTGTGCCAGCCCCAGTCGTAGTTCGTTTTGGCTAAACTACTGGCAGGTGCCACATAATCGGTGGACGTCTTGCTGGTCATGTAGGGATACATGTTGTTATATCCGCTGGTGCCGAAACCGAACAGGTCAATGGGCAGTGAGCCACTGGCTATGTAACGAGTAGTGGAATCGATAAGTCCTATCTCGCAGATGTCGTACTGGTGGCTATGGAACGCCCACTCTCCCGTATTTGGCACATACGTCAGGTTCCCTTGTGAGATAATCACCTTTTTGGTGCTTGTTGAGGAGAAGGCACCGCCGAGGGTGACTCCAGCGAAACCCATCTGACGACGTGCCAGCGCATAGGAGGCCTGTGAGTTACCCTGAGTCCGGCAGAAGACCAGATTCACCTCAGGGGCGTCAACCTTATGGATGCCTATCGCGATGGTGAACCTATTGTCGTCGCCCACAGGGAGCACAGGCACCTGCACGCTGCGCGTCTGTCCGGAGAGAATACGCAGAGAGGTACCGCCATTGAAGCACACCTTCACCCGCTTGTCAGCAGCCGCCACCTCGCTGCTGTCGGGATTGACGGTGATTGATTCAGCCAGTGTGATGCCTTTATTACCACTCAGTTGATAGCTGTTGCTGGAGACCACCACGCTGTCCACCTCGATGGTAAAGCCATAGATATTCTTTATCTCCACGGTGAGGGCTGCGGTGAGGTGCTTGAAGAGCAGCCTGCTGTCGCTGGTACCGTATGCGGCCATAGGCACCCCCAGAAATTGACGGCCATTGCTTTCCCTATAGGTGTATGTCCGTGGGATGAGCACAGTCACGTCGTCTCCGTTCAGGGCAGCTGTGCTGTTCAAGGTATCAGGGTAGAGAGCTCTGTAATGGTCTGCCGCCGCCACGTCGGTGATGTAAGCCGTAGAGCCATCGACCACGACGGTCTTCTCGACACCGTTAATATTCACCGTCTCACCATTGACCCAGAAGGAGTTAAGTCCTTCGACAGCAGCCTTACTGCCGTTGAAGCCCTCGGCAATCAGTTGCATGCCTTGCCCTTCTTTCTGGCATCCCGCCATGAGGAAGCAGGCCGCCATAAGCAACAGCATTCCAACGGAGGATAGCAATTTGTTATTTCTCAACATCCTGTATACGCTTATTTCTCGCGGATGACGTCGCCGTGGTCGTTGACAATCATACGCTGCCACTCCTGGCGGTAATGGGGCTGCTGGGGGAAGACGGCCATGCCAGTAGAGGTACGCTCAAACTTACCATCCTTCTCCTTCTTGATGTTGCCATCCATATATTTAACCAACAGGTATTTGTCAAGGTCGTTCCACTCCTTCATCATGCGGCCGGCGGCGCGGTTGCTGAAGTCGTTGAGTTGACGCTCGAGGGCCTCACCCTCGCTCTTGGCAGCACGCTGGTCGAACTTCTGCACGTCGTGGATGTAAGTATCCTCGAGGCGGTTCTGCACCTTCTGGAGGTCGACAATCATGTCGCTATAACGGCTGTAGACGAAATTGGTGACGCGGTTGAAGAGCCAGAAGGCAGAGGTCTCGCTGTAGGTCAGCATGTCGCCATTGCCCTGACGGAAGCAGAGAGGTATCTCGGTGATACCACAGTACATGGGGGTGTAGACGGTGCTGTAGGTGTCGTCGACGCCGAACCAGAGGATGCCACCGACCTTGGCAGGCAGCCAACCGCGGCACTGGGCCACGAAGCTGAAGCCGGTCTGCTGGGTGCTGGTGGCGCGCTCGTGGACGTAGCTGTGGCCGTCGAGTTCAAAGCCCATGGGACGCCAGCGGTAGGGGCAGTTGAAGGGACCACCGCCAAGGTCCTTGCTCATATCCATTGCGGTACCCTCATAGTGGTCACGCATAAGGTTCATCACCTCGTGCACGTCGACTTTGTGGTCAGGCTTAATCCAGAGGGGCATACGCTCGGCAGTGGCATCGCCCATAGCGTATTTCTCGTAGCGCTGCATGCCGCTAGCCACACGGTTGAACATGGCATAGACACGGGCGTCACAGCCGCGCATGCCGCTGAAGGTCAGCGGGGCATAGGTGTCGCAGAAAGAGAAGTCGGCGTTCTGGCCGTCGAACCAGCCGCAGGCGCGGGCATAGGTGATGATGTCGGCGCTGTAGACACACTCCACCTCGGGTTCATAGACATAGTCCATGTGGAGGCTGCTGATGACTTTGTGGAGGCCTTTGCCCTTGGCTTTGCTGAACTTGCCCTCCTGGGGGAACTGGGTGATGCGGGCCTGGTTAGCGTGACCGCTGACCATGCCGTCGGGGATGCGGCGGGCCACCCACACGGCGCCGTCGGTATATTTGTATTTCAGCTTCTTGGCGAGGTCAGCCTTAACGGGGTCGGCGCGTTTGCCAATCATCTCGAGAATCCACACCTCGTCGGGGTCGGCGATGGAGAAACTCTCGCCCTCGGAACAATAGCCGTAGTCAGCCACCATCTTGGTCATCCAGTAGATGGCCTCACGGGCGTTCTTGGCGCGCTGCAAGGTGACATAGATAAGCGAGCCGTAGTCGATGCCCTTGACTTCACTCTTCCAGCACTCCTCACGGCCACCATAGGTGGTCTCGCCGATGGCCAGCTGATGCTCGTTCATGTTGCCCACGACGCTGTAGGTATGCGCCACCTGGGGAATCTCGAAGAGGGGCTTGCCAGTGTCCCACTCGACGAGCATGAACATGGTGCCGGCGGGGTAGTCGGCAGCCTTGCGGTAGTAGAGTTCACCGTAGAGCGTGTGGCTGTCGGCGGCATAGGTAATCATGGTGCTGCCGTCCTTGGTGGCACCCTTGGTGAACAAGAAGTTCGTGCAGGCGTCGGCGGTGGAGGCGACAAGCATCGCGGCGCCGAGGAGCCCTGCTGTAATGATACGGTTGAATTTACGCATAACTTATAATATTATAATGTGTTTCAAAAGGAATAGACCATACTGAGCGAGAGGCGGAGATTTCCCACGGGGATATCGTAACCCGCGCAGGTGTATTCGACTTCACCGGTGAAAGAAAGGCCGGTGCCGGTGAGGTAGGTCAGACGGGGCTGGACGCGCCAGAGGTACGACATGTCGTAGCCACGGCCCAATACCGCTGTGGTGCTGTAGATGGCCAACACGGGGCCTTCATCTTGTTTTTGGGCATAGCCCACAAAGAGGCCTGGACGCCAGTGACCGCAGTTGCGCTCCACATCGAGCCATACGGTGTTGAAGGTCCAATCACGGAACATAACGTCGTCACCCGTCACACTCGTGTAGATTATGTAGCCGCCCATCGAACAGCCTTCGTAAAGGCTGTTGTTCAGCAGGGTTTGAACCTTAAGGGTTATACCACCGAACTTGAGGCTGCCAAACACAGAGTAGGAAAGCGAGGTGTGCAATGTGCCGTCGGCAGCCATACCCATGGTGTTCACCACCGGCTGGATGGTCTTGGCGTTGACGGCGGCACCTACGAAGAGGCCACCCTTGCGGTAACGCAGCTGGGCGTTGAGTTCGGGCACCAGGCTGTGACGGGCGAACTGGGTGCTGCTGGTGGGAACACCATTAAGTAACCCCTGGCTCATATTGTCCAACTGCCATTGTGCCACTGTCACCGCCTCGAAACCTTTCAAGTGGTACTCGTAGCGCACCTGTGGCTGGCGGGCGTAGCAGTGAAAAGGAGCGCCCATGTTCAAAGGGTTGGTCATGGGCATAATCTCATGGACAACCATGGCGTACCAGTATTGGCCTGCCAGCAGGCGGTGGTGCTCCCAATTCATGTCAATATAGGCGTGTCGCAGGCGCAGATTGTCGATGGTGGCGTTGGTGCTACCGGTGAAGTCACCCTCGACGTAGGCCGAGGTTTTGGCTCCCAGCATATCGGGACCGGTGATGCGGAGGTTCAGACGGGCGGTGATGGCCAGCATGTCGGCCTGCCAGCCGTCGTTGATGTCGTTGCCGAGACTGTCGAGCAAGATAGGCTTGGGGTAGAAAAGCATCATGTCCTCGCGACCTCCCACCACAGCGCGGCTGTCGGCATAGTAGTGGGGATTCACGAAGCCGTGCCAGTCAAGGCTGAAGTTCGATTGGGCTCGGAGTACTCCGAACACTCCGAGTATTCCGAATACTCCGGCAAAAGTTAATACCTTCTTCATTTCTTGCTTCCTCCGGCTAAGGCGAGGATGAGTCCCAGGGCGACACCCAAGAGGGCTGCAAACAGCACCTGCAGGTTGGCAGGCAGGATGAAGGTGATGGTATGCATCGGGAACCAGAAGAGGGGTATGGTCTTCTTGATGACGAGGTTCCACTGCACATCCCAGTTGACCTTCTTGCTGATGATTTCGCGCATCTTCATGGGGCGGAACAAACCCGCCACGGTGCCGCCGTTGTCGGTAATGTGGATGTCGGTGCACTTGTGGAAGGTCATCATGACGGGGGCGAAGATGCTGTTCATCAGCACGCTAACGGCGAAGGCGATGCCGAGTTTGCCCCAGGTGAGTTCCGAGGCCTTGAAGAGGGCAGCATAGGTGGCGGCATGGCCTGCGTTGCCCGTCAGGGCGTCGGCCACGGTGCCGAGAAACACCGGCACACCACTCTTGAAGATGACCATCGACATGGCGATGGCCATGCCGAGGAAGCCCCACACAATCATGCGGGGAGCCACGCCGAAGCCTTTCTTGTTGTAGACCCCTTCGCGGATGCGGAGGGCCAGCATCTCGCCGAGGGTGGCGAGGATGGCGAATTTGAAGAAGGCCATGATATAGGGGTGATGCGCCGTGGCCCAGTTGAAGCCTTCTGCCGCATGCGTCTGCGGGATGGCGAAGATAGCCGCCACCACGGCGACACAAAGAATCAATATCCAGTCTGCTTTTTTCATCATTATTTTTTTGGGTAGTTAAGTAGGTAAGTAGTTATCGCTTCGCTCACCCTTTGGGCAGTAGTTAAGACAATTCCTGTGAAAAACTACTTAACTACTGTCTCCTTAACTACAATTATTAATTTTAGAAACTATATGTGGCTCCGTCTTTGCCATCCTTGACGGTGACACCGGCCTCTTTCAGGGCGTCGCGGATCTTGTCGCTGGTGGCCCATTCTTTGTTGGCTTTGGCGGTGGCACGGATGTCAAGGATGATGTGCATCAGGCCATCGATGAGAGCGGTGTTGTCGCTCGCGGCCTCGTCTTTCATGCCCAGCACCTCGAAGAGGAAGGTGTCGAAGACCCACTTCAACTCGTCGATGTCGGCCTGGCAGAGCTTCTGCTTGCCGTCGGCGGCGCCGTTGATGATCTTGGCGGCCTCGAAAAGGTGGCTGATGACCGTCGGTGTGGCGAAGTCGTCGTTCATGGCGTCGTAGCACTTGGTGCGCAGGTCGGAAACCTGCGCCACAGTGGCGTTGCCAGAGGGAGTGATGCGGCCCAACGCCTTGTAGGCTTCCATGAGCTTAGTAAAGCCTTTCTCGGCAGCCTGAAGGGCTTCATTGCTGAAATCGACGGTGCTACGGTAATGGGCCTGGAGGATGAAGAAGCGGATGGTCATGGGCGAATAGGCCTGCTCGAGCATCTCCTTGCCGTCCTTGTCCTTGTGGCTGCCGGTGAAGAACTCGTCGAGGGTGATGAAGTTGCCCAGCGACTTGCCCATCTTCTGGCCGTTGATGGTGATCATGTTGTTGTGCATCCAGTAGCGGCAGGGGGCGTGACCCGTGGAGGCGACGCACTGCGCTATCTCGCTCTCGTGGTGGGGGAAGACGAGGTCCATGCCGCCACCGTGGATGTCAAAAGGCGAGCCGAGGTATTTGGCGCCCATGGCGGTGCATTCGGCATGCCAGCCGGGGAAGCCGTCGCTCCAAGGCGAGGGCCAGCGCATGATATGCTCGGGAGCGGCTTTCTTCCAGAGGGCGAAGTCACCGCTGAAGCGCTTCTCGTCCTGTCCGTCGAGCTCGCGTGTGGTGGCGAGCATCTCGTCGATGACGCGGCCGCTGAGTTGTCCGTATTTATGGGTGTCCTCCTGGTACTTGCGCACGTCGAAGTAGACGCTGCCGTTACTCACATAGGCGTAGCCGGCATCGAGTATCTGCTGCACGAGGGATATCTGTTCGATGATATGGCCGCTGGCGTGGGGCTCGATGCTGGGGGGCAGCACGTTGAGCTTCTCCATCGCCGCATGGTAGCGGTTGGTGTAGTACTGCGCCACCTCCATGGGCTCGAGCTGCTCGAGGCGGGCCTTTTTGGCAATCTTGTCCTCTCCCTCGTCAGCATCGTGCTCCAGGTGTCCCACATCGGTGATGTTGCGCACATAACGCACCTTATAGCCGAGGTGACGGAGGTAGCGGAACACCACGTCGAAGGTGATGGCGGGACGGGCGTGACCCAGATGGCCGTCGCCGTAGACGGTAGGGCCGCAGACATACATACCCACGCGTCCCTCGGTAATCGGCTTGAAAAGTTCTTTCTGCCGACTTAAAGTATTGTAAATTAGCAATTGCTGTTCCATCGTATAGAATATTTTGAACTGCAAATATACGAAAATAATCCAATATACGGAGAGGAAAAAACAATCAGCGGTCGAAGGGAAGAGAGCCGTGGAGGCTACGCCAAGTGGTCAGGAAGCGCTGACTGACGGGGTCGACATACTCGTGGGGAGTGATATGCCACCCGATGCCGTCGTGGACTAAGGGCGTGAGGTCTTCGTCAGCCTCCGGCAACAGGCGCCAACAGAAACCTTCACAACGCAGACGGTCAGGATAGAGATGGCCGAAACTGTCGTAGAAGAACTGCGTGAAGTAGACGGGGCGGCCATCGGAATTGTTGACGAGCTGTAGCACGCGACTCCAGCCGGTAAGGCCGAGGTTGTAGACATCGACATCGGTACGTTGCCCCTCGACCTGCTGGAGATACCATAGGGGGAAGGTATCGTTGTCGCCGAGGGTGATGAGGATGGCGTCAGGGTCGCAGCTGTTGAGGTGGTTGAGGGCTATGTCGTGCACTGAATGGCAACGGCTGCGGTCGTGGTCGCTCCAGTTGCCGACGGCAAGGGTGATGGGCGCCAATAAGAGGAGAGTGGATAGAGAAAAGAGAGAAGAGGAAAGAGAATTGCCGTGATGATTTTTTTTCTTTTTACTTTTTACTTTTTCATTTATTTCATCGGCGCCGAGACCTATCCAGATGGCAACAGCATAGAATGAGAGGACATAGGCGTAATCGCGAGAGCGGGGCTCATAGCATGGGTGGTTGAGGTAGAGGTTGAGGATGACGCCGCCGAAGAGGAAGAGCAACATGACCACCCACCAGTCGCGCCGCGACCGTTTGCGGTGCTGCCAGAGTCCCCAAAGGGCCAAGAGGATTGGCAGCACAAAAAGCACAACACAATGCCAGCGGAGGTTCTCGCGGCCGATAAAGTTGTACATCAGGTAGCGCCCATACATATAGCCTAGCTGGTAGGTGACATAGTAGGCCGCGTTGGCGGCAAAGCCTTGGTCGGAGAATGTCCAGCTGCGGTAGTGAGCCGCGTCGCGTTCACGCCACATACGGGGGTAGAGCGGAGCTTTCTCATACTGCTCCCGCTTCAGGTAGTCGCCGAAAGAACCTCTCATCTCATTGATGGACGGGTTGGCGGCGGCACGGATGGGAATAACTGCGTAAGGAGTGAGGCCCAGAAGGAAAAAGAAGAAAGAGAAAAGGAGCGTCTTGATTATCCTGGAAAACCTAGAAGTTCCAGATATTCTAGAGAAGATTATCAATGCCAGTGCGGGTACGACGAGCAGCGTCATCAGGTGGACACCTACGCCGAGACCCAGCAGGAGTCCCAGCAAAGGTAGCAGACGGGCGTTGCCCGTGCGCCGCCAACGCAAGACGATCCATACGTCGAGCGAGCAGAAAAGCATGGCGGGGGCATAGACCTCGCTCTCGACAGCCGAGAACCAGGCCGTGTCACAGAAGAGGTAACAGAGGGCACCCACCAGAGCACCGAAAGGCTTGGCACCCAACTCACGGATGGTGGCATAGAGCACCCCCACAGTGATACCGGCACAAAGGGCCGAGAAGGCATTGCTCAAAGGGGCCACCCACAAGGGATTGCCAAAAGAAAGGAGCATAAAAAGATGCGAAAGCAACTGGTAGACAGGAGCTCCGGAAGGATGGCCGACTCCGAGAATCCAGCCCGTGGCGATGAACTCGCCACAGTCCCACCAAGAGGCCGAACGGTCCATGGTGAGGAGATAGACCAATGTAGCCACGGCGCCGACACAGACGGCGCCGTGGGCTACCAGTTCACTACGGACTTGTTGAAGACGTCTTCGCATAGCTCAGCTACTATTTCTGTCACCAGACCGCTCTCGACCGAGGAGAAGTCCTGCGAGGCGGCATAGTCGCGGTAGCGGGAGAACGTCTGTTCAAAGTCGGCATCGGGGTCGACGGTGTTGACGAAGCGTACCTTGATGGTGATGGTGAGACGGTTCATGGAGACCTCGTCGGACGAGGAGAGCGCCGAGGCGCGGGTGTCGTAGCCGACTATCTCGCCGCTGACCTGCAGGTCGCCATCGTCAGAGATTACCGTCAGAGAGGTCTGGCTGGCGAACATCTGGCGCAGGTCGTCGCTGAGTTTCTGGCTCAGCTGGGGGTTCACCGTAGCGGCATAGTTGGGGAAGGTGGCCACGGAGATGGTCTTGGCGCCAGGGGGTATGGAGGCGCCCGTGAAGGAGTAGCCCCCCGAGCAACCCCACAGGAGGAGACAGGAGATAAGGAGGTAAGAAGATATGGCGATTAGCAAATGCGCTGGTCGTCTCTCACCTATAACCTTTAACCTTTCACCTTTAATAATCTCTCGAGTCTTCATCGATACGCTGTTCGTCTTCGAGCTGCCAGAGGAGGAAGCCCGACTCCTGTTGTATGTAGTTCAGCACAGCCACCTTGGTCATCAGGTCGGGCACGGCGGCCACCTCGCTGATGAGGGCGTCTATCTTTTCCTTGAAGGCTAAGTCCATAGTTATTGTGTTTTATCCGTTCAATCTGTTATAATAATGCCACCACAGCGGCGGTATCTCGTTCTCCTCCATGGCATGGAGGTAGTCGGCATAGCTGCAGGGGATGAGGGTGTGCGACAGGTAGCGCTCTTTGCGCTCGGTGTCGTCGCAGGGCACCTCCATCCACCAGCGGTCGCTCTTGAGACTCTTGTGGAAGACAATCTCCATGCCGCTGTCACCCAGCTGCACCGAGAAGTGCTTGTACGCCTGCGGGTCGCGTGTGGGGAAGTCGCCCAGACGGTAGCAGAAGCCCTCGATGAAGAACCACACGGCATGCGCCAGCATGTGGGCCGTCTGCTCGTCGTGGTCGCGAGAAGGCACCATCTCGAAAAGGCCGAAGCAGGTGGTCTTGTCGCTCATGCCGGCATAGCGGGCCAGCTGGCACAGCTGCTCGCCGTAGAGGCCGTGGGGCGACGGACAGGCCGCCGCCGGCGCGTCGCTCTGACGTACAGCACTGACATCGACAGCCACCACGTCACTGTAGCGCACCATAGGCTCGGCCAACTCCAAGTTGCCCTGCAGCTCACCCAGCCGACGGGTGCTGAACTTCAGCTCCTCCATCAACTGTATCATCTCACTCCCGACGAAATAGGTCTGGTAGCCGAGGTTGACATAGTCGAAAAGGTAGTTGGGCTGCTGCAGGATAATGTGCTGCAAGTAGTTGGCACTATTGATGGTGTCGCCGCCCTCCAGATTGAAGCGAGCGTCGACCGAGGCGATGTTGATGACACGTCCCAGCACCTCGTAGGCTTTATAGATAGGGAAGACAAGGTCGTCGCTGCCGCCGAGGACGATGACTGTGCGGCCACCATCCAACAGCTGTTGGAGCACCTCGATGACAGCGAAATAGGTGTCCCTCACCTCCACGCCGGCGGCTATATTGCCAAGGTCAACCAGATGAAGGTCTTCATGAGGTTTGGCCAGACGGTACAGCTTGCGACGAATGAAGTCGGGCGCAGGCGCGGCACCATGGCCATCGACAGAAGCACGGTCTTCCTTGACACCCAGCATCACCAGCCGAGCCTGCTGCCAGTCGGGGAAGTCACCCGCAGTGGTATAGGCGCTGATGCTGTCGCCCAGCATGGGGCGGAACTCCATACTGTGGTAATCCACCACCGAAGTGTCTATGGGTTCAAAATAGTTGTTCAGTTCCATAATATACCTAGTAACGACAAGGGACGACTTTTATTGTCTGGAGCAACCAGAAATACTAGACCGACTAGAGAGATTATCTTGTCTAGAAGTCCTAGAAGTTCCAAGAGAAGCCGTCGAAGGGATGGCTGCGGTCGAAGTCCTGCTCTTTTGAACGTTCCTGCAGACGCTTGATACGCTTCAAGCCCCAGCGCCACAGCTTGATGTCAAACACGATGAAAAGGACAAAGAGCACCAGCGTCACACCTGTGGCCAGGCCACCGTCGCTGCCGCCCAGGTTGCTGCTGACCATCAGCAGCGCATCGTAGGTGCCGTGCATCAGCACGGGGTACAGCAACGCCTTCCACAGATGGCCCCAACGACCTGCGGGGTCGAACTTGGCCAGCGAGACATAGTATCCCATCGTCACGGCGAAGAGGAAATGTGCCGGCACGGCCAGCAGGCCGCGCATCAGCGCCGTCGTCATCGGGTCGTTGCCACTCATCACATAGCCAATATTCTCCACGCAAGCAAAGCCCAACGACAGGAAGGTGGCATAGACGATGCCGTCGAAATATTCATCGAAATGAGGACTGCGCCATATCACCCATAACAGCAGCAGCAGTTTGCAGAGCTCCTCGCTGAAGCCCGCCACGGCATAGCCCGTGAACAAGCCGTTGAACACCGGAGCATCCTCGGCCGAGGGAGCCAAAGGCATTATCACACTCTCCATCAGTCCCGCCGGTATCACACACAGACAGCCGACAAAGAAGGTCAGCAGCAACTTGCCTAGTGGCTCGGGGTTCAGCTTGTCCTTGCGATAGATGAAGTACAGCAACAGCAGTACCGGCAATATGGCTGAGATAAATGCGATATTCATAGTGTAGTCTATTACTTGTATCAAGATGCAAAGATACGACTTTTTTCCAAAACACGAAAAAAAGTCGTATCTTTGCACACATCAAACCCATTGACAATTATGGCTAAAGACATCGTTTGCAGCGGCATACGGCCCACTGGCAATCTGCACCTCGGCAACTATTTCGGCGCCCTGCGCAACTTCGTGCGCATGCAGGACGAACTGGACTGCTTCTTCTTCATCGCCGACTACCATTCACTGACCACACACCCCACCCCGGGCAGCATCTACAACGACGCCCGCACCATCCTGGCACAATACCTCGCCGCCGGCCTCGACCCCGAGCGCTGCACCCTCTACCTGCAGAGCGACCTCCCCGAGACCATCGAGCTCTACCTTTTCTTCAACATGAACGCCTACCTCGGCGAGCTCGAGCGCGTGACCTCCTTCAAGGACAAGGTACGCCAGAACCCCAACAATGTCAATGCCGGCCTCCTCACCTACCCCACCCTCATGGCCGCCGACATCCTTATCCACAAGGCCACCCTCGTGCCCGTCGGCAAAGACCAGGAGCAGCACCTCGAGATGACACGCACCTTCGCCCAGCGCTTCAACAACATGTACCACAGCGAGGTATTCCCTCTGCCGCAGGCCATGGGCTCCAACGGCAGCCTGGTGAAGATTCCCGCCCTCAACGGCAGCGGCAAGATGGGCAAGAGCGAGGGCGAAGCCAGCACCATCTTCCTCACCGACGAGCCCGCCGTCATCCGTAAGAAGATAATGAAAGCCAAGAGCGACAGCGGCCCCACCGAGATGAACCAGCAGAAGCCAGAAGAGATAGAGAACCTCTTCACACTGCTCAAGGTCGTCTCCACCCCCGACACCGTCGAATATTTCGACGACCTCTACAACCGCTGCCAGATACGCTACGGCGACCTAAAGAAACAGCTGGCCGAGGATATGGTGGCTTTCGTCGAGCCCCTGCGCCAGCGCATCCTCGAATACCAGTCCGACGACGCCAACCTGCGCCGCATCATGGATCTCGGCAAGGAGAAAGCCCACGCCAGCGCCGCCGCCACACTCGCCGAGGTGCGCCGCGTCATCGGCTACCGCAACTGACACATCCTCCTGTACGATAGAATAAAAAAGAGAGCCGACCCTGCAGGGTCGGCTCTCTTTTGTGTAGTCAGGTAAAACCTTACTCGGCGACAACGGCCTCGACGGCGTCGGTGACGACCTCTTCGACCATGTTCTCGACGGCGTTCTCGTCAACAACTTCCTCCTCGGCGACAACCTCGATGGTGGTGTCAGCGACGGGCTCCTCAGCGGGCTTGTTGTTGTTGCAAGCAACGAAACCGAACATACCGGCGATAGCCAGAGCGAATAAAACTTTCTTCATTTTTGTTTGTTTTTTAAATTGTTAAATGTTTTTTTAATCTTCTTTTTCAAATCAATTTACGGTCTTTTTTAACCGAAAATCGGGTGCAAAAGTACAACACTTTTCCCGAAGTGTTAAAAAATATAATCTGAAATAATGTTAAAAGACACACAACATACTGATAATCATGGATTATCATTTATCACTCTTCCCCTTAAAGGGGCTTGAGAAGCAGTGTTTTTTGACTGCTGCGGTGCTGGGAAACGGCCTTTTTGCCCCCTCTCCTTACGGCAGCGGGACAAGACCGTTGAAGCCCATGAAAGCCATGGCCAGTATACCTGCCGTCACCAGCGCGATGGGCACACCCTTCATGCCACGCGGCGTGCCAGTAAGGTCAAGCTGCTCACGGATGCCAGCAAAAAGTATCAGCGCCAGAGCGAAGCCCACGGCGATGGAAGCCGAATAAACCACGCTCTCCAAGAAGTTCATGTTCTTCTGTATCACTAGGATGGCCACGCCCAACACGGCGCAGTTGGTGGTAATCAGTGGCAGGAAGACACCCAAAGCCTGGTAGAGCGACGGGGCAATCTTCTTCAGCACAATCTCCACCATCTGCACCAAGCCTGCGATGACAAGGATGTAGGCTATCGTCTGCAAGTATTCAAGATGCAAAGGGACAAGCACATAGGTCATAATGAGCCACGTCACCATCGTCGCCAGCAACATGACGAACAGCACGGCGCCACTCATGCCGACGGACGACTTGACGTCCTTGCTCACGCCCAAGAAGGGGCAGATGCCAAGGAACTGTGCCAGAACGACATTGTTAACCAAAATGGCCCCGATAATAAGGGCAGGTATCGTGATTCCCATAGTGATTTTTGTTTACAATTCGGACTGCAAAAGTACGAACATTTTCTAAACCGACAAAATTTTTTTCTTACCAGCGGTCATAATGTACCCGCGAGGGGTCCCACTTGTCCTTGGGGCTGTTCTCTGTCGAGGGGTATCCGATGGGCACCACGGCGTAGGGCACCACATTGTCGGGCAGACCCAGATTTTTCCTAACGGGAGCCATGGTGTTCTCGAAAGGGTAGCAGGCTGTCCAGCAGGCGCCCAGACCATAGCCCTCGACAGCCAGCAGCAGGTTCTCGGTGGCAGCGGCCACGTCGTCACGCCACATGGGGTTGGGACGTGTCACGGCGGGACCGTCGGGGTCTTCACGGGTGGGACGGGTAACGGTGGTGTCGGCACAGACGACGATGATGGCGCCGCTCTCCATGAACTTCTTCATGTTGCCGTTGCCTTCGAAGATGGTTTCGTATTGGCTCTTGTCGGAGAGCACCACGAAGCTCCAGGGACGGATATCCATGCCCGTGGGGGCTGACATGGCGGCGCGGAGCAGGTTCTCCATGACGGCGGCGGGAATAGTGTCGCCAGTGTAGGAGCGCACGCTCTTACGGTTGAGGATGTTCTGCATCACCACCTCGGCAGGGTCGGCCGGAGCGGCTTCCTGTTTGTTGCAGCAGGCGCCGAACAACATCGCGGCGGCGGCAAACATAATAATTACTTTCTTCATATTTTTTAGTATTTAAGGAGACAGTAGTTAAGTAGTTAAGACAATACTACCGTCTCTGTTTCTTATTTATATATTAAGTATTTTTCGCGTATTTTGAGAAACTCGTCGAGGGCGGGCTGCCACGAGGCGCGGATTTCCTCCTCGCTCATACCGGCCTCTATCTGCTTGCGAAGGTCGCCGTTGCCGGCCAGCTTCTCGAAGAAGTTGCTCTTCTGGAAGAACGGCTTGATTGCTTGATTGCCTGATTGCCTGATTGCTTGAGTACGACGGTACATCTCCATCAGGTATTTGAGGCTAAATGCCGCAGGGGCCTCTTCCCGGCGGAGGTCGAGGGTGTCGGTGCCATAGGTAACCCATTCGAACGGCCAGTCGGTGCCGCGCCCCACGCCGCAGTTGGTGCCCTCGAAGAGGCAGAGGCTCGGGTAGAGGGCGACGGCGTGGGCGTTGCGCAAATTGGGCGACGGCGGCACGGGCAACTCGTAGCCCACCGAGTCACGTTTGTAACCCTGCAAGGGCATCACCGTGAGGTCACACTTGATGCCGTCTTTCAGCCATCCTTCGCCGTTGATCATCTGGGCATACTCCCCTATCGTCATTCCATAGACCACCGGCACGGGATGCATACCCACGAAGGAACGGCAGGTGGCAGTGTCGAGGACGGGGCCATCAACATAATGCCCGTTGGGGTTGGGACGGTCAAGCACTATCAACGGTATGTTGTTCTCTGCGCAGGCTTCCATCACATAGTGCAACGTGCTGATATAGGTGTAGAAGCGGCACCCCACGTCCTGCAGGTCGAAGAGTACCACATCGATGTCCTTCATCTGCTCGGGCGTAGGCTTCTTGTTCTTGCCATATAATGATATGATGGGTATGCCTGTTTGGGGGTCAACGCTGTTGTCGACATGGGCTCCCGCTTCTGCGTTCCCTCGGAAGCCGTGCTCAGGGCAAAATATCTTCCGGATATCGACTCCCAACGCCAGCAGGGTGTCAACCAGATGGGTATTTCCCACAATGGAAGTCTGGTTGCCGACAATAGCAATATGGGAAGTTAAAAGTTGTGATGGGTCGCTCATCAGCACCTCGGCACCCGTCCGCAGCGGCGTCTCCTGCGGCACCGCAGCAGGCTGAGCGTGGCAAGCGCACAGTAGTTGCGAAAACACCGCAACACACAGCGCCAACCTCCGAACTCCGAACTCCAAACTCATAACTCTTAGTTCTTCCCCGTGTGACCAAATCCGCCGGCGCCACGTTCGGTGTCGGTGAGTTCCTCGACTTGGATAATCTCGGCCTGCTCGTGGCGGGCGATGACCATCTGGGCGATGCGTTCGCCGTCATTGATGACAAAGTCCTCGTTGCTGAGGTTGATAAGGATAACGCATATCTCGCCGCGGTAGTCGGAATCGATGGTGCCGGGCGAGTTGAGCACGGTGATGCCTTTCTTCAGCGCCAGACCGCTACGGGGACGCACCTGCGCCTCGTAGCCCGCCGGCAGCTCCATAAAGAGGCCCGTCTTCACCAATCCGCGCTCCAGCGGTTTCAACGTGATGGGACCTTCCGGCAGGAAAGCCCTCAGGTCCATACCCGCCGACTGCGAAGTCTCGTACTTCGGCAGCGGATGATGGGAGGTATTCTTGATTTTTATCTGCATAAGGTCTTTAAGGACCTTAAGGACTCTAAGGACCTTAAGGACGTTACTTCTTAGTAAGTACTTCGTCAATCATACCGTACTTCAAGGCCTCTTCGGCGGTGAACCAGTGGTCGCGGTCGCTGTCTTTCTCAACTTGCTCAAAAGGCTGGCCACTGTGCTTGGCGATAATCTCATAGAGCTCTTTCTTGAGCTTCAGTATCTCACGGACGGTAATCTCCATGTCGGTGGCCTGACCGTCGGCGCCGCCCATAGGCTGGTGTATCATCACGCGGGCATGCGGCAGGGCGCAGCGGCGGCCCTTCTCGCCGGCGCAGAGCAGCACGCTGGCCATCGAGGCGGCCAAGCCGGTGCAGATGGTGCTGACCTTGGGCTGGATGTACTGCATGGTGTCGTAGATGCCTAAGCCGGCATAGACGCTGCCTCCCGGCGAGTTGAGGTAGATCTGGATGTCCTTGGTGGGGTCTACGCTCTCGAGGAAGAGCAGCTGCGCCTGGATGACATTGGCGGTGTAGTCGTCGATGGCGGTGCCGAGGAAGATGATGCGATCCATCATCAGGCGGCTGAAGACGTCCATCTGGGCCACGTTGAGCTGACGCTCCTCGACGATGTAGGGAGTCAGCGAGTTATTGATGGCCGAGGTATACTTGGCCATGGTGGTGCTGCTGATGCCACGATGACGGGTGGCGTATTTTTCAAATTCTGTCATATTATCTTTTTTTAAGGTCTTTAATGTCTTTAAGGTCCTTAAGGTCGTTAGAAGCCTTAAGGAGGTCGGGTCTGCGCTCCTGGGTGCGTTGGAGGGCCTGCTCCATGCGCCACTGCTCTATCTTGGCGTGGTTGCCGCTGAGGAGCACGTCGGGCACCTTCCATCCGCGGAACTCCGGCGGACGGGTGTACTCCGGCGGAGCCACGAGGCCATCCTGGAATGAGTCACCAAGAGCCGACTGCTCGTCGCCGAGGACACCGGGCACCAGACGTATCACCGTGTCACAGATGACCGCCGTGGCCAACTCGCCACCGGTGAGGACGTAGTCACCGATGCTTATCTCCTTGGTGATGAAGTGCTCGCGCACACGCTCGTCGACACCCTTGTAGTGGCCACACAGTATCATCAGGTTCTCGGCCAGCGACAGCTGGTTGGCCATGGGCTGCGAAAGCATCTCGCCGTCGGGGGCGGTGTAGATGACCTCGTCGTAGTGGCGCTCCTTTTGGAGGCCCTCGATACAATTGGCCAGCGGCTCCACGGCCATCACCATGCCGGCGGCACCGCCATAAGGGTAATCGTCGACAGAGCCATACTTGGTCAGCGAGTAGTCGTGCAAGTCGTGGAACACCACCTCCACCAGGCCCTTCTTCTGGGCCCTTTTGAGGATGGACTCCTCAAAGAACATAGTCATCATGTTCGGGAAGAGGGTCAATATATCTAACCTCATAGCAAATCTCAATAACCTATAACCAATAACCTATAACCCATAACCCCTATCTCAGCTTCAGTTTCTGTCCGATACGGAGGGTGCTGTTCTCGCTGATGCCGTTCAGCTGGCAGAGCTTCTTCACCGTGGTGCCGTTGCGTTTGGCTATCTTGCTCAGCGTGTCGCCGCTGCGGACGGTATAGGTGGAGGCACCTTGGTTGGAGCTGGCCGTCGAACTGGTTTGACCGGCAGAACTAGGCTTACTCGCTGATGTCTTGGCTGCGGCACTGCCGCTGACACGCAGCCGGTCGCCCGGATGCAGTATCTTGGTCTCTTTGATGCCGTTGAGCTGACAGAGACGGCGCACGGTGGTGCCGTTGCGGCGGGCTATCTTCTCCAGCGTGTCACCCTGACGCACACGGTACCAGCCACCACTGGCGGTGCCTGTACCGCCACCTTTGCCGCCTTTGGCCACCTTACGGAACGAGTTGGAGGTGAGCTCCAGCCGGTCGCTGATAAGGTCGTGCGTGGAGCAGTCCAGCACATTTTCGGGGTTGATGGCATTGCCCATGTAACGCACCTCAAAGTGGAGATGGCTGCCGAAAGAGCGGCCTGTGTTGCCACAGAGTCCGATGATGTCGCCACTCTTCACCTGGTCGCCGACGGAGACATGGCGCGCCGACATGTGGGCGTAGTAGGTCTCCAGGCCGTTGGCATGATGGATGATGACGAGGTTGCCGTAACTCTTGTTGCGTTTGGAGATGCGCACCACGCCGTCAAAAGCGGCGTAGATGGGCTCGCCTGTGGGCTGCGCCAGGTCGAGGCCGTAGTGGAAACGGCGACGGCGCGGACCGAAGTGACTCGTGGGACGGGCTGTCCATGGCGTAGGCCAGGTGAACTTATGCCCCGCAGCATCGTTGCGCAACTCAATATAGATGGGTTCGGTGATGGAACTGACATCGAACTTAGGCAGGTGTATCATGGCGGTATCGAAGCCCTCCATCAATATCTCGTCCTCACTCTCCGCACCTTCGTCGTTCATAGGGAAAGTCTCGGGGACATCCTCGTCTTCGTCGTCATCACCATCGTTCACCTCACGGAAAAAGGGCACCTGATACATCAGGTTGTCGTCCTCAGCCTCTTCTTCGGGCTCCACAACCACCCCTTTGTACTCCTCGTCATCGTAGATAACGTCTAGTTTACCCACCTTTACCTCCTGCTTCTTCGGAGGGCCGTCGACCTGTGCCGAAGCCCACAGCGGGAGTGCCAACAATCCAAATAACAATACGATACGCTGTATATATCTCATCGAGGTATTCTATTGGTTAGTATATAAAAAGTGTTGCAAAATTACAAATAATCCTGCAACTGGCAAAATTAATTTCTGTTAAAAGTCGAAAATCACCTGTCCGTCGGTACGATGGGCGGTGACGCCATAGACGGTGGCGATACGTTCGGGAGTAAGGCCGTCGGCGATGGGTCCATGGTATAGCAAACGGCTGTCGTGCAGCAACATCACGTCGTCACAGAAACGCAGGGCCAGGTTGATGTCGTGGATGACGATGACGGTGGTCTTGCCGGCCTCACGCAACAGGCGCATTATCTCCAGCTGGTGGGCGATGTCGAGATTGCTGACGGGTTCGTCCATCAGCAGCACCGGCGTCTGTTGTGCCAGAGCGCGGGCTATCATCACCCTCTGCAGCTCGCCGCCACTCATCTGGGCGGGCTTGGCCTGACGCAGGTGCCATGTACCAGTCTGCCGCATACAACGCTCCACGATGTCCCAGTCCTCCTGACTCTCGTTCTGCAGATGGCGCTGGTAGGGGTTGCGTCCCATGAGGACGGTCTCGAAAGCTGAGAACTCGAAGTCGGTCTGCGGGTGCTGCCGCACGAATGCCACCTGCTGCGCCATCTCACGTGCCGTATATGCCGGCACCTCCTTTTGGGCGATGAGCACCCGGCCCGCCGTGGGTTCAAGCAAGCCACCGATACAGCGGAGCAAGGTCGTCTTGCCACAGCCGTTAGGACCCATGACGGCGGTAATACGCCCCTCGGCGACCTCGGCATTGAGGTCGTTCAAAATCACACGGTCCCCGTAACTGACTCCTATATGTTGCAACTCAATCATTCGCCTTAACTACTTACCTCCTTAACTACTTACCTCCTGTCTCCTTATCTCCTTAACTCCTGTCTCCTTTTTCGCTACATTTTTTTTAATTCAGCGGTGCTCAAGGCCTTTGCCTCATCAAGCTCGGCAGCCACAGCACCCTTCGGTCAGGCAGATCTCCTGTCTCCTCGATTCAATATCTCTTCTTATTCTTATACAACAGATAAATAAACAGCGGCGCTCCGACGATGGCCGTAAGGCTACCCACCGGCAACTCGCTGGGGCGCAGCAGATAGCGGGCCAGCGTGTCGCACACCAGCACGAACAGCGCGCCGCAGAGCATCGAGTAGGGCACCACCTTGCGATTGTCAGCTCCCGCCACCAGCCTGACGGCATGGGGGACGATGAGACCCACGAAGCCGATGACGCCGCACGAGCTGACGGCGAAGGCCACCATCAATGTGGTCGCCAACAGCAATACCCGCTTCACCTTCTCCACCTCCACACCCATGCTCTGCGCCGCCTCGCTGCCGGCCAGCAGCAGGTTGAGGTCGCGTCCGTAGTAGAGCACCACGGCGATGCCGACCACCGCCACCGGCGCCAGCACGGCCACATCGGTCCACGACGAGCTGCCGAACGAGCCCATGGTCCAGAAGATGATGCTGTCCATCTTCTCCTGGTTCAGCACCATGAGGAACGAGATGAGCGCTGAGATGAGCAACGTCAGACAGACACCCGTGAGCAGCAGCGTGGTGGTGTGCATACGGTTGCCTATCGAGGCGATGCGGTAGATGAAGAGCACCGTCAGCAATGCCGACACCAGGGCCATCCCTCCTACCCCCCACAGCCAGGCCTCCAGGCCCAGCAGTATGGCCACGGCGGCACCCAGCGAGGCGCCACTGCTGACACCCAGCACGTATGGGTCCGTCAAGGGGTTGCGGAAGATACTCTGGTAGGCTGCGCCGCAGACACTCAGCACCGCACCCACCAGCACGCTCATGACTACACGCGGCAGACGCAGACGCCAGAAGATGGGCGAGTGGAATATCTCGTCAAGCCTAAAGTCGACGGCGCCCAACAGACAGCTGCCTGCCATAGCGGCCACCAGCAGCACCGTCAGACCCGCCACCACCCATAAATTAAGCCTCACCCCCGACCCCTCTCCTATGAGGCGAGGGGGGTAAGTAGACCTTTTATGTACGGAACTCTTCATGGGTGCTTTCAGCTCCCCTCTCCTGCTAGGAGAGGGGCTGGGGGTGAGGCCCCAACAAATCCTCCATCGTGAACACTCCCTTCTTGCCGACGAGCCACTCCGCGGCCAGCAAGGCGCCCTGCGCCAACCCCTTGCGCGAATGCGCCTCATGGGTCAGTGTGAGGGTATCTATCTCGCTGTCGTACACCACCGTGTGCGTCCCCGGCACCTCGCCGATGCGGAACGACTCGATGGGCACTTTTCCCTCTTTCCTCTTTCCTCTTTCCACTATCTGCCGCTGTAGCGACAGCGCCGTGCCACTGGGGGCGTCGAGCTTGTGGATATGGTGAGTCTCGCTGATAGAGACATGATAGTCATCGCGGCCTTTCATCAACTCCGCCAGATGCGCGTTGATGGCGAACATGATGTTCATGCCGATGCTGAAGTTCGACGCCGAGAAGAGGCTGTGGCCTCCTGCGAGGCACTCGGTCTTCACCGCCTCATACTGCGCATCCCAGCCTGTGGTGCCACACACCACCGGCAGCCCCAGCTGCCAGCAGCGACGTATGTTCTCCACCGCCGTCGCCGGCGTGCTGAACTCTATGGCCACGTCGGCCTCCAGCCGCTCGGGCCACTGGTCACCATTGTCTACCGTGGCCACGACAACATGGCCACGCTCCGAGGCTAATGCCTCGATAGCGTGGCCCATCTTGCCATAGCCTATGAGGGCTATCTTCATTTCTTCAGGAACTTGAAGTCTTTACCGAGGTAGTAGGCCTGGTCGCCAAGCCCCTCCTCGATGCGCATCAGCTGGTTGTACTTGCAGATGCGGTCGGTACGGCTGGCGGAACCCGTCTTGATAAGTCCGGCGTTCATGGCCACCACGAGGTCGGCGATGGTGGTGTCCTCGGTCTCGCCACTGCGGTGGCTGATGATGGCGGTCATGTTGTTGCGCATGGCCAGGTTGACGGCCTCGATGGTCTCGGTGAGGGTGCCTATCTGGTTGAGCTTGATAAGGATGCTGTTGGCCACCTTCTTCTCCAAGCCCATCTTCAGACGCTCCACATTGGTGACGAAGAGGTCGTCGCCCACCAGCTGACAACGGTCGCCAATGGCGTCGGTGTGCATCTTCCAGCCGTCCCAGTCGTCTTCGGCCATGCCGTCCTCGATGCTGATGATGGGGTACTTGCTGACCCAGTCGGTCCAGAAGTCACTCATCTGGGCGGGCGTCAGCTTGTCGCCGGTGCTCCACTTGAGGTGGTAGACGTTCTCCTCGGGGAGGTAGAACTCCGAGGCGGCGGCGTCGAGGGCGATATAGACATCCTCGCCAGGACGGTAGCCGGCCTTCTCGATGGCCTGCAGGATGCACATCACGGCCTCCTCGTTGCTGCCCAGGTTGGGGGCGAAGCCGCCCTCGTCACCCACATTGGTGCTCAGGCCTTTGCTCTTGAGGACGGTCTTCAGGTTGTGGAACACCTCGGCACCCATGCGCAGCGCCTCGCTGAAAGAGGGGGCGCCGACAGGCATAATCATGAACTCCTGGAAGTCGATGCTGTTGTCGGCATGCGAACCGCCGTTGAGGATATTCATCATCGGGATGGGCAGGGTGTGGCCGCCCACGCCGCCGAGGTAGCGGTAGAGCTCCTGGCCGGTCTCCTGGGCAGCGGCCTTGGCACAGGCCAGGCTCACGCCAAGGATGGCGTTGGCACCCAGACGGCTCTTGTTCTCCGTGCCGTCGAGGCTTATCATCTTGTCGTCAATGGCTTTCTGCTCACTGACGAACATACCCTGCAGCTCATCGTTAAGGACGGTATTCACATTGTTCACGGCCTGCAGCACACTCTTTCCTAGGAACATGCTCTTGTCGCCGTCGCGCAGCTCACAGGCTTCGTGCACACCCGTCGAGGCTCCGCTGGGAACGGCGGCGCGCCCCATGGCACCCTGATCGGTATACACATCGACTTCCACTGTGGGATTGCCGCGACTGTCGAGAATCTGCCGGCCCCTGATACCTATAATTTGACCCATAGTTCTTTGATTGTTAAATTGTTATTGTTTATCTTGTTCTTATTGATTGAAGTTGCAAATATATACAAAAAAAGGGACATACACGAAAAAACACACACCTAGTGGCCTATCTGGATGTCGGTATTTCCGGTGACGGTGGCGGCGTTGCCACCACCATAAACGTTGTTATAGACCGTCGTGCTGGCACCCTTGACGATGACGGAGGTATTGCCCACGACTTGTGCCGCATTGCCGCCGCCGAAGACATCGCCGTCAAGCGTGGCGCCGATGGGGTTAAGCGCCGTGCCGATGGTGACGGGTAGGTCGCTGACGGGCGTGATGGCGTTGCCGACCATGTTCTTGGTGCGGTCGGCGCCGATGACCACCTTGGGATTGGCGGTGACGGTGGCGCCGATGCCATAGCCGCCGCCAAAGACAGCCTTGTTGATGGTGGCGTTGATGATGTTGACTACGGGCGAGGTGATGACCTCATGATTGACTTCGGCGGGCGTATAGGCCGCCTGGTTGCCGCCACCGTAGACATAGTCGATGCTCTTCGCATCATCACAGGTGTTCTCGTCGGTCCAGTCGACATTGACGGTGATGGATCCTGTGATTCTGCCGTTGACATCAGAGCCGCCATAGAGATTCTCTATAGAACCGCCATAGACATCGACAGTCACGTTGCCGGTGATATCGGCCGCATCCTCCGCAGTACCTTTCGAGCCGCCGAAGACGTTCTTATACTCCCCTCCCTTGATAATAAGGTGGATGTCACCCACGATGTCCGCATTGCGTGAACCGGCGTAGAAGTTCTCGAATTTGGTACCGCAGCCAAGAATAATCTCACCACCGCCACCGTCGGCCTCACTGCCGCCGCCATAGGAGTTGCAGGTCAGCTGCAGGTCGCAGCCGCTCTCGGCATCGGTGATGAGGACGGTATTGCCGATAGTACCCTTTTGGTTGGAGCCACCGAAGACATTATTGACGATGCCACCGTGAATCTCCGTCGTGGCGGTGCCGCTGACGTCGGCGCCGGGGTTGTAGTTCGGGTCAGGTGTCGAGGTTGGCGTTTCTCCATCCATTATGAACGGATGGGTGTGATTGCCCGTGGAGCTGTAGCCGTTGCCGCCGCCGTATACATTCCTGACACGGCCGCCGTCAATGATGATGTGGTTGTTCTTAGTGTCGGCCGCATTGCCGCCGCCATAGACATTCTCAACGGTGTTCTGCTCGCAGTAGTGGATGTGGACGAGGGTGGTGCCGTCGTCCTCGGTGGGATCGTGGGCGGCGAGATTGCCACCGCCGTAGACGGCACGAAGGGCATAGGTCTGGCTACCGTCGTTGACATCAAGGTCTTCGGAAGTAACCTCATCCACCGGAGCGACGAGCGTGGCGATGGCGGAGGGGAAGACATTGGTGCCGCTGTGAGCCGTGGAGTATATATGCACGGCAGTGTTGCCACGAGGGGTACCTGCCAGGTTGTTGGCGCCGAAAACTTCACCTGCGATGGTGGCGGTACCCACGCCGACACCTTCAACATCATGTCCTATATTGACAGTGGTACCGCCAAGGACGAAAGAGGCCTTGGCGCCGCCATAGACATCGCCACCGACCGTGCCGCCGAGGATGTTCACCTCGGTGCTCTCGCCCACACGGCCTGAATTCACATCATTATTGTAGGTGACAAGGCCGACGGTCTGCTTGTAAGCACCCTGACCGCCACCGTAGACATCGATGCCCACGGTGCCGCCGGTGACGTTAACCTCCGTTGCACGACGCACAAAGCCGTTCTCTCCGCCGCCGAAGACGGAGCCGTTGATGTAAGCACCCTGGCGGATATCCACCTGGGTGTATGTGGTGCTGGCGTAGGAGTCGTCCGAGGCCTCGTCGGTGGCCTTGAGCATACCGCGCGACGAGCCGTAGACGTTGCCGCCGTAGGAGGACGCAAGCCCCGTGGCACTGCCGATAGTAGCGGTGAGGGTGCCGGCATCGTCGCCGATGACGACCGTGGAAAGGCTCTGCGCCTTGGTGGGCAACACACCGCCACAGTTGATGCAGGGCTGGCCTACGGTGCCGAGATTACCGCCGCCGTAGACATTCTGGTGGATAGTGCCGCCATTGATGGTGACAGTGGTGAACTTGGTGACCGAGCCGCTGGCGTTGTTGTAGCTGTCGGCGACACCGTCCTTGTCCGAGTCATAGAGGCCGATACCGGAGCCTGCCCCGAAGACATTGCCGCGGGTGGCCCACTTGTAGTGACTCAGGTCGTCCTCTCCCACAGCGGTTTTATTGGCAGCGGTGGGTTCAAGGCCTATGGTGCCTTCGTTGATGACGACAGTGGTGCTGTTGCGTACATGGCCGTCCTGTGCGCCGCCATAAACCGAGCCATAGATAGTGGGGGCAGCGATGGCATCGGCAGCGTCACCGATGGTGACATAGGAGGTGTTGATATAGCCGAGATAGTATTCAGGCACATACCACCAGCGGTTGGTGAGGGTGGGGCTGACCCAGCGCGGTGCCTGGCCGCGGCAGGCGCCGAAGACATTGCCCGTGGGCAGGTCGTCCTTGTCGCCCGCAGGGGTACCCACGGTGCCGCCCAATATGCTGACGGTGCAGCGACCACGGTTCACGGTGTCGGACCAGTAGTTATAATAGTATTCTGCGTCGGCATCGGTGAGGCCGTCGGGACGGGTGTTGCCGGCAACCTTCTCGCCGTAGCCGGCGGCCGAGTAGTCGTCGCCGCCACCGGCGAAGTTACCCACGCCCACAGAGCCCTGGTTGCCGCCGCCGAAGACATTGCGGATGACATGGCCGCCACTCATGGTGACAGAGGTGTTGCCATAGACACGGCCGGCGGTGACGCTGTAGATGGTAGCCGTGGAATCGTCGCCAGCCGACCATTCCTCGCCTTTCCCCAGGTCGCCGTCGGTAAGGTGCTTGAGCTTGGTCTGCACATATTCTCCTTTACCTTTGCCTCCGCCATAGATATTGTGGCCTATGAGACCGTTGGTGAAGGTGACCGAGGTGTTGCCGATGACGTGGCCGTTCTCGGCACCGCCATAGACGGAACCGGCGATAAGCTGGTGGTTGCTGGGAGCGGCAGCTATTTCCTCGGTGGTGGCGTAATCGTTGTAGGTGAAGTTGATGCTGACCGATGAGTTGTTGACATTGGAGAGGTGGGCCTCATGATAGCGCGAGGAGGCCAGACCCTTGCCGGCGCCATAGACGTCGCCGTTATCGATACGTGTCCCGCCGGTGCCCTCCAAGGCGTCTTTGCCGCTGATGCCGATGCGGCCACCTGTCACACTGACCGCTGTAGTGCCTGTGCCGGGAGCATACGTCATCCGGTAAGGCCAGGAGAGGTGGAAGGAGTGGCTGAGGTCTTCATGTTTGACAGAGTCGGTGATATGGCCCACTGTGGCTATCTCGCCGCCACCGTAGACGTTCTCCTTAATCCATCCGCCACTGACGGCCACTGATGCATTACCTTCCACACGGCCTGCCAGGGTGGCGGCACTCAGGAAACCCAGTATCGTATTCACCTCCTCGTCATCCTGCGAGCCGAAGCCGCCGCCGTAGACGGAGCCATAGATGGTGCCGGCCTGAACCTGTACCGAGGCATCCTCCTCGATGCAGCCAATCTCGCCGCCGCCATAGACGTTGCCCTGTATATTGACCCCGGCACCGTTGATGGTGACGAAGGTGCGCTTAGCGCGACCCAGCAGGGGCCAGATGGTGTTGCTCTTGTCGTAGCGACCCATGCCGCCGCCAAAGACGTTGCCCGAGACGATATGGCCCGTCCAGGTGCTCTCCACAGGATTGGCACGGTAGGCGTCGTTGCCAATAGTGCCGCCCGTAACGTTGACATGGATTTCACCATGGTGGTTGACGCCGTCGTCGGGTTGGAGAACGCCATAATTGGCATCGCCTACTGCGGCGAAGTAGGTGCCCACGGAAGCCATACGGCCGCCACCGAAGACAGAGCCGAGCATGCGGCCGCCCTTGATGTCGACCTGCACATTGCCGCCCACGGAACCCGACGTCTGCGACACACCGCTGAAGCCACGACCGGCACCGAAAATATTGCCGTCGACATAAGAGGTGCCCCAGGTGCCTATCCAGACATCATCCTCAATGGACACCTTGATGTCGCCGAAGACGTTGCCATCCTCGGAACCGCCGAAGACCGAGCCGAAGATGACGCCGCCGGTCACTTTTACGTTGACATTCCTCACATTGGTGAGCAGGTTGAATTCGGTTCGCTGGTCACCCTTGCCGGCACCGAAGAGGTAGCAGGTCACAGGGTGGTCGAGGATGGAGTCGAGGGTACGGGGCACTCCGAGGGTGCCGCCGCTCATCTCGACGCGTGAAGTACCCAGCACGTCGCCATACTCGCAACCTCCATAGACGCTGGTGAGGATATGGCCGCCGGTGATTACGACATAACTGTTGCCGCGCACACGGCCCTGGAAGCGGTACCATTTTGCAGTGTAGCCGCCCGCACCGTCGTCGGTCAGGTAGGCGTAGTAGCCCGAGCCGCCGCCAAAGACGTTCCCGAAGAAGGTGTGGCCGTCGCCGGCCTTCTCCGAGGCGTCGGTAGCTCCGTACATCCTGGCATAGGGGTCGTAGGGCAGGTAGTGTTTCGTGGGATTGCCTGCGATAATGGTGTCGCGGCCATAAGGCCAGTGGTGACATTCAGGCATTTCCGCCGCCATCGAGTTGATGTTGGTGGCGTTTTGGGTCTTTACAGCATTTATCGCATTGGTCCATTGGGTGGAGGTATACGGGTCCAGTCCCCTTTCGTTCGCCCAGTCGTAGCCGCAACCTATCTGGCCACCGCTAACCACGACACCACAGCTGTCGAGCACCTGTCCGTTTTCGCTGCCGCCCCACACGGCGCCCACGATAAAGGCATCGGCACTGATTTGCACCTCGGCGGTGTTGACATAGCCGAAACAGGCGTTGGTGGCCGAAGCGACAGGCTCATTGGCGGCATGGGGGTCGGTGTACACGCCCATGCCGGCACCGAAGACATAGCCGATGTCGTTGAGCAGGGTGGCGTTCTTATGACCCACCTGGCCGCCGCTAATCTGCACCAGACAGCGGCCGGTGTTGGCGGCACAGCTGACGGGCTCGCCGACGACAAGGCTGTCGGCGAGATGGGCGGCCACATAGGCGGCATCGGCAAAGGAGAAGGTGCCCACCGACGCCAGCTCGCCACCGCCGAAGAGGGTGTTGTGCACCGTGCCGCCGCTCATCGTGACGTGGGTGTTGCCCTTGACAGTGGCGAAGAGAGGGTCGAAGATGGTTCCCTTGCCGCCACCGAAGACAAATCCGTCGGTACTTTCGGGGTCGTCGAGGCCTATCATTCCGCCCGCAAGCTGCACATGGGCGTCGCCATCGACCATCGACAGCTCGCCGCCGCCGTAAATATTCTGCTTCACCGTGCCGGCAGCCATGGTAACCTTGGAGTCACCGCCGACACGTGCCATATTGGTGTCGGTGATAACACCCTTGCCGGCACCGAAGACGGAGCCATGCACCAGCGTGGTGCCCCTGATTACCACGTTCGTGTTCCCCGACACCTTGCTCTCCTCGCCGCCACCGTAGACATTGCCGGTGTTGGCCTGCAGCACGCCGGCCACGAGGGTGCCCACCGTGGTGCCATTGAGCGTCAGCGTGGCGCTGCCCGTCACGGTACCCAGGTCCTCCAACGAGTTCCAGGTATAACAGTACCATTTTGTTTCACCCTCCACGACCTTGGAATAGGTGGGAGAGGCCTTACGGTCTTCTTCCGACATCCCATTCAAATCATTTGTCCATTCGTAGACCTCACTGCCATAGCCGACATGACCGTCGGTAATCGTTCCCGCATCGTCCATGGATGGAAAAACAGCATTATTTTTATCATGCACCTGGAATGTCGGAATAGCAGCGGAATATCCAGCACCGAAGGCACTGCCGCCAACAGTGCAGTTAGTAAGGGAGGAGGTTACATCACCGTCGACTGTTCCCAGATTTCCGCCACCGTAAAAGTTTGTATTGATTATGCAATCAGTCAGGCTGTTGCTGACATCACCCGTCTTTGTTAGGCCAAACTGTATCCAATTTATAAAACCACGCTGGGTGATTTGATCTGTGACACCATTTGACTGGTTGAATACCTCAAACTCATATTCTGCATGGTAGCCCTTGTTATCGGTGCCGTCGTCAAAAACGCCTAATGGAACAAAACCATTCCAGTTGTAGTTATTATTCGTCCATGTGCCAATATGAGTGGACGCTTCATCACCATCCTTCTGCAATTGCCTGTAATAACTGTTTCCGCCATTGCCGCCGCCAAAGAATACGTCAAATGTTGTTCCCGTGGCATGAGTGGTAACAGTCTTTCCCGTCATATCACCCACTTTGGGGCCACCACAGTATTTGGTTACTCTGCTGTTGTCTATTGTTACATCAATATTACCGCCAACAGGATTGGAACCGTTGATGCCACCGCCATAGAACTCGGTTATCAGGGCGTGATTAACCTTAAAGGTAACGCTACCTTTAATCTTCTCATAACCGGCGCCATAAACAGAGCCAAATCTGCCACCGTCAATATAACAGTGAGGATTACCCTGGTCGTCTCGTGGGGTTATGTCGGCCCTGTACAGTCCTGATAAATAGAACTCCGGGTAATCACCTCCAATGGCATTGACTGCGCATAGCCTGGCTTTTGCCTTATTGATGCTTGTAATATTAGGGTGAGTTCCGGGGGCAAAGCGATGGAACCACAAATGGCCACCCAGCAGGAAATAACCGGTTCTGTTACCGTTGTTATATCTTACTGACAACTGATCAAATTCACCACCATTGAGAATGACAGGAACATTGTTCGCAATTCTGTTGTTGCCTCCATCCTGCCCGCAGTCCCATTCAAACTGAGTCAGGCGCATAAAAGCCGTTTCGGTAATCTCAAAATGTCCTTGAGGAATAAACACACCAATAGCGTATGCCAGTTTGTTATGACGTACGGCAAGACCTAATTCAATTATAGGCAAGAAGTCAAAACGTACAGGCTGAATACCAGGACGGTGAGTGTTTTCTCTGAACTGAAACTGAAGGCAATGGTCGGGCTCATTGTCAAAATCCAAATCGACACTCATGATAGTGAATGGATGCCACTTGTTATCCAAATTATATCCGATACTCTTATCATCGCCAGCATTGGTGCCTCCATTTTTTACCTGATGGTTCCCAATAAGAACGATAGCCTGATCATAAACAGTGGGATATGATGATGATTCTCCGAGTGCTTTTATGGCGTTCTGCAGGTCATCGTAAACCGTCTGTTCATGGAATGTATTTGCTATGGCTCCAGCTGAGGTGAATGCACTTTCAGACTTATAGTCAGCATTTGTTACATTTACACGGTCAATGCTATAGCCACGATTGGCCAGATAGACGGCCTTGCCCCAATAGGCTTCGATGGTGATGGCGGTGACACCGTCGGGCACATAGTAGTATCCCCCCTGGGCGAAGACACGGCTGCTGGTGTCGTAGAGGTCCTTGCCCGTGCATTGGCGGTCAGCGAAGTTATACCCGTCCTCCCAAGCGGCAGTGAAAGGATGTTTGCCATGCTTGTTCACAGCGGTGATTTTCCAACCGGTCACCACCTGGTCGGTATAGTTGTTCCCGTATTTTGCTGTGTGTGTAGCACCATTGGGATTGCCAAAGACCTCATTATAGTAGGGCAGCTGTATCTTGTAGTATCCATAGTCATGGTTCAGCGTGTCCATATCGGTAATGGTGATGTGCTTTGTGACATCGGCGGCGCTGCTGTTGTGCGAGCCGGGCTTGACGGTTACGGTCAACGTGTTGTAGCTCTTGCCTTCCCATTCGTTGGCGGTGTTGCGCAGCACCCATTGGGGTACCACAGCATTCCCGTCGGCGTCTTCGGTACGAGGATCCCACACCCTTGTCGTGTCAGGGTTGATCACCGAAGGATATTTTCCCCACTCCTTCAAGATAGGATAGGGGGCTATGCTTGGGTCGAGCACCCACTTGGCTATACCTACTTCCTTGACATCATCGTCAGTCGGTGCAGTGCCGTCGGTTCCGTTTACCCACCAGGTACAGAGCCGGCGGTTGCTGTTCAGGATGCTACGGTAGTATTCAAAACGCGTCAGGTTCTTCTCCTCGGCGGGCCAAGAACGGTTGTAGCCGGTGGGTGTAAAGGTGGCGTTTTTGCGGAAATAGCAGTAAGGGTTGATACCATTGCTGGCGTCATTGTTGATGGAGTTGCCGCCATAAACGGGATATTTGCTGGTGCCTCCCGTGATATCGCCGTAGAACATACAGTTCACAACGATTGTCTTGAGATTACTCTGCGTAGAGGCCTGATTGTTGTTGCCGACGATGCCGGCAGCCATGGTGCCGCCGCTTACGGTAGCGAAGCTATAGCAATTGATGACACGTGAAGTGCCGTCAAGCAGACCTACGATGCTGCCTACGTAACCGCTACCGCTGACGGTGCTGGTGCTGCTTATGCTTGTAATGTTCCCGTGCGCATCCTTGGTCTCGGTGAGGGTGCCCAATACTCCGCAGTTGTAGATTCGGGAAGCGCCCGTAGCCTCGTTGCAGATGGCTCCGGCGTTGGTTCCGCCACTGATGGTGACATCGCTGAGGATAACATTCCTGATGGTGGCACCGTCGGCATAGGCCACCAATGGATGGCTGAGGTTGCTCAGCGTATTCATTTGTCCGTCGATGATGCCTCTGAAGGGCGCCAGCGAGGTGCCTATCGGCGCCGACGAGGTGAAGTCGCTGGCCAAAAGATAGGCACCGCGCATGTTTGTCATCTCGTCCGATGAATGGACCGTATTGAAATCGTAATAAAAAGATTCCTCGGATTTGGCATAGCCGGCTTTCGCCGCAATAGCCCTGATGACCGGGGCCGTCCCTATGCTGAATGGCGTATTGTTGTAGTTTGTCGCCGACAATGTGGCCTCGGTATCGTCGTTGGTATAGTAGATACTCGCCCCTCCTGTGGCACAGGTGATGGTGACGGTGCCGGCGGAAACCGTGATGACCGGCGTGGCACAGCGCGGGAGAGCGTAAGATTTCACAATGGTGGGAAAATCGTCGGAGGGGCTCTTGGCGATGGCCTTGACGACTTCCGTGCTTTCGGTCAGGGCGACGGTAACAGAGGTGGTACCGCCGGTGAGTGTCGAGGTGGTGGGTGTGGTGCCGTCGAGGGTGTAGTAAATGGCGGCACCCGTCTCGGTGGTGATGGTCACCGTCCCGTCGCCATTGTTGGTAATGGCGGGCGGCGCTATGGTGGCATCGGAAAACAGCCATTTGGATCTGGCGTCAGTGCTCGCCCATAGGCCAATCAGACCTCCTACATTTACTGTCGTACCGTTTATCTTTGCAGTCTTGTCATTGGTTCCCGCATAATTGTTGTAGTTGTTACCTGCCGGATTGAGCGAACTGCCAGAGACCGTCATCGGCTCAATGATATAATAAGACTGGCCGGCAACCTGCTCCACCTTGAACAGGGAATTGTTGCCATCCAAACTTGATTGAAGATGGACCCTTAATCGGGAGGCATCATTTGTAAGAGAGACATTGTGGGTCAAATATAAGTCGTCGGCTGCATGGATGATGTGATAATAACCACTGCCCTCATCCTTCACGATTCTCCAGACAGATCCGCTGACTTGTCCTGTCTGATAGGTCGTCAGATAGGGCTGACCCGTAGCGTACACCAGCGAGCCCGTAGAAGGGCAAAGATAATATGCGCTATTATCGTTGCTGGCGATATAATAGGTGCCGCTAAGGTCCTGCGCCCACAGGGCGGCGGGCAGCAGGAGGAATGCTGCCAGCGCAAGGCGGCGGAGCAGGCGTCGCAGGAGGTCTGTGGAGCGCTTGGAAGTACTTCTATGAACAGTTTTCTGTATCATTTTTTAGTCCTTTGAGTCTTTTTTACATTTCGCGCGAACACGCACGCGACTGACATACAATTCCATAAAGGATAGCAAGCCTTGTCCTTAAACAGGCAAAGATACAAAAATTTTTTTATTACCAACCATGCCTCATTTTTTAACAAATTTTTAACATTTTATCTACTTGGAAATCAAGGCTCTGAGCCACCCTCCCCCTACCCTCCCCCTACCCTCGCCCTAGCCGCACCCTGAAAGCCTCTCATCCAGAAGGGTTTACGCGGGGTGAAAAAATGGCGTTTTTCGGGGTACGATAAGAGGGGAAAAATGGAAAAATGGAAAAAAGAAACGCCGGCCCGCGGGGGTCGGCGTCATACGTTGTTCGCTGCTCAGAGAGTTACATAGCGTTCACTTGGCGCATGATTTTCGACTTCAGGTTCGAGGCCTTGTTCTTGTGGATGACGTTGCGCTTGGCAAGCTTGTCGATGATGCTGATCATCTTCGGCATGCGCTCGGTGGCGACGCTCTTATCCTCGAGTGCACGGAAGTCGCGCAGGGCGTTACGCATGGTCTTGGCGTAGTAACGGTTCTCTACTCTCTTCTTCTCGCTGGAGCGAATTCTCTTTTTTGCAGAAATGTGGTGTGCCATTTTCTTAATTTATCTTCTTATTTTTACTTTCTTGACTAGTCACTCATCACCATTCACTCATCACTTTCTTTGTACCGCGTGCGGGATTCGAACCCGCGATTTTGAGAATGAAAATCTCACGTCCTGGGCCTACTAGACGAACGCGGCATCGCTCTCTTTTTGAGCGGTTGTAAACCCTCCCCGCCGCTCAAAAAGCGGGTGCAAAATTACTAACATTTTCCAACATGGCAAAATTTTTTTCACCGCCTGCGGTTGACAACTCCGGCGGGCTACTCGTTATCTGCCTGAAAACGAAAACCTAAGCGCTTGCCCGTCACCAACGATTTTTTGTCGAAATTGGTACGCATCTCCCCCACCGACACCAGCTTCACTTCGTCGTACGGAGGGGTCAAAAGGTCAAAATTGGTGGTATACTCGATGGCGCTCTCAATGATGCTTTGCACAGAGTCGCTGGTAATGAGCGAAGTACCGAAATTCGTGTACAACATGCCCAGCTCACGCTTGCCCTCGATGAAGTAGTGGTGCTCGTTGTTAACGAACACACGTCCAATCATATAGCCCAGGTCGTTGTCGCGCTGGTAGGCGAAGCTGTCGGCCAGGAAGTTGTAGATGTGGATGACACCGCAGTAGGAGCGCTTGGAATCCTCGCGCACATAGGGGGTCTTCATCACCTGGTGGTCGCGCGAGAACTCGAAGACATTGGTGTGCATCATGAAGAGCAGGATGTCGCCGGCGAACTTCACCTCGAACTCGAAGTCGCCGCGGTCGGTGAACTCGAAGGCCACCTCCTTGCCCTCCTCACGGCTGCGCTGACGGAACACCTCGATCAGCTCGCGTGTCTCCTCGCGGAACATCTCGAAGGTCTCCTTGGTGGCGCGATACACATTCTGCTTCAGCTCGCTCTTGCTGAAGACCAAGTCTTTAAGCGATTCTTTCAACTCCATATCCGTTTCGATTTTTGTCTCTTAATAACGAAGCTCCCATCGTAATATTTTGTCGCCTCGAAAAAAGTCCTCCACTCCCCTCTCCCACAAGCCAGGTCTTTGCGCTACACCATTAAGTTAAATTCACTTAACAATATCCTTATTCCAGATTGTATAACTCTTACAAAATCAATGCTTAATAAGGCGGGGATAAGGGGATGAGTAAGAGATGAGTAAGAGATGATGGCTAATTGGTTGGGAGTCAATACTGTTTTTTGTGATTATGTTAAATAGAAAACTGGCGGGAGGGAGTAGCTTGATGTCTCGATGTCTTGATGTCTCGTGGTGTGCCGTCGGCTCGGCCGACAAGTCTCGATGTCTCGAAATCTCGAAGTCTCGAAGTCTTGATGTCTCGATGTCTTGTTGTCTCGAAGTCTTGTTGTCTCGAAGTCTTGTTGTCTCGAAGTCTCAAAGACTCACAGACTCATTTAACACTTTTTTGCTTTTGTATAAATATTTTTTTGTATTTTTGCATCCACTTTATGACCGCGTACAACCCTAATATGACCCTTCATAAGCTCTTCTTAAATATCAAGAAGAGAGACATTTACCATCTTCAGTAGTTAAGGAGGAAAGTAGTTAAGGAGATAAGACAATACCATCCGGTCTTCCCCTAGCCGCACCAACTCCTTCCCCCCACATCGACCCTACGGCCGGCATCATCGTTTTGTCAAATCATCAAACAAATAATAATCATTAAAACATTCAACATTATGGAATTACCCTTTGCAGAAGCCTGGAAAATCAAAATGGTTGAGCCCATCAAGAAGAGCACCCGCGAGCAGCGCGAGAAATGGCTCAATGAGGCCCATCAGAACGTCTTCATGCTGAAGAGCGACTACGTCTACATCGACCTGCTGACCGACAGCGGCACCGGCGCCATGAGCGACCGCCAGTGGAGCGCCATGATGATGGGCGACGAGAGCTACGGCGGCGCCCGCTCGTTCTACCACATGAAGGACACCATCACCGACATCACCGGCTTCGAGTATGTCATCCCCACCCACCAGGGCCGCGCAGCCGAGAACGTGCTGTTCAGCTACCTGGTGAAGCCCGGCAACATCATCCCCGGCAACGCCCACTTCGACACCACCAAGGGCCACATCGAGAGCCGCAAGGCCTTCGCCATCGACGTCACCGTCGCCGAAGCCTACGACACCCAGCTCGAAGCCCCCTTCAAAGGCAATGTCGACCTCGCCAAGCTGGAGAAAATCCTGCAGGAGAACAAGGGCAACGTGCCCTTCATGGTGCTCACCGTGACCAACAACACCGTCGGCGGCCAGCCCGTCAGCATGCAGAACATCCGCGAGACCTGCGAGCTCTGCCACAAATACGGCGTGCCCGTGAACATCGACAGCGCCCGCTTCATCGAGAACGCCTACTTCATCAAGACCCGCGAGAAAGGCTATGAGAACAAGACCCTGCGCGAGATCTGCAAGGAGATGTTCAGCTATGCCGACAGCATGACCATGAGCGCCAAGAAAGACGCCCTCGTCAACATGGGCGGCTTCATCGCCACCCGCAAGCAGGAGTGGTACGAGGGTGCCAAGATGTTCTGCATCCCCTTCGAGGGCTTCCTCACCTACGGCGGCATGAACGGCCGCGACATGGACGCCCTGGCCGTGGGCCTGAAGGAGAACCTCGAGTTCGAGATGGTCGAGACCCGCATCAAACAGGTCCACTACCTCGCCGCCAAACTCGACGAGTACGGCATCCCCTACCAGCGTCCCGCCGGTGGCCACGCCATCTTCGTCGACGCCGACAAGGTGCTCACCAACATTCCCAAGGAGGAGTTCCCCGCCCAGACGCTGACCTGCGAGCTCTACCTCGAGGCCGGTATCCGCGCCTGCGAGATCGGCTACGTGCTGGCCGACCGCGACCCCGTGACCCGCGAGAACCGCTTCGGTGGCAACGACTTCGTGCGCCTCTGCATCCCGCGCCGCGTCTACACCAACAACCACATGGACGTCATCGCCGCCGCCCTCAAGAACGTCTACGACCGTCGCGACACCATCAAACGCGGTCTTGAGATTACCTGGGAGGCCGAGCTGATGCGCCACTTCACCTGCCAGTTCAAGCGCCTGGGTTAAACTAGCCTAGCCTTGCTAGCAGGGCTAGCCCGGCTAGAAAAAAACAGAGACAGCCCCGCCGTGACCCGGCGGGGCTTCTTTTTTTATATTTTTTAACTATAGATATTAAAAGATTTCGTATATTTGCACTTTGGCGCGAGCCCCGCAGTTTGCTGATATCCAACTAAGTATCAACAAGATGCGCGTCAGCGTCGGACAATTATGATGAAAAAAGAAACAGGAAATAGAAGCAATAATACTAGCCAAACTAGCTATCCCCGCTTCCTCAAAAAACAGGACCGCTGGGAGAGCCTCTATTTCTACCAGAAGACCGACGTCCTCTACCAGATGACCTACCGCTTCGCCCAGCGCTTCCTTAAGAAGGGCGACCGCACCGTCGACCAGATGGTGCAGGCCGCGCGCTCCGGCAAGCAGAATATCGTCGAAGGCATGGCCGACGGCGTCACCTCCACCGAGATGGAGCTCAAGCTCCTCAACGTGGCCCGCGCCAGCATTAAAGAGCTGCGCGAAGACTACACCGACTACCTCGCCAGCCGCGGCCTGGCCGTCTGGAGCGACGGTCACCCGCGCTACGACACCATGCTCGCCTTCTGCCGCGAGCACAACCGCGTCGACGACTACCAGCCCTTCTTCCAGCAGTGGAGCGACGAGGAGATGGCCAACACCGGCCACACCCTCTGCCACATGGTCGACCGCATGATGACCACCTATATCGAGCAGCTTGAGATGCGGTTCGTCACCGAAGGGGGCATCAAAGAGCGTATGACCGCCGCCCGCCTCGGCTATCGCACCGACCAGCGCGAGGCGCTCCGCCGTCTCGAAGAGGAGAACAGCACCCTCCGCGCTGAAGTAGAACGCCTAAACGAGATTATTGCTAGCCTGACTAGCCATCCTAGCACCCCTAGCCCTGCTAGCCCGACTAGTAAGGCTATCCCTGCTAGAAAATAAAGAAAAGAAAACAAAACACTATACGATATGAACAACACCTACAAAACCAACAAGACTGACTGGCGGCGCCGTGGGCGCTGCTTCATCCTGGCGGCGGTGATGCTGTTGGGCGGAATGCCGGCGATGGCGCAGTATTACTACATTTTCTACAATAACAGCCGCGGCTATATCTACAACAATGGGAGCAACGGAGGTGTGACATCCACATTTGCCCCGTCGTGCATTTGGAGAGCTGGGGCAACCCTAAGCACAACTTCGACCACCATCTACTCCTATACCGAGAATGCCAAGTATATGCGCGGGGGCAACGGCTCTTTTTCACTTGGCAATAGCCAAAACTACTGGCAGTTGAGAGACAACGTATTGGCTTATCGTTATACTAATTCATATCACGTTTATTGGACAGGATCTGCCCTTTCCTGTGCCCGAAACCAAAGCGGCAACGGATTTACTCCCACGAGAATATACATCGGTTCTCTTTCCGCAAAAGCGCCATCGCTTTCCATCACGGTTTCCGGGGGCCTAACTAATGGAGGAATACAACTTACTCCTGTCGTCACTGGCAGTTATGCCCCTGCCTGCGACACCGCTGTCGTAAGAGGAACCACCTACTACTGGATTCCGCCTGTCACTAACTCGACCGAGGCCAGTGAAACGCGGCCAGGCATAATCGACGACTGGAGCGACGCCTCTGTCACATGGACCGTCACCACAGGCGGCACCTACGCCTCTGTCTCTTCCGACGGCTTGGTGACCCTTACGGGCAACCCCACGGGCAATATTGTGGTGCGCATGACGGTGACCAAGGGCGGCTTCACCAGCAACAACACCGCCACCATCACGCTGACGCGGGCGAATGCGGCTGCGAGTACGCCGTCGGTGACCACATTGACGACCCCCACGATGAGCCCCGCGACGGCGAAGCTGTACAAGGACGAGGACCAGGCCTTCACCGCGTCGGCGACGGCCACCAAGACGACCTACACCGTCCCCGCCCATGTGACGCTGACGGGTGGCGGCAATACCTACCACTACTATGACGGCACGCTGTACGACGGTGTCGAGGGCTTCCGCAGCAGCGAGGTGACGCACCCGGCGGTGACGCTTACCTGGTCGCTGAGCGGCGACGCCAGCAGCTACCTGACGCGTACGCCGACCACCGGCACCAGCACCACGGTGACGCACAGTTCGCAGAGTCCCTCGGACCTCAGCGCTATACTGACCGTCACGGCGACGGCCACGGACGCCACCCCCACGACGGCCACGGCGACGGTGTGGGCCTACGCCCCCGTAGCGGAACCCACCATCACGCGGACGGGCAACAGCATCAGCTTGGCGACCACGAGCACCGGCGCGAAGATATACTACACCACCGACGAAACCACGCCGACGGACGAGAGCACGGAATACACCGGTCCCTTCGACCTGACGACGAGTCCCACGACGGTGAAGGCCATTGCCATCCGCGACGTGCATAGTTCAACGGTAGCCACCGAGACCTTCCAGATGCAGCTGGCGGCGCCGGTAATCAGCATCAGCAACACGGGCTTGGCGACCATCACGGCCGAGGCCGGCGCCACCATCCATTACACCACCGATGGCACCACGCCCACCGACGGCTCGCGCACCTACAGCGCCCCTGTCCAGCTCACCAACCCCCAGACCATCAAGGCCATCGCCGTCAAGAGCGACTACATCACCTCCGATGTAGCCATTGGTGAATTTATCAGTTCCGGCACTTCCGGCACCAATTTGGTCCTCGATGACCGCGAAGACCATTCTTGGAGTTATTACAGCGATGCCACCTGTCCTGTCCGCAGCCTCGGCCCCGCCGACGTAAAAATCACCTACTACGGCAACGGAACCAAGACCATCAGCACCACCAACGGTGCCACGCCGGCCAGCAACAGCTGGACAGCCGACGCCACGGGTGTCAAGGTGAATGTGGGCGGTGAGGATGAGAATTGCTTCATCTACTACAAGACGCTGGAGCGCTACAACGGAGAGACCTCTGACAGCTATGCCTACGGCAGTACCGCCATCTATGCCTATACCACCATTCCCAACCCGTTCCAAGTACGACCCACATATTCCACTGGATATGGTACGGGAAGCAACAATAAATACACTGGCTTCCATGCCTGGCGCATCAAAGACATCAAAAACGGCAAAATATACACCGCTCCTGCAGAGGGTACATTGCAGGGGAAATGGACCAGTGGCAATGTAAACAATACCCACATCCTTTATGCCGAGCATACCTACTACTTTGTCCCCGATGGCGAGTACGACATGGAAGTGGAGTTGGAAGCCTTGTGGGCAAGGGCATATGTGGTAGAATGCTCTACCGAGAATGGTCTATCCTCAGCTATTGCCAGCAGCACATTACAATCCACACTATCTTGCGAGAGAAACTTTGTTGTCATCACTAATGGTTCACAAGTGAATGAATTCACTAACGCCTCACAAAAACCAGTCACCATCAGTAACCTTTATCCCGATGGCACTGGAACCGTAAGCAATAGTAAATATGTCACAGGGCACTTTACTGCAAACGAAGATATAAAATTTGAAAACGTTTATATCCGAAACAGAGTTACCACCAGTGGTTATCAGTATACCAGATACACCGTGTACAATACTGATGGAGGTTCTTCTTACTCCTATTTAAGACAGGGAAACAATTACGTTACTGCCACCGTTTCATTCCCTTATAGAAAAACAACGACATCTGTTATTGAGACATGGGTTGAAGGCAATACTTACTACGGGTATTACTACCAAAATGAAACCCAAGTAAACAATATTACTTTCGACGAATCCATGACCTATGCCAATACCTACAATTTGACTTATGGCAGAGGTGTACAGCCATACGAAACCTACTGCGCTAACAAACTTTCTGGAGTATCTGGCTCGAGCAATTCAAACATAGATTATACCTTACGTTTTGAAAGTGGCACCTTGGGGGCTATCGATTTAATAAGCGATATTTCATATTCCTTTGGAGGAACTGTTTCCACAAAATGTATTATCGGTTGTGACTATGATAGAGCAAAAAGCGACAATACAAAACTGAATATTGCACCTTCCAGTTATATCTATGGCGGCAATGCCAATCAAGTATTCTCTAGTTCTTCCAACCGTAACAATCTTACCTACGACTGGCTGATAAAAAGCGGGAAGGTACAGAAAGACCTAACGATTGATGACGCTTCCGCCGAGAGAGCTATCTATATGGGTAACTCCATCAGTGGAGAATCTGGAGTACAATATAATGGTCGCAGAAGACTCACCATGGAAGGCGGTGAGGTTGCCAGCATTGCCGGCGGCGTCGACTGTTATGGTGACGACTACGCCGACTATGGTGTTACTGACGGCTCTTGGAAATTAAAGATTCGCATTAAAGGTGGTACCGTAAGAGGCTCCGTCTATGGTGCTGCCGCATTTGGCGGCTCTTCCAACGACCGCCGCTTTGTCTTCACCGGTGGTGAAATCAACGGCTGGGTAGCCGGTGGTGCTAACGGTACAAAATACACCGGAGGTGCACTGAAGGGTGCCTCGTATCTTTACGTTGGAGGAAATACTAGCGTGAACAGCAATGGCAACAACACCGTCATCAACAGTGCCATCGGCGGCAATGTCTTTGGCGCCGGCTGCGGATTCAGCAATGGTAGTTCTTCTGGTCAGGTATATCTGGGAACCACTGTCGTTGTTGCCGACAACGCTTACGTCGAACGTGGTGTTTATGGTGGTGGAGCTTTCGGTTATTGCTCTACCGACCAGACTTCCAACGTCTATATCCTCGGAGGAACAGTTGATGGCACGGACGGCGGTGTTACTGTTGCTTCCGTCTCGGGCGATGGTGACGGTGCCACCCGAAGCGGTGTCGCCTACGCCTCTACCATCAAGGGCGGTGTCTATGGCGGCGCCTGCCAGAACCAAGGCGGTACGGTAAACCTGACCATGAAGGGCGGCACGGTAAACGGCAGCGTCTTCGGAGGTAGCAACCACACTGGCGTGCTCGCTGGTGGCACCACCGTGAACCTCTACGGCGGCACCATCAACGGCTCTCTCTATGGTGGCGGCAACGGTACCGGTAGCGCCACCGACATTACCGAGGCTGTGGCTGTCAATGTCTACGGCGGCACGGTGACAGAAGCTGTCTATGGCTGCAACAACGTCAGCGGTGCTCCGCAGAGTACTGTCAACGTGGACATCTATGGGACGGATCCGGCTCCCTCGGCCGACGCCTATGCTCTTGGGGCCGTCTTCGGTGGCGGCAACCAGGCCAACTATACCGCTGGCACGCCCGTAGTGACGGTGCATAACTGCGACAACAGCATCGAGTATGTCTACGGCGGCGGCAACGCGGCACATATCACCAACGGCAACACCGACGTGACGATCTACGGCGGCAACAAGATAGGCAATGTCTTCGGCGGTGGCAACGGCACTGTGACGGCGGCCAACGTGAGCGGCAGTACCAATGTGAAGATCTACGGCGGCACCATCGGCCGTGTCTTCGGCGGAAGCAACAGCCAAGGTTCCATCGGTGGCACCATCAACGTCACCGTCAACAAGCAGGCCGAGGCCGGGCACGAGGCGTGCGAGATGCATGTGGACGAGGTGTATGGCGGCGGCAACATGGCCGCCAGCGCGGCAGGCACCATCGCCATCGGCTGCACCGGCGGCGAGACGGAGGGCATCGGCGACGTCTACGGCGGCGCCAACCAGGCCAACATCACGGGCGACATCACCCTGAATATCACCGGCGGCCGCATCCGCAACGTCTTCGGCGGCAACAACACCAGCGGCAGCATCTCGGGCCTTATCACGGTGAACATCAACGAAGGCGACGACTGCCCGCTGACGGTGGACAACGTGTACGGCGGCGGCAACCTGGCAGCATACGCGCCCACAGGGAGCCCCACTAACGCGCCTGTGGTGAACCTGATCAAGGGCACCGTGGGTCTGAACGACTTCGACCCCGAGCACCCCGAAGGGCACGGCTGTGTGTTCGGCGGCGGCAAGGGCACAGGCGACAACACTGTCGACGACTATATCAACAAGGGCAAGGTAACTGCCAACCCCAAGGTGCGGATGTATCCGGCCAACGAGGGCGACATGGTGGTGCTGAACGCCATCTACGGCGGCGGCGAGATAGCGTCGGTCGCCGGCAACACGCTGGTGCAGATAGAGAACGGCCATGTGGGCTCGGCCTTGAAGGACGAAGCCGAGGACAACGGCTTCGTGTTCGGCGCCGGCAAGGGCTATGTGGGCAACTACCTGCTGGCCCAGGTGACGGGCAACAGCACCGTGACTATGAGCGGCGGCTATGTGCACAACACCCTCTTCGGCGGCGGCCAGATGGCCATGGTGGGCACCTACGACCTGGCCAACGCAGCCTACGTCAGTTCGCATCCCACCTTCGTTGAAGGGGAACAATATAACTGCACGGGCGGCGGCACGACGACGGTGACCATCAGCGGCGGCCAGGTGGGTCCCGCCGATGTGACCATGTGGGCCGACCTGGGCTATGTGTTCGGCGCGGGCCAGGGCTACTACACGCAGCCCGAAGCCATCGGCTATGCCGACCCGTCGCTGCACAACGAGGCGGCTGGCTTGAACAATGCACGCTTCGGCTATGTGAACAACGCCACAGTGACCATCAGCGACAATGCCTTTATCGTGGGCGCCGTATGGGGCGGCAGCGAGAACGGCCAGGTGCTGGGCAACTGCACCGTGAATGTCAGCGGCGGCCAGATAGGCTGCGGCAAGGGCAAGACGGAGAGATACAGCGAAAGCCAGTGGACGGCGGCCAAGAATGCCGTGACGGCCTACTACGACAATCCCACCGATGCCAACGCCACCGCCATTGCGACCATAGCGGCGGCGATGCCGGAGTGCGACAGCTGGCCTTACGACAACCCCGTGGTGAAGAACGGCAAGACCTACCGATTCCTGCCCTACGACGCCTATATCCATGACGATCCGCTTCCCGAGAAAGAGGTCAACTATGCCTCCACCCACCATGCCGGCGACGGTCACACCTTCTTCGGCAACGTGTTCGGCGGCGGCTCGGGCTACTATCCCTACCGTATCACGGTGGAGGACCAGCAGGGCAACGACTCGACCTACAGCCAGTGGTATGAGTTCCAGGGCCGTGTGCGCGGCAACACGACGGTGAATATCACCGGCGGCCATATCCTGACGAGCATCTACGGCGGCTGCGAGTATGCCGACGTGGTGGGCAACTGCACGGTGACGATGAGCGGCGGCACGCTGGGTGTGCCGCGCACCGTGGCGGGCATCCAGGCGCACCCCGTGACCTGCTACCTCTTCGGCGCCGGCAAGGGTGACCAGCGCACCACCTTCAACCAGCGTACCAATGTGCAGAACACCTCGGTGACGGTGAACAGCAATGCCGTCATCTACGGCTCGGTGTTCGGCGGCGGCGAGGACGGCCACGTGAAGGGCAACGCCTCTGTCACCATCGGCGGCAACGCCTGGATAGGCACCACCGGCACGTCGTACTACGACGGCAACATCTTCGGCGGCGGCCGCGGCTTCGGCGGCACCTCCATCTCGGCCGGTTCGATCGGTGGCAATGTGACGGTGAACATCAGCGGGAGCTGCAAGATACTGGGTTCGGTGTACGGCGGTGGCCGACTGGCGTCGGTGGGCACCCACTTCGTGGATGAAGACAACGAGCGCTACGGCTACCTGCAGGGCAGCTACCCTGGCGACACGGCACAAGCCCAATACCACGGCAATATCACCCTGAACATCAGCGGCGGATTCATCGGCAACAGCGACGAGTTCACCCACGACAGATACAATCCCTCCAACTCCTACAGCAAGGGCGACATCGTGTACCACAACAACCACCTGTGGCGCTTCGAGGCAGCCCTGGCAGCCGGCGACCCGTGGGACGAGACCAAGGTGACCGACATCGTGCACACCACGGGCGGCAACGTCTTCGGCAGCAGCATGGGACGTCTGCTCAACATCGGTGAGAGCGACGACGATGATGCAGACAACTTCAACCCCCTGTGGCCGGGCTTGGCCAAGTGCCGCAACACGCAGGTGAACATCACGGACACGGCGCGTATCTACAGCAGCGTCTACGGCGGCGGCGAGCTGGGCTATGTGATGAAAGACGCCAAAGTGGACGTCAACGGCGCCGACGTGACCATCGGCCACTCTTCGGGCACGGGAATCGAGGTAGCCTACTTCGGCTCGGTGTATGGCGGCGGCTTCGGCAGCGACAACATCACGATTCACGACAACGACTCGGCCAGCATCAGCGGCTCGGTGACGGCGGCCATGCATGCCGGCCGTGTGTACGGCAACACCGACGTGAAGCTGCAGGCCGGACATGTGCTGGGCAATATCTACGGCGGCGGCGAGATGGCCTCGGTAGGCCGTCGATGGATCGACATGGCCCTCAACGGCGACGAGCTCAACTACCTGCCCTATAACGGCGCGGGCAACAGCAGCTATACCGTCAACGGCACGCCCCATACCACCTACGGCTATTCGGAGAGTGTGGGCAACACGAAGGTGACCATCAGCGGCGGCACGGTGGGTGATTTCGACAATACCACCTATAACGTCAACCGTTACCCCGGCTGGATTGCCGGCAAGAAGGGCGGCGTCTTCGGCGGCGGCAAGGGCCGTCCGGGCTACTACGACGTGTCGGAGCACATAAGCAGAGACTTCCACTTCACGCGTATGGCCTACGTCGACAAAGCCGAAGTGGTCATCAGCGGCGGCCAGATGGCAGCCGTCTTCGGCGGCAGCGAGAACGGCCATGTGCGCTATGACACCAAGGTGACCATGACCGATGGCACCGTGGGCATACCGCTGGCCATTGAGGAATACGACATAGATCCCTACGGTTACAGCCCTGTGACTGTGTACTTTGGCAACCTCTATGGCGGCGGCCGCGGTATCGACGCCGTGCAGGGCGGCCACCTGGGCGACGGATCGGGCCAGGTGTACGGCAACACGGAGGTGGTGATCAGCGGCGGCACGGTGACGCACAACGTCTACGGCGGCGGCTCCATCGCCACGGTGGGCACGCCCCTCACGGAAGATGACATCACGCGACTGGCGGACGGCACCGGCGAGACCCACGTCACCATCAAAGGCACGGCCGTTATCGGCGACGCCTCGGCCCGAGGCCATAACAGCGGCCGTGTGTTCGGCAGCGGCCGCGGTGTGGCGTCGGAGCAGTTCGCCGCGCGCGCCTACACCCACAGCACCTTTGTCACCATCGGCTCCGACAACCCGGGCGGGGATGTCTGCCACGTCTACGGCGCTGTGTTCGGCAGCGGCGAGAACGGCCATGTGGAGAACCACACCCATGTCTATATCAAGGACGGCTGCGAGATCGGCGAGCACTGGGCAGCGCTGGAGGCGCCGCACAATGAATATGTGGGCAACGTGTACGGCGGCGGCCGCGGTGTCGACCCCAACGCCGGCAGTATCAGCCGCACGGCGGGTCTGGTGCACGGCGCCACGCATGTGCAGGTGACCGGCGGCCATATCTATCACAATATCTTCGGCGGCGGCTCGCTGGCCAACGTGGGCGACACGTTGGACCTCAGGGGCTATGCCACCTTTAGAGATACTATAGAATACACCTACCATAAAGCCCCGCTCTCCGCTATCGGCTTCGACACCTCCACCAACAACGGCCACGCCTACATCTACATCAGCGGCGGCAAGATAGGTATCGACGGAGCCAACAACGGAAGCGTCTTCGGCGGCGGCCGCGGTAACGCGGGTAAGAGCAACTACACGCCCTTCATCGACCCGCTGCCGACCGCGGGCTTCACCTCGGGTTCCGTCACCATCGGAGGGAACAACTACACCACCTACCATAAGACCGAAGACGGCAAGGTGATTTCCTACCGTGTGACCGACGAAGACGAGTTTGGCTACGACCAAGACAAGACTGTGTGGGTGCTGGGCAAGATGCGCAACAGCACGTCGGAGCCCTACGAGGACAGCGTGGTGGTGCGCGACTACACGAACCACACCTACGTCACGGGCGCCCATGTCCTGGTGAACTTCCCGGAGGTGGACGATGACTCGACGACCAGCTATCCTGTCGACCGCACCACGCTGTACACCAAGAATGGCGAAGGCGTGATGGCCACCTATAACACCCACCTGTCCACCACAGCTACGAATACTGCAACGGAAGACTACATCCGCGGCTGTGTGTTCGGCGGCGGCGACAACGGCCACGTGCGCGGCAACACGGAGGTGGTCGTCCAGCAGGGCCGCATCGGCACCCTGACAGCCAACGGCAACGGCAACGTCTTCGGCGGCGGCCGCGGCGAGGGCCTCAGCTACGACGGCAACTACAGCATCGACGCCGGCAAGGTGTACGGCAACACGAACGTCACCATCAACAACGGCTGGATACTGCACAACGTCTACGGAGGCGGCAACCTGTCGTCGGTGGGCGACTTCGAGGTGACGCTGACGGGCGCCCCCAGTGGCCACGAGCACGACAAGGACTCGTGGCTGAACGGCGACGGCACGGTGAGCAGCTACACCACGAGTGGCGGCACCTGCACGGTGACCATCAACGGCGGCACTATCGGCGAGAAGACGAGCGACATCATGGCCAACGCCACCACCGTGAGGGCGGGCATGGACAGCCGCGACGCCAACCATGGCGGCAACGTCTTCGGCTCGTCGCGCGGTCAGTCGTCGAACGCCACGCTGGTGAACCGCATGGCGTGGACCAACTTCACCAACGTCACCATCGACGATGACGCCGTGGTCAACGGCTCGGTGTTCGGCGGCGGCGAGAACGGCCACGTGTTCTACACGGCGACGGTGAATATCGACGGCGGCAGTGTGGGTGTGAACAACACCGCCACGAGCGGCGACATCTACCGCGGCAACGTCTACGGCGGCGGCCGCGGTATCGACCCCGTCAGCGGTGGCAACACCTTCAGCCGCACCTCGGGTCTCATCCTGGGCAACACATACGTGAACATGACCGACGGCACGGTGTACCGCAACGTGTTCGGCGGCGGCTCCATGGCCTCGGTGGGCACCTACAGCTACCAGAACGACGGCAGCGCCGACAATGACAAAATCACGGCCCTGCAGCGTGCCGAGACGGGCAAGACCGAGGTGGCCATCAGCGGCGGCACCGTGGGCATCAACGGCGCCAACAACGGCCACGTCTTCGGCGCGGGCCGCGGCGTGGCGGGCCTGATGGGCGAGCAGAAGATGGACAACTTCACCTATGTCGACCGCACCTACGTCACCATCAGCGGCAACGCCAACATCGCCGGCTGCGTCTTCGGCTCGGGCGACAACGGCCACGTGTACCACAACACGCAGGTGGTGGTGGCCGGCGGCACCATCGGCAGCAGCAACGGCGGTCCCGTCAACGGCAACGTCTTCGGCTCGGGCCGCGGCGCCGACACCTACCTGAGCGGCGAACCGGCAGCACCCACCCTGAGCCCCAGCGCGGGACGCGTGTACGGCAACACCGACGTGTATATCGTCGGCGGCACGATGAAGAACAACATCTATGGCGGCGGCTACCTGGCCACTGTGGACAAAAACACCAATGTCACCATCAACACAAGCGCGAGCGTGACCCGCGAGACCTATGAGATAACCGGCGGCGTGCCGACAGCCGGCACCACGACGGTGACCTACTCTGGCACCCCGACGGTGTATGGCGACGTCTTCGGCGGCTCGGCACTCGGCCAGCTGGGTGCTGTCAATTGCACCACGACCGTCAGCATCATGGGCGGCACCATCGGCCACGCCAGCAGCTACAAGACGAGCTACGGCAACATCTTCGGCGGCGGCAACGGCGACGCCGAAGGCAACAGCATGGACAGCTACAGCAACGGCACCACCAGCGGCAAGCGCGCCGCCAACGTGCTGAACCTAGTGAAAGTGAACATCGGCAACAGCACCAGCGGCAATGCCACTATCCTGGGCAACGTCTTCGGCGGCAACAACATCGCCGGCTCGCCCAAGGGCGACGTGTATGTGGATGTCTACAAGACAGCGCATACCGCCAACACCAACGACTTCGCGGCCCTGATGGCCATGACTGAGGGCGACGACACCGTCGCCGACCTGACGGCTGTGGCGGCGCTGCTGGAGAGCGCCACGCCGGCCGACGTGACGGCGGGCAACGCCATGTTCGCCCTTAAGGCCGTCTACGGCGGCGGCAACCAGGCCGACTACGACCCCACCGACCTGGCCGAGAACGTGAGCCACGTGACCATCCACGGCTGCGCGGAGAACACCATCAAGTATGTCTACGGCGGCGGCCGTGCGGCCTCGAGCAACGAGACCGACGTCGTCATCGAGGGCGGCCACATCTACCAGGCCTTCGCCGGCGGCGACGGCTCGACAGGCGAACCTGGCGCCAACATCGGCTACCTGGCCGACGGCACAACATTGCACGGCAGCGGCAACACCAGCCTCACCATCAATGGCGGCGCGGTGTACCAGGCCTTCGGCGGCAGCAACACCTGCGGTAAGATACGCGGCACCTCCATCGTCGACATCAGCAAGACCTGCGACCAGCTGGACATCGTCGAGGTCTTCGGCGGCAACAACGTGGCACCCTCCACGGGCAACCGCTCGATCACCATCAAGTGCGGTACCCGGTGGAACGACGTCTACGGCGGTGCCAACAAGGCCCCCATCACGGGTAACGTGACGCTCAATATCGTGGGCGGCAAGATGAAGCGCGCCTTCGGCGGCTCGAAGGCTGCCACCATCAACGGCGACGTCACCGTCAACGTCTACGGCGGCAGCATCGGCGAGCTCTACGGCGGCAACAACGTCAGCGGCAACATCACCGGCAAGATCACCGTCAACGTCGACTGGACCAACGAGAACACCTGCGCCGACGCCAAGAGCATCGACTACGTCTACGGCGGCGGCAACATGGCAGCCCACACACCCAACCTGGTGGATAGCAAGGTCATCACCTCGCCCGTGGTCAACATCATCAACGCCTCCGTCAACAAGGCTGTCTTCGGCGGCGGCTACGGCAGCACCGCCATCGTCACCGCCAATCCCAAGGTGGTCATCGGCGCCGACCGCGTGAAGAACATGGCCGGCAGCGCCATCACGCCCGTCAGCAACCTGCCCGTCACCATCGGCACCGACAAGAACACGCTGGGCGCCACCACCGACGGCGACGTCTTCGGCGGCGGCAACGCCGCGGCGGTCACGGGCAACACCACCGTCATCGTGAAGGGCACCCGCACGACGGTGTGGAACAACACCTATGGCGGCGGCAACGCCGCGGCGGTCTCGGGCAGCACCGACGTGCATATCGGCGCCGAGCCGGCAGAATAAGACTACGAGACTACAAGACTGCGAGACTACGAGACTGAGAGACTGCGAGACAACAAGACTGCGAGACTACGAGA
>JAGCVD010000008.1 GCA_017962545.1 Bacteroidales bacterium
CGCTTACATTGGCGATGCCCGCTACAATATGGGTAACAGCCTGATGGTCGGCGGTGTGAAGATGGGTATGGACATCCGCATTATTGCCCCCAAGAAACTGCAGCCTGCCAAGGATCTTGTCAAGAAGTGTCAGGAAATCGCCAAGGAGACTGGTGCCAAGCTCACCGTCACCGACGATGTGGAGAAGGGCGTGAAGGGTCTCGACTTCATCTACACCGACATCTGGGTGTCGATGGGCGAACCCGACAGCGTATGGAAAGAGCGCATCAAGATGCTCATGCCTTATCAGGTCAACGCAGCCCTGATGAAGAAGACGGGCAACCCCAAGTGCAAATTCATGCACTGCCTGCCTTCTTATCACAATTTGGAGACCAAGGCTGGCCGCGACGTTTATGAGAAGTTCGGCCTGAATGGCATTGAGGTGACCGAAGATGTCTTCGAGAGCGAGAATAGCATTGTCTTCGACGAGGCCGAGAACCGTATGCACACGATTAAGGCCGTTATGGTGGCCACCCTTGGTGACTAATCATGTGGTTTACTAATCTGTTTACAGGTAGTGGAGTGGCCAGCACAGTATTGATGCTGGCCATCTCCATCTTTGCCGGCCTACTGCTCGGCAAGCTGAAGGTTAAAGGTATCACGCTGGGCATCACATGGGTGCTCTTCGTGGGCATCGCTCTTAGCGCCTGTGGTGTGAGCCTTAATCATGACATGCTGCATGTCATCAAGGAATTCGGCCTAATACTCTTCGTCACAGGTGTCGGCCTGCAGGTAGGTCCAGGTTTCTTCAAGAGTTTCGCTAAAGGTGGCCTCGCCATGAACATCATGGCGCTGGTCAACGTGGCCCTCGGTGTGGGTATCACTGTGCTCATTGCCAAGTTGGCCTCACAGGAACTCACCGACATGGCGGGTGTCTACACTGGTGCCATCACCAACACCCCCGGTCTTTCGGCAGCACAGGCTGCCGTCGACGACCTCGGCATCGAGGGTGGGGCAGGACGTCTGGCCACAGGCTATGCGCTGGCTTATCCGTTGGCTGTGGTGGGGATGATTGTCACCTGTATCATCCTGCGTCCGAAGAATCTCGCCGCAGAACCAACCAGCCTGGCAACCCTGACATCCGACCTAAAAACTCAGACCTCCAAGAAGGGCGGCATCCTGCTTATCCCCATCTTCGTCATCATCGCCCTCGGCATCGTGCTGGGCTCCATTCCCATCCCCGTGGGCATGAAGGCTCCTGTCAAGCTGGGCCTCGCCGGCGGACCGCTGGTGGTGGCCATCGTCGCTGGCTGGCTTGGTGTCAAGAAGGGTTGGTACGGCACCGATTTCACCGACGGGCAGGGCGTCCACATGCTCCGCGAAGTAGGCATAGCCCTCTTCCTCGCTGCTGTGGGCTTGGGCGCTGGCGCCGACTTTGTGGCCAATGTCAGTGTGCACTACATGTGGGTTGTTTACGGTGTCATCATCACCATGGTGCCGCCATTGCTGGTGGCAGGCTTCGGCCGCTTTGTGTTGAAGATGAACTACTACACCCTGATGGGTTTTATCGGCGGCAGCCACACCGACCCTCCGACGCTGGCCTTCGCCAACACGGTGGCCCCCGAGGGCTGTAAACTGCCCAACACCGGCTATGCCACCGTCTACCCACTCACCATGTTCTTGCGCATTTTCTCCGCCCAACTGTTAGTCCTTTTTGCATGAAGAAAATAGTCATTATGGCAGCGGCACTACTTGTGTCGCTGCCTTTTGCTTTCTCACAGGACACCACCAAGGTGTCCGTTAAGCCTTATGGCTTCATCCGCAACTATTACACTCTCGACACCCGGCGTACCTATACCGTCACGGGCGGAGAGTTCAATCTGTTGCCCTACGACGAGGCATGGAATGAAGACCACAGCGAGGATCTCAACGCCGTGCCGACAGGCCAGCTACAGGCGCTAACCTCTCGCTTCGGCCTCAATGTCACAGGCCCCAAACTCTGGAAATGGAATAGCAGCGCCAAGTTGGAGGCCGACTTCGGTGGCTTCGGCACCAACAATCATGAACTTCGCCTTCGTTTGGCATATCTCAAACTTCGAACTCCAAAGTCCGAATTCATAATTGGCCAGGACTGGCATCCGATGTCGGGCGACATCATGCCCGAGGTACTCGGCATGGCCGCCGGTGCTCCCTTCCGCCCCCACAGCCGCACACCGCAGGTGCGCAGTACTATCTATTGGAATTCCTTCGGCTACACAGCTGCAGTGCTTTGGCAGTTGCAGTATATGAACAACGGCCCCAAGAGTGCCTCCGACCCCACAAGCATCGCAAGCATCGAATTCGCCCACAACGCCTTATGGCCAGAAGCCTTCTTGGGACTTAACTTCAAGCAGGGACCTTGGTATCTCCAGGCAGGTCTCGATGCTCAGATTATTAAACCGCGTACCCATGCTGTCGATGGCAACGGTATGACCCACAAGGTCGACGAAACGGTTAAGTCGTTCACGCCTACGCTCTATGCGCAGTATGTTGAAGGTCGTTGGAGTGTCAAGTTCCGTACTGTGCTGGCGCAGAATACAAGCCATCTCACTCAGCTGGTAGGCTATGCCGTCACCGACGTGAACCCCGATGGCAGCTGGAACTATAGCCCCATGCAGGCCACCGTCAGTTACCTCGACATTGCCTATGGCAAGAAATACCGTTGCAACCTCTTCCTTGGCTACATGCAGAGCCTTGGGGCAGGGGAGAACCTCTGGCTCGACCCCGCTACAGGAGGCTATCATATCTATATGAAGGGCGGCGAGAACTTCACGCATCTCAACAGCGTCTACCGCATCGCCCCCTCCATCAGCTATAATATCAAAGCCTTTAACATCGGCCTGGAGTACGAGTTGACAGGCGCCTGCTATGGTGACATTGCCACAACTGGCGCCATCATCGACAACGCCAACCTTCACACGGTGATGAATCACCGCCTCTGTGCGCTGGTGAAATATAACTTCTAGGCTTCCGCCGTCTCCGTGGTGAGGGCCTCGTCCAAGGCCTTCGAGGTCTCGCCTTTCTCTATGTCGAACGTAATCTTTTCCTCGTCCGAGGTGACGCGGATGGTGTCGCCCGGCAGTATGTCGGCCTTGATAATCTCGTCTGCCAGGTCGTCCTCGATGTAGCGCTGTATCGCGCGGCGCAGCGGACGGGCACCGTACTGCTCGTCCCAGCCTTTCTTGACCAGGAAGTCTTTGGCCTTCTCGTCCATCTCCACGCCGAAGCCCATCTTGCGGATACGGCCGAAGAGGCCTCGCAACTCGATGTCGATAATCTTATGGATGTCCTCGCGGGTGAGGCTGTTGAAGTAGATGATGTCGTCGATGCGGTTGAGGAACTCGGGCGCGAAGGTCTTCTTCAGGCTCTTCTCTATCACGTCGCGTTGCATCTCGCCCTTTTCGGCCTCACGGGCACTGGTGTTGAAACCCACGCCGACGCCGAAGTCCTTGAGCTGGCGCGAGCCGATGTTGGAGGTCATGTTGATGATGGTGTTCTTGAAGTCCACCTTGCGGCCTATGCCGTCGGTGAGCTGGCCGTCGTCGAGCACCTGCAGCAGCACGTTGAAGACGTCGGGATGCGCCTTCTCCACCTCGTCGAGCAGTACGATGCTGTAGGGCTTGCGTCGCACACGCTCGGTGAGCTGGCCGCCCTCCTCGTAGCCCACGTATCCCGGAGGCGCTCCAATGAGACGGCTGACGGCAAATTTCTCCATGTATTCGCTCATGTCGATGCGTATCATCGCAGCCTCGCTGTCGAACAGGTATTTGGCCAGTATCTTGGTGAGGTAGGTCTTGCCCACGCCGGTGGGACCGAGGAAGAGGAAGCTTCCGATGGGACGGTTGGGGTCCTTGAGGCCGGCACGGTTGCGGCGGATAGCTTTGGCTATCTGGGCGATGGCTTCGTCCTGACCCACCACCGAGCCCTTCAGCTCGCTCTCCATAGTCAGCAGGCGGTTGCTCTCGCTCTCGGCGATGCGCTCCACGGGCACGCCGGTCATCATGGCCACCACGGCGGCCACATCCTGCTCCGTCACCTGCACGTGACGGTCGCGCTCGTCGTTCTCCCACTTGCGCTTGAGGTCGGCCAGCTTGGCCTCTAGGTCGCGGCCCTGGTCGCGCAACTCCGCAGCCTCGCTGTAGCGCTTCTCGGCCAGCACCTCTTTCTTCTTCTCTTCCACCTTGGCCAGCTCCTCCTCAAGGGTGATGAGTTCTTGCGGCACCTGCATGTTATTGATGCGCACACGTGCACCTGCCTCGTCCATGGCGTCGATGGCCTTGTCGGGCTGCAGACGGTCGCTGACGTAACGCTCCGTGAGGTCCACACAGGCCTGCAGCGCCGCGTCGGTGTACTGCACCGTGTGGTGCGCCTCGTATTTGTCGCGTATGTTCATCAGTATCTCCATCGTCTCCTCTGGCGTGGCGGGCTCGATGAGCACCTTCTGGAAGCGGCGTTCCAGGGCGGTGTCCTTCTCGATGTACTGACGGTATTCGTCGAGCGTCGTGGTGCCTATGCACTGGATGGCGCCACGCGACAGGGCTGGCTTGAACATATTGCTGGCGTCGAGGCTGCCCGCCGCGCTGCCGGCGCCGACGATGGTGTGCAGCTCGTCGATGAAGATGATAATCTCGGGATGTTGCTCCAGCTCGGTGATGATGGCCTTCATACGCTCCTCAAACTGGCCGCGGTACTTGGTGCCTGCCACCAAGCTCGCCAGGTCGAGGCTCAGCAGACGCTTGCCGTAGAGCGTGCGCGGCACGTTGCCGGCGGCAATCTGCATCGCCAGGCCTTCGGCGATGGCGCTCTTGCCCACGCCACTCTCACCGATCAGGATGGGGTTGTTCTTCTTGCGGCGGCTGAGGATCTGCGCTATGCGCTCCAACTCGCGACGGCGTCCCACGATGGGGTCGAGCTTGCCCTCCTGGGCCAGTTTGGTGAGGTCGCGTCCGAAGTTGTCGAGTGCCGGCGTGCCGCTCTTCGACTCCTTGCGCTGCTGGCCGCGGCCCACGGCGGGGTCGGCGCCCACAGGGTCGGCAAAGGGCTCGTCGTTGTCGTCGTCGCTGGTTTGACTGCTGAAGTCGGGCAGGGCGCCGCTCTCCTCCTGCGCGTTGCCGCGCACGATGCGCGAGAAGCGCTCATAATCCACGCCGGCTTTCTGCAGCAGGTTGCTCACCAGATTGTCGTTCTCCTGCAGCATGGCCAGGATGAGGTGCTCGGTACGTATCTGTTTTGCTTTGACCTTGATGCTCTCGAGGTAGGAGAGACGCAGCACCTTCTCCGTCTGCCGCAGCATGGCTATCTCGCTGTCGGCATTGTAGCGTATGTCGGCGTCGGCGTTGCTGACCTGCTTCTCCAGGCGCTCCTTCAACTGGAGGGTATCCACGCCCAAGGCTGCCAGCATATTCAGGCCGCTGCACTCGCCCACACGCATCATACCCAGGTAGAGATGCTCCACGCCGATGGCGCCGTTCTTCAAGCGTATGGCTTCCTCCTTGCTGAAGTTCACCGTGTTACGCATGTTCTCGCTCAAATTTGCTTCCATGTATTGTCGTCTTGTTTGAAATGCAAAATTACTACAAATAAATACATAGCAACATCCGTGCCAGAGATTATTATCAACAGCGCAGTGTTGAGAGTCATTAAGCGCGTCATTCCTTTTATATACTTCTCCAGCAGGAGGCTTAAAACCTCATTTTATATGTAGTTGTAGAATGTTGATTTATAATGGCTTGTGTTATTCTTCTATCGACCCTCGCCCGACCCTCTATCCACTAACCCTCCACACCGGTCTGTTTTTCAGATAGAAAGAGGGTAAAATACAGACAGGGCGTGAGGTGAAGATTCCTCGTTTATAAAAAACATTTTGCCCTGCCCGAATGCAATGGTTGCTTGATACAAGAGAACTGTTGCGGGCACTTTGCCACTTCTCGGAGACCATTTAAAGGAATTCTATCGGTGAGAGGCAAGTAGCAGCAGGCGGTTTATAACACGTTGAAAAAAGTGTCGGCTGGGTTTGTCCATGTCGAAAGTATTTTGTATCTTTGTATTTTACAACGCGAGTGCGCGGTGTAAATAATATATTAGTATACAATAAAATATAGCGATAACTAATGGTATCTGACAACGAAAAAATCACCCGTGTCGACATCGAGCAGACGATGAAGACGGCCTACATCGACTATGCGATGTCGGTCATCGTGGCGCGCGCGCTGCCGGATGTGCGCGACGGCCTGAAGCCGGTGCACCGCCGCATCCTCTATTCGATGAACGAGAACGGCATTCTCTACAACACTCCCACCAAGAAGAGCGCCCGCATCGTGGGCGACGTGATGGGTAAGTACCACCCCCATGGCGACTCGAGTATCTACGGCGCCCTGGTGCGTATGGCTCAGGAATGGTCGATGCGCTATATGCTCGTCGACGGACAGGGCAACTTCGGCTCCATCGATGGCGACCCTCCCGCCGCCATGCGTTACACCGAGGCACGCCTGAAGCAGATAAGCAACGAGATGGTGGCCGACATCGAGAAGGACACCGTCAACATGGACCCCACCTACGACAACGAGGGTCAGGAGCCCAGCGTGCTGCCGGCCAAGATTCCCAACCTGCTTATCAATGGCTCTAACGGCATCGCCGTGGGTATGGCCACCAATATGCCCACCCACAACCTGAGTGAGGTGCTCGACGGCTGCATGGCCTATATCGACAATCCCGACATCACCATCGAGGACTTGATGCAGTACATCAAGGCTCCCGACTTCCCGCTGGGCGGCACCATCTACGGCTACAACGGCGTGAAGGAGGCCTACACCACAGGTCGCGGCAGCATCATCTTGCGTGCCGACACCGTCATCGAGGAAGACGCCAAGGGTCACAACCTCATCGTGGCCACCACGGTGCCCTACGGCGTGAACAAGAGCGAGATGATCAAGAAGACGGCCAACCTGGTGAAGGAGGGCAAGATTGAGGGTATCCTCGACATCCGCGACGAGAGTGACAAGGACGGCATCCGTGTGGTCTATGTGCTGCGCAACGATGTGGTGCCCAATGTCATCCTCAACAAGCTCTTCCAGTTCACCGAGCTGCAGTCGAGCTTCGCGGTGAACAATATCGCCTTGGTGCACGGCCGTCCGCAGTTGCTGAATCTCAAGGAACTCATCAAATACTTCATCGAGCACCGCGAAGAGGTGGTCACGCGCCGCACACAGTTCGAGATGGCCGAGGCAGAGAAGAGAGCCCATATCCTGGCAGGTCTGCTGCGCGCCATCGACATCATCGACGAGATTGTGGCCCTGATTAAAGCCAGCAAGACGCCCGACGAGGCTCGACAGGGACTGATGGACCGCTACCAGTTCAGCGACCTGCAGGCCCGCGCCATCGCCGATATGCGTCTGATACAGCTCACCGGCCTGCAGCACCAGAAACTGCAGGACGAGTACGACGAGAAGATGCGCTTCATCGAGCGCTGCAAGGAGATTCTCGGCGACCATAGCGTGCTGATGCAGGTTATCAAGGATGAGTTCATGGAGCTGCGTGAGAAATACGGCGACGACCGTCGCACACATATCAAATACGACGCCGCTGGCTTCCGCATCGAGGACACCATCCCCGACGAGCAGGTGGTCATAACCATCTCGCACAAAGGCTACATCAAGCGCACCCCGCTCACCGAGTACCGCACGCAGAGTCGTGGCGGCGTGGGAGCCAAGGGCAGCGCCGTGCGTAGCGAGGACTTCGTGGAGCATATCTTTACCTGCACCAACCACAACTACCTGCTGTTCTTCACCGAGAAAGGCCGCTGCTACTGGATGCGCGCCTTCGAGGTGCCCGAGGGCGAGAAGAACACCAAGGGTCGTCCGATACTGAACTGCATCAATATCGAGCCCGACGACAAGGTGAAAGCCTATGTCAACGTGGAGACGCTGAGCGACACAGAGTATGTGGGCAACCACTACATTGTGATGTGCACCAAGAACGGTATCGTGAAGAAAACCTCGCTGGAGGCCTACTCACGTCCGCGCACCAATGGCATCATCGCCATCGGCATCCGCGAGGGCGACGAACTGCTGACGGCCTGCCTCACCGACGGCAACAGCTACATGCTCATCGCCTCGAAGAAGGGCAAGGTGATGATATGCCCAGAGCAGGAGTTCCGCGCCATGGGTCGCGGCGCCTCGGGTGTGAAGGGTATGGAGCTCGACGGCGACGAGGATGCCGCCATCGACATGCTCTGCCTGCCCAGCGAGGAGGAGAACCTGTTGGTGGTCACCGAGCACGGCTACGGCAAGCGCTCGGCGCTGAAAGATTACCGCGCCACCGTGCACCGCGGCGGCAAGGGCGTCAAGGCCATGCAGATCACCGAGAAGACGGGCCCGCTGGTAGCTGTGACCAACGTCACCGACGACCACGACCTGATGATTATCAACCGCAGTGGCATCACCATCCGCATGAAGGTGGCCGACCTGCGGGTGCTGGGCCGCGCCACACAGGGTGTGAAGCTCATCGACCTGCGCGGCAAGGACTACATTGCCTCCATCACCAAGGTGCCCACCGTAGAAGAGAATACGGAAGTTGGAGAGCAGAATCCGGAGTTGTCGGAGAATGTGGAAAAAATCGAACCCGAAAGCAATAATAACGAAACAAACGATACTAAAGAGTAAAGAAACCTTAAAAAAAAATTTAATATGAAGATCAAGAAACTTGTCACCATCGCAGTCTTTATGGCTGCCACCGTCGGCCTCAGCGCCCAGTCGCTCATGGTCGAGAGTGCCGTACAGGACCTTCGCAAAGGCTCGCTCAAGAAGGCTAAGACCGAGATCGACGCTGCCGCCGTGCACGAGAAGACGAAGGATGACGCCAAGACATGGTACTACCGCTCGCTGGTGTATGCCGAGATAGGCCGTGATGCACAGCAGGCCAAGCCCAAATACAAAGGTCTCGCTCCCGACTGGGCCGACCAGGCCTACGAGTCGGCTCTGGAGTGCAAACGTCTCGACACCAAGAACGATGGCGAGTTCACCAAGGGCCTCGTCAGTGTGTTCAGCACCGTGGGTTACGATTTCTACAACCGCGCCCGCAAGCTCTTCAACGAGAAGAACTACGCCGAGGCTATGCAGGTGGCTTCGCGTGCCGCGGAGATGTACAACAACGGTGGTGAAGGCGACAACGCCGCCGAGGCCATGTACGTCGCCGGCCTGAGCGCCGTGGCAGCCCACGATACCGCCAACATCAAGAAGTTCTTCAACCAACTGATGCGCAAGAAGACCGACAAAGAGCAGGTCTACACCTACCTCTTCAATGTCTACAAAGCCGAAGGCAATGTGGACCAGGCGATGAAGGTGGCCACCAACTACCAGAAGAACACCAAGAACAACTACAAGGCCTACCTGCTGCTCGCCGAGGGTTACCTGCTCAACGAGAACGTGGAGAAGGGCAAGGAGATGATCAACCAGGCCTTGGAGCTCACCAAGGACTCGGTGAACATCTATCCCGCACTGCTCTGCCAGAGCGCAGCCCTGCTGGAGCTCACCAACGACCTTGAGGGTGCCCAGGCCAAGTACCAGGAGTCGCTGACCCTGAAACCTGTGCAGTTCGAGGGCAACTTCGGCATGGGTAAGATGTACTACAACCGCGCCGTCGACAAACTGCAGTCGGCCCCCGAGCCCGACCCCTTCAACGAGGAGACCATCGAGCTGGCCAGCAAGTTGGAGAACGAGGCCAAGGATTATTTTGGCCAGGCTATCACCTACCTCGAGAAGGCTGTTGAATACATCGACAACCTGCCCGAGGGCAACGAGAAGCAGATGCAGCGCCCCAACTTGGGCAATGCCCTGCAGGCCCTCAGCACCGCCTACGCCCGTGTGGAGCGCTACGATGATTCCAAGGCTGCCAAACAGCGCTTTGAGTCACTGCTGGAGCAATAGTAATTTTCCCCATAGCATTAATGGTGAGGACTTGGCCTATTGGTCAAGTCCTTTTTTATATATTGACACAATAAAAAAAAAGATTTGTTGTTATTTCCCACATGAAGAGACTGACGGCGTACCTCTTGTTGCTGCTGCTGGCAATGTCGGCAGTGGCGCAGGGCGTGGTGGAAGGTGTGGTGAGCGACTCGCTGACCGGCGGGCCGTTGCAATACACTGCCATCGGCGTCGTCGGAGCCTCGACGGGCACTTCTACCGACGCCCGTGGCCACTACCGGCTGGAACTGCCCGCCTCGGACAGTGTTACACTTCGTTATTCTTTTGTTGGCTATCGCACCGTGGAACGTCGTATCGCCGTGCATGGCGTCCAACGTATTAATATCAAGATGTGCCCTTCGGCACAGCAGTTGGTGGGGGTGGATATTGTCGACGAGAAGGTGCGCAGCAGCCAGTTCACACAGATAGAGGTGAACAAACTAGAGGATGCTGTGGGACCCTCCGGCGGAGTGGAGAGCCTTGTCAAACTGCTGCCCGACGTGCAGTCCAATAACGAACTCTCCAGCCAATACTCTGTGCGTGGAGGTTCATTCGACGAGAACCTGGTTTACATCAACGGCATCGAGGTGTTCCGCCCAATGCTGATACGCAGCGCCCAGCAGGAAGGCATGAGCATCATCAATCCCGACCTGGTGAGTTACATTCTCTTCTCGCCGGGAGGCTTCGATGCCACCTATGGCGACAAACTTTCATCGGTGCTCGACATCACCTACAGCCGTCCCACAGAGTTCCAGGGGAAAGTCAGCGCCAGCCTGTTGGGTTCGTCGCTCAGCCTGCAGGGCAGGCGAGGGGAGAGGATGAGTTACGCCGTGGGTGTCCGCCATCACAGCAACCGCTATGTGCTGGGCAGCATGGACACCAAAGGCAGCTACACGACCAACTATCTCGACCTTCAGGCATTGGTGGACTATAAAGTCAACGACCGCCTCGACCTGGGTGTGATGGCGGTGCTGACACGCAACGTCTATGGCCTTGTGCCGGAAAGCCAGACCACCACATTCGGCGGATTCTATATGCCGTTGTCGTTGAGAGTCTACTTCGACGGTCAGGAGGAAGACCGCTACACCACCATGCTGGGGGCTGTCACCGCCAACTACCGCATTAATGACGATTGGCGACTGAAAGGGAGCCTGTCGGCACAACATATTGCCGAGATAGAGAGCTATGACGTGCAGAGCCAGTATTTCCTCTACGAGCTTGCCATGGGACAGACGGCGGGCGACACCGTGATGTTCGACCGTGGTGTGGGCACCTTCCTCGAGCATGCACGCAACCGACTGACCACCGACATCATGACTGCCAGCGTGGATTTGGTTCGGCATGTCCGGCTGGGAAGTTGGCAGATGGGACTCAAGTTGCAAGCCGAGAACGTCCGTGACCACCTGCGTGAGTGGCGCTGGGTCGATTCGGCAGGCTACGCCATGCCCACCACCATACTGCCGCTCGGCGACAGCAACAACAATGTGCTGAGCCCGCTGCTGCAGGACTTCGCACATGCCGACAACCACCTCGTCACCCTGCGTGGCGGCGCTTTCATGCAACGCGACGTGAACTTCACCACCGCACGCGGCTCCGACATTAAATTGGTGGCAGGCCTGCGAGGACAGCTGTACAAGGTCGAAGAGAACGCCCACGCTATATTGAGTCCTCGCGTCAGCGCTTCCTACAAGCCCAAGGGAAACAACGACATACTGTTCCGTCTTGCTTCCGGCATCTATAACCAGGCGCCTTTCTATCGCGAATACCGTCGGAATGACGGCAGTCTTGTGACCGATTTGGCGCCGACGCACTCCTACCAGGTGATGGGTACCGCCGACTGGCGTTTCCGCCTGTGGCAACGTCCGTTCTCTCTCACCGCCGACCTCTACTACAAGTACATCACCGACGTGGTGCCCTACACCATCGACAACCTGCGCCTGCGCTATATGCCCGACTTGTCGGCTGTGGCCTACGCTTCGGGTATAAGCATCCGGCTCAACGGCGAGTTGGTAGACGGCCTCGAGTCGTGGGCCAGCCTCTCGCTGATGCAGACCCAGGAGAACATCGAGGGTGACGGCCTGGGGTGGCTCGCACGTCCTACCGACCAACGTGTCAGCTTCAAGCTCTTCCTGCAGGACAACCTGCCCACGATGCCGTGGTGGCGCATGAGCCTCAGCCTGGTCTACGGCAGCGGCATCCCCGTGAGCCGTTACGCCGACGGCAGCGCCTTCCGGCTGCCGGCCTACTACCGTGTCGACTGGGGCAACACGGTGCAACTCTCGCAGTTCGAGCGACTGAGGCGCACCCGCGTCTTCAATCATATCAAGGACATTCAGGTGGGTGTCGAGGTGTTCAACCTCTTCAACTTCCGCAACGTGGTGTCCTACCTCTGGGTGTCCGACTATGACAACCGCCTCTATCCCGTACCCAACTACCTCACCGCACGTCAGTTGAACTTCAAAGTTACCATCCTTTTATGACCGCGACAGGGAATAAATGTTTTTGACGAAATGATTTCTCTACCCGATACAGCAACACTCCTTCCTCAAGTGCATACCGCCGACAACGGCAGTAACCTCTATCTCTTCCCCTCGACGAGCACCGAGCTTGTCAAGCTCGACCTCATCCATGAGGCCGGCTCCGCCTATCAGCCGCAACGCCTCTGCGCCGCCACCGCTAACCGGCTGTTCACCGTGGCTTCGGAGAAGATGAGCGCTGCCGAGGTGGCCGAGTTCATGGACTATCGTGGCATCATCCTGGAGCACAACCCCGACACACTCACCGCCACTACCACCGTCTACTTCCTGCGGCGTTATGTCGATGAGCTGCTGCCTGTGCTTGCCGACCTGCTCCATCGGCCCTCGTTCCCGCAGGAGGACTTGGATGTCTTCCTCCGCAAGCGCAAACAGGAGCTGCAGGCCTCGCGGCTTAAGACTTCCGACGAAGCCCGCCGCATGTACTATCGGGCCCTTTTCGGTGAGGAGCACCCTCTGGGACAATTCGCCGTTCCCAACGACGCCGACCGGCTGACGCGCGACATGCTGTTGCGCTTTTATCAGGAACGCTACACCCGGATGGACATAGTGCTGGCTGGCAATGTCGACCAGGAGGTGATAGAGCGTGTGTCAGGTCTCTCCGGTGAATCCCAAATAGCTAAGATATCTGCTTTGTCTCGTCCTGTCAGCACTCCGACAGGACTGCACTCGGTGACAATCCCCGGCGCCGTGCAGACAACCTTGCGTGTGGGACGTGTGCTGCCGTTGCGCTGGGACGACCCCGACTATGCCGCTTTTATGCTGCTTACCACGCTGCTGGGTGGCTATTTCGGCTCACGTCTGATGAGCAACCTGCGCGAGGACAAAGGCTACACCTACGGCATCAGCGCACGCACGCAAATCTATCGGGGCCTGGTCGTCTTCTTTATCACCACCGATGTGGCCGCCGGCGCCGCCGAAGCTGCCGAGGAGGAGATACGCCGCGAACTCCAGCGGCTCTGCGACGAGCCCGTGGGCGAGGAGAAACTGCAACTGGTGAAGACCGTGATGGCAGGCGACTTCATCCGCAGCATCGACGGCATCTTCGAGCGCTCTGAGCGTTTCTGCAGCATGCTCTCCACCGGCGTCGACGAGCGGCTGACCGACAATCTGCGTCAGGCCTTGTCCAGCGTCACCGCTGCCGACCTCCATGCGGTGGCCCGCCGTCTTCTCGCTCCCGATGCAATGATTTACTGTCGCGCCGGAGCCTGACAGCTTTTACTCTTCCCAGAAATCAGCGTGCTTGATGTCGAGCGCTTTGGGGTCGAATTTCGGCTCCAGACCTTGCTTCTTCTGCCGCTCGTAGTCCTTCAGCGCCCGCAGCGCCTTGGGCGACAGCAGGAGGATGGCCACGATATTGATCCACGCCATAGCGCCCACGCCGATGTCGCCGACGGTCCAAGCAATGCCGCTGCCTGCCATCGAGCCGAGGAAGACGGCGGTGACGGTGCCCATGCGTAGCAGCCACACCACCACCTTCTCGCCACGGTCGTCGCCGAACACCTCGTCGGCACGCTCCAGCTCATCCAGCTTCTCGGGATGCTTCTTGTACACACGGCGGCGCCAGCGGTTGAAGAGGTAGACGAGGTTCGTCTCGGCATAATAGTAGTAGGCCATGATGGTTGTGAAGGCGAAGAAGAAGAGCGCTATGGAGATAACCATGTCGCCCGTGTGAGGGCCTATGGCGGTGCCCAGGGCGCCGGTGGTGTAGAACACGCCGGGCTCGCCCTCGGGCGCCAAGGGGTTCTGCTGGAGGTAGGTGACCACGGCGCCGCCGGAGGTCTGCTGCACGGTGTCGATGATGTTGTAGGTCTTGCAGGCCAGTATCATCATCGCTGTGGCGGTGCACACCAACAGGGTGTCGATATAGACCGAGAAGGCCTGCACGAGGCCCTGCTTGACAGGATGGCTCACCTTGGCGGCGGCGGCCACGATGGGACCGGTGCCTTGTCCCGCCTCGTTGCTGTAGATGCCGCGTTTCACACCCCAGGCGATGGTGCTGCCCAGCAGGGCGCCGCCCACCTCGTTGATGCCCACGGCGCCGCGCAGCATCTGCAGGAAGACGTCGGGGACTATCTGCCAATGCACGGCGAGCACCACGAGCGAGAGGATGATATAGATGAGCGCCATGACGGGAGCCACTATCTGCGCCACATTGGCGATGCGCTTCACGCCGCCGATGATGACCATCGCGATGAGCAAGGCCACCACCGCGCCGACGACCCACACAGGCACGCCGAAACTTCGCGAGCAGCTCAGGGCTATGCCGTTGCATTGCACCGGCGGCAGGAAGATGCCGCAGGCCACGGCGGCCAGCACGGCGAAGAGACCGCCGAAGAATGGCGAGCGGAGACCTTGTTCTATGTAGTAGGCCGGACCGCCGCGGAACTGTCCGTTGTGGTTCTCCTTGTATATCTGCGCCAGGGTAGCCTCCACAAAGGCGCTGCCGGCGCCGAAGAAGGCGATAATCCACATCCACACGATGGCCCCGGGACCGCCAAAGCCGATGGCGGTGGCCACGCCCACAATGTTGCCCGTGCCCACACGGCCCGACAAGGCCATGGCGAAGGCCTGGAACGACGAGATGCCCACCTTCTTGCCAAGTTTTGAGTTCGGAACTCGGAGTTCGGAGTTATTCGATGCGTCAGCCACCTCCGACTTCTTACCTCCGACCTCCGAACCAAAGAATAGCAGCCTGAACATCTCGCCGAAGCGGCGCACCTGCACGAACCTTGTCCTGAGCGAGAAGTACAATCCCGCCAGCAGACAAAGGCCCACCAGTGCCGGGCTCCACACCCAGCCGTTCACAGCCCCCACGGCTGTGGTCAGCCAACCGCCGATAGTGTCCATGGAAACGCCCTCTTGGAACTACTCCGCAAAGTATTTATAGAACAGCGGGATAGTCTCTATGCCCTTGAAGAACTGCTGCAGAGGATAGTTCTCGTTGGGGGCGTGGATGTCGTCGCTGGCCAGGCCGAAGCCCATGAGGATGCTCTTCAGGCCGAGTATTTTCTCGAAGCCGGCCACGATGGGGATGCTGCCGCCACTGCGCGTGGGGATGGGACGCTTGCCGAAGGTGTCGGTCATGGCCTTCTCGGCGGCTTTGTATGCCTTCAGCTCCAGCGGGCTGACATAGGCGGCGCCGCCGTGACAGGGCGTCACCTTCACGGTGACGTAGTCGGGCGCCACGCTCTCGAAGTATTCCTGGAACAGCTTGCTGATTTTCTCGAAGTCCTGGTTGGCCACCAGACGCGTGCTAATCTTGGCGTAGGCCTTGCTGGGCAGCACGGTCTTCGTGCCCTCGCCGGTGTGGCCGCCCCAGATGCCGCAGACATCCAGACAGGGGCGTATGCCGGTGCGCTCCTTGGTGGTGTAGCCCTTCTCGCCCTTCAGCGCCTTCACGCCGAGGTCTCTCTTGTACTGCTCCTCGTCGAAGGGAGCCTGGGCCATCAGCGCGCGCTCCTCGTCGCTGAGCACCAGCACGTCGTCGTAGAAGCCCGGGATGGTGATGTGGCCGTTCTCGTCGTGCAGGTCGGCAATCATCTTGCAGAGCACATTGATGGGGTTGGCCACAGCGCCGCCGAAGATGCCACTGTGCAGGTCGTGGTTGGCGCCCGTCACCTCCACCTCCCAGTAACAGAGGCCGCGCAGGCCGCTGGTGATGCTGGGCACGTCGGGGGCAATCATCGAGGTGTCGCTCACCAGGATGATATCGGCTTTAAGCAACTCCTTGTTCTTCTCGCAGAAGCCGTAGAGGCTGCCGCTGCCAATCTCCTCCTCGCCCTCGAGCATGAACTTCACATTGCAGGGCAGGGTAGAGGTGCGCACCATATACTCGAAGGCTTTGGCGTGCATGAAGCTCTGTCCCTTGTCGTCGTCGGCGCCGCGGGCCCAGATGTAGCCGTCCTTCACCACGGGCTCGAAAGGCTGGGTGCGCCACAGCTCCAGCGGAGCCACGGGCATCACGTCGTAGTGGCCGTACACCAGCACGGTGGGCTTGCTGGGGTCGATGGTCTTCTCGCCGTACACCACGGGATTGCCGTCGGTGGGCATCACCTCGGCGCGGTCGGCGCCGGCCTCCAGCAGCAGCTCTTTCCAGCGCTCGGCGCAGCGCACCATATCGGGCTTGTGCTCCTGCTCGCTACTGATGGAAGGGATACGGATAAGAGAGAAAAGTTCTTCAAGGAAACGCTCCTTGTTCTGTTCGATGTACTGTTTCATATCATTATTGTATTTATTCCTTAAAATAAAGCGAGTGCAAAGATACGCAAGTTGAGCGATATGGCAAAATTTTTTTTTGACATATCCGAAATTTCAACATCAAATAACGGCTGTCGGACGTTTCTTCTGTATATAAAAAAAAACGCGATGTTGACGGTTTTATTGCCTGGCGATAAAACGGCATCTTTTTGCGACAAAAAAATGCCCAAACGTCCTCTCCCGGGCAATACCCAACCTCCACCAACCCAGTGTCTTCGCGCCATCCCCTCTTACTCATCGCCTACTCCTGTCCTTATCCTCGATTTATAAACATTTACTTGAGTAGGCAATAATAAGTCGCCAGTTACGTTATGGTCTGTAGTTATTAACTTTAATCTATAGGGAAATGGCAAAGCAGACAGGAGGACACTTGGGCGGCTTCAGCGGCAAGCTGGGTACCGTCGTGGGTTACATGTGGCGCGGGAGGTGGTGCGTGAGGGCGCACAACCCCTATCCCGCCAATCCG
>JAGCVD010000001.1 GCA_017962545.1 Bacteroidales bacterium
ACCGGCAGCGTGACGATAGATGTGAGCGGCTACGCCAAGGGCGCCTACTTCGTCCGCGTGACGGGCGAGAGCACCACGGCCATCCGCAAGCTCATCGTGAAGTAGTTGTTCATAAAACACTACATAAAAAAGTGGAAGAGCCCCGTGCTCTTCCACTTTTTTTATCCTTTTAACAAATAATTCAAAAAAAATGCTTATCTTTGCACTCGATTATGTCAATGAGAAAACAACGTTTAACAACTATTAAATAAAGCATTATGACAACACTATTGATTGCATTGCAGGCGGTTGCCAACCTGGCTTGGGGCTACCTGGGAGCTGCTGTGGGTGCCGGTCTGGCTACCATCGGCGCAGGTATCGGCATCGGTAAAATCGGACAGGGCGCCATGGAAGGCATGGCCCGCCAGCCCGAAGCCGGTGGCGACATCCGCTCGACGATGATTATCGCCGCCGCTCTGGTGGAAGGCGTCGCCTTCTTCGCTGTCGTGTGCTGCTTGCTGGTCGTCCTCAAGTAGACACACCCAAACAAAAACACGGGAGCAACGATTGGTTGCTCCCTTTTAAAGAGTATAAAGTTTAAGGTTTAAGGATTCTATTTCTTGATTCTTAATTATGAATAATCCCCTAATTAACCCCGGCCTGGGTACCTTTGTGTGGATGCTCGTGTCGTTCGGCATTCTGGCCTTCATCCTCATCAAGTTCGGCTGGCCGATGATTCTCAAGAGTCTGAAGAGCCGTGAGGAGGCCATCGCCAACTCGCTCAACGAGGCTGCCAAGGCCCGCGAAGAGATGAAGCACCTGGTGGCACACAACGAGGAGTTGCTACGCCAGGCCAAGATGGAGCGCGACGAGATGTTGCGCAACGCCCGTCTGGCCAGCGACCAGATAGTCGAAGAGGCCCGCGCCAAAGCATCGGCCGAGGCCGACCGTATCGTCGAGAGTGCCCGCGAGAACATCAACTATGAGAAGCTCAAGGCTATGACCGAACTGAAGAACCAGATTGCCAACCTCAGCATCGAGATTGCCGAGAAGCTCATCCGTGCCGAACTGGAGGACAAGAGCAAGGCCGATGCCCTGATTCAGAAAGAACTGGAACTGGCGAAGCTGAATTGAGTGGTTAAGTAGACAGTAGTTAAGACGAATGAACAACTATCGTATCAATATCAACTACGCGAAGGCGCTCTTCATGCTGTCTGCCGACCGCAGCGTCCTCGACACAGTGGCCGAGGATATGCGGCTGGTGAGCCGTGTGGTGTCCGAAAACCGCGAGTTGAACGTGGTCTTCGCCAATCCGACGGTGCGTTACGACAAGAAGACCGCCATCGTCGAAGAACTCTTCGGCGGCACTGTGAGTGAAGAGACGCTGGCCTTCCTGCGCTTCGTGGTGAGGAAGAACCGCTCCGTCAACCTGCGCGGCATCAGCGAGGCCTATCTGTCGCTCTATCGCGAGAGCAAGGGTGTTGTGCTCGGTGAGTTGGTGACACATCAGGAGACCGACGACAGCGCCAAAGAGTTCGTGCGCCGTCTCATCGAGGAGTACACTGGCAAGCAGGTCGAGTTGCACACCGCCACCGACGTCCACATGCTTGGTGGCTTCAAGATGGAGTTCGACCACAACATGTACGATGCGCGCCTACGTACCAAGATACTGAAGCTCCGCAAGGAGTTTGCCAAGAACGATTACGAAAGTAAATTGTAACGAATATGTCAGATATTAAACCTGCCGAAGTATCGGCAATATTGAAGAAACAACTGGCCGACGTCAACCTCGATGTCGAGCTTGAGGAGGTAGGCACGGTGCTCACCGTCGGCGACGGCATTGCTCGTGTCTATGGCCTCAACAACGCCCAGAGCGGCGAACTTGTGGAGTTCGACAGTGGCGACCAGGGCATCGTGCAGAACCTCGAGGAGGACAACGTCGGCGTGGTGATGCTCGGCGAGATGACCACCGTCAACGAGGGGGACACCGTGAAGCGCACCAAGCGCATTGCCTCACTGCCTGTCGGCGAAGGTCTGCTGGGACGTGTCATCAACACCATCGGCCAGCCTATCGACGGCAAGGGCCCCATTGAGGGTGAAGTGTTCCCCATGCCCATCGAGCGTAAGGCTCCCGGCGTCATCTTCCGTCAACCCGTCGACCAGCCTCTGCAGACGGGTATCAAAGCCATCGACTCGATGATTCCCATCGGTCGCGGCCAGCGCGAGCTCATCATCGGCGACCGCCAGACCGGCAAGACAGCTATTGCCATCGACACCATCATCAACCAGAAGAACAACTACGACGCCGGCGACCCTGTGTATTGCATTTATGTAGCCTGCGGCCAGAAGGGCTCTACGGTGGCCAACCTGGTGAAGACCCTCGACGAGAAAGGAGCTATGGATTACACCATCGTCGTCGCCGCCACGGCGTCGGACCCCGCGGCCATGCAGTTCTACGCCCCCTTCGCGGGTGCCGCCATCGGTGAGTATTTCCGTGACACGGGTCGCAACGCCCTGGTTATCTATGACGACCTCTCAAAGCAGGCCGTGGCCTACCGCGAGGTGTCGCTGCTGCTCCGTCGTCCGCCGGGACGCGAGGCTTACCCTGGCGATGTGTTCTACCTGCACAGCCGTCTGCTGGAGCGCGCCGCGCGTATCATCCAGAACGACCAGATTGCTGCGCAGATGAACGACCTACCCGCCTCGTTGCAGGGCAAGGTGCGTGGTGGCGGCTCGCTGACGGCACTGCCCATCATCGAGACACAGGCTGGCGACGTGTCGGCCTACATTCCCACCAACGTCATCTCTATCACCGACGGCCAGATATTCCTTGAGACCAACCTCTTCAACAGCGGCGTGCGCCCCGCCATCAATGTGGGTATCTCGGTCAGCCGTGTGGGTGGCAAGGCGCAGATCAAGAGTATGAAGAAGATTGCTGGTACGTTGAAGATGGACCAGGCACAGTATCGCGAGTTGGAGGCTTTCTCCAAGTTCGGTAGCGACCTCGATGCCGCCACCAAGGCGGTGCTCGACAAAGGTGCACGCAACGTGGAGGTTCTGAAACAGCCGCAGTACAGTCCTATGCCTGTCGAGGAACAGGTGGCTATTATCTTCTGTGGCACTAATGGTCTGCTGCAGAAAGTGGCCGTCGACAAGGTGCGCGACTTCGAGAAGGCTTTCCTCTTCCTCATGAAGCAGCAGCACGCCGACATACTGGCCAACCTGCGCGCCGGCAAGTTGATTGACAGCGACCTGGCCACTATGAAAGAACTGGCATTAGACACCGCTGAAAGATACAAATAATGGCAAACCTCAAAGAAGTCCGCACACGCATCGCGTCGGTGAGTTCCACGCAGCAGATTACCTCGGCAATGAAGATGGTTTCTGCCGCCAAGTTCCGTCGTGCGCAGAACGCCATCATAGGCATGCGTCCTTATGCGGCTCAGCTGAACGAGATTATCGCCGACATTGACACCGGCGACGGTGTACAGACACCTTATCACGCCGTGCGCGAGGTGAAGACAGTGGTATTGGTGGTGGTGACCTCCAACAAAGGTCTTTGTGGTGCTTTCAACAGCAATGTCCTCAAGTTGGCGCAGCAGCGAATCGATCACTATCGCTCCGAGCAGGTGTCCATCCGTATTGTTGCCATCGGCAAGAAGGCTTCCGAGTTGCTGGCGCGGCAGAAAGACCTGCAGGTCGGTAGTTATGATACCCTGCTTGACGCCCCAGCTTTCGATGCTGTGGCCACCTTGGCCGATACGCTGATGGACGACTTCGCCGAAAAGCGCATCGACCGTGTGGAGATTGTCTACAACCAATTCAAGAACTCGCTGTCGCAGGTGTTCTCCGATGAGCAATGGCTGCCGATAGTCCCTAAGGACGTTAAGGCCTCTAAGGTCATTAAGAATAATGATTATATCTTCGAGCCTTCCAAGGAAGAGATACTGCGTGAGATGATACCCCTCACGTTGCGCAGCACCTTCTACCGAGTGGTGCTTGACTCACTGGCTGCCGAGCATGGCGCTCGTATGACGGCCATGCAGAAGGCTACCGACAACGCCACCGAACTCCTCAAGGACTTGCGGCTGAGTTACAACAAAGCGCGACAGGCTTCCATCACCAACGAGATTATCGAGATTGTCAGCGGCTCCGAAGCCCTGAAAGGTTAAACAAGAACTAACGTCAGACACCGATGTTGTTATCGGTGTCTTTTTTTTTAATGAAATGAAGAGAGTAATACTGACCCTGTCCCTTCTGTTTGTTTTGGTCGTCACCGCAGTGGCGCGTCCTGTCGACGTGCAGCGTGCACGCCAGCTGGTGGAGGAGCACTTCTTTGCGCCGGCGTTGTGTGTGTCGCCTGCCGAATGGACTGAACTCTACGTCTTTGTCCCTACGCAGGGTAACGGATTTGTCATCGTCTCTGCCGACGACTGTGCGCGTCCTGTGCTGGCCTATTCCTACAGCAGCGCCTTCCCTGTTGACAACATGCCTGCCCATGTGGCGGCGTGGATAGACGGCTACCGACACGAACTTGCCGACTTGCGCAAGGCCGGTGCCACGCCCAGTGCTGCGGTGCAGCGCCTGTGGCAGCAGCCCAAGAGTGGTGTACTGCCAGTGGTGGAGCCGCTGATGACTACAACCTGGAACCAGGCGCCGTTGTACAACGCCATGTGTCCCTACTCCGTCACCGACTCGGCCCATGCTGTCACCGGCTGTGTGGCTACGGCTCAGGCGCAGGTGATGAAGTACTGGAACCATCCCGCCAAAGGGCATGGACGCCATTTCTATGTCAGTTATAACTTTGGCGGCCTTGCAGTCGACTTCGACACCCTCTACCAGTGGGACAGCATGCCCGACGCCTTGGGGTGGGGGAGCAGTGCCACCCAGATACACGCTGTGGCCCAGTTGATGTACCACGTCGGCGTGGCCATAGAGATGGGCTACGGAGTGAACTCTAGTGGTGCTTATATCATGGCCTATGGTTCCTATAACATGCCTTCGTCGGAGCGCTCCCTGCGTGAGCACTTCCGTTACAGCCCTACGCTCTATGCTGCATGGAAGCAGAGTTACAATGACGCCGACTGGGACTCGCTGATACGCAATGACCTGGTTCATGGGCGTCCTGTCCTTTACGCGGGCCATGATTCTGCTGGTGGCCACGCTTTTGTGCTCGACGGCTGCGACTCGATAGGCATGTTCCATGTCAACTGGGGCTGGGGAGGCTGGTATGACGGCTACTACACCACCGACTCGCTCTCTCCGGGCGCCGGCGGCATTGGTGGCAACGCAACCTACACCTTCAATATGAACAACGCCGCCCTCTTCGGCATACAGCCTTCCTACGGAAATGACACGGTGGCTGTGGTCAACGTCGTCAGTGCCGACAGCACGATGGGCACCGTCAGTGGTAGCGGCAGCTATGCCGCCTACGAAGACACCCTCTTCGTCAAGGCCACCGCCAATCCGGGCTACCGCTTTGCGGGATGGAAGAGCGGCAACACCGCCAATCCCCTAAACTTCGTCATCAATGGCGACTTCACCGACACGGCCCTCTTCGTCCCTCTGGGACGTGACACGCTGGCCTACTGCGGCAACCATTACAGCACGGGCTGGCGTGACGATTATAGTACCGTCACCGAGTGGGGCATACGCATCCCCGCCACGCTGCGTAACGAGCTCCGTTCCCTCGCTGCTGTGCAACTCTTTGTGCCCACAGGGGGCTACTATACCCTATCTGTTTATTACGGTGAGAACATCCACGACGACAACCGTATTTATCAGCACCAGTACGACCTTACCGATGTGCTTGGCTGGACCGAGCTCGTCCTCGATAGTGCCTTGGTGTTGTTGGGCGACGAACCACTGTGGATTACTTTCAGCTTTACCGCTGTTTCGGTCTTCCCCGCAGCCTCCTCCTACTATACCGGCGTCAGCGATGGCAGTTGGTATCGTTTGCCGCAGGGCTGGGTTCCCTTTGATGGGCAGGGCATCTACATGAGCTGGATGATTCGCGCCATCTTCAGCGAGCGTCCCTGCCGTGTGGCAGTTGAGAATGCCGGCTACTGCGAGCTTGACTCCTTCCATGGTGCCGGCGACTACCCTCTGGGTTCCACCGTCACCGTGAGCGTCAGCGACCCCCAGTTCTCCTATTGGGAGGGTATCGGCGTCACTGATACGGCCATCACCTTCACTGTCACTGGCGACACCACTTTCCGCGCCTATTGCCAAGAGGTGGGTATCGACGAGGTCGAGGAGGACGACATAGCGCTCCCCGTCAAAGTCTATGATATGATGGGACGTTTGGTGGCCACGCGAAACGACGATGTCCGTAGATTGCCGACAGGTGTCTACCTGCTCCGAAGAGGCCTCAATACCATTAAGAAAATTGTAGTGTTATGAAACGTCTGACCCTTGTTCTTGCCGCGTTGCTGGTGGCGCTGACTCTGCAGGCCAAACCTGTGGACCCCGCACAACTGCTGCGTGCCGCCCAACAGGTGCTGCAACGTTCCGACGTCGTCGACGTTACGCCCGCTGCCTTCAGCGACTGCCGGCTCTTTGTCGGCTCCGATGGTACGGGCTTCGTGCTCATCAGTGATGACGACTGCGTGCGTCCTCTGCTGGGCTACTCCCTCACTGATGTCTTCCCTGTCGAGGGACTTCCCGAGCATGTGAGGGCATGGGTGGAAGGCTACAGCCGCGAGATAGCCTCTGTCAAGGCCCTCGACGCCGCCCCGTCGCAGCGCGCTGCCGACGAGTGGGACCAGTTGCTCGGCGACCGTCAGTTACGCAAGACTGTGACCGCCGTGGGACCTCTGGTGAAGAGCAAATGGGGACAAGGTGACAAGTACAACAATCAGTGTCCTTACGACACCGTATCACACAAGTACTGTGTTACAGGCTGTGTGGCCACGGCCACAGCCCAGGTGATGCGTTATTGGAAACATCCCGAGGTAGGACGAGGCAGCCACAGTTACACTCATACCCAATATGGTACCCTCAGTGCCATCTACGACACCACATACTACAACTGGAGCAAGATGCCCACCACCTTCGGCACGATTGTCCACGCCAACCAAATCGCCGCTGTGTCGCAGTTGATGTACCATGTCGGTGTGGCGGTGGATATGACCTATGGTACCAGCGCCAGTGGAGGCTATACCAACCCGTTGGGCAATGTTCGGCGTGCTTCTGCCGAAACGGCTCTCAAGGAATATTTCCGCTACAATCCCGCGCTCTTTGCTACCTATAAGGAGGGTTACAGTGATGCCGCCTGGCGAGCCCTCCTCGACAGCGACCTGGAGGCCGGTCGCCCCATAGTCTATGACGGCTATGGCCCCAGTGGCGGTCACGCCTTCGTCCTCGACGGGCGCGATACCTTTGGCCTCTATCACTTCAACTGGGGCTGGGAGGGACAATATGACGGCTTTTACACCCTTGACAGCCTGTCACCCGTGAGCACCGTCTCGTTCAGCCAGCTCAATTCCGCCATCGTCCACATCTACCCCATCAATGTCAACGACGGGGTGGCGACGCTCAACGCGGTCTCCTCCGACCTTTCGCGTGGCACTGTCAGCGGCAGTGGTACTTACTCGGTCGACAGCATGCGCGTGCTGCTGCTGGCCACTGCCAAGCCCGGCTACCGTTTCGACCACTGGCGTAGTGGCAACACTGCCAACCCCATCATCACCTCGCCGACCAACGACCTCAACGACACCGCTGTCTTTGTTCCCTTGCACCGCGACAGCGTGGGCTACTGCCGCAATAACGGCGTCGGCTATAAGAACCTCACCGAGCAGGACTCGGTGGAGTGGGGCATACGCATTCCCTTCGACTACTTCGAGGGCAAGCAGACCCTCCGTGAAGTGCATTTCTGGACCTACAGCACCATGGGGCCCTACCACCTGCGACTTTACCGTGGCACGGTGCCCGAGGGCGAGCCCTTCTACGCCGACAGCCTCATGGGCTCTGGCTACGGCATGGATATCTACCATATCCCCGAAGACCTCGCCATCGACTTCACAGACACCACGCCCCTCTGGGTGACCATCTATGCCAAGGGGTCGATTTACCCAATCAGCTATTCCCACTTCACCGGCACTGCCGATGGCTCGTGGGTGCGCTACGACAGCGTATGGCAGCCCATATATGAGGTACTGCATGTCTATGGCAGCTGGATGCTGCGTGCCATCCTTGACCCGTCGACGCATGTGGGCGTCGCCGATGTTGTAGAAACGCCGATGCAGGTCAGCGTCAAGGACCGCACCGTCACGGCGATGGCCGAGACACCTGTCAGCCTTTATGATGTTATGGGTCGCCGCTTGTCTACGGCGTTGGGCGGCACGCTGCACTGCACGGTGCCCGCCGCAGGCGTCTATGTGCTTCGTGCCGGAGCCACCAGCAAAAAGATAATGGTATTCTAGAAAACAAAAATACACAACAATATGGAAAAGAAACAGAACTACACCATCCCCATCATCGTCATGTTCCTGCTGTTCTTCATGATAGCTTTCGTGACTAATTTTGCAGGCTCGATGGGTGTCATTGTGAAGAATCAATTCGGCACCAGCAACGCTATCGCGCAACTGGGCACCTTGGCCAATTTCATTGCCTACGCCTGTATGGGCATCCCCGCGGGCATTATTCTGCGGCGCAAGGGTTATAAGTTCACCTCGCTGTTGGCCGTCACCGTAGGCCTCATCGGTGTGGGAGTGCAGTTCCTCAGCGGCTACGTTGAGAGTTTCGCCGTCTATGTGGCCGGCGCCCTGGTGGCTGGCTTCTCCATGTGCCTGCTCAATATTGTGGTGAACCCCATGCTTAACACTTTGGGCGGTGGCGGCAACCGCGGCAACCAGCTCATCCAGTGGGGCGGCACCATCAACAGCACCGGCGGCACGCTGGCGCCCATCCTGCTGGGTTACCTCATCGGCGGCGCCGTCGACAAGGCCAGTGTCAGTGACGCTGCTCCCGCCATGATTATCGCCATGGCTATCTTCGCTGTGGCCTTTGTGGTCATCATGCTCACCCGTATCCCTGAGCCGCATCTGGAGAAAGCGGAAGAAGGAAAACAGAAAACGGAAAAAGGGAAATATTCCCCACTCAGTTTCAGACACTTTGTGCTGGGCGCCGTGGCCATCTTCTTCTACGTGGGTGTCGAAGTGGGTATCCCTAACACCGCCAATCTCTATATGACCACCTCCACCGACGGCGGCGGTCTCGGCCTCGGCGCCGACTTGGCAGGCTGGTTCATCGGTGCCTACTGGTTCCTTATGCTCTGCGGCCGTTTCATCGGGGGCTTGCTCGGCGGCAAGGTGTCGTCGAAAGCCATGCTGAGCACCACGGCCATGATAGCCATCGCCTTCCTGCTGTGCCTGATACTGATTCCTTCCACGGTGACGGTGCACCTGCATGGTGCCGACGTGCCGTTGAAGATAGCCTTCGCCACCCTCTGTGGCCTCTGCACCTCGGTGATGTGGGGCGCCATCTTCAACCTCTCGGCCGAGGGACTGGGCAAGTACACCCCCATGGCCAGTGGCATTTTTATGACCCTCGTCTGCGGTGGCGGCATCATGCCCTTCCTCCAGAACCTTATCGCCGATGGCGTGGGCTATGTGGGCAGCTACTGGATTGTCGTGGCGGGCTTCGCCTACATCCTCTTCTACGCCCTCGTGGGCTCGAAGAATGTAAATAAGGATATCCCTGTAGAGTAGTCTACCGTTTCTCCGACTATTCTTTGGCATTTCTTTGGTATTTCTTTGGTTTTTTCCAAAGAAATACCAAAGAAATGCCTTTAATTAACTAAAAAACAGGTCTTTTTTTCACCAATTTGTAAAAAAGTTGTATCTTTGCATTTCCGTATGTGTGGTCCGTATCCTGCCAACGGGTTGCTGCACAGCGTGTTGGAATGTTTAACCGTGCTGGGCAGGGGCACACAAAAACAATAGTATCCAGTTATAATGGACTACAAGAACGTACAACCGCTGGCCGACTTCGATTGGGATGCCGTCGATGAGAAGGCTGGTAAAATCAAACAACAAGAAACGGGCGCGAATAACGATGCCTATGAGCAGAGTTTCAACGCTTTCACCGAGCAAGAGGTCATCGAGGGCGTCGTTGTCGCTGTCACGGACCGCGAGGTGGTCGTCAATGTGGGTGCCAAGAGCGACGGTGTCATTCCCGTCAGTGAGGTGCGCTACAATCCCGACCTGAAAGCCGGCGACAAGATTGAGGTCTATGTCGAGAGCCAGGAGGACGCCAACGGCCAGCTGATGCTCAGCCACAAGAAAGCCCGTATCCTGAAGTCGTGGGAGCGTGTCAACCAGGCCTACGACAACCAGGAGATCATCACCGGCTACGTCAAGAGCCGCACCAAGGGTGGTCTTATTGTCACGGTGTTCGAGAACATCGAGGCCTTCCTGCCCGGCAGCCAGATTGACGTGAAGCCTATCCGTGACTACGACGTCTTCGTCGACAAGACCATGGAGTTCAAGGTGGTGAAAATCAATCACGAATACAAGAATGTCGTCGTCAGCCACAAGGCGCTCATCGAGGACGAAATTGAGGCTCAGAAGGCCGAGATTATCAGCCACCTCGAGAAGGGCCAGGTGCTCGAGGGTGTGGTGAAGAACATCACCAGCTACGGTGTCTTCGTCGACCTTGGCGGTGTGGACGGTCTGATCCACATCACCGACCTCAGCTGGGGCCGCATCAGCCACCCCAACGAGGTTGTCCAACTCGACCAGAAGATCAACGTCGTTATCCTCGACTTCGACGAGACCAAGCGTCGTATCGCCTTGGGTCTGAAGCAGCTCACTCCTCATCCGTGGGACGCCCTCGATGCCAACCTCAAAGAGGGTGACCACGTGAAGGGTAAAGTCGTCGTCATTGCCGACTACGGTGCCTTCGTCGAGGTTATGCCCGGCGTGGAAGGCCTGATTCATGTCAGCGAGATGAGCTGGAGCCAGCACCTGCGCAGCGCTCAGGACTTCCTGAAGGTCGGCGACGAGGTGGAGGCCGTCATCCTGACCCTCGACCGCGAGAACCGCAAGATGAGCCTTGGCATCCGTCAGCTCATGCCGGATCCCTGGCTGGCCATCGCCGAGAAGTATCCTGTCGGCAGCAAGCACACCGCCACGGTGCGCAACTTCACCAACTTCGGCATCTTTGTCGAGCTGGAGGAGGGCGTCGACGGTCTGATTCACATCAGCGACCTCAGCTGGAGCAAGAAAATCAAACACCCCGCCGAGTTCACCAAGATTGGTGAGAAGATTGACGTTGTCGTGCTCGAAGTCGATGCCGAGAACCGTCGTCTCAGCCTCGGCCACAAGCAGCTCGAGGACAATCCGTGGGATGTCTACGAGAGCCTCTTCACTGTGGGCAGCGTGCATCAGGGCAAGATTGTCAACATGAACGACAAGGGCGCCACCGTCATCCTGCCTTACGACGTCGAAGCTTTCGCTCCCATGCGTCACCTCGACAAGGCCGACAAGGGCAAAGCCCGTCAGGGTGAGACCCTCGACTTCAAGGTCATCGAGTTCAACAAGGATTCCAAGAAGATTATCGTCAGCCACACGCGCACCTTCCAGGAGGGTAGCGACAATGCCCGCCCCGAGAGCGAGAGCCGCAAGACCCAGAAGACCGTGAAGCAGATCAACGAGAATCTCGAGAAGACCACCCTTGGCGACCTCGACATCTTCCAGAAACTGAAAGAGGATAAATAAAACCTCCTCTGTTTAGGAAATCTGCAAGTGCGTATCCTGCTGGGTGCGCACTTTTTTTTGTTTTTTTTGACAACAAAAAGACGCTCACTTGTGTCTATAATGTAGAAATTAGATAGAAAAAGTTGCAATTGTTGATGGAAATTGCTATTTTTGCTGTTTGGATAATATGTGTGATTGTGTGTAGGAATTTGATATATAGTGAAATATAAATGAATAGAGATATGAAAAGAAGTCATTTTTCCCGTCAGGCGGCCCTGATGGCGCTTGCGATGACCTTGGGTTGCGGCACGGTGAACGCGCAGAACCCGAACTGCCCCGGCTGGAACAACCCCACCAGTTTCGTGACAGGTAGCACCCTGGCTTCCTATCAAGGCAAGATGGGTATCAAGCAGAACCAGTCGCCGGATGTGCATTCCGGTCAGACAACCGTTACCTGGGACAACGACTTTATCCCAGCCAATCAGATGGCGACGAGTGAAAATACCCAGGTGGGTGGTGACCAGGCCCAGTTCCCTTCCGACTATCCTACGAACAGGAACTTTGCCATTTATACCACTGCTACCCGCTATGGTACCGGTCAGGCAAACCGCGACCCTAACACGAACTACAATCTGCCCTATGTGCCGAACCATCTCGACCCCAATATTACGAAGAGTATCCGTGTGGGTACGGGTCGTGGTCGTTCTAGCGGTGGCCACAATTCCACAGCCCTCTACTACACCATGTGGGTGAATGCCGAAAACGCTTTGATGTATCTCTATTTCGCTAGCGTTCTCGAACCGGGAGGACATGGTACCTCGGGCGACCCTCTTTTTATGATTCGTGTGATGAGGCAGAACAGCGCTGGCCAGTGGGTGCAGGCAAGTCCCACGCGACAGAACCCTCCCGCCACAGGTAACAACCAGTGTGACACGATGGCCTACTTTATCTCCAGCACGCACTCGAGCCAATCGGGCGGCACTGTAACGAACGGTGTGAATGGCTGGCATATCATAGGATCCAACACCAGCGGTCTTTATTATAAAGACTGGGAGAAAGTGTTGTTGGATTTGACGCCTATGCTGTATGCCCCGGTGCGCATCGAGGTGATGGTCACTGGCTGCAGTCAGGTGCAGCACTATTCCTACGGCTATATCGCAGGTGACTGCCAGCCGATGAAGATTACCAGCAGTGGCTGTCCCGCCGGTACCGAAACCAATGTGACGGTGCTCTCTGCCCCCAGTGGTCTGCGCAACTATGTGTGGTATCGGTCGGAATATGGCACGGTGCTCGGCGGCAACCCCTCTGCCACCATGATATTGCCGGATAGCGACCCCGAGTCGTCGGCTTATTACACTTTCCATCGTTTGACACCCCTGGTGGGTACCGAGGCTGATTCGGCCAACTTTTACCGCGTGACGGCCGAAGACTTCCGTATTCCTTACCGCAGCAACTCGGCACATGTACAGAACATTCCGAGCACTCCCGACCCCGATGGCGGCGACTCGCTGGGCAACAAGCAGGTCTTCCGTTGCGAAGTGACCTCGGCCATCAACCCGGCCATTGAGTATATATCCAATATCTACACCGAGGTGCAGAACATCAAGCCGACAATGGATGTTGACACATTGTCGATTTGTGGCGGTGACGTACAGGTGCGTAACCGTAGTTATGTCACCGGTAGTGAGACGATAGTTAATCTCGACAGCACAATTTGGTACTTCTATAACAATGCTGATTGCAATGGTGCTGCGATTCATGTCGATACCGGTGAGATTTCGAAGTATGTCTTCGAGGGTGAGGGTCTGCGCGGTGTCAAGGTGATAACCAATATCCATGAGGACGATCCCACCATTGCCAATCCACCCGAACATAATGCCTGTTATTCGGAAGGCCGGTATGTCATACGTCTGCGTCCCAACCCTGTGGCAGTCCTGAATATCACCACAGATCATGGCGGTACTATTATCTGTGAGGGTGAGGATGCTACGTTGTACGACAACACGGCAGGGTCGACCTATCGTGAGTGGCATTTCCGCGCGGAGGACGACGACAGCACGATGATTCTGAGAGACACGGTGCGCTCTGAAGGTACTGGGTCGCCGAGCAACAGCTACCAAAAGGTATTTACTCACCGTGACGAGCCCATAGAGATGATTGTGCGCAACGGATACTTCTATCTTGACCCTCTGGACCAGAGCCATACAATATGGTGCGAAGATACAACCACGGGTTCCGTCAGTGTCTTCAAGAATCCCAAACTACATGTCGAGGGCGACTCCATCGTCTGCAAGGGCGACAGCACGCTAATGGTGGTGAGCTTGGAGGATACCACCATCGGCCAGTGTACTTTCCAGTGGTCTTATAATTACGGTCAGATTACGGGTGGTCTTCCCAGTGGCGACACGTTGGCCGTTCCGCCCGTCAACGATACCACCACCTACTATGTCCGTGTGAAAAGCCAGCAAGGATGCATAGGTTGGAGCAGTGCCCGCGCTTTCCTTGTCACCCCCAAACTGACGATGATTCCGGCCGACGGTAAGATATGTCCGGGTCAGCCTGTGACATTGATTGGCTCGAAGGCCCACCACTTCACGTGGAGCGCCTCGCCCGCCGACTCTACGCTGGTGGACAGCCTGTCTCAGGTTGTCGTCTATCCCCAGACCAACACGACCTACACCATGGTGGGCCACGGCAGCAACAACTGTGATGCTTCGCCACTGACGACCAGTGTGATGGTGTATCCTTATCCAGTGCCGACCATCGAGGCCGACCCTTACATAGTCGACTCGCAGAACCCCACGGTGACGTTGCGCGACGTGTCGCCTTACAGTGTTGCGTCTCTCTGGACCTTTGACGGTGGTGAGGAGGTGATGGGCCGCGAGGTAACGCACACCTTCGAGGAGGCTTCGGGTGTCAATGAGGTGAGATTCAATCTCCATAACGTCAATGAACTAGGCTGCGATACAAACCAAGAATTTACGATACCGGTGATTCTCTATACGGCGTGGTTCCCCAACATCTTCACCCCAGGTTCCAGCGATGAGAACGCCCACTTCAAACTCTACACTGTCAATATTGATCCTGCCTACGAGATATTCCATATCTATATCTACAACCGCTTTGGTCAGTTGGTGTATGAGTCGGGTGACCCGCAGTTCGAGTGGGACGGTACCATGGCCGACGGCACCAACTGTCCGCAAGGCACCTACACCTACATCTGCCGTTACCGTAAGCCCGGCGCCTATACGGTTGCCAGCATCAACGGTAGCATCACGCTCGTCAGATAAAGCCTCTCCATGGCCGACGCCCGCACGCTCCTTAAGCGCTATTGGGGGTACGATACGTTCCGCCCCCTGCAGGAGGAGATAGTGGATGCCGTGGCGCAGGGACACGATACGCTCGCCCTGCTGCCTACTGGCGGTGGCAAAAGTCTCTGCTACCAGATGCCCGCCCTTATGAGGGAGGGCATCTGTCTTGTGGTGTCACCCTTGGTGGCGTTGATGAAGGACCAGGTACAGCATCTCAATGACCGCAAACTGAAGGCGGCTTGCATTGTGGCTGGCATGCGGTCGGACGAGGTGACAGCGACCCTCTACAACGCCATGGCCGGCGAGTTAAAGTTCCTCTATGTGTCGCCCGAGCGACTGCGCCAGCGGCGTTTTATAGAACATCTTCGGAGAATGAAGGTGGGCCTTATCGCCGTCGATGAAGCGCACTGTGTCTCACAGTGGGGCTATGACTTTCGGCCGCCTTACCTGCAGATTGCGGAAGTGCGAGCCTACTTTCCCCAGACTCCTCTCATCGCCCTCACGGCCACTGCCACGGAGGAGGTGCAGGAGGATATACGGAAGCATTTGCTGATGCGCGACTGCCGTACCTTCAAGGGCAGCTTCTATCGTCCTAACCTCTCCTATACGGTGCTGCGCGAAGATAACCCGACGGCCTGCATGCTACGCACTATCCACCGTCTCGGCGGCAGCGGCATCGTCTATGTGCGTAGCCGGCGACTGACGCAGACGGTGGCGTATCAGCTGGCTGCTGACGGCATTACGGCGACATTCTACCATGCCGGTCTTTCCGCTACCGAGCGCGACGCGCGGCAGGATATGTGGATGCGTGGCGAGTGCCGTGTGATGGTGGCTACCAACGCCTTCGGCATGGGTATCGACAAGGCCGATGTGCGTTATGTCATCCACATCGACATGCCCGACTCGCTGGAGGCTTATTTCCAAGAGGCCGGCCGTGCCGGCCGCGACGGCGAGGCCGCCAGTGCCGTGCTGATAGCCAACCCTGCCGCTGTCGACAAGCTGGAACACGGATTCGATACCGATTTCCCGACGTTGAAATACATCCGCAACACCTATAAGGCCCTCTGCAACTACTACCGTCTGCCGATGGGCAGCGGCGCCGACACGCAGCACGACTTCGACCTGGAGGACCTCTGTACTACTTACAACTTCCAGGTGCGCGAGTTCTACAGCGCTTGCCGCTTCTTGGAGCGCGAGGGACTGATTAGTCTGCCTGACCGAGAGGAGGCTTACTCGTCGCTCTATATCCCTCTCTCCCGCAACGAACTCTACCGTTTTCAAGTGGACCACATGGCCATGGGTAACCTGCTGCAGGCGGTGCTGCGTCTGTACCCTGGACTGTTCAACGAGCCTACGCCCATAGATGAGGGCAAGATTGCATCGCGCTGCATGATGGATGCCACCGAGGTGGCTGTCATGCTGACACAGATGCACGCGATGAATGTGGTGGAATACAAGCCGCGTCCAGTCAAACCTCAGATAATCTTCCTCTCGGCACGCATTGACGAGCGAGAGATACTGCTGGACGATGCCCATTATGCTCATCTGAAGACGGCGGCGCGGCGGCGTCTCGACGCTATGCGGCGCTATGTCGAGACTGACACGGTGTGCCGTAGCCGTCAGCTGCTGGCTTATTTTGGCGAAGAGGGAGCGGACTGTGGCGTATGTGACGTGTGTCTCGGTAGACGCCATGACAGCTTGGCTACCGAGCAGGATGTCCTCGACGCCCTCGGCGGAGGTGTGAAGATGCGTATCAACGATTTGGTGGAGTGTCTGGAGAGGAAGGGGTGCCAAAAGATAAACCCCGTGGTGCGCCAGATGCTCGACGAGGGCACCGTTGTACTCGACGATGACCTCTATCTGGCCCTTAGCAAGTGATTTCTTTCAAGGTAGCATAGAGCCGTGCCACCGGCAGGCCCATGACGTTGTAGTAGCAGCCCTCGATGCGGCTGACGCCCACCATGCCTATCCATTCCTGTATGCCATAGGCGCCGGCTTTGTCGTAGGGTCGGTAGTGGTCCACATAGTAGTCTATCTCGCTGTCGGTCAGCGTGGCGAAATGCACAGTGGTGCACTCTATAAATGACTGCTCGCGCTGTGTCGTCCGCAGACATACGCCAGTGTAGACCTCATGGCTGCGACCGCTGAGGCTGCGGAGCATGGCGATGGCTTCGTCGCGTGAGACGGGCTTGCCGAGTACACGGCCGTCGAGCACCACTACGGTGTCGGCTGTCACCAACACCTGGTCGTCAGCCAGTTGGCCGATAGGGTAGGCTGCCGCCTTGCGGCATGCCAGATGTTTGGCCACCTCGTGGGCGGCCACAGGCGTGTCGAGATGCTCGTCCACGTCGACACTGACAATCTCAATAGGGAAGCCCAATTCGGCGAGCAGCTGCCGCCGGCGGGGCGATTTGGAAGCCAGCAGCAGTCTCATTTCACCTCGCGGCCAGCCTTGAACTTGGCTTTGTAGGCCTCTTTGCCGTTGTCGTACCAGACCCACTTGCCCTCTTTCTCGCCGTCGACAAACTGGCCTTTCTCTATCACGCCGCCGGCCTCGTTGTAGCGTTCGTATTTGCCGTTGAGCAAACCTTTATTATAGCTCTGGCGAGATTCCACCTTTCCGTTGGGATAGTAGCGCACCTCCTCGCCGTCTTTCTTGTCGGCGGAGTAGTGCATGATGTAGCGTACCGAGCCGTCGTCATAGAGGCCGCGCCACTCGCCCTCTTTCAGGCCGCCACGGAAAGAACCCTCATAGTCCACCTTGCCATCCTCGTACCAGGAGGTCCAGAGGCCTTCCTCAAGGTCGTTGATGTAGCTGCCCTCGTGCAGTTTCTCGCCACTTTCGTACCAGGTGGTCCACACACCTTCACGGCGGCCGTTGCGATAGTTGCCCTGACGCCAGCGCTCGCCAGTCTCATAATAGTAGGTCCACTGGCCTGTCTCCTTGTCGTTGCTGAAAGAGCCCTCGATGCCGAGTTTGCCGTTGGTGCGCCAATAGTAGCGCCACAGTCCTTCCTGGGCGCCATCCTTGAGGGTGCCCTCCATGTCGAGTTTGCCGTCGGCGAGCCACCAGGTGGCTTTGCCTTGGAGCTCGTTGTGCTGGTAGGTGCCCTCGAACTTGAGCTGTCCGTTGGGGTGCCACTGGCGTGTCTCGCCTTCACGGCTGCCACCGACATAGGTGATTTGTTCCTCGAGCTGTCCGTTGTCGTACCATGAGCGGTAGAGTCCTGTGCGCTTGCCGTTTTCCACGTTCACCTCGCTCTTCAGGTCACCGTTGCGGAACCATGAGCGGCTGACGCCGTTGCCGTGGCATTCTTCTGCCATGCGGCTGCCGTCCTCGTAGTAGAGCGTCCATGTGCCACTCTTTTGTCCGTTGATGTAGCTGCCCTGTTGCGACATCTGGCCGTTGGGGAACCACCAGGTCCAGTTGCCTGTACGTTTGCCCTCGTCGTTGAGGGTGCCCTCGACAGAGAGTTGCTTGCTGTCGCTATAAGTCTTCTCATAGCGGGTCTGCGCTGTAAGCATGACGGGCAGCGTGAGTGTCAGCGCTGCGGTGAGTATGATTCTCTTCATGGTTCTTTATTCGGTGTATATTAGTTCAATACGTATGTGGTCGGTTGCCGATAGACCGTTGATGACGGCGCCTGCCGCCGAGCTGCGGCGTGAGTTGAGCACCAGCATTGTCCCGGGGTCGGCGCCTTCGCGCAAGAGGCCCTGCACATGCTGTGTCACCCGCAGGCGGTAGCTGTTACGGCTGTCGTCGTAGGTGCCGTCGAAGCGCGACATGGTGATGAAATCCATCATCAGGTCGTCGATATAGACATCGCTGGCGCCGTTGCGCTTGGCCACGGCCAGCACACGGTCGGGCATCATCGATGCCGTGGAGGCAGTCACGGGGACCAGCAACTCGGCATGATGTATGGTGGCGGTGGGATGGGCTGTAGCAAAGGCGCGTATGGCGTTGTCGAAACTGAGCAGGATATTGTAGCCACCCATAGGCTCAAGGTAGAGCGTCGTGCTGCCATCCAGACTGTCGACACCGCCAGTGGCGCTGCCGGTATAGTTGTGTGTGAAGTTCAAGAAGTGCGCCGCACCGGAACTCAGCAGGAAGGTGTAGGTGGCGTCGACAGTGTCCTCGGCGCTGTAGCGATGGTAAACGGTGAGACAGGTGTTGGAGGCCGAGAAGTTGACACCCAGCATGCCCATGCTGCCGGCGTCGGTGATGCGGACGCGCAGACCTTTGGTGGCCTCGGCGAACTCGGCGGCGGTACCCGTCTGGTTGAGGATGGTGCTAATGGAGTTGTCGAGTTTGAGGCGCACAATGGTGTCGGTGGGTCCCACGCTGACGCTCTGGTCGAAGTATTTGGCGGCGGGGTTCACCGGCAGGGTGTCACAACTGTAGTAAACGCTGTCGGCCTGCAACGGCTCGGCCAGCTGCATCACCTCGAAGTGGAAGTTATAGGTGGCCGTGGAGTCGGGGTAGGTGCGCTCCTTGACGAGGGTGAGCACCACCGAGTCGATGATATTCTCGGCCATGTTGATGCTGCTGGTGTTCTCGTCCAGGGCTATCTGGGTGTAGAGGGTGGCGCTGACGCGGCCGAAGATGGCACCAGCGTCCTGGTAGTTGCCGATGACGCCGAAGCTGTAGTTGGATGTCAGCAATGAGTCGTCGCGCACACTCAAGGCGCGGTCGGCGGTGAGGGTGGCTTGTTGGCCATTGTATAGGGTGTTGTTGTCCACTAGGTTCACGCCCAGGCCCGACTCCTCGTCGGTGCAGGCGGTGACGGTAAGCAGCAGCAGGCAGGCTGCCGTGTAAAGTATTCTCTTCATAGTAGGGTTAGTTGTCTATTCTTCCGATAAGGCTGTCGTAGAATCTGTTGATGCGGTTATAGAATTCGTCGCGATCTTCGATGTAGTCCAGCACGTTGCGTTTGTTCTCTTTGGCGAAGGCTACCAACTCAGGGTTGGCGTTCTTGGAGCCGATGATGACACCTTGGGAGTAGGTGATGGCCGATTTCATGAGGCCCAGATAGGTGGTGTCGCCGTAGAGACGCAGGTCTTTGGCTGTGGCGTTGTCGGCCTTCATCTTGCGCTCCAGGTCGCCGCCGATGGTGCCCTTGAAGCCGTCGTCCATCAAGGTGATGACCAGCTTGGTGCCGCTGAAGAAAGCGTTCTCCTTGTTGATGCGCCGCATATAGAAGGGTATCATCGAGGTAAACCATCCGGAGAAGTTGATCAGGTGGGGCTGCCAGGCCAGCTTGCGCACGGCCTCGAGGCATCCGCGGCCGAAGAACAGCAACTGTTCGTCGCTGTCTTTCGCCAGCGTGCCGTTGTCCTGCAGTGCCGCAGGGCGTCCGACGAAATACTCCTCGTTGTCGATGAAGTACACCTGCATGCGGGCGGTGGGGATGGAGCCCACCTTGATGATGAGCTGGTGGTCGCAGTTGTTCACTATCAGGTTCATGCCGCTGAGGCGTATCACTTCGTGCAGCTGGTGTTTGCGCTCGCTGACAGAGGCGAATTTGGGCATGAAAACCCTGATTTCGCGTCCCATCTCTTGCGTTTTTGCCGGCAGATAGCGTCCCATCGATGACATCTCGTTTTCGTTGGAAAAAGGCATAATCTCCTGGCTTACAAACAGAATCCTTCCTTTGGCCATAATAATATATATATAATTTGTCCGAATGCAAAAGTACGAAAAAAAAACGACTCGACAAAATAATTTTCTTACCACCAGCAGTAAGCGATAGGTGTTTACTGGCTGTTCTTCGGTTGTTCTTTGGGAACAACCGAAGAACAACCGAAGAAATGAGGGGGTTGGGCTTGTCCCATTTGGGTTGTATGTGGTGCGTTTTCTTCGACCGAGGACAAATTGCATTTGGTTAAGTCGAAAATTGTTTGTACTTTTACAAAAAAATTAACAGATGCTTATGAAAACAAAAGTTGTGGTGTTTGCCTGCGTATATTTTTTTGGGTCGGTGGGGGCCATGGCTCAGGTTACGATTCATACCACTCGGTTGCCGAGAAATTATTATAGCAATTGTTGGTATGGATATGATGTTGATCCCGAGTCTCAAGGGCTGGCTTTGGTGCCGATGATGGTACAGAAGTCTAAAGGCTTTTTCGGTAAGTGTTTTTATTCCAAGGATTCTATCCAGATATACGGAGTGGCGGCCAGTCTGTCAACGTTTGACCTGACTGTACGGGAGTACGACAGCTATGATGCCAATGGAAATCCGATTCATGTTGTCGATTCCAGTTCGTATAGATATTATTTTTCAAGGATGTGTGATACCAGCGCGTATGACGAAGCTTACGAGTATTTTGGAATATACACCCATGAGTCGGATTCGTTACGGTTGATTGGGCCGCAACAGAGTGTCAATATCAAGACTACGCCAGTGACGTATTATATGAATCTCGGAACCAGAATGTATCATGAAATATCAGAAGAATACACACCTCCGCTTCCGTTTTATGAGATGTACTTTGACAGCCCGGTGACGGTGGCCGATTCGTTCTATGTGGGCATGACATGCTATAATTACACACGGGAGGACAAGTGTCCAGACAAATGGTTTTACACCTGGCCTATACTCTGGAACACGCTTGGCCTTAGCCCGGGACCGTTGCCATGTGCCGATAACACGGCTTGGTATCAGACCATACTGTACCCTGATGGAACAGGAGGCTGGGTGTATGGGGCTTCCAATAATGTATACTGCATTTTCCCTATTTTGGACACCAACCACAGAAACGGCTATGTTGACACCACAGGAGGCGGCGCCGGTATGGCTGCGGCAGGGCTGGAGCGTTTTGTGGCGGTGCTCCCTAATCCTGCTGTGACGGAGGTTCGTGTGGTGTCGAGTGTTGGGATGGCGCAGTTGGATGTTTATGATGTGAAGGGCGAGAAGGTGATGTGCCGGCAGGCAACGGGCCCCGACGTTACTTTCAGTGTCAGTGCATGGCAGGACGGTGTCTATGTCCTGCATCTCCATACCCCGTTGGGAATCGCCGTCAAACGGTTGGTGGTGAAACGGGAATAGCGCTGCTGTGAGTGGTGGGGAAAACTTTATTTTGTCATGTCGTGAAATGTTCGTACTTTTGCATCCGGAATGGAAAGCAAAAAGACTACGCGTAATACCGCCGCTCTGACGGAATCCTCACGTGCCTTGTTGGAGCGCGCACGTCACTATTGTGCCCTCAGCGAGCAGTGTGAAAGTGGTGTGCGACAGAAACTTATATCGTGGGGCGCCACTTCCGACGAGGTTACGCCCATCGTCGAGCGTCTTCGTGCGGAGGACTACCTCAACGACTTCCGTTATGCGCGCGCATTCTGTGAAGGAAAGTTGATTCACCAGCGCTGGGGGCGTCAGAAGGTGCTCTACCACCTGCGCACCAAGCACCTGCCCAAGGAGGCCATCGAAGCTGGCATGTCGGTCATCGACGACGAGACCTATTTCGGCATCATGGCCGACGAAACGGAGAAGAAACTGAAGACGTTGGGTGGCGAGATGACCCCCGATGTGCGTCGCAAGATGCTCTCGTTCCTGGCCTCGCGCGGCTACAGCGTCTCAGAAATCAGCCGTGTGCTGGATTGACAACAAGAAAGAACAACAAACAAAAAAACATTACCGATAATGAAAAAGCTCTTTACAATTCTGGCAGCCCTCGCCATGACGGCTGCCGTCGCCACGGCCCAGGACGAGCCCGCGGCACCTGCCGGCAAGTGGGAGACCAGTAGCACTCCCGCACTCAAGGCCAGCGAGTTCCTGTACAACAACTGGTCGAAGAGCGGTAATTCGCAGATCGATGTTACCGGCACCTTCTTCGGCAACTACAAGTACACGCACCCCAAGTTTGTGTGGGACAATGTCGTTGACCTGGCCTACGGCTATGCCTGGCAAGACCTTGACAACAGTAGTGCCGACAGCGTGGGTGGCCTCTTTGAAACCCGCCGCAAGAGCAACGACAAGATTGACCTTACCAGCGCCATCAGCTGGAATGCCTATAAAGGCTGGGGTGCCAGCTTTACGGCCAACCTCAAGACCCAGTTCGGTAGCGGCTATGAGTATGATGGCATAGGTATCAACCAGACCCAGAAGTTGGTGTCGAGTTTCTTTGCCCCTGCCTATCTCACCACGGCACTCTCGTTCGAGTACAAGAAAACCGACTGGTCGGTGTCGCTGTCGTTCTTGACAGGCAAGACTACCTTCGTGTGCAACGACTCGCTCATCGCCGACGATAAGACCTATGGTGTCATACAGCCCGACAATTTCCTGGCTACCGATCCTACCACCTTCAATCATGTCTATTTCGCACTTGGTAGCTATGTGAGGGCACAGTACCTGAAAAAGGATATCCTCCCGAATCTCGACCTCTACGCCCGTATCGAGCTCTTCTACGATTACAAGAAGCCCAAGAACATGTCGTGGAACGCCATCGACGCCTATGTCGTCGATCCTGCCGACCCCGATGCCAAGCCTGACGGCTGCAAGTACACCCTCGCCGATGAGGAGACATGGGCCGACCTGCAAGGCAAGGGCTGGTTCGCCAAGCGCGCCTTCGAAACCGACCTCGACTTCGAACTGAAGCTCGACTACCGCCTCTCCAAGCATATCTCCGCCAATTTCGCCACCAACCTGAAGTGGGACACTGACTTCAGCGGTATGGGTAACTGGGGTCACTGGCAGCTGTACCAGATGGCCGGCGTGCAAATCTTCTTTAGCTGGAAGACTCCTAAGGAGTAATCTATTTAAACTTCAAGAGTACCGATCCATTGACTTTCAGACCGGTCAACTGGGCTAGCGAATGACCTTGCAGCGCTAGCTCCAGTTGGCCGGTCGCTGATATGGTGAGGCGCAGGTTGAGGTCGTTGCCGTTATGGTAATAGGATGGGCTTATTTCGCTGACGGTCATCTCGTTGACCTGCAGCACAAATGGGCGACCCTGGCGCAACTCCTCGAATTCGCGGTAGCTCATGCCCAGATAGGCGTTGCCATAGTCGTCGATGTAATGCACATAGATGCGGTAATACTCGCCCTGTTGCAGGAAGTCGGGGCGGGGACGCTGCAGCAGTTGGGCGTGTCGCGGCCCGATGTCGGACAGGGCGGCGCCTTTCAGCAGTTGTGCCGCTGCGGGGACGAAGAGGTTGTAGGCGGCGAAGTTGTATACGCCGCCGGCTTGAGTGGGTATCTCGACGACCCCTTCTACCTCGTCGCCGAACACCAGTGCCGGCAATCCATTGTCGGAACAGATGTAATACTGCCCACGGGCGCGCAGAGCCACGTAGGGCGCCTGCGAAGCCACATCGATGATGTGCACCGTTCCTGAGGGAAAACCCAGGCAGCCATGGCGCACCATGAAACTGGCCTCCATTACGTTGAACGCCTTGAGCCCGTGGCTGATGTCAACCACCTGTACGCCTTCTACAAGGTTCATTAGAGCCCCTTTCACCATGCCGGCGAAGAAGCCTCTTTCACCCCAGTCGGTAGTCAGTGTTGCTATTGGCGTTTCCATCCCTCTTTTAACGGGGAAGGCTCTCCCTTTATTGTGTTCGATGGAAAGAAAAAACGCTGTGGTGTTGTTGAAGGGCAAATCTTTTCATTTTGGGAAGGAAAATTCTCCTATATGGCGAAAAAACCGTATCTTTGCTTTTTGGCTTTGGCCTGTATTATGGTGTTAATATATTAGAGTTCAAAATAATAAATAGAGATATGTCACTGCTTTCTATACGCAATTTGCACGCTTCGATAGGTGAGCGCGAGATACTGAAGGGTGTCAACTTGGAGGTGAACCGTGGCGAGGTGCATGCCATCATGGGCCCCAACGGCAACGGTAAGAGCACATTGGCTGGTGTCGTCGCCGGCAACCCTAAGTATACCGTCACTGCTGGCGAAGTAATCTACAACGGCAAGAACATCCTGGACCTGCCTGTCGACCAGCGTGCCTGTGAGGGCATCTTCCTCGGCTTTCAGTATCCCGTGGAGATACCGGGAGTGAGCATCACCAATTTTATGCGCACTGCTGTCAATGAGCAGCGCAAGTATCACGGCCTCGACCCGCTCAGTGGATCGGAGTTCCTCAAGCTGATGGAAGAGAAGAAAAAGGTGGTGGAGATGACCACCAACCTGGCCAACCGCTCGGTCAACGAGGGTTTCAGCGGTGGCGAGAAGAAGAAGAATGAGATTTTCCAGATGGCCATGCTCAACCCGACGCTCTCCATCCTGGACGAGACCGATTCGGGCCTCGATATCGACGCCCTGCGTATCGTCGCCGGTGGCGTCAACCAGCTGCGCAGCAAGGACAACGCCACCATCGTCATCACCCACTACCAGCGTCTGTTGGACTTCATCGTGCCCGACTTCGTGCATGTGCTCTATGAGGGGCGTATCGTGAAGACAGGTCCCAAGGAATTGGCGCTGGAACTGGAAGAGAAGGGCTACGAGTGGATTAAAGAGGAGTTGGACGTTAAGGGGCAGGAGTTATGATTAGGAAAGACCAATTGCCTGATGTGTGGACCGACGGCTGGCGCTGTGAGGCACCGGAACAGGTGCTACAGGTAGGGCGTGGCGAGGAGCGCCATGTGGTGCTGTGCCACCCCGAGGATGCTCCCATGTTCATGCTCCGTGAAGGGAAGGGTTATAGTATCATGCCCGATGTGGAGCATCTGCGTGTCGAGATGGCTGTGGGTACCCGTCTCTGGCTTTACCGTCTGCAGGGCGTCAACACACCCAGCAGGCATCTCACCGAGATGGCTGTCTCCATGCAGGAGGAGGCGCAGCTGGATATGTGCACCGTCACCCTCGGCGGCGGCCATGTGAGGAACAATGTCGTGGTGCGTATGCAGGGAGAGGGGGGGCACTGTGAGGCCAATGGACTCTATCTGATTGACCGTGAGCAGCAGTGCGACAACTATATTTTCGTGGAGCATGCCAAGCCGCATTGCGCAAGTCGCGAACTCTACAAGGGTATCATCGACGACTCTGCACGTGCCCGCTTCAACGGTCATGTACTGGTGCAGGATGGTGCCGTCAAGACCGAGGCCTACCAGACCAACCGCAATATACTGCTCACCGACAAGGCCCATGTCGACACCCGTCCGTTCCTGGAGATATACAACGACGATGTCAAGTGTTCGCACGGTAGCACCATCGGTCAACTCGACGAACAGGCGATGTTTTACCTAATGACGCGTGGTATCGGTCAAAAGACCGCTGTCACCATGTTGAGTTATGCTTTCTGTGACGAGGTGATACGAGGCATCGCCATTGAGTCCCTGCGCGACGCTGTAGGCGACATGGTCAAGAAGCGCCTGCATGGCGAGCTGACCTCGTGTGCCGACTGTGCCATTGCATGTAAGAACCCCTGCAACGGTCCCGACGCGCATTTTGAGATAGATACCAGCAAGTTGTAGTATGATGCATGGAGTGAAAAGGAGTGCAGAAGGAGTGAAATGGAGTGAAAGGACAATAGCCTTGTCCGGTGCATTTGTCTTTTCACTCCCTCTCACTTCCTTTCTTTTCCTTTCACTTCTTTTTTCCATCCTTCCCCTCCAGGCGCAGGATGTGAAACAGGGGGACAAGGCTGCCTATGAGAAGGCTATGGCTTGTTACGGGAAAAGGCAGTACCGTGATGCGGCGCAGCAGTTGCGGCGCCTTGCAGGCCGCAACCCGCGGTCGGCCGATGTACAGTTCTGGCTCGGCATGACGGCCGTCAAAGATGGCTTCAATGCCACCGCCATACGACGCTACTTCACTCGTTGTATAGAAATCAGCCCTGACTACCCCGATGCGCTGGCGCACTACTATATGGCCGTCATCCATTACACTGATGACCGTTTCGACGATGCCGTTGCCGAGCTTGACCGCTACTTTCTGAGGGTCAATGGTGCTGACAATGCCGCTTGGATGGCTGTGTACGAAGAGGCCTCCAACTACCTGTATTGGTCGCAGTTCTTGGCCGGGGCTATGCTCAACAAAGCGCCTTTCGACCCGCAGCCTGTAGAAGGCGTCAGCTCGCGTCATAACGAGATGCTACCTTATCTCAGCCTCGACGGACAGACATTCTATTACCTCCGTGAGATGCCCGCCAGTAACGAGCGTACCTTCTATTCCCGTGAGCTCGAACAGAAGCAGTGGCTCCTCTGCAGCAGCAAGCGCCTCAACGATACATCCTTCAGTAAAGGGGTTGCCCTGTCGGCGCCGTTCAACAGCGGCGACCCTGAGGGTAGCGTTACCCTCACTGCCGACGGCACGGAGCTCTACTATTCCATCATCAGAAACAAGGCCGGCTATGCCAATAGCGACATCTATTGTGTGCGCCGTGTTGGTGGCGTTTGGCAGCAGCCCGAGGCGTTGGGGACACAAGTCAACGGCGACCGCAGTTGGGAATCGCAGCCCACCGTCAGCGCCGATGGCCAGACGCTGGTTTTCGCCTCCAACCGCAAAGGCGGCTTGGGGGGTATCGACCTCTGGCGGTGCCATCGGTTGAAGAACGGCGACTGGAGCAGGGCGGAGAACCTGGGTTCCTCCATCAACACCGCAGGTAACGAGAAAGCACCCTTCTTGGCTGCCGACGGTCGCACGCTATATTTCCTCAGCGACGGCTGGCAGGGCTTCGGCGGCTATGATGTCTATTTTGCCAACCTCGCCGACGTCTACGGCAACCGTCCCACCAACCTCGGTCTACCCATCAACACCGAGGGAGACGAGCTCAGTCTCGGCGTCACAGCTGACGGTCGTCAGGCTTACTACGCGGCCAAGCAGGAGGGCGCTCGTAGCAGCGATGTCTACCTCTTCGACCTGTACCCTGCCGCACGTCCCGAGGCCATGCGTCTCTGTCGCATGCACATGGAGCCGGCTCACCGCGACACATTGCTGATGCTCCCTGTGCAGGAGTCTACAGCAGTGCTCTTCGACGGTCCGTTGCCCACCATCCTGTGTGGCAGGGCCAGAGACCTCGACAACAAGACGGTGGCGCAGGCCGACACCGTTTCTCCGATGAACCTTGCCGAGCCGCTGGTGCTCGACGCCTTGGCGGCATGGTTGGTGGAACATCCCCGTGTACATCTGTCAATCGAATGCCCCAAGGTGGCCGACGCGCAGGCCGCCCTTGCGCGCCTGCGTGAGAAAGGCCTGCGCTCCGAGCGTTTCAGCTACCGTGGCGGCACTGACATCTCCCGTCCCCAAATCCGCTTATTATTATCCTCCAATCACCGACCACCGACCACCGACCACCAATGAAGCCCATCCTCCGCATATTCCGCTACCTGCGCCACTTCCCTTGGCAGATAGGATTCAACATATTCTTCAATGTGTTGCATATCCTCTTCAACCTAGGGTCCTACGTGATGATAGTGCCTTTTGTGGAGTTGCTTTTCGGATTGGGCGACGTCTCCGCGGCGGAACCAGCCTTCTCCTTTAGCCAGCAGGGACTGGCTGACTGGGCTTTCTGGCATCTCCATGCCTATCGCGACACCCTTGGCCTGTGGCCTTGTCTGCTTATTGTCGCTGGCGGTTACTTGGCCTGTTCGCTATTGAGCAACCTCTTTCGTTATCTGGCGTTGGTCTTCCTCAGCACCATCCGTAATGGCTTGATAGAACATCTGCGCAATGACATCTACCGTCGTGTCACCATTCTGCCCATCAGCTACTTCAACCGCAAACGCCGCGGCGACCTCATCAGCCGTATGGCCAACGACCTCTTCGATGTGGAGTGGAGCGTGGTGAGTACCCTCCAGTCGCTCGTCAAGGATCCTATCAACGTTATCGTCTTCTCGGTCACGCTGCTCTTTGTCTCGTGGCGTCTCTTCGTCCTCTTCCTGGTGGTGCTGCCAGTGGGAGTGTGGCTTATAGCCCTCATCGGCAAGAGCCTGAAGCGCAACTCTCAGCAAGGCCAGAACCGCCTGGGTGTCCTCTTCGCCTGGCTTGATGAGTCGTTGGCCAACCTCCGTGCCGTCAAGTCGTTTGGCCGTGAGGAGCAGCGAGAAAAAGGTTTCCGGCGTATCAACGACCACTATACCCGCTCAATGGTGCGTGTCACGCTGCGGCGCGAGCTATCGAGCCCTTTGTCCGAGATTCTCGGCACACTGGCCCTCGTCATTATTCTCATCGTGGGCGGTTGGCAGGTTATTGACGGTGTGATACATCCCTCGGTGTTTATCTTTTTCGTTATTGTCTTCGCCCGTCTGATACCACCCATCCAAGCTGTAGTGAAGGCCTATAACAGCCTGCAGAAAGGCTCTGCCTCGGCGGCGCGTTTCCTTGAGGTGCTTGACGCCGATGAGGTTATCCTCGAGGTTCCCGAAGCCAAGGTGCTCGACGGATTCCATCACGCGATAGAACTGCATGACGTCACGTTTAGTTACGATGAGGCATCACAGGGATCTGGACAGCGGGAAAGACATATCGTCCTCAATCATGTCAACCTTACCGTACCCAAGGGCAAGACCGTCGCCCTCGTCGGCCCTTCAGGTGCCGGTAAGAGCACACTGGTGGACCTTCTGCCGCGTTTCTACGACTGCACCTCTGGCACCATCACTGTTGACGGGATGCCAGTCAAGGAACTTAATATCAACTCGCTGCGGTCGCAGTTCGGCCTCGTCAGCCAGAACTGTATCCTTTTCAACGATACCGTGGCCAACAACATCTCTTTTGGCTCGGAGCGCTACACTGCCGACGAGATACGCGCCGCCGCCGTGGTGGCCAACGCTGACGACTTCATCCAGGCGCTTCCTGAAGGTTACAACACCATCATTGGAGACCGAGGGATGAACCTCAGCGGTGGCCAACGTCAGCGTCTCAGCATTGCACGCGCCGTGCTGCGCGGCACTCCGATACTGATACTTGACGAGGCTACCTCGGCATTAGACTCCGAGTCGGAGCAACTGGTGCAGCAGGGGCTCGAGGCGCTGATGCAGGGGCGTACCGCCATCGTTATTGCCCACCGTCTCTCTACCATACGCCATGCCGACCTCATCGTTGTTCTCGACCATGGCCGTATTGTGGAACAAGGCACGCATGACGAGCTTTTAGCTGCCGGAGGCATGTATCGGAAACTGGTTGACATGCAGTCCTTTGAAAAATAAATTTGGCTGTATGCCGGAAAGTGTGTATTTTTGCACCCTCAAAAGAAAGCGGGAGTATAGCTCAGCTGGTTCAGAGCGCCTGCCTTACAAGCAGGAGGTCACTGGTTCGATCCCTGTTACTCCCACATCAAGGGAACCTTTGAGGGTTCCTTTTTTTTGTAGCGTGTCACTGATACGCTACCTTTTAATATCATTTAACAATATAATTCATTAACAATTACCCGAATAGTTGTATTTTTGCAACATTAAAGTTGAATGAAAAATATTATTATAACCTTAAAAATCAATAAAATGAAGAAAGTTCTGTCTTTTGTTAGCTGCGCCCTTTTCGTCGCCGCTATGACCGTTGCCTGTGGTCACAAGACCGCTGAAGAGGCTGTTGATTCCACCGTTGAGGCCACCGTCGAGGAAGCCACCGAGGTTGCTCCCGTCGAGGCTGCTACCATGAGCGATGCCGAGCATGAGGCTATGTTGAACGCCGCCCGCGAGGCTGGCCAGGCCAAGTGCAACTGCTACAAGACCGACGCCGCCAGCGTTGAGAGCTGCATCAAGAGCATCATCGCCCAGAGCTACGCCGCCTATCAGGACAACGAGGAGTTCAAAGCCGCTATGGAAGAGGAGTTCAATAGCTGCGTGAAAGCCAAAGCTACCGCCGCCGTCAAGGATGCCGCCAACGAGGGTATCAAGGCCGGTGCCAACGAGCTCTCCAAGAAGCTTGGCAAGAAATAACTTCTTGTAACACCATGGAACAGGCCCCACACCTTCAGCGCGTAGGGCCTGTTTCTTTTTCTTAATTCGAGAATGAGGAAGATATTATTCTGTTTGCCACTCGTCCTACTTCTTACGGCCTGTCACCACCAGGTGACACCCCCAGAGGTGCTGCCGCAGGACCGTATGGCCGACTTCCTGACCGACGCTTATCTTCTGGAGGGTGAATATGCCGTCAGTTCACGGTATCGTTTCGACTCCATCTCCGAAGGTATGCTGCATGCTTACGACAGCATCCTCGACCTTCATGGCACCACCATAGAACAGGTGGAGCTTAGTCTAGACTATTATACGCAGCACCTCGACCTCTATCAGGCCATTCAGGACACCGTCGTCGCCCATATCAAGGCGCAGGATATCCAATAAAAAGAGAGGACACGCTAAAATGCGCGTCCTCTCTTTTTGTTTTGGTGGAAGATTTCTTATTTAACGAGAGGGACAATCTTGGTTGGAGGCTCTATGACGGAGTCGTTACAATGCATGCGGGTATTTGCCATTTCAGCAGTGTCAATGACTTTAATGGCGCCATTTGAGAAAGGCATCGGGTTGATTGGTTGGTGTGCTAACCATTGTCCGTCTCTGAGACGCATTTCCACATTGGCACATAAGTGGGGTTGTAAAGGAGTCTTTTTGTGGTAATAAACGACCGCCTGGGTGTCATCTATATGTACCACCGAGTCGATGGCTGTTGAGGCGGGCGTATTGGAGGCGATGTAGTTGCTGTCAACAATGGTCAGCAAGTGTTTGAAATAGTCTAACGTATACTTTTGAGTCTCAGGAGTGGCGAGTGGGTAGGCCTCATCAATATTATAGTCAGCCATGGCCTGAATGTATCTTTCAGCATTGTGTCGTAGGCCTCCGTCGGTTTGGCATGCAGTAATCAGCAGGAGAGCTGCTAGGAATATGAATGTCTTCTTCATTTTTTAAAATAAAAGTGCGAATGATTACTCATTCGCACTTTTCTGATGTTTGTAAGACTACTTATTTGCCTTTTTTAGTCTCGGGAGTAGCGGAAGCCTGAGGGTCAACGTTGGTAGGAGTGACTTTCTGCTCAACCTTTTTTGCGCTACCCTTGGTGCTTTGGTCAGCGGTACCGACTTTATTCAGGTCGGTCGGTTTGACGGAAGCGGGACTGTTGGTAGCAGTGGTGGTTTTCTTCGTCACTTTCTTGACCGGCTCCTCGGGAACTACCTCTTCGGCAACTTCCTCGAGAGTGTCAACGACATCTTCGATTACCATTTCCTCGATGGGAGTGGTGTCCTCGACTACTTCAGTAGCCTTGCTTTTGCAGGCCACCGTGAGGCTCATTGCTACGAGAGCGATGGCTGCGAGTTTGATTGTCTTTTTCATTATATAGCTCTTCGTTTTGATTATTTGCTAACAGCGGTGAAGGTGTAGTTGTTCACAGTGACGGTCATGTCTTTGGTGTCAGCATCTTCGGCATTGGTGACGAGATCCTGGTACCAGGAGGCATAGTCGTACATCGTGGCGGTGAGCACGAAAGAGGCGGTAAGGCTGTTGAGGTCGAAAGCGGTAACAGTCAAGCTAGCGGTCACAGGACGCCAGTCGCCACGGTAGACAGTGCCGCCAGTCGAGGTCTGCTGCGAGAAGACGTTAGCCTCAAAATAGTTGATGTCGTAGATGTCCATGTTCTGCCAGCCATAGTAGGTGTAACCCTCGGCCTGACCGAGAGTTGCTTCGGCGCTATAGGTGCCAGGGGTGGCCTGAACCATGAAATCAACAAAAGGATATTCGCTGTTGCTGGTTTTGTACAGTGTGTACTCGTTCAGACCGTACTGCTCATAGTTGGCAGTGTAGATGGTGGCCGTAGCGGCGTCCCAAGAGTAGGTGCCGAGGGTTACATTGGCGACGGTGGTGGGTTGGGGCTGGGGTTCGGGAGTGGGAGTGGGATCGGGGACCTCGGTCTCATCGGGACCACAAGCAACCATCATGCTGCAAGCGAGGACAGCAATGCCTAAAAGTTTGAAAATGTTCTTCATTGTTTTTATTGTTTTTGGGGTTAATAATTACATTCCAAATCGGGTGCAAAAGTACGAACTTTTTCTGATATAGAAGAAAAAAGTTCGTTTTTTTAATATTTTTTATACTTTATCGTTTGACATCCAGTGCGTCGCGAAGGCCGTTGGCCAGCAGCATAAAGGCCAGGACGATGAACATGATGGCCAGGCCGGGTAGCAGGGCCAGGTAGGCGCTGTCGAGGAGTATGTACCCGTAGTTGTCCTTGACCATCATGCCCCACGACGGCATGGGAGGCTGCACGCCTATGCCGAGGAAGCTCAGGCCCGCCTCCAGTAGTATGGCACTGGCAAAGTTGGAGGCCGCCACGACGACCACGGCGCCTAGACAGTTGGGCAGAATATGACGGAAGATGGTGCGGAAGGTGCTGTAGCCGAGGGCACGGGTGGCCTCGACATATTCTTTTTCTTTGATGCTGAGCACCTCGCCACGTACCACACGCGCTATGTCGACCCACATCGTCAATCCTACGGCCACGAAGATTTGCCAGAAGCCCTTACCCAGGGCGAAGGTGATGGCAATGACCAGCAGCACTGTGGGGATGGACCACACGACGTTGATGAGCCACAGAATGACATTGTCGACCCAGCCGCCATGGTACGCCGCTAGGGCGCCGAGGGTGATGCCGATGAGTAGCGCTATGGCGATGGCGATGAAGCCTACGCTGAGGCTCACGCGCGAGCCTATCATCAGCATGCTCAGCACGTCGCGTCCGTAAGCGTCGGTGCCGAGGAGGAATGTGCGCCGCTCGACACGTGCCTCGTGGGCCGACACTGTTATAGGTTCGCCGTTGTAAGGTGTGGCGGTGATGCTGTCGCGCGTGTATTCATATTTATACATAGGCGTGGCGGTATAGGGTAGAGGTTCTCCGTTTACCATACGGCGAAGGAGTGACGAGTGATGAGAGGTGAGAGATGAGTCAGATGTGTAGAGGAAGGTGGCTTTGCTGCCAGGTTTGAGGGTGGCGAGTTCGAGGTACTGCTGGTTGCAGAAAGGTGTGGGGTCGGGGGTGATGAGATAGCCCAGCACCGCCACCAAGGCGAAGAACCCTATGACGACAAGACTGGCCACTGACAGGGGGTTGCGGCGGAATCGCCGCCACGCCATGCGGTCGAGGGAGTGACCCGCCAGGTCGGCATCAGAATGTTTTTTGAAAAGGTGCATAGGGGCTTTAGAGTCTTTTGGTTATTACATGAATCCCAGTTCCACCTTGATGTCGTCGGGAATCATGTCCATGGTCCAGGGCGGGTCGAAGGTGAGCTCCACGTCGACGCTCTTCACGCCGCTGATGTATTCCACCATCTGCTTCACTTCCTGGAACATGTATTCCGCCTCGGGACAGTCGGGTGCCGTCATGGTCATCACGATCTTCACATTCAGTGCCTCATCGACGTCGACCTTGTAGATGAGCCCTAGATCATAGATGTTGACGGGTATCTCGGGGTCGTAGATGTTCTTCAGGCAGTTGATGACTGCCGATTTGATGGTTTCTTGAGTAGGCTCCATTGCTTGAGTCTTTAAGGTCGCTATTTCTTTATGGAAAAGGCTAATGCGTACATCTTCATCTGTTTCACCATGGCGGTGAGGCCGTTGGAGCGGGTGGGGGAGAGGTGTTCCTTGAGGCCAATGGCATCGATGAAAGCAAGGTCGGCGTCGAGAATTTCCTGCGGCGTGTGACCGTTGAGGGCGCGGATGAGGAGGGTGACGATGCCACGGGTGATGACGGCGTCGCTGTCGGCACGGAAGTGCAGCAGGCCGTCGTCGCAAGTGCAGCTGAGCCACACACGGCTCTGGCAGCCCTTGATAAGGTTCTGCTCGGTCTTGTCTTTCTCGTCAATCTGCGGACACTCGCGTCCTAGGTCGATGAGGTAGGCGTAACGGTCCAGCCACTCGTCGAAGTTGCTGAACTCGTCGATAATCTGTTGTTCTATTTCTTGTATTGTCATATTCTTTTTCTTCTGGGGAGTTCAAGGAGTTTAGGGAGTTGCAAGGAGTTCAAGACAAATGGGCCAGCCGAGGTATTGTCCTGAACTACTTGAACTACTTGAACTACTTGGACTCCATTTATTTTGGTGCTTTGTATATCAGGTACACCGCCGCCACGCCGAAGACCAGCTGAGGAAGCAACACGGCCATGAAGGGTGACAGGTTGCCGCCGATGGCGAAGACAGTGGTTACTTTCATAAATACTATGAATCCGAAGGCCAGCGTGATGCCTATGGCCAGGTGCATGCCTATGCCGCCACGCGTCTTGCGAGACGCTATGGCTACGCCGATGAAGGTCATCACGATGATAGCCAGTGGGTTCAGTAGACGTTGGTTGAGCTCTATCTGGGCTTCCTTGACGGTGCCGGTGCCGCGAATCTTTTCGCGCTCGATATGTTGCAGCAATGCCGGTGTCGGCATGGTCTCTATGCGTTTCGACAGCAGGTCAAAGTCCTCAGGCGTAATGCCATAGTCCACGGTGATGAAGCCTTCTCGGCTGAGGGTCTCGTTGCCGTGGCTGTCGATGGTGCGTAGGGTGTAGTTGGTGCTGCGCCACAGGTGTGTATTGGTGTCGTAGACGATGATGTCGGCGGTCTCGCGCCGTGTCATGTGCCCCTTGGCGTCCATGGTCTCGCGGCAGAACTTGAATCCGCGTTGCTGCTTGACGTCATAACTTTCGGCATACACCTGTACGCCGGGTTCGGATTGGAAGTGCAGGTTGCTGTAGTAGCTGGTGGCCTTGGTTTTGACGTAATGCTCCTCGAAGTCTATCAGATGTCTGTTCGACAGGGGGATAATGAAGTTGCCCAGCAGCAGCACCACCACAGCCACTATCAGTGAACCGTAGAGGTAAGGCCGCAGCATGCGGTGGTAGCTGATGCCCGACCCCAGGATGGCGATAATCTCGGTGTTGCCCGCCATCTTCGAGGTGAAGAAAAGCACCGCAATGAAGATGAACAACGGGCTGTAGAGATTCACGAAGCCCGGGATGAAGTTGAAGTAATAGTCCGTCACCACCTGGCCGAAGGTGGCGTGGTGGGAGATGAACTTGTCGAGTTTCTCGCTGACGTCGAAGGTGATGACGATGACGATAATCAGAGCCAGTGCCAGCAAGAATGTCTTGAGGTATTTGCTCAGGATATATCTGTCAAGTCGTTTCAGCATTTATAGCAGCAGTTTCTGGAAGTTGGTCAGGCATTCAAGGGCGTTGGTTTTGACGTGGATGAACTCGTCGATGCCATACCCCTTGTAGGTTTCCACCATCTCCTTGGGATAGCCTGCCAGGACGAGGCTCTTTGCCTTGCCCTTCAGGGCCTTGCACACCGGCTCGGTGAGTTCGGCGTACTCGTCGTCGCTCGAGCAGAGCACCACCACGTCGGCGCCACTCTCCAGTGCTGCTTTGGCGCCCTCCTCGGGAGTGGCGAAACCTGGGTTGTCGATAATCTCGTAGCCTGCCACGCCGAAGAAGTTGGTGGCGAAGCCCGAGCGGGCCTTGCGCATGGTCAGGTTGCCGTAGGTCAGCAGGAATACTTTGGGACGGCGTGCCGCCTTCTCGGTCTGCAGACGCAGTTGTTCGAAGACTTCAGCGCCGCGGTATTCCGGCAGCACCTTCACCTCGTCGCCCTTCTCGCAGCAGCAACAATGCTCGCCTTTCTCGATCTTCTCGCCCATCTTCTCCAGCAGGTTGGGATACTGGTTGGTGCCGAGGATGGTGGTCTTGCGGGTGGCGATGTCGAGGACGCGCTTGCGTGCTGTCGCCATCACCTCGTCCTGCACCATGCCGGTGCGGAGGGCCTTGCAGTAGCCGCCGGCCTCTTCTACCTTCAGGAAATGCTGCCAAGCACCCTGAGCTATCTCGTTGGTGAGGTTTTCAATGTAGTAGCTGCCTGCGGCGGGGTCGACAATCTTGTCGAGGTAGCTCTCCTCTTTCAGGAGCAGCTGCTGGTTGCGGGCGATACGGTAGCCGAAGTCGTCGGCCTCCTTGTAGGCGTTGTCGAAAGGCAGCACCGAGATGCTGTCGGCGCCGGCCACGGCCGAGGACATGGCCTCGGTGGTGCTGCGCAGCATGTTGACATAGGGGTCGTAGACCGACTGGTTCCAGCGGCTCGTCGTGGCGTTGATGAAGAGCTTGTAGGCGCAGTCGCATTCGGGCTTGTATTGCTCCACAATCTTGCTCCACAGCATACGGGCGGCGCGAATCTTGGCAATCTCCATGAAATAGGTGCTGCCTACGCCCACGCTCAGCACGATGCTCTTGGCCACACGGTGAGCCTTGCAGCCCATATCTGTTAGACGGGCTACCAACTCGTTGGCGGCGGCCAGGCCGAATCCCAACTCTTGCACGATATTGGCGCCGGCGTTGTGCAACACGTTGCTGCCCACCGTCAATACACGGAACTTAGGCAGCGCCTCGTGGGCGTACTCCACCAGTTCCTTGGCCATCTGCAGGTCGCCCTCTTCACCGCGGTGGAACTTGCCGTGCTTCAGGGCGTAACGGAACATGTCGAAGCCTGTCGAGCCGCACAGTTCTTTGGTGTCGTAGCCGTTCTTTTGGGCATACTCCACATAGAGTTTTAGCAGTTGCAGGTAGTCTTGCGAGCACATGAAGTTGATGCTCACAGCGTTGATATAGATGCCTTTCAGCAGTACCGCCAAGTCGTTGACCGACTGCACTGCCTTGGCGCAGAGGCCCAGTGACGTAGCGCCGCGCTCCACTGCGTCGAGGGCTATACGGTTGGCCTCGGCCAGGTCCTGCACGTGGATATCCTGACGCACCTCCCACACGTTGCCGTCAGCCTGATGGCCGCGCGTGAAGGGCACCTGTCCAGGGTTGCTTTCAAGATACTCCAGGCCTTCAAGGTTTTCGGCACGGTAGTAGGGCTTCACATTGAAGCCTTCGATGGTGTGCCACACCAACTTCTTGTCATAGTCGGCACCTTTGAGGTCTTTGTTGATAACCTCCTCCCATTTCTCGGTCGAAACGGGTGGGAATTCGTTGAATAACTTGTTGTCTTCCATTATATTGTATCGTTTGTTTGCGTGTATTTGTAAAAAGCAAAGATACAAAAAAAATCCATATTTTAAAGGAAATGTTGTAAAAAGGATCCTCTTTGCTTTATTTTTTTTCGAATTGACGCCTTCGTGTCTCCGCCTTCTTTCGGATCATCATTAGAGTTTTGTTGGAGTTGGTGCGGGGAAATCGCTGAGAGTGAAGGGTGTTGATAAATGGGTTTGCAGGAGCCGTAATTTCTTCGTATCTTTGCGGACAAATATTACGCCATGACTGCTGTGCAGAAGTCACATAATCCGTTTGTTATATGTCGTGCCGCCGCTGGCAGCGGCAAGACTTTCACTTTGGTGAAGGAGTACTTGAAGCTGGCCATGGCGGTACCTAGTGCCGCCGTGCGGCGCGACCGTGTCGCTTTCGAGCGTCAGCTGCGTCGTCAGTTCGCCGGCATCCTGGCCATCACCTTCACCAACAAGGCGGCCGGTGAGATGAAGAGTCGCATCATGGAGTATCTGGAGCAGATAATGCGCTATGGAATCGACGCGAAGCGTTCGCGCTTGGGTGTGCCGCTGTTGAAGGCTCTGAACGACATGCCCTGCTACCAAGACATGCCGCTGGAGGAGAGCGACCTGCGCTGGATGGCCGAGGTGGTGCATTCGGCTATATTGCACCAATACAGCGACTTGTCGGTATGCACTATCGACAGTTTTATGCACCGTATCGTACGCACTTTCGCCCACGACTTGAACCGTCCAGTGAACTTCGAGGTGAATGTGGAGCAGGACGAGATGATACAGCAGGCAGTGTCGCAGCTGATGTCGCAGGCAGGCATGTCTGAAAAAGAGGACCTCACGCGAGTGCTTCGGGCTTTCGCCGAGAGCCGTATGGAAGACGCGAAGGGGTATGATATCGAAAGGGAGTTGACGAGACTGGCGGACCAACTCTTCACCGAGGGGGCCGACAAGCATCTTGGGCAGCTCAAGGAGATGGACCTTGGTGACTACATCACTCTGCACAAGGCTTTGACGGCGGCCAACCGACGTTTTGAGGGCGAGGCCATGGCCTGCGGACAAGCGGTGATGGCGTTGTTGGCACGCAAAGGGGTGGAGGAGTCCGATTGCGCTAGCGGACGGACAGGCTACTATGGCTTCTTCCGCGGATTGGCGGGCGGGAAGATACGTCCTCTCACGCCTACCGTGGCCGATACCTTCGAGAGTGGCAAGTTGTATAGTTCCAAGTGCTCGGAGGCGACAATGGATGTCATTGACGACCTGACGGACGAGCTTTACCCGCTGTACGAGCGGGCTCGCGACATGCTGGGTGTGGCCGACGGACGTACACCCGACGAGGGCGGCGCGCTGCGTGACTACAACACTCGTGGGATACTGTTGAAAAATCTCTATTCGATGGCCTTGCTGGGACAGTTGAAGAAACAACTCGACCTTTACTGCAAGGAAAACGAGGTGGTGCATCTGTCGGAGTTCAACAAGATGATTAACAGTATTGTCTGCGACCAGCCAGCACCCTTTATATATGAGCGTCTAGGTAACCGCTACCACCATTTCCTTATAGATGAGTTTCAGGATACGTCGGTGCTGCAGTGGCACAACCTGGTGCCGTTGTTGGAGAACGGAGTGTCGCAACGCTACGAGTCATTGGTAGTAGGCGACGGCAAGCAGGCCATCTATCGCTTCAGACAGGGCGACGTGCGTCAGTTCGTGGCGCTGCCGCATGTGGAAAATATGCCGTCGTTCCATGGGAAGACGCTGGATGTTGAGGGTAACTACAGCCACGAGCCCCTCATTGTCAACTACCGTACAGCGTCGAGCGTTGTCAATTTTAACAATGCTTTCTTTACATGGCTTCTGAATTGCAAAAAACTGCCTCTGGCCGACAATATGCTGGCACAGCAGATATATGTGGGTGCCCCCGATGACAAGGGTCATGCGGAATTGTGGCAGTATCTGCCTGAAAACAAAGATGTCCCTGAGGGTCATGTCGACGTGACCTTTGTTGACGGTGATGCCGATGCAATCAACGAGCGCATACGGCAGATTATTGTTCAGTTGGTGACGCGACAGGGTTACCGCCAAAGTGATATTATGGTGCTGGGACGCCGCAAGAAGGAGCTTGACAGTGTGAGCACCTACTTGCAGCATCACAGCGATGAGCTGAAGATAGAGGTGAGTTCCAATGAGTCGTTCTTTCTGGTGCGCAGTCATGCTGTCATGGCTGTGGTATCGGCTCTGCGGCTGCTTTACGACCCAAGCGACAGAGTGGCTGCCGCCGACTTGCTGCAACGGCTCTACAATCTGGGGCTGGTGGCCAGCAGTCACCGCGACGCTTTCTTGGAGAAAGGCCCAATCGATGTGGCTCGTTTGCTGCGTGACGAGCACCGTGGGTTTGACGTCAAGCCCGACTACTTGGTGTCGTTGGATCTCTACGACTGCTGCGAAGAATTGGTGCGCGAGTTGCACCTCGACGGTCTTGACACAGCCTATATAGGGTCGCTGCTAGGTCGTGTCGCTGCCTTTGTGGCGCGCCGTCACCAAGGAGTGGCGGAGTTCCTTAAGTGGTTTGACGACAACGCCACCGCCGACCTTGACGTCTCTAAGCACCGTCAGCTGTCGGCCGCCAGCCCCGAAGGAGTCGATGCCGTGCGACTGCTGACCATACACAAGGCCAAAGGCCTTGAAGCCCCCGTCGTCATCTGCCCTTTCCTATCGCAGCAAAACTTCGGTTACAAACTATGGGTGACACTCGACAAGAAGGCGGGCGTCGGCGGCAAATTGCCGGCGGCTTTTGTGGAGTTGAGCCGTGACGGAACCTCGCAGTTCGACACGGTGCGTGACGAGGAGCGGCGTCTCGATGAAGTCGATCAGCTGAACTTGCTTTATGTCGCCATGACGCGGCCTCAGGAGCAGCTCTTTGTCGTCTGCCCCACGCCGCCGAAGACCAGCAAGGATACGCTGAGTTATGCACGTCTTATCAAAGAGTTTATGGACAGCGAGCATCCTGACCTGGGCGATGCTGACTTCTGCCATGTGTGTAAGGAAGAAGAGGATGAGAACGAGAAACCTAAGGAGATGGCTTTGCACCAGATGTCGTTTGCCGAGTGGACTAAAAAGGTACAGGTGGCGTCGCCGGCTGAACGTGCCCTTACGCCGTTGCAGGAGGAGAGTGTGCGTCTGGGCAATGTCGTGCATGACTTGATGGCACAAGTGTACCATGCTTCTGACATCGATGCCGCGGTGCAGCGTATGGCTGCCGATGAACAGATGGACGAGCCGATGCGAGAAAATCTTGAGGCGCTGGCCTACAGCGTGGTGACGCATGCTGATACGGAACGTTTCTTCCGTGAGGAATATGATGTCAAAACGGAGTGTGACCTGTGTGACGCCGAAGGCTTGTGCCGTCCCGACCGTGTGGTGCTCACGGGGAATGAGACCTGGGTGGTCGACTTCAAGACAGGGCGCGAGATGGACGAGAAACACGACCGACAGGTGCAGCGTTATTGTCGCGCCATGGAGGAGATGGGCTATCCGCAGGTCAGCGGTTGGCTTATCTATCTGCTGCCCGAGGTGCATGTCCGACCCGTGAAGAAATGTTAAAATTTGAAGTTTTTCACATTTTCTTGTTGGTAATTCAGTTTTTTTTTGTAATTTAGCGGTGTGAAAATAGGGCTCAATGGGCTCTTGAAAGTAGAAATAAACAATTAAAAAACAATAATATGGAACTGAAGAAAAATCCGAAAGCCGACCTTGAAAACCGTCGGGGACTCTATCTGGAGATAGGCCTGGTGGTGACTTTGGTGGCTGCACTGGTGGCCTTCAATGTGAAGACTTACGACAAGGAGGAGAAGGTGCAGTTCGAACGTCAGGCTAGTGAGGAACAGGAGGAGATTATCATCCAGACGCAGCAGGAAGAGCTGCCGCCACCCCCTCCCCCCGAGACTCCTGAGGTGACCACCGAGTTTGAAGTGGTCGAGGATGATGCCGAGATTAAGACAGAGCTGGTTGTCAATGCCGAGGTTACCGACGACACCAAGAACATTGAGATTACTCCGGTGAAGATTGAAGATGAAGAGGAGGAGGAGGATGTGCAGATTTTCACTGTCGTGGAGAATGACCCTGAATTTCCCGGTGGCATGGAAGCCCTGTACAAGTACCTGCGTGAGAACATCAAGTACCCGCAGCTGGCACGTGACAACAACATCACCGGCAAGGTGTATGTCACTTTCGTGGTGGAGCGCGACGGTTCGATTGCCAATCCTCGCGTGCTGAAAGATATCGGCGGCGGTTGCGGTGCCGAGGCTATCCGTGTGGTGAAGTCCATGCCTAAGTGGACGCCCGGTAAGCAGCGCGGCAAATCAGTCCGTGTGCAGTTCAACCTGCCCGTGAGCTTCAACCTGCAATAAAAGGTTAAAGTGTAAAGGTTAAAGAGGTTGACGCGTCTTTTGAGGTGTCAACCTCTTTAGTCTTTATTAGTGTAACTTAACTACTAACCTGTAGCCTTACTATATCCATTGATAAGTGTAAACAATCTCTCTGTACAGTTCACAGGCACTGACCTTTTCAAGAACGTTACGTTCAACATTGCCGACCACGACAGGGTCGGCCTTGTTGGTATGAATGGGGCCGGTAAGTCGACCCTGTTGAAGGTGCTTTGTGGCTGGCAGGAGCCCGAAAGCGGCACGTTGGTGATTGCCAGCGGCCAGACGGTGGGCTACCTGCCGCAGGAGATGGTGCCCGACGCAGTGGGTAGCGTCATAGAGGAGGCTTTGACGGCTTTCGGCCATTTGGACGAACTGGAACGGGAGCAGGAGCGCATGATGCAGGAGATTGCCGAGCGCACGGACTATGAGAGTGCCGAATATACACGGTTGTTGGAGCGTCACAACGAGGTGACGGAGCGCTTGGCTGTGCTGGGTGGCGGCCGACGTCGCGAGGCCGCCGAGAAGGTACTGCTGGGCTTAGGCTTTCGGCACGACGACTTTGAACGGCCAGTGGCGGTGTTCAGCGGTGGCTGGCAGATGCGTGTAGAATTGGCCAAGTTGCTGCTGCGGCATCCCGACTTTCTATTGCTCGACGAGCCTACCAACCACCTCGATATCGAGTCGATACAGTGGCTGGAGAACTACCTGCAGGCCTATACCGGCGCCGTGGTGCTGGTGAGTCATGACCGTACTTTCCTTGACAACATCACCAAACGCACCATTGAGATTACCGCCGGACGCATCTACGATTACAAGTGCCCCTATTCGGAGTATGTGGTGCAGATGCAGGAACGGCGCGCCAGTCAGATGGCACAACTGACAAACCAGCAACGGCAGGTGGCGCAGATAGAGGCATTTATCGAGCGCTTCCGCTACAAGGCTACCAAAGCCAAACAGGTGCAGAGCCGAGTGAAGATGTTGGAGAGAATGGAGAGGATAACGGTCGATGAGGTGAGCACCGAGAGCATCCATTTCCAGTTCCCGCCGGCACCGCACAGCGGCAAGATAGTGGTGGAGACGAAAGGGTTGGGCAAGGCCTACGGCGAGCATCAAGTGTTCGACGGGGTTGACATGTTGCTCACGTCGGGCAGGAAAGTGGCCTTTGTGGGCCGCAATGGCGAAGGCAAGACGACACTGGCCAAGATACTGGTGGGCGACATCAACGACTATACCGGCACCTACCGACTTGGACAAGGCGTCGTGTTGGGATACTATGCACAGAACCAAGCGGCTATGCTCAATCTGGACAAGACCGTGTTCGAGACCATTGACGATATCGCGCAAGGTGATATACGTCCCAAGATACGCACCATATTGGGCAGTTTCCTCTTCTCGGATGACGATATAGATAAAAAGGTCAAGGTGCTCAGCGGCGGCGAGAAAGCACGGCTGGCATTAGCAAAATTGCTGCTGACACCCAGCAATTTATTAGTGCTTGACGAGCCTACCAATCACCTGGATATGAACTCCAAGGATATTCTGAAGAATGCCCTGTTGCAGTATACTGGCACACTGATTGTGGTAAGCCACGACCGTGACTTCCTCAGCGGTCTCACCGACGAACTCTATGAGTTCCGCGACGGGGCGGTGCATGAGTTCAAAGGGGATATCATGGAATTTCTGGAGCAGGCCAAAAACCTTAAGGATCTTAAGGTTCCGAAGGACTTTAAAGACCCTAAAGCCCATTCCTCATCCAAGCAGGCCTATGAGCAGAATAAGGAGCGTGAGCGAGAGCGTAGAAAATTGCAGAACGTGGTGAAACAGAAAGAGGAAGAGATAGAGGCTCTGGAACAGCAACTGTCCGAGAAAGATGCCCAGTTGGCCGGCGGGCAGGCTCAGGAAACCTCGTTCTATGAAGAATACCAGCGGCTGAAGAAGGATCTGGAAAGAAAGATGGAAGAGTGGGAGGAGGCAGTGATTGTTGCAGAGGGAGCATAATTAATAGGAATATTATATATTAAATACTGATGGCAAAGAAGAACGATGACGGTTCACCGCTGATGAAACAGCACGCCGAGTTGAAGAAGAAGTTCCCCGACGCGGTGCTGTTGTTCCGTGTGGGTGATTTCTATGAGACCTTTGGCGAGGATGCCCGCAAGGCATCGCGCATCCTGGGTCTTACGCTTACGCGCAAGATGGCCGGCGGTGGCGAGTATACCGATCTGGCCGGCGTGCCGTACCATGCGTTGGAGCAGTACCTGCCGCGACTGGTGAAGGCGGGTCTGAGGGTGGCCATCTGTGAGCAATTGGAAGACCCCAAGACCGCCAAAGGCCTGGTGAAACGCGGTATCACCGAGTTGGTGACACCAGGCGTGGCTTACAATGATATGGTGCTCGAGGTCAAGGAGAATAACTTCCTCTGTGGTCTGCATCTTACTGACAAGATACATGGTATTAGTTTTCTGGATGTCTCGACGGGTGAGTTCTATGTGGCCCAAGGAGATTTGGCTTATATTGATAAGTTGCTGACCAACTTCCATCCTTCGGAGGTAGTGCTGCAACGCAAGCGGCAGCGGTGGTTCCAAGAGCACTTTTCCGAGAAATACTATTGTAACACATTCGACGACTGGGTCTTCGCTCCTGACTTTGCCCACGATTTGTTACTCAAGCAATTCGGCACCAACTCGCTGAAAGGCTTTGGCGTGGAAGATCTTGATATGGGTATTGTCGCTGCTGGCGCTGTGCTCTACTACCTACAGGATACGCAGCACAACCAGACGGCCAACATCACGCGGCTCAGCCGTGTGGAACGCGACCGTTATATGTGGCTTGACCGTTTTACGATACGCAACCTGGAACTTGTGTCGTCGCCCAACGAGCATGCGAGGACGCTGCTCGACGTGCTTGACGAGACGTTGACACCCATGGGGTCGCGTCTGTTACGGCGTTGGGTGGTTATGCCGTTGAAAGAGCGAGAGCCTATCGAGGAACGTCTGGGTGTGGTGGAGGTGTTGCTCCGTGAGGGTGAATTGCGACAGCAGTTGGCTAAGCATATCAAAGCTATCGGTGACCTTGAGCGACTGATTACCAAGGCAGCCGTGGGCCGTATCAGCCCACGTGAGATGTTGCAGTTGCGACGGTCGTTGGAGGCTGTGGGTGAGGTGAAACGCCTCTGTGCCGATAGCGGAAGCGAAGCGCTGGAGCGTATGGCGGAACAGTACAATCCCTGTGTGAAACTGGCTGACCGTATAGGCCGTGAGGTGAAAGAGGATCCGCCAGCCAAAGTGGAGAAAGGTGGCGTGATGGCTGCCGGTGTCAACGAGGAGCTCGACGAGTTGCGTGGCATGGCGGGGTCGGGCAAGGAATATCTGCGGACGTTGCAGCAGAAAGAGCAGGAGGCCACCGGCATCCCCTCCCTCAAGGTGGGCTTTAACAACATCTTCGGCTATTATTTTGAAGTCTATAACACTCACAAGGACAAGGTGCCGGCTGAGTGGATACGCAAGCAGACGCTCACCAATGCCGAGCGTTATATTACGCCCGAACTGAAAGAGTACGAAGATAAGATACTGGGAGCCGAAGAGCGTATACTGGCGTTGGAGGTACAGTTGTACAACCAGTTGATGATGGCTGTGACGGAGTATGTACAGCCGATACAATATGATGCCCAGTTGGTGGCGCATCTGGACTGCCTGCAGTGTTTTGCCGAGGTGGCGCTCAGGGGTAACTATTGCCGTCCTGAACTGACTGACGATGACAAGATTGTCATTCTTGAAGGCCGTCATCCTGTGATTGAAACGCAGATGGCTCCTGGAGAGCAGTACATAAGCAACGATGTGATGCTCGACCGCGAGCATCAGCAGATTATGATTATCACGGGTCCCAACATGAGCGGTAAGTCGGCTTTGTTACGGCAGACGGCACTCATCGTGCTGATGGCGCAGATGGGTTGCTACTGTCCCGCCAAGAGAACTACGATAGGTCTGGTTGACAAAATCTTTACACGTGTGGGTGCGAGTGACAACATCAGCAGCGGTGAGTCGACCTTCATGGTGGAGATGAATGAAACGGCCAGCATCCTAAACAATGTAACAGACCGTAGCCTTGTGTTGCTGGATGAAATAGGACGTGGCACGTCGACTTATGATGGTATCTCCATTGCTTGGGCCATCACGGAGTATCTGCACGATAACAGGAAAGCGCGCCCCAAGGTGATGTTCGCCACGCACTACCACGAACTTATCGAGATGGAGAGTCAGTATGAGCGTATCAAGAACTACCATGTGAGTGTTAAGGATATCGATGGCAGGGTTATTTTCCTGCGCAAGCTGGTGCCCGGTGGTAGCGAGCACAGCTTCGGTATCCATGTGGCCCGACTGGCCGGCATGCCCTCCCAGGTGGTGAACCGCGCCGACGCCATGCTGCAGGTGCTGGAAACTAAAAACGGACGTGAAACGGAAGATGGCAAAAAAGCGAAAAATGGCAACCTGAAAGGTCAAAATAGCACGCGGGACGGAGGCTATCAACTTAGTTTTATCCAGTTGGACGACCCAACGCTACTTGAGATAAAGAATATTCTTTTGGATATTGATATTGATACACTTACGCCGATAGAAGCACTGCTGAAACTGAGCGAAATCAAAAAAATTGTAGGGGAAAAATAAAAAATAATTTTGTCGGTTTCAAAAAAGGTTGTACTTTTGCACCCGCTTTTGAGAGAAAAAGTGTGCCAATTTTAACGCGGAAATAGCTCAGTTGGTAGAGCACGACCTTGCCAAGGTCGGGGTCGCGAGTTCGAGTCTCGTTTTCCGCTCCAAGGCTCCTAAATCAGAGAGAGATGCTCTGGTGGTGGAATGGTAGACACGAGGGACTTAAAATCCCTTGCCCGCAAGGGCGTGTGGGTTCAAGTCCCACCCGGAGTACAAAAAGAGAGATTATTGAAATGATGCGGAAATAGCTCAGTTGGTAGAGCACGACCT